>DATELA010000023.1:0-21817 GCA_035277145.1 Gemmatimonadaceae bacterium | reverse complement strand
GAGCCGCCCGCCTGGCAAGGAAGAGCGCCGCGACGCGTGCTCCGCACGCGAGCGGCGCGATGACACAGCCAGGCGCTGCGGCGCAGCCGGTCTGATGGCGAGGGCCGGAATCGAACCGGCGACACCACGATTTTCAGTCGTGTGCTCTACCAACTGAGCTACCTGGCCTCAGCCCCGATAGGATCGGTCGACCCTGCGCTTCGGGGCGCGGAAACCTAACCCTACGCCGTACGCGATGGCAGCGTGATGAGCACGACGGCGCCCAGAATGAGGCCGGCCGCGCCAAACGTGGCGCCCGAGAGACGCTCCCCGCCAAACCCCCAGCCCAACGCCACCGCGACGAGCGGATTTACATACGCGTAGGTCGCAACTTTCGCAGGTGTGGAGACACGGAGCAGCCACGTGTACGCCGTGAACGCCACCAACGATCCGAACGCGATCAAGTACGCGAGTGACCACCACGCGACCGGCGAAACCGCCGCAATATCGAACCGCTTCGTCTCGCCCGTGACCAGTGCGACCACGAACAACATCGGAGCGGCTGACATCATTTCCATGGATGTCGCGAGCCAACCATTTGCGTTCCGTCGAACGTGACGCGCGAGAATGGAGCCGGCCGCCCACGACAGCGAACCCAGCAGCAGCACGACACACGCGACGCGCACCATCGCCGAACTCGCCGCGCCGGTGTCGACGCCGCCAGCACTCCACACGAGGCCTGCGATTCCCAGCATCCCGAGCGTTAGTCCGGCAACAATTCTCCGCGTCGGCCGCGTGCCATGAGGTCGGAGCCAGTCCACGAGCACCATCCAGATCGGCACGCTCGACACGATCAGCGATGTGAGCCCACTCGGCGCGTGCTGCACGGCCCAATTCACCATCCCGTTGCCGATGCCCAACAGCATGATTCCAATGACCAGCGCAATCCCCCACTCACGCGGCGTTGGACGCGCAGCTCCGCGCATTCGGGCCCACGAATAAAGGATCAGCCCTGCTGCGCCATGACGTATGGCGCCGGCAAGGAACGGCGGGACGTCGACGACCACCCATTTAATGAAGAGGTAGGTCGACCCCCAGATCAGGTAGAGCGCGAGGAACGCGGCGATGATCCGGGCACGACTCGGTGGTGCATGTGTTGCGTCGATCATTGCGCGCGAACCAGTGGCCTCCTGTGGCGAATGCCGCGGAGGGACCGCATTTTCTCTGCGTGACGACTCCGCATCGTACGAAGGTCGCGTTTCAAGGCGAATTGGGTGCGTATTCCGAAGACGCGATCCAAATGTTGTACGGCGCCGCGAGTGAGGCCGTGCCATTCGCGACGTACGCGGACGTCGTCGCCGCGCTGCTGAGCGGCGACGTCGATGACGCGGTGCTCCCGATCGAGAATACGCTCACGGGATCGGTCGGTGAAACGCACGACATCATCGACAAGACGGGGGATCTTGCTGCCGTCGGTGAGATCGTCGTCGACGTGCACCATTGCCTGATGGGACCGTTCGGATCGTCGATCGATACTGTTGCGACGGTCCTCAGTCACTCGTTGGCACTCGCGCAATGCGCCAACTTTTTTCGCGCACACCCGCGCATTCAGACGCACGGATTGTTCGACACCGCGGCCGCGGCGCGCGAGGTCGCGCAACTGGGTGACCCCAGTTTCGCGGCCGTCGCGTCGCGCGCGGCCGCTGGTCGTCACGCACTCGATGTCATTGTTGCGGACATCGAAGACCGGCACGACAATCAAACGCGATTCGTTGCACTCGCGCGCGAACCAAAAGCTGTCGACGCCGGTACGCCCGTTCGCACGATGGTCGTGTTCACGACGCGCGACACGCCCGGAGCGTTGCTCATGGCGTTGCAGCCGTTCGCCGATCATGGTGTGAACTTGCGCCGCATCGACACGCGCCCTGCAGGTGAACCGTGGTCGTACCGTTTCTTCGTTGAATTCGATCACGAACTTGGGAACGCGCACATCGGCGTGGCGCTCGAAGATGTCGCGCGTGCAACTGCGGCGATGCGCGTTGTTGGAACGTTTCCGCGGTGGCGTGCCGGCCGTCGCGGTTCCATCGGCTGGACACCGATGGACATACCCGTCATCGGGTAGCGCGCGATCCGTCGTAGGTCGCGGTGATCACCGACTTGATACCGCCGCGCACGTTGAAATCTCCAGTGACCGTCATGCGCGTCGGCTTCGCTGTCGACGCGAGGTCGTCGAGGATGCGATTCACCGCGCGCTCGTAAAAAATTCCGTCGTTGCGGAAGCTCCACAAATACAGTTTGAGCGCTTTGAGTTCGAGGCACGTCGCGGCGGGGACGTACTCGATGATGATCGTTCCAAAATCCGGCGCGCCGCCTTTGAGCAATTCGAGTTCCGCGGCGTCACTTTCGACACCACCAAGCGGACACAACGACGTAAACTCCGCGCACGTCATGCGAATGACGTACTCGCGATCAGCGTATGGATTGGGGAACGTTTCGAGCAGCGATGCGTTTGGCACAACTGAACGCTAACGCATCGCATGCGCAGCTTCCACGCGGGCGCCCGCCGGCGCGCTACTGATCCTTCAGGCGGCGAGCCGCGTCTTCAAGCCGCTTGCGTTCAGCGGGCGTGAGCGCGTCGAGGCCCTGCGACGAAATCTTGTCGAGCAGCAAATTGAGATCCGACGCCGAGACGCCGCCGGGTGGCGTGTGACGCGTGGGCGCGCGTCGCGGTTCGTGTGCCGAATGCTCGGCAACGGCCGCCTGGCTTTGCTGGACGATGTCGTCTACTTCCGGCCGGCTTTCACGTTCGCCGCGCTGACGCGGCAGCGATCGCGGAAACGCGCGCGGCATCTCGTCAGTTTCATCCGCCACCAGTGCAACGCGCGGACGCATCTGGTCCATGTGCATGGCACTGACCATGCGCAGATACGCCCAGCCGATCACGAGTCCGCCGAGATGCGCGAGATATCCAACGCCGTCCCCGCCGCCCGCATTCACACCGCCGACGATGTTCACCGCGACCATCATCGCAACCAGCCACCGCACAGACATCGGGATAACGCCGAGCAGGAATACTCGTTCACTCGACCACCGCGATGCGTATGCGACCATGACGCCCATGACGGCCGCCGATGCGCCGAGAAACACACCTTGTCGCGCGAAGAGCAGATGGAACAACCATCCGCCGAAACCACAGAGCAGGTAATAGCCTGTGAATTGCCGCGCGCCCCACTGCGCTTCCACGCGCGGACCAAACAACCACAGCGTGTACATGTTCAGCGCGAGATGCCACGCGCCGCCATGTACGAACATGTACGTGCCGATTGTCCAGAGCGCGCCATCGAGGTCGCGCATTTCGAACGCAAGCGCGCCACGAACGTCGGCCGCGCTGACCACCGTGAGCTGGAGGAAATACAGCCCAACGTTGATCGCGATCAGCCACTTGACCGCGTCGGTCGTGCGAAACTCGTTAGGTGCTTCGGTGGCGTGCGTGGACTGCATTGCTGCGTCGGGCCCGGGGGACGATCAATGTACCACTGAGAATGTACGACGGGTGCTCGCCGTCGGTTCCGCCGCGACGCGGATCACATCGAACCGTCAGCGCATTCCCGCTGGCGTCGGAATCCGCGAGCCAAGCACCGTGCGCGCATGCAGTTGCATGGCCTGATCGAGCAGCACCGCCCACCGGCGATCGAGTGACGAGTCGGAACTGGACGCCGGCAACAGTACGACGTCCGTTTGCCCGCTCGCTTCGCGCGCACGCTCGACGGCGCGGAGAATTTGCGCATCGCTCGTCTCCGCGCTCGCTGCTGCAACGAACGCGTGAGCACAGCCCGCGCTCGCCGCAACGCGCAACGTACTGCATCCGCGCTGAATCATTGCGTCGGGCGCCGCCGGATCGAGCGTCACCTGCACGAGCGCCACATGCGGCGTCAGCGTAACCGTTTCGTCGGGACGTTGCCCATCGACGTCGAGCATGACCGGTATCTCGAGTTTCGCTTTCGTCAAAGCAGCGACGAGGAATTCTTTGTTCGCGAGTGGATCGCGTCCCGTGATCGACACCGAGTGAAACGCGCCGCGCTGAGATTGCCGCTGCAGATCGCGCGCGAGTGCATCCGACGTGTACATCGTCGCCGTCTCGGCTTCGCCGGCGAACTTCACGAACAGCTGACGTCGTCCCATCCAGATACCCTGCGACTGTACGCCGGCCGGAACGCCGGCCAGTGCGGCCGCGGTAAATCCAGGCGCCGTCATCGATGGTGCTCCTTGCCTTCCGTCGGGTTCATCGCGAGATGCGCAATGCGATCGCACAACTCAGGAAACGGAATCCCGGCAGCGGCCGCAGCCTGCGGAATCAGGCTCAAGTCCGTGAGTCCGGGATTCGTGTTCGCTTCCAGACAATAGAACGTTCCGTCGTCCAACATACGGAAGTCAATGCGTGCGTACCCGCGGAGCTTGAGTGCACGAAAGGCCCGGCGCGCCTGCGACTGCACAATGGCCGTCGCGTTCGGCGGGAGCGCGGCGGGGAAGACCTCCCGCGCCATGCCCGGAGTGTACTTGGCCTCATAGTCGTACAGTTCGTTCTTTGAAATGATTTCGCCGACCGGGAGTGCATCTTCGCCGAGCACACCCACCGTGAATTCTCGTCCGGGAATGAACTGCTCGATCATGACTTCGTCGTCGTGCCGGTACGCGGTCGCGATGGCGGCGCGCAATTGGCCCGGCTCTTTCACCAGCGTGAGACCAACCGTGCTGCCTTGCTTCGATGGTTTCACGATCGCGGGGAACTTGATCGTCGACGCAACCTGATCAGCGGTCGCCGGTGCCATGAGCCAGTCGGCGGTGGTCACGCCCGCGGAACGAAACAGCGTCTTCGACAGATCCTTGTCCATCGCAATGGCGCTCGCCATTGCACCGCTCCCGGTGTACTTCACACCGGCTGAATCGAGAATTCCTTGAATCGTTCCGTTCTCGCCCTCGCCGCCGTGCAACGCGTTGAACACAACGTCCGCATGCACGACTGCAGGCAGCGTGCCGATGAGCGGACCAAGCGAACTCGCGCGCAATTGCGCGAGATACTCAGGAGTGGGTGGTTCGCGGCGCACGCCCGCCGCAAGCGCGCCATGCAGTGCGCCTTCGTCGAGCACGCCGGCTGCCGGGTCCACGGCAGTCACGATGTGTCCTTTCGACTTCAGCGCGACAATCACTCGCAATCCTGACGCGAGCGACACATCACGCTCAGCGGATGTGCCGCCGAGTAGAACTGTTATCCGCATTCGTACTTGCTCAGGGCTCAGGGCTTAGCGCTCAGCGCTATCGGTTCATCATGTATTGCAACACATCCGACCGCGTGAGAATTCCTTCGACGCGACCTGCGCGGCGAACGAGCACCGCGGGGTTCGCTTTCGAGAGAATCTTCTTCACGTGTTCGATGGACGCGTCGTGCTCGACGATCGGCAGCGGCGGATCCATGACATCGCTCACGGCGACATCGAGGAGCTTTGCGTTCTCGAGACCACGCGTCGACAGCACGGTCTCGTTCACGGAACCCGTGCAGCTCGCGCCATCCATGACCGGCAGTTGCGACACATCGTGCAACGACATCAAGCCGAGTGCTTGACGCACACTCGCGCCCGGCGCGACTGATACGAGTGCGGGTCCGTCACCGGTTTTGCGCATCAGCAATTCACCGAGCGTCACGTGATCGGTGTCGAGCAATTGGTTCTCGCGCATCCACTCGTCGCTGTACAGCTTGCTCAAATAGCGTTCGCCCGTGTCGCACACGAGCGTCACGATGAACGCGTTGGGATCGTCGATGCGTTTCGCCAACTGCAGTGCGACATGTGCGATGAGTCCCGTCGATCCTCCGGCAAACAGACCTTCTTCGCGCGTGAGACGGCGCGCCATTGCAAATGCGTCGCGGTCCGTGACCGTGACGTAGTCGTCGATGACGCTCATATCGAGCGTGCTCGGAATCTTGTCCTGACCGACGCCTTCGACTTTGTACGGCACGCCTTCGGTCTTTCGTGTGCCCTTGCTGCGCCAGTGTTCGGCGAGAATCGATCCCACCGGGTCACCTGAAATCACTTGAACCTTCGGATTGCGTTCCTTGAGGTAGCGTCCAGCGCCGGTAATCGTTCCACCTGTTCCCGCTGCGCCAACGAGGTGCGTGATCTTTCCGCTGGACTGCTCCCACAACTCCGGCCCCATTGTCGCGTAATGCGCTGCGGGATTTGCAGGATTGTAGAACTGGTCGGCGAGAATGGCGTTGGGCGTTTCCGCGGCAATGCGCTTCGCGACCATCACGTAACTATCAGGATGATCCGGCGGCACCGCGGTCGGTGTAATGATCACTTCTGCACCGAACGCTTTGAGCAGTCGCACTTTTTCCTGCGACATCTTGTCGGGCATCGTGAATACGCAGCGATAGCCCTTCAGCGCGGCCGCCATCGCGAGCGCAACACCGGTGTTGCCGCTCGTCCCCTCGACGATCGTGCCGCCCGGCTTGAGTCGCCCTTCGCGAACCGCCGCTTCGATAATCGGAATGCCGATGCGGTCTTTGACAGAGCCGCCGGGATTCGCCGTCTCAACTTTCGCGTAGACCGGCGTGCGCATGCCGCGCGTCACGCGCGACAAACGAATCAGCGGTGTCCAGCCGATCGTATCCAGGACGCTGTCGACGGGCGTCTGATAGCGAGCGCTCATGGGTGACCGAAGAATACAGGGCGCGACGCAGTCATGCGCGCTCGAGTCCGGGCTTTGCGGGCTCGCGCGCCGCGGCGTCCTCTCCTCGTGCGCTCGCCGACAACTCCGCGAGTAACTGCAGTGCCGCGAGTGGCGTCAGCGAATCGATGTCGACTGCGCGCAACCGCTCCACCGCCGGATGAACCGTCGGCGCGAACAGCGGGAGTTGTTCCGCACTTGCCGTCCGTCTCGGCCCCCCGCTCGCTGCGAGTGCCTGCGCGAGATCGCCACCTTCGAGCAGTCGCAGCAGCTGGCGTGCGCGAGAGATGACCGGGGCAGGCAATCCGGCCAGGCGACCCACGTCGATTCCATACGAGCGATCTGCACCGCCAGGCTGCAATCGGTGCAGAAAGACGATCTGGTCACCAACCTCTCGCACAGCCACGCAGTAATTGCGAACCGAGTCGAGTTCGTTGGCAAGCTGCGTGAGTTCGTGATAGTGCGTTGCGAACACCGTTTTGCATTCCACGCGATCGTGGAGATGTTCGCTCACCGCCCACGCAATCGACAATCCATCCCAGGTTGCGGTACCGCGTCCGATTTCATCCAGCAGTACCAGACTGCGCGACGTCGCTGTACTGAGAATCGCGCTCGTTTCTGCCATCTCGACCATGAACGTCGACTGACCGCGCACCAGGTTGTCGCTCGCACCGACGCGTGTGAACACGCGATCGCATACACCAACCACCGCGCGCTCGGCCGGCACAAAGCTCCCGATTTGCGCAAGCAGCACGATCAATCCGATCTGCCGCAGGATCGTGCTTTTCCCCGCCATGTTCGGACCGGTGAGCACGATCAACCGGCCGTTCGGTCCGAGAGTCACATCGTTCGGAATGAACTGGTCTCGCGGCATCATGCGCTCGACGACCGGATGTCTGCCGCCGACAATCGTCAGCGCCGTGTCATCCGTAAGTTCGGGACGCGCGTAGCGTTCGTGGACTGCAACCTCTGCGAGACTCGCAAACGCGTCGAGTGATGCAACACGGTCCGCGATCGCCTGCAAACGCGAGATCTGCGCGCCGGCGTGCGCACGCAACGTTTCAAATCGCTCACGCTCGATCGTCTCGCAGCGTTCCGTTGCGGTGAGAATCCGTTCTTCGAATTCCTTCAATGCGGGCGTTACGTACCGCTCCGCGCCCGACAATGTCTGGCGTCGCTGGTAATCCGCGGGCACGAGATGCGCGTTCGCGCGCGTCACCTCAATGAAATAGCCGAAGACCTTGTTGTAGCCGACCTTTAGCGATGCAACGCCCGTGCGCGCTCGCTCCTCGGTTTGCAACGACGCAATGGCATCTTTTCCCCCGTCGCGCAGCCGGCGCAATTCGTCGAGTTCGGTATCGACGCCGTTCGCAATCGTTTCACCGTCGCCAATTACAATTGGTGGTCGCTCAACAAGTGCGTGCGTGATTTCCCTCGCGAGATCTGCGGCGTCGTCCCACGCGCCGACGATGTCGCGCAGCGATCCCGCTGCAACCGGCGCCGACAATGGCGCGAGCGCGTGCGCCACGGCCGGCAATCGCGTCAGCGAATCTCCGAGCGCGCGCAATTCGCGCGGAGTTGCGCGACCCGCCGCCGCTTTGCTGCCCAGTCGCTCGGCGTCGCGCACGCCGTCGAGCGCCGTGCGCAAAGCGTCGCGCACAAAGGCGTCACTCACGAGTGCGCCGACAGCGCTGAGCCGCTCGTCTATCGCGCCGCGATTGACGAGCGGCGCGAGCACCCACTGGCGCAGACGTCGCGCACCCATCGGTGTGAGTGTTCGGTCGAGCACACTCAACAGCGTCGCCTCGGTCCCGCCACGCAACGATTCGGTGAGTTCGAGATTACGGCGCGTCATATCGTCGAGCGGCATCGCGCTGCCCGAACGCTCGATAATGGGTCGCGCGAGGTGTGCCACGCCTGCCGGTTGCAGCTCGCGCAAATAGCGCAGCAGCGCACCTGCCGCGCCGAGCGCAGCGCCGTCGCTCGCAGAGAATCCGAGACCGTCGATGCCAGCAATGCTGAATTGCGCGCACAACGCATCGCGCGCGAGCGCCGGATCGAACTCCCATCCCGCGCGCGTCGTCAACATCGGCGCGGTGTCGAGCCCTGCGACAGCCTGCGCACTCGGGCCGTCACCGGCAACCAGCAATTCGCGCGGCGCGAGACGCGAAAGCGCAGCGGGGGCATCCGCGACGGTAGTGGCAACAACGCGAAACGCACCCGTCGACAGATCAGCGGCGGCAATACCGACTGCATCACCGTCGCGCGCAACCGCGCCGAGAAAATTCTCACGCGCGCGGTCGAGCAAATCGTCCGCAAACACCGCGCCCGGCGTGATTGTTTCGATCACCTCTCGACGAACAATCCCCTTGGCGACTTTCGGATCTTCAACTTGTTCGCAGATCGCCACGCGAAATCCACGCTCGACGAAACGCCGCAGGTATTCCGTGACCGCGCGCACCGGAACACCGGCGAGCGGTACGCTCGCCGCCCCGCCGTTGTTGCGTGAAGTCAGCGTGAGACCGAGTACGCGCGACGCCGTCTCCGCGTCGTCATAAAACATTTCGTAGAAGTCGCCCATTCGGAAAAACAAGATCGCGTTGTGGTGTCGCGTCTTGATCTCCCGGTACTGCTGCATCAGGGGCGTTTCATCTTCATGGCGCACGCCGGATCGCCTCGACAACGAACGCATCGATTCGCTGCGATTTCAGCCGTGCCACCAGTGCGTCTGCATCGGCTTTCTTTTCGAACGCACCAACGCGCACATGGAACAGCGCGAGTGAATCCACGCGCGCCTCATACCCGCGCGTCTTGAGCGCGTTCACGCGGTTCTCCGCCTCGCGGCGCGTGCGGTACGCGGCGACCTGCGCGGACCAGCGCGGCGCGCTCGCCGCGGTGGTGCCGCGCTGTGGTTGCGTTGACGGCGGCTGCACCGGTGCTTGCTGCGTCGTTGGCGTCGTGGCCGGCGGCGGTCCAAGATTGCGACAACGCTGCGCAGCGAACGTCACACGATTGCGCCGCTCGACGTCGTCGGGTGGCAGCAGTACACGCGCCGTGTCGAGCGCCGCGCAACCTCCGGCTACGTCCCCGTCATCCGCGCGCGCGCGACCCAGCCAATACCACGCATCGGCGGCCGCAGGTGTGCCCGGATGCTCGAGCAAGAGCCGCTCGAGGTGTCGTCGCGCGGCCGCGCGATCACCGCGCGCGTACTCAGCCTGGCCAAGGCGCAGCGTTGCATCGGCTGCGCGCGGCGACAGGCGGTACTCGACCATGATCATCCGATAGTCCGTCTCCGCCGCTGCGACATCACCGGCGAGCGACGCGCGCAGGAACAACGCCTCTGCACGCGCGTCCGAGCCTTCCGCCGTCATGCGTACGAGCGTGTCCGCAAGCGCACGCGCCGCACCAGTTTCGCCGGTGGTCGCGAGCTGCTGCGCTCGCTTCAGCACCGAATCGACTCGCGTCGCGGTCGAATCCTGGGCGCCGGCGTTCGGCGACGCGAGCAATAGCGTGAACGCTGCGATGCGCACGCACTGCGGACGTATCATCATGCGGCGACGCGACGCCGGGTTGGAGTACAGAGCGACAGCACCAGCGACGCGATCACGGATTCTTCCGGTGAAACGCGCGTGTCTTTCAGCGCGAGATCTGTCGCAAGCAGCAACGCAATGGCGCGATCCAAGTCGGCGCCGCTCCACTTGGAGAGGTTCCGCGCCCAGCACTTCACCGCCTCGCCCCACGGACGCCCCGGCCACGCACTTCCAGACTTGAGCAGCTTGAAGAATTCTGCCTCGAGCCGGCTCGCAGGAAGGCCACGATCGTACGCGGCGCGCCCCCACGCCATGCCGAGCGCCTGCGCGGTCAGCCACATCACGAGTGGCACCGCGCCACTCTTCGGCTGTGCGAGCACGAGTTCCACGAGCGGAATTGCGCGCGACGCGTCCCGCGCCGCAACGGCGTCGAGCAGATCACCGGCGGTTTCCCCGCGTCGCATGCCGACAATCGCTTCCACGTCGGCCACGTCAATCGCGCGCCCGTTCGCGAACGACGCGAGCTTGTCGAGTTCACCCGTCGCGTGCGCCAGGTCCGAGCCCACGGCTTCGGCGAGGAGCGCCGCGGCTTCAGCGCTCAGCTCCGCTCCTGCAGTGCGCGCGCGCTGCGTGAGCCACGGCGCAACCTTGTCCGCATCGAGCGGCTCGAACGGCACAGCCGTCGCAGCCCGAGCGAGCTCGGCATCGCACTTGGCGCCTGCGACGGAGGTCAGCACGAGCAGCGTCTCGCGCGCAGGTGACGTCACGTAGCGGTTGACTTCAGCGCGCGCCGCTTTGTTCAGCGCGTCGACGTCGCGAATCACAACGACGCGACGCTCGGCGAGCATCGGTAACGCGCGTACCGCGGTCGCAACCTGCGCTGCATCGGCGTCGCCGCCGCGGAATACGTCCACGTTGAAGTCGCGCGTCGCCGCGTCCGCTGCTGCGGAAACGAGCTGCGTGACGGCTTCGTCTTTGCGAAAGTCGTCGTCCCCGTGCAGGTAGTACACGAGGTCGAACGTCTTGTGATCGATCGCGCTTCGCAGGGCGCGCTGGGCCGCCACGCTCATGGTGGCAGAATATAGTCCGGCGGGATTAACCCGCCGCGCAATTAGTGCGACGGATTCGCGATGGTCGCGACGCTCACTGCGCGGGCGTGCGCTTCAGCGAAATACTCCGTCGCACGCTGCGCAACGAGCACCGCCGAGTACACGGGCAAGTTCCAGGATGCGGTCGCGTACATCGTGTGCGCATCAACAGGCTCGCGCTGCCCACCAGCGACCGCGGCGGGACGCGCAGCAACGGGTGCCGGCACAAACTCGGGTGCCGCTGCCGCGGGACGAGCCGCAATGATCCCCGCACCGTTGGCGAACAGCAGAACAGCGGCCGCCGCAGCGGCGAGCACCGCTGAGAATACGCGCTCGGGATCTCGAGGTGCGCGCGCTCGCGTGCGCGGCAGCGCGCGTTCTTCATCGATGCGCGCCACGAGCCGCCGACGGAAGTCGGCTGACGGCTGCACCAGCGGTGTACTGCGCGCGATCATGAGCGCACGCCGAACCCTTGTATCGTGCGCCGAACACGGCGCACACCGGGCCCGGTGCGCTGACATGCGCTCCATCTCCGCACCCGGAAGGGTGTCGTCGACGTAGCACGCATGCTCTTCTCGGAATCGCTTGCAGTCCATACTTCCGCCAACCTGAGGGCCGGGTCACCCATGCGTACCCAGACCCGCCTCCGGCGGTTCCCGGAAGGAAAAACGACGGGGCTCCGTGGTGACGGAGCCCCGTGCGCCGCGACGGAAGGCGGCCTGACGGTCGGAAGGACCTAATCCATGACCGGCGCAACCAGCGCCGCGAACGCTGTGCGCGCTCTGTTCAGGCGCGATTTGACCGTACCGAGATTGCACCGAGTAATCTCGGCGATCTCCTCGTATGACTTCCCTTCCAGTTCGCGGAGAACAAAGACTTCACGATGATGAGCCGGGAGTCGGGCGACTGACGTCTCCACCACTTCGCGAAGATGCCGCTTGCGGAAGAGGTCGTCGGGCCGCGTTCGCGTGTCTTCGAACTCGATTGGTCGCTCCTCTTCACCGCTCAAGCCTTTGGCGAGCGATTGGAAGAACACCAACGGGTTCCGCGAGCGATTGCGCAGCTCGTTCTTGGCCAGGTTCGACGCGATCGTATAAATCCACGTCGAAAACTTCTTCGAGCGGTCGAAGCGACTGAGGTGACGGTAGACTCGCACAAAGACTTCTTGCACCAGGTCTTCCGCGCGCTCGCGATCGCCGACAGTGCGGTAGATGAAGTTCAACAGCCGAGCCTGATACCGCTCGACAAGCACATCAAACGCTCGCTCAGTACCCCGCAGGAACGCCGCAACTAACTCGGCATCGTCCAGTGGACGAAGGTGTTCGCGGGTAACCGGGCCGATTTGAACGGCCGTTCGCAACGCACGGTTTGCCATAGCTCCCTCCCAGAGTCCTGTTGGGAGCACGGTCCGGTCAGCAACGACGCCGAACCCGCGACTCCCCACGGAACACTCGAAAAAGCACAAGCCGTGCCGCGCGCAGCGAGCCGTACGCTGACGCGTAACCGTAACTGATACAACAGTTTATAAGATTTGTGGCGCGTCGCACTGTCCGCGTGCAGCGTCTCCAGTGTCCACTCCCTCGGACACCCCCTGCACCGCCTCGGTGCACGCACCCCCGATGGGGTCGGCGAGCCGGCTACCGCGCGGCTTTGAACCCCGCGGAATACAGCAGCGCGAGGGCGGTTTTTGCGTCCTGAATTTCCCCCCGCTCGATCATCGCGAGGCACTCCGACAGCGGGCGTGTCACTACTTCGATGAACTCGTCGTGCTCGGGAACCGCGGCCCCGCGCGTCAGTCCCACGGCCATGAACAGATGGATGCGTTCGTCGGTGAATCCCGGGGTCGTGAACATCGTGAACAACCGCTCGATTCGCTCAGCGGTGCAGCCTGTTTCCTCGCGCAATTCGCGCACGGCACACTGCTCCGGCGCCTCACCTGGCTCCAGTCGCCCTGCCGGGATTTCAAACAGGTGATTCTCAGCCGCGTACCGGTACTGACGCAGCAGCAGCACCTGCGGATCATCGCCGCGTGGATCAGTCAGGAACGGGACAATTGCGCTCGCGCCGGGATGGCGCACCATCTCGAGCTCACCCGTCGAACCATCCGGGTACGCGACCGTGTCGACATCCATCGAAATCACGCGACCGGTATAGACGCGGCGACTATCGATCCGGCCTGGGCTGCGCGGACCATCGTGCGTGGTCACAGCGCACGCTCCACGTCGTCAGGCGACCACTCGGTTGTGCCACCGGTTCCAATGTTCGACGATTGTGCGCGCAGCTCATTCGGGTCGCCGACCACCACCACGGCGAGCTGCTCCGGATGCAAATGCTCTCGCGCGACGGTGCGCACTTGCGCGGGCGTAACTCCCGCGACACGATCGCGATACGTATCGAAGTAGTCCGCCGGAAGCCCATACATGGCTTGCGCTGCGAACGCACCGGCCACGGCGAGCGTCGTTTCAAACCGCAACGGAAAAACTCCGGCGAGGTACTGCGTCGCGAGAGCGAGTTCGTCGAAATCGACTTCGTCGGTTCGAATGCGGTCGATCTCCGCCAGCACTTCTTTTGCCGCGGCTGCGGTGACGTCTGTTTTTACCGCGGTGCTCACAATCCACGGCCCTGCGGCTGTACGCCAATCAAAGCTCGAGAACGCGCCGTAGGTGTACCCGTGCTTCTCGCGCAGGTTGAGGTTCACGCGCGACGAGAACAGGCCGCCGAGTATCGCGTTCATGACGGTCAGCGGGAAATACTCGGGATGCCCGCGGGGTACGCCGATATGTCCAATGCGCACTTCCGCCTGCGCCGCGCCGGGACGCGCGACGACCGAAATGCCGCGGCCCTCGCGCGGTGATGTGTCGAGCGATGTCGGTGGACTCGCGGCTGCCGCCCGCGGTGCACCCAGTCGCGCAGCGATATCCATTCCGCGCGACTCAGTCACGTCACCCGCAACGACGATCGTCGCGGCCGCTGCGGCGTAGCGTGTGCGCCAGAAACCTTCGACGTCGTCGAGCGTGATTGCGGCGACGCTGGCTGCCGTGCCCGCAAGCGGACGCCGGTACCGCGACTGCGATCCGTAGCACTGCCACGCAAACGCGGCGTCAGCCAGTGTGCGCGGCTCCGCCATCAGTTGCATCCGTTCAGCGCGAAGCTCCGCTCGCAAGCGATCAAGGGCGCGCGCTGGAAACGCCGGCGCACCGAGCACATCCGTCACCAGCGACACAGCAGCATCCAGCCGCTCGGGTTGCACGGTGAAGCTGACCAGCGTCGCGTCCCACTCGGCTTCTATCGTGAGCACCGACCCGAGGCTTTCGAATCGCTCGGTGAGCGCCGATCCGTCGCACGCCTGAGTCCCTTCGAGCACCATCGCCGCTGTCAGCGTCGCCAATCCGTCGCGATCCACGGGATCCGCATCTGCGCCCGCGCGGTGGAACACGAGCGTAACAGTGACGAGCGGCAACTTGTTCATCGGCGCGACGACGGCCTTCGCGCCCGACGGTAGCGTCGCTCGCGCGCACCGCGGAAAGTGATACGCCCTCGTTTTTCCCGGGGCGGGCGCAATACTCGCAATCGCCGTCATGCGGTTCCGTCGCGTGGAACGAACACCAGCGACGCGCGGTTCGCCGGACCGAGCGACGCGCGCGCGAACGCGGTCACGTCGGCCGCTCGCACCGCGCGATAGCGGCTCGCTTCGCCGTTGAGTCGCGCCGCGTCGCCAAAGTACGTCGCGAACATCGAGAGCCGGTCAGCGCGCTCTTGAGCCGCCTGCATCGCTACCACCGCGTCGGTTTCAATGAGCGCGAGCGCGCGTGTCACATCGCCCTGCGTCACGCCGTCGGTGATGAGCGCGTCGATTTCGCGGATGACTTCGCGCTCGAGCGTCTCCGCGTCCACACCGTCTCGCGCAGTCACGTCGATCACGAGCAAGTCGTTGCCCTTTGTGAGATCGAACGTCATCGCGGTCACGTCCGACGCGCACTCGCGCTCACGGACGAGCGCGCGGTACAAGCGACTGCCTTTCTTCAGGCCGAGCACGGCGCCACATACACTGGCCGCATACCACCCGTCACTGCCGAGCGGCGGGATACGAATGGCGAGAAAGAGCCGCGGCAGTGGAACGTTGTCCGGCACGACTTCGCGCTTCCACTCACCGAAAGTCGGCGTGAGATCCACAGACGCGAGCGGCGGCTTTCCTGCGCCGCGCGGAATCGCACCAAACTGGCGCGACACCATTGCGCGTGCGTCTTGCGGATCAAAAGCGCCGGCAATCGTCAGCACCGCATTGTCGGGCGTGTAGTACGTGCGAAAAAATGCAGCGATGTCGTCCAGTGACGCGGCGTCGAGATCTTCCATCGATCCGATCAGCGAGTGGTGGAACGGGTGCGTGCGCGGAAAAACCAGCGCCTGCAAACGCTCCCAGCACGTGCCGTACGGTCGATTGTCGACAGACCATCGGCGCTCGTTTTTTACGACGTCGCGCTGCGTGTCGAGCTTTGATTGAGTCATCGCGGGGAGCAGGTGTCCCATGCGATCGGCCTCGAGCCACAGCGCGAGCTCGAGATGGTGCGACGGAACGGTTTCGAAGTAGTTCGTGCGGTCGAGCCACGTCGACCCATTGAGCGTGCCGCCGGCGCGCTGCACCAACTCGAAGTGCTGGTTGACGCCCACGTGCTCCGAACCCTGGAACAACATGTGCTCGAACAAATGCGCGAAGCCGGTGCGTCCCTCGCGCTCATTCGCAGAGCCGACGTGATACCACAGGTTCACCGCGACGATCGGCGCGGTGTGGTCTTCTGAAAGGGTGACCCGGAGTCCGTTGTCGAGACTGTAGCTGTCAACTGGAACGTGCACAGCGCCGCTCGCGACTACTTACGGTAAGTCCGGACCAGATCCCCGTTGCCCTGGTGGAGCGAATTCCACGTGATCGCGACGGTGTCGTAGACCGTGGTGTCGGGAAGAACGTAGATCAGCTCGAGATTGCGCCCGAGGAAGTTGTAGGTCCCAGACCTCGAATCCGTCTGGAAGCTCGACGGCGCCCCGCTCGCGTAATTGATGCGCGTCGTCAGCAGGTCGGTGAAGCTCTTGTCCGCGCGAATGTCGAAACTTCCGGAAACAATGAACACGGCCTGCGTCTCATTCCCACCGAGCAGGTAGGGAAGCACGCCGTTCACATTCCTCAACTCGTATTCCCCGACGACACTTTGCTCGGTCGGCGGCGGAAGCGGTCCGCCATCCTTTCCGCACGCGACCAGTGCGGTCAGTCCGGCGATCGCCAGCCCTCGAATTGTTCGCTGCATCGCTGCTCCTCCCCCCGTACACGCGTCCTGGCGGATGATGACCTGACGCACGCTGTCGCGCCAGCAGTTGCATGACCTACCGATACGGAAAAACCGCCGCGATCGGCAGTTTTGCGGCCTCCGCCAGGACGTACCGCCATTCGCGCGGCGCGTTCCGCGCGATCGGACTCGTGCGTGTGGGCGAAGTCACAGCATCCAGCCCGTGGCGCGCCGCGAGAATCCGGAGCCGCAGTGCATGAAACGGATCGCTGACCATGATCGCTGACTTCTTCCCGCGTTGTCGCAGAATTACGCCGGCCGCGTATACCGACTGGCCGCTGGTTCGGCCAACGCGTTCCACAACGATCGCGCTGTCGGGGATTCCTTGTGACCGCAGGTAGCGGCGGCCAACCTCCGCTTCGCTCGTCGTATCGCCGCGGCCGACGCCGCCGGTGACGAGTACGAGTGGAGCGAGTTTCGCGCGCCACAGTTCCACTGCATGCTCGAGACGCGCGCGCAACACCGGCGACGGACGCCCGTCGTACTGCGCGGCCCCGAGCACGATGATCGCGTCCGCTTTTCGGCGCGCGTCCATGCGTCCCGCGACGGTCACCGCAGCGATGCACAGCAGCCACCACGCCAGCAACATCGCCGCAAGCCACGAAAACGCGCGCTTCGCGCGCGACGCGATGGCCGGCACGCTCAGCCCAGTGAGAGCACCGCAAGCCAGAACGCGTCGAACGCCTGGCGGTGCAGCGTGGACGGGTGCAGCGCGTGGTCCAGTGCCAGTCCGTCGGCGAACGCCAGGTACGTAAGCGCGAGCGTCGTGTGCGGAATTCCCGGCGCAATCCCAATCAGACCTGCGAGCCGCTCGATCGTGGTGCACGCTGCGGAACGCCGGCGCGTCGCTGCGCTGGCTAGTGCATCGCGCGTCGCAGCCGACGGGCCCGCTGCGAGCGCGAGCAGCGCTCCGCGCGCACCCGCTATGCGCGGTTCAACGATCGACGACCACAGATCATCGAGCGCGGTGTCGGCAGTCGTGCTGCGTAACGACGACTCTTCTGCGTCGACGAGCTGCGCGCACAAGCGCTCCGCGCACGCGACGAGCAGCGCGTCCTTGTCCGCGAAATGGTAATGCACCAGCCCCTTGCTCGTCCCAGCCACCGTCGCAACGCGTTGCACGCTGACTGCGGCGGGCCCCTCAGCACGGAGAATTTCAGCGACCGCGTCGAGCAATCGAAGCGTCGTCGCCGCTGCGCGCGCTGCGCGAATTGACGACACGCTCATCACACCGAACGTCGCTCGCGCGGCGCCGGCGCATCCGCCGCGTATCCAGCGCTGCGCAACGATTCAACCAGCGCGTCTTGTGCGGGCGGTTCTCCGTGTACCAGCCACACCGGACCGAGATTGGGCGAGGTGCGCCGCACCGCGTCGAGCCACGCGCGCAACTCAGTACGATCCGCGTGCGCACTGTAGCCGTTGAGGATTTCCACGCGCGCACGGAGCGGAACGTCGTCGCCAAGAATACGGAGCATTGGCCGGCGCTCGACGATTCGTCGTCCGAGCGTATGCTCGGCCTGGAACCCCGCGATCAGGATCGTGTTGCGAGGGTCAGACGCGCCGTGGAGGAGATGATGAAGGATGCGCCCCGATTCGGCCATGCCCGACGCGGCAATGATGATCATCGGACCGACGGCCGTGTTGAGCCGCTTTGACTCCGTCGCGTCGCGTACGTAATGCACCAACTGATCCCGAAACAATTCTTCCATCTCACGAACACCGGGTTCGGAGCGGTCGTACGCATCCGGGTGCATTTCAAAGACGGTCGTCGCGTTGATCGCGAGCGGACTGTCGATGTACACCGGCAGACGCGGGATGTCACCACTCTGTACGAGCGCACGCAGGTCATAGATCAGCTCTTGCGTCCGCCCGACTGCAAACGCCGGCACGAGCACACGGCCACCGCGCGCAGCTGTCTCACGCACAACACGTGCGAGTTCGCCGCGCGCACCGTCTATCGACGTGTGATCGCGGTTCCCGTACGTCGATTCCATGATCACAACGTCGGCGCCGGTCGGTGGCTCTGGATCACGAATGATCGCGAGACCCGACCGGCCGACGTCGCCGGAAAACACCAGCCGTCGCTCGCGTCCCGGCGCCTCACCCTCGCGTACGTCGAGCGACACCGACGCGGAGCCGAGTATGTGGCCCGCATCATGAAACGTCACTCCCATCCCTTTGGCGATTTGCATCGGGCGCCCGTACGGAACGCAAATCATCTGTGCGATCGTTTGCACGACTTCGCGTTCGCCGTACAGCGGGGCGGCGTGCGGCTGGCCGCGCTTGGCCAGATGCTTCGCGTCCTTCTCCTGGATGCGCGCCGAATCCGCAAGCATGATCGCGCACAAATCGCGCGTTGCTGGCGTCGTGTAGATCGACCCGCGAAACCCCTGCGCAACGAGCATCGGCAGCCGCCCCGCGTGATCGATGTGCGCGTGCGAAAGGACGACTGCGTCGAGTTCTTCGAGATCGGCGATCGGTGGCGCTTCGTTCTTGGCGCGCGCGTCAGCGCGGCGCCCCTGAAAAAGTCCGCAGTCGAGTGCCACCGTGGCGCCGTTGGCGCGCACGATGTGGCACGATCCGGTCACCTCGCGCGCGGCGCCGGCGAACTCGACTTCCACCGTCAGCTCTCGGACTCTGTATCGCGCTCGAAAACAATCGTGAGACGCGGACCATCCTGCGTCATCATTGTCGGCGCCCATCCGCCGCGACTGCGCTCATTCAGCAGATCCGTCAGTGCGTCCTCGTCGTCGCGCGTGTGTCGCGTGAGGCGCAGCGTCACGGCCTGATACTCTTTCATCGGCGACAAACTACTGCGCGCTCGATGCGGCGCCACGCCACTCTTGTTCGCTTTCACGAGCCGCGCTATCATTCCGCCCGGCCGCAATTTGCGGGCTTGCTCTGTTCGCCTCGCCTCCGCGCCCGGATGCTCATCAATCTCGTCCCGGACTTCCTCGCGGTTGTCGGTTCAGCTGACCCGATCGCGGCCTACGACGAGTACTTTTGCGCCAACGAGCGTCTTCTTCGCGCCTACTGGCACAACTACGTCGTCGAGCCCGAGGGTCCGCACTTCCGGGAAATCGTACGCTCAACCGTGTTCGCGAACCGCGACGATTTGCGGGACATGCTCGCGCGCGCCGATGTCGTCTCGATCGCTCGAAACGCCGAAGAGCGCACACGCGAACTGCTCGCAAGCGACGCGGATGTGGACGTCGTGCTCATGGTGGGTGTGGGCGCGGCAAACGCGGGAGAACTCGTCGTCGGAGGGCGAGGCGTCGCGTTTGCTTGTCTCGAACATTTCACCGGCGTCCAGAACGCCGAGACGCACAGCCTTGGGCTCGATCCGGAGTTGATCGGGATGTGGCTCGCGCACGAGATCACGCACACAGTCCGTTACGTGTCGCCGGGCAGTCACAGCGAAATGAAGCGTCACATCGAAGGCGCCGGCGGTTGGTACTCGTATTGGGAAACGGGGCGCGTGGCAACGCTTCGCGAGTTGCTCGTGAACGAAGGTCTCGCCGTGCAGGCCTCGCGGCTCGTCAGTCCCGGGCATGCCGCGTGGGAATACTTCGGGTACGGGCGTCGCGAGTTCGCGCGCGTGCGCGAGCTGGAGAGCGCGATCGCACGCGCAGCGTTGCCCAGTTTCGATGACGCAGGGCTCGGTCTCCGCCTCAGGTTCCTGTCGGGCGGAATGAGCGCGGCTGCGCGCACGTTCGACCGCATCACCTTACCCGAGCGCTCTGGCTACTTCCTCGGCGCACGCATGGTTGAACCTGCGATCGTGCGAAATGGCGCCGCGTGGGCGGTGCGGGCACCCGCTGAAGAGGTCGTCGGCACTATCGCGGGTGCCGCACAGATCGCGTAACCGCGCGTCTACTTCCCCACACAAAAGCGCTCGAAAACGCGCGCGAGCACGTCGTCGGTGCTCACAGCACCAATGAGTGCGTCCAGCGCGTTCACGGCGGTGCGCACGTGGACTGCGGCAATGGTTGCTGGCACTGCACCATGCTGCCACGCGTCGAGAAAAGCCGTGAGTTCGGTGCGCGCCGTTTCGAGCGATGCCGCGTGTCGCGTCCGCGTGATCAGCGGGACGTCGGTGCGCGGGCGTGGGTATCGCGTTTCGAGCGCGCGCGCGATCGCCTGGCGAAGGTCCGTGAGTCCGGCGCCGGAAACCGCACTCACCGACGCATCGGCGTTGTCGGCGTCGCCGCCGTTCACGTCAGCCATTGTGCGAACGCGCAGCACCGTCGCGGCCGATCGCTCACGACTGGCGGCTGCGGCTGTTTCGCGGTCACTCGAAGTCGTGCCGCACGCGAGCGCGATGTCGGCTCGTGCCAGCCACCGTTCGCTCACCTCCACACCAAGCCGCTCGACCGGATCGCTCGCGCGTCGAAGGCCGGCGGTGTCGACCAGCCGCAGCGGATATGGATCGGCCTCGATCAGCGCATCGATCGCATCGCGCGTCGTGCCGGCATGCTCGGTTACAATCGCGCGCGCTTCGCCGATCAGCGCGTTGAAGAGCGACGATTTGCCGGCGTTCGGCACGCCGGCGAGCACAACAACTGCGCCTTCACGCCCAATGCGCGCGGCGGGCAGCGTCTCGAGCAGCAATGCAATGTCATCGCGCGCGGCGGTTGCTGCCGTTGCAATGCGTGCCGGCGCGATTGGCCCGTCGTCTTCGTCGGGAAAGTCGATGTCGTAGGCTAAGAGCGCTTCGAGTTCGAGAATCGACTCGCGCAGCGCGGTCACGCGCGTCGTGAGCGCGCCGCTGAGCTGCGTTAGCGCGGCCGCGTGCGCGAATTGCGAGGGTGCGTCGATCAAATCGCCGAGCGCTTCCGCTTGAATCAGATCGAGTTTGCCATGCAGCAGCGCGCGGCGAGTGAACTCACCCGCGAGCGCGGGGCGCGCGCCAGCGGCGACGAACGCAGCGACGACGAGCGCCGGCGCGACCGCGCCACCATGCGTCGAGATCTCGACGACGTGCTCGCCCGTGAAAGAACGTGGTGCCGGGAAGGTGGTGGCGAGCGCGCGATCCGCGGCGATGCGTGTGTGTGGATTGCGCACGGTCACGAGCGTTGCCGCGCGCGGTGCGAGCGGCCACGGTGTGACGCATTGCGCGGCGATGTCGAACGCACCAGCGCCGCTCAAACGCACGATGGCG
>DATELA010000022.1:0-5771 GCA_035277145.1 Gemmatimonadaceae bacterium | reverse complement strand
GCCCGCCTTCTTGTTTTGTGCCCGGAACTCAACGAGGTTCAGCGGCGCAGGCTCACAACACATCGCACTTCTATCCACAGGTTTCACATGCACGCGTATCGCGTTATCGCCGTCGCCGGCACCATTGCGGGCGCCCTCGCGCTCGTTTCCCCCACCATTCACGCTCAGGCAGCCGCGCCATCGCGCGTTGGCATCGTCGTCGATCTCGGGTTTGTGCAGTCGTCGGGCAATACCGAGGTGAGCACGTTCTCGCTCGGACAAAAAGCATCGTGGAAGCCGAACGATCGCTGGTCGTTCGCGCAGTTCCTGCGATCGGTCTACGGTCAAACAGGTGATTCGGTGACCGCGAATTCGTTCAACGCCGGCGTATCGGCGGACTATTCATTCGTTGGATTTGTGCCCGGCATCGGACTCACCGCGGGTGCGACGTACGAGCGCAACAAGTTCTCCGGCATCGACCGGCGCACAGAGCAATCGCTCGGCCTCGTGTGGCGCGGTGCCACGGCGCGCGCGGATTCCCTGCGCATCGATGCCGGCGCCGTTGCGACGCAGCAAGTGGGTGTGGACGACACCGAAGACGACTTTATTTCCGCGCGCGCTGGAGTGTGGTACAAACGGCCGATCGGCGCGGGCGCGTACTTCCAGCAAACTGTCGAAGCGCTCCCGAATCTCGAGACGAGCGAAGACTGGCGCATCAACAGCGAAACGTCGCTGGTCGCGCCGATCTCGGCGAAGATTGGACTCAAGCTGTCGTACGTGGTTCGCTACGACAATCTCCCGCAGCCGACGTTCGAGAAGTCCGACAGAATTCTGACTGCCGGCGTGCAAATCACGCGGTAAACGAAGGGCAAAGGGGCAGGGAAAGTCAGAAGCCCAAGGACTGCGACGCGTTCCTTGGGCTTCTGACTTTCCCTTTCCCTTTGCCCTTAGCTCGCCGTCCGTAGCCCGGCTCGTGCGAGCTGCACAATTCCGCCTGCGTCGATCGCATCGACTCCCGCGCGGCGTAGCGCGCTCACCGCCACCGCTGAACGCGCACCCGTTTGGCAATGCACGAGGACGGGTTCATTGCGCGGAAATTCAGCGGCGCGCGCAATAACGTCAGGAAACGGGATGTGCTGGGATCCAGGAATGTGCGCCTCGGCGCGCTCGGCGCTGTTGCGCACATCGACCAACTGCACCTTCGCGTTCAAACGCGCGACGACTGCGGCGGGCTCCAGCGCGGGTGCACTCGCAAGGTCGGTTGCGCGTGCGACGATTGACGGTGGTGCAAACGCGCCCGATGGCGCAAACCCAATCAGCGCGAGATCGCGGGCGGCTTCAGCGACACCGACTCCCGCGTCGTCTTGCGCGATGAACGCGATCGGCTGATCGTACGGAACCACTGACCCGGCGTACGTCGTAAAGCTTCGCGTGAGTGGAACGTTGATGCTCCCGGGAACGTGCGCACGCGCAAAATCCTTTGCCTTGCGCAGATCGACGAACACTGTGCCGTCGTTGCGATGGCGCGCAAAGTCATCCGCAGACATCGCGTGCGGCGCAGGCAACTCACCGATCGCCGGCGGACCATCGCGATTGAGGCGCTTCATGCGCGCGAAGTACGCCGGTGGTTCAGGCTGGCCTTCGAGCACGCCGCGAACGAAGACGTCTTCGCTCGGTGCGGAGACTCCCCAATTCACGAGCTTCTCGTAGCCGACCGTACTCGATGGCACCGCGCCCAATGCTTTTCCGCACGCCGAGCCCGCACCGTGGCCCGGCCACACCTGAACGTGGTCGGCCAATGCACGAAAGCGTTCGATCGATCGCCACAGATCGCGCGCGCCGGCTTCCATCGTGTTCGCCACCTTCGCCGCTTTCTCGAGGAGATCGGGGCGCCCAACGTCGCCGACGAACACGAAATCGCCCGTGAACGCAATCACCGGATGTGGACCTGACGGCAAATCGGTGAGCACGAACATGAGGTGTTCGGGTGTGTGACCCGGCGTGTGCATCACGTCGAACCGCACGCGTCCCAGCATGAACGAATCGCCGTTGCGGAGCATGGTCGCGTTGCTCGACTTCGCAAACGCATACTGCCAATCGGGTCCACCCTCGCTGCTGAGCAACAGTTTTGCACCCGTTTTTTCGGCGAGTTCGCGCGCACCGGACATGAAGTCCGCGTGAATGTGCGTTTCTGTCACATGCGTGATGCGCAACCGTTCCGCGGCGGCGGCGCGCAGATACTGCGCGATGTCGCGATTCGGGTCGATAATCAGCGCGTCGCCCGTTGTCTGACAGCCGATGAGGTAGCTCGCCTGCGCGAGTTTGCCGTCGTAAATGCGCGAGAAGAACACGTTATCGGAGGTTTTCGAAGAGGACGAGCGCACCGACGCCGATGAGCATTACCGCGAACCCGCGCATCAATGTTGGCACGCGTATGCGCGTTGCGATACGCCCGGCAATCAGCGTTGCGACGATGACCACCGCGGTGAACGAAAGCACCAGCCCCCACTGAATGTCGACGTGGCCCTGGTACCCGAGCAGCGCGGCGGCCGAATTCATGGCGATTACCATCATCGAGATTCCGGTTGCCTCGGCCATTGGAATGCCGAGTACGGTCACGAGCGCCGGCACGAAAAGAAACCCGCCGCCAACACCGATCACGCTTGTGAGCACACCGATCAACGCGAACACCACGTAGTCGAGTCCCCACGGGAGCGAGTGCGGTGTGTGGTTTTCCTTCGTCGCGCGGTACAGCATGCGGCTTGCTGCTACAATCACGACGACCGCGAAGATCGACATCTGCGCACGCACCGGTAGCGCGATTCCGATTTGTGCGCCGAAGAACGCGCCGACCATTGCGGCCGCTCCGAGCCACGCCGCACGCCGCGGGTCGAATCGCGTGCGGCGCCATCGTTCCGCGGCGCCAACAATGCTCGCGGTGCCGATCACGAACAGGCTCATGGGGACCGCGCTTTTCACCGGTACGCCGAGCACGTAGACGAACACGGGTAGCGTGAGCACTGCGCCGCCGCCGCCGAACAGGCCGAGTGTCGCTCCAACAAGCAGGGCGAGCGCCGCCGCCGCAAACGACATGTCGCGTGCGCTACTGGTACGTAATGAACAACGGAATCGGTCTCACTTTGAGCACATCCGTAATGCTCATCATCGGCTTGTCGTTCTTGTAAAACAACTTGAAGCCCACCCACTGCACAGGCTCTCGCTCGATGTAGTTCCGATGCGTGCTCAGTTTATTGGACGGCGGTCCCCACCCGTCCATGTGCATGATCACCTGCACACGCGGATCCAGCGCAATCTGATTTGCGCGCGTCACCATGTTTTTCGTGTATCGGTGCACGACAAGAATCTTCGGCGGCAGTGAATGCACGTTCACCATGTTGCCGAGTACCGCGATCGCGTAATTGATGTCGCTCGCGTCCGTTGTTCCGACCTGTTTTCCAGGAAACTGGTGCGGTTTCATGTCGAACTCGGGATCGATCGCGAGGTGTACGTCGGGACGCACGAGAAACTTTCGCAGCGGTTCGATTTCCGATGCAACGTCGCTGCGCCCCACCTGGATGTCGAGGATGAGAATCCAGCCGCGGTCATGCGCCCACTTGTACACCTCTTCGATCATCGACTCGGCCATGCGCAAGCGATATGAGCCGTCGCGCTGAGGATTCAATTGCGCGACCGCCGCGATCAGCTCGAGCGCCGGTTGTACGCCCACACTCGTGTCAGCTTTGGCCCATTCCGCCGCTACGGATTCGAGGCGCGCGAGCATTTGCGCCGGCGCGATCTGCCCGAGAATTCCCATTCGCGTCGAAAGCGGATTGCCGTAGTACGCGATGATGCGCTTTCCGGGGAGAATCGCGCCGGGACGCGCGGGCGGGCCGGGCACGGAATCGGGCCAGAACGGATAGCGCTTTGGCGCAGGGCGCACGGTGTCGAGCGTTCCGCGCTGTATCGCGGCGCGCGTATTGGAATCGGGTGGTGGCTGCGCTCCGCTGCGTTGCGCGACGGCCACGCTCACCGCGATGGCGGCGCCAAGACGCACGAGTGACTGCATTGCCTGCATGATACACACGACGCGCGCCCACGGCGTCGTGTCACGACGCCGGGATTGCATAGAAAAAACCGTTAGTGCGCGGCTTTTGTCTCCGCCGCCGCCGCCGTCGACTTGGGCTGCAAATACGTCTTCTTATGAATCGTGAACGCGGTCACGTTGGCCGCGATGGCGAGCAAAATGATCAGCAGCGCGAAGCCCCAGCCGCGGTTGTGCAAATCCTGCGTTGCTTGGTTCGACACCAGATGGTCTCCCGGAGAGTGGGCGAATGCTAGCCACCCGCGATACGGCGGCGCAATATTGCGGCCATGACCGCCACAGCGGTTCGGCGCACTGCGCGCCACGCGATCGGCCACTATGAACGAACGCCGACGCACGTCGTCGATCTGCGCGACGCGCAGCCCGACCAGTTTGATGACGTGTCCGCGACGGACTGGTCCCGTCTCGCGTGGTCTCAGGCGGGACGCCCGTACAGCGTCGAGCGCTGGTCCGAAGGCAAGCGGATGTGGGAGGAAGACCACGGACGCATGAGCGTGCGACAGGGCTGGAGTTTTTTCAACCAGAACTTCCACACGCTGTTCATGACCGACGTGCCGGCGTCGCAGGCGCGCGTGCGCAGCGAGCTGCTGCGTTCGATGAGTCACATGGACGTGCACGGTGCGCGCCAAGCGATCGGCGAACTCGTGCAGTTGCTCGTGTGGAACAAAGTGCAACGCGTCGAGGACGCGATTTGGGACCCTCGCGGCAAGCGCGCGCTGTTCACCGGACTCGATGTGAAACGGCCGCGCATCCTGTTCCTCGGCGCCGCTGACGGGTACGAAGCAATGCAGTTGTACGCGCAGTACCCCGGCGGAGACGTGGTGCTCGTCGACTACGACGAGTTTTGCAAAACCGATCGATTCGGAAAGTTTCCCGAGGAGTATCCCTTCCTCGGTGTCGATGCGGCGACGGGGCACGCGCGCGTCTGGTACCGCGAGGAAATGCCGATCACGTTCGACGTGAAAGACATTCGCGATCTCGACTACGGTGCGGAGTTCGACGTCGTCGTCTCGATCGGATTGATCGAGCATTTTCCCGACGAACACAAAGCCGAAGCGTTCGCGTTGCACCGGCGATTCGTGAAGCCGGGTGGCTGGGTCATACTTACCACGCCGCGCAATCAGTGGCGCACGCGCGCGTTTTACACCGTGATGTCGGACTTGCTGAACTACGGATATCGCGAGCTGATGGACGTGTGGCAAATGGGTCTGTATGCGCACGAGAACGGTCTCGACATTCGCCGCGCGGGCGTTATCAAGGCGCACAACGGACTCATCTGTAAGGTGCGGTGACGGCGAGCAACGACAACGCGGACGCGCACCCGCTGACGCAGCACACGATCACGGTTTCGCGCACCGCGCGGTATTTCGTGCACGGCGCACTGGACGCGAACACGACCGACGTGTGGATCTCGCTGCACGGCTACGCGCAGCTCGCCGCTTCGTTCGCGCAAACCGCGCACTGGCCGTCTGCGCCGCATCGCGCGTTTGTGTTTCCCGAAGCGCTGCAGCGTTTCTACGACTCCGACTATCGCACGCCGGGTGCCAACGCGAATGCGCCCGTCGTCGCGAGCTGGATGACGCGCGAAGCGCGGGACGCGGACATTGCCGATAACAACGCGTACCTCGAGGCCGTGTGGGCGGATGTGCGCGCCGCGTCAGCGGACGCGGCGCTCACGGTGCTCGGTTTC
>DATELA010000021.1:0-22923 GCA_035277145.1 Gemmatimonadaceae bacterium | reverse complement strand
CCCCTCACCCCCTGCCCCTCACCCCTCTATAGCGCTCCAGCGCTCCACGGCCCCCAGATCGCAAACGTCAGTCCTTCATCGCCGGCCGACGGTGGGTTCGTTCCCGCCGTTGCGCCCTGGCGATTCACGAACAAGGTGATGCGATCGTTGCGGCTACCGAGTGGCGGATTCTTGCCGCGGATTTTTACGTCGTTCCACTCGGGATCGGCTTCGGCGAACGTCGCGCCGGCCCATTCGAAATCGTTTTGCAGATTGAGACCGAAATCGAAAATCGCGCCGTCGAGCGTGACACCGCGGAGGTACTGATCGCCGCCGCCGTCTTCGCAAATCAGCAATGCGTTGTTCGGCGACACTGCGAGGTTGTCGGGGCTATCGAGCACGTCGCCACTCGGCGACTCGAAAATCAGTGTGAGCGTGCCGCCATCGCCATCGGGACGGAATTCCCACACCTGCCCGCGTCCCGCGTTACCGCCGCTCGTTGCATTGAAATAGATCGCGCCGTTTCCGTACCAGCACCCTTCGAGTCGCGCAAAGCGCGCGCCGCCGAGCGCGAGACCTTGATTGAACACTGCGGTCGAGCTCGTGCCCGCCGGATTCGGATTCGCGATCGGCACCCACGACACTTGTAGCGATGCACCGCGCGTCTGGTTGATGCGCGTGTCATACCCCGGCGCGTCAACGACCGCGAGCATTTGCAGCACGCCGCCGTCGACGAGTTTCCCAGGATTGTTTTGCAGGAAGCGATAGAACCCGCTGTTGTTTCCGTTGTCCTCCGTTTCGTACACGATCCACGTCGTCGGATCGACGGCGATCGCTTCGTGTGCGAAGCGTCCCATCGACGGAATCGCAACCGCGGGAACGGTTGAATCCGCAGCGGCCGGCACATCGAAGCAGTAGCCGTGCTGTTTCGCCCAACCCGATGACGTACCGGCGTTCGTTTCTTCGCACGTGATCCATGATTGCCATGGCGTCACGCCGCCCGCGCAATTCACGATCGAGCCATTCTGACTGAGGAAGTGGCGTTCGAGCTGGCGGGTGAACGGATTGATCTGGAGCGTGGTGCAACCGCCACCGGCGCGGTTGTCGTACGCGTTCGCGTCCACCGCGGCACTGCCGTTGTTCGGTCCGTTGCGATCTTCGTGATTGCGAACGAGACGGTATCGGCCGTTGGGCATGTTGAACACGCCCATGCCGTCGTGCGCGAGCGGAACCTTGTTCCCATCGTCCATTACGTCGCCGGCCACGCTGAACGTGCGGTATTGAAATCCTTCGGGGAGCGCGATGCGTTCCACGCCGTCGCGCAAATCCGCGACTGGCGCCAGCGGTCCATAACCACCCTGGCCGCGCGGCGCGTTCACTCGGCCGTTGGTCGCGACGAGGTTGAGGCCGTGCAGGCCGGGAATGAGCGCAGCCGCGCCAGTCGCGGCCAACGCTTCGCGCAAGAATTCGCGCCGTTCAACTTTTCGAGTCAGGGTCACGCACGTTCCTCCGTAATGGGTCCGGAGACGATCGGGCGCGCGAGTTACGGTAGCGCCAGCGTCGTGCAACGAATGTGTGACAACGAGGAAACGAGAAGAAAAGACTCCCGCCTTCCGTCTTCGTCAGCAGCCCCGTGACGCGTAGAAGACGAGCGGCCTTCCCCGCGCGTCGAGGTACCGAATCCAGTACTCGCGATCGTTTCGCTTTGCGGAGTCGGGGTCGGAGCATTCTTCAAACGGCCACTGCACGCGCACGCGCATCAAAGCGCCAGCTGCCTCGAGCGCTGTCATCGTGTACGGCCTGGCCGGAACGGCGATGCCATTTCGTCCAGCCTCTGCATCGGCGCGCGTCGCAAACAACATCGTTCGCGCGCTGTCGAGGACATTCGGACGTTGCTGTGGCAGGTGCGCTGCCCACATCAGTTTCTCGACGCCCGCGGTGCGCGAGTCCGCCCACCCGCGCAACATCGTACTCGATGCGTCGATACCAATCAGCGCGCGCACCCAGTCTCCTGATGCGTCGATACTGTCGATCGGTACGCCGGACACTTCGTACGCGTACTCGAGCATGTTCGGACGGACGCCCGCAGGTGCGAGCATCACGTACGACCATGCACCTGGCTCGGATCGCTCGACAAGAAGCGCAGCCGCAACGGGGGCACCGGCGCTCGGCGCGCTCCGAAACAACAACGTGTCGGCTGCCGGGTACGATCGCGTTCCGGTGTCGATCCCCGTACCGAACGCGACAATTCCGGTTCCGTAGTCGAACGGTCGTCCGCCCATAGTATCAGCAAACGGTTGCCACGAAATCCTCGTGAGACTCGCGGGCACCGCTACGCCGGACACGCTCGACTGCGGCGCATCACCGGCTTGTTGGCCGTCTCGTCCACAAGCCATGCACAACACCGCGACACACAACGCCGCGGCGTGCGAGCGCACACGCATCACGACAACGTGCTAGTCGACAGCGTGGTCGGGAACGTCGGCGAGTTCGAGCAACTCCCGCGCGTCGTCCGCGTCATCGTCGCGGACGAGCAAGCGCACGCCCTGCACGTATGACAGCTGCGGTTCGAGACCGCTCGCGCCATCGGCGGTGACGATCGAAGGAATGTCGTTCGCGTCGAGGATCGCGCGCGCAATCAGTGCGGCGGGTTCGTTGGGAAAGCTCGCGAGCAGAACGGTGCGGGTCATGGATCGCACGCTGAATGGGGGGCGGGCGCGTACAAGTGGGAATAAAACCCGGACCGGCACTGTCCGTTCCCGGTTGGGCGCGCGGTCGCCCAACACAGTCGGAACGCCGGGCAGGCGCAAATCAATTCGGCCGCGTCACGCCGCGCGACTCGAGTACGCCGCGGTCCGTGCCGCGCAGCACTTCACGCATCAGTTCCCGCGTCCGCGGGTTTTCGAAATACCCGGAGTGAATGGGCTTGCTGTGCTTTGGGTCCTTGTCAAAGAACGGAGTACAATCGACTTGCCACACGTTGTCGGGCTTCGCGGAGGTGGGATCGAGGCCGGAACGTCCGAGCCTGCGCTTGCCGAAGTGCTTGAGGCCTGCGGAAACGCCAAGCACGTCGTCGAGCCCGCTGTACAGCGCGGTAATTCGATACACGAGATTCGCCAGTGCGTCGCCGTCGGATTTGTCGGTGCTCTCACCGGACGAGAACAAATCATTGTCGACATCGGCCGCAACCATCAGGCACTGATTGATCAGACTCACCAGCAGCGGCTGGTTCTTTCGCGTCCACGCAGCTTGCGCGGCTTTTTGCAGCAGATAATTGCCCATGCTGTGTGCGATCAGCGAGACCTTTGCCTTGCACGCTTTGGACGAATCGTTGGCTGCTTCTGATTGTTTCGTGAGCAGCCAGTCATAGAGCTGCGACAACACGTCGGCGAGCGCGTTCGCCGATTCGCGCGCGTCTGCGCGATCGGCGAGGTAGTCACTCGCGCGTCCGTTCGACGGCCACGTAAACAGCACGCATTCGCCGAGCCCTTTCTGTCCGCTGAACATCGTGTCGCAGATCTGCTCGTAGCGCGACACCGCATCGGACCAATCGTTGTTGTAGCCGTGCACAAACAACGTGACGTGTTTCTGGTCCGCGTGCGCAGCTTCGTCTGCGAGCGGCTTGAACTTGTCCGCGACGGCGGCGAGTCGCTGCGCGAACACGGGCGCTCCGCCTTTCAGCTCCGTCCAATTGCTGAATCGCGTGAGCGGCGTCTGCGTCGCCGTCCAGTACGTGGTCTTATTCGACCGCTCTTTGCCGAATCCGTTTTTCTCGACGTTGCGGTTGGTGATCATCCAATAGCGGGCCACGCGTTCCTCCCGAAAAGTCTCGGAAGGATACGACACTTTCGGCGCGGGCGCGGCGTAACGCCCGCGCGTCTACGCGCCTCCGCTCACGCTGTTTTTCTTGGCCGATAACTCATTCGCATGTACAGGTCGCCCCGCTCCAATTCGGCGAGCATCTGCTGCATTCTGCGGCGTCTCGTTTCCTCGCGCTTCGCACGCGATATCCAGCTCAGGTAGTCGTTGCGTTGGTACGGCGGCCGCTCGCGATACGCGTCGAGTAATCCGCGTCCGACGAGTTGTTTGCGAACACTGGCGGGCATTTGGCGTACTGCGCGCTGAAGGCGTGAAAAGGGGCTCTTGCGTTGCATGGTCTTCCTCACCTCATGTGCTCGAGTTAGCCGCGCGTCCTTCTTTCGAATTACCCAACTGTGCGGTCCGCGTGCCCTTGCCGTCGGTGATACCGCGCACTGCTCGTTTGGCCACTCGCGCGTGTCGGTTTTTTGCGCCGCACGCTATCCTCCGTATGTGGAAAAACGTGGCATGGACCGCCGGGATTTCCTGCGCGCACTCGCGTATACGCCGCCGATTCTTGCGGCGGCGTGCGGCGATTCGTCGGGCCCATCGTCGACGGCGCACCGTATCACTGCGCGCCGCACAGATCCCACGGTCGTCAGCGCGCCCGGCACGTACCCGCTCAACCTCGAACCAGGCTTGCGCGACGGCTTCTTCTATGTGCCGTCGTCGTATGACGCCGGCGTCGCGGCACCACTGATCGTGTTGCTGCACGGCGCGGGCCAGGACGACGATGAGTGGGAAACACAGGCTCTACGCGACGCGGCCGATGCGATGGGGTTTGTCGCGATGGCGCCGTCGTCGCGAAACGGAACGTGGGACCTCGCCATCAATGGCCGGTATGGTCCCGACGTTCAGTTCATCAACTCCGCGCTGGAAGTCGTGTTCGACAAGTGCAACATCGACGCAACGGCGATTGGCCTCGGGGGATTCTCTGATGGTGCGAGTTACGCGCTGTCCCTCGGCGCAGCCAACGGTGACTTCTTCACGCAACTGCTCGGGTTCTCACCGGGGTTCTGGTTTCCGCGTGAGTTGACGGGACGTCCGCCGGTCTTCATCACGCACGGTAACGTCGATCCCATCTTGCCTGTGACGCTTTCGCGCGACGGAATCGTGCCGAACATGCGCAGCAATGGATACGACGTCGTGTACACAGAGTTCGCGGGTGGGCACACACTGTCGGTCGAGTTGTTTCAGGATGCGATGCAATGGTTCGTCGACGGCGGCCCGGTTCCGCTCACATAGCGACGTTGGCAGACGCGTTCGATCTCGCTGAAGCGCGCGAAGTCATTGCGCAAACGCCCGCCGTTGTGCGTGCACTGCTCGGCGAACTCAGCGAGCCGTGGCTGAATGCGACAGAAGGTGGCGACACATGGAGTCCCCGCGATGTGGTCGCGCACCTCGTGGATCTCGAAGACACTGATTGGCTGGTGCGCGCGAATCAGATCATGACCGAAGGCGCTGCAGGCGTGTTTGCGCCGATCGATCGCGTGCGTTTTCGCGAAGTGCTCGCGGACAAATCAGTCGATGAGTTGCTGGCGCTGTTCGACGCGCGTCGCAAACGAAATCTCGACGAGATCGACGCGATGCGACTCACACGCGCGGATTTTTCGCGATCCGGAACGCATCCAGCACTCGGCGCGGTCACGCTCGAACACTTGCTCGCGTCGTGGGTTGTGCACGACATGACGCATCTCGCGCAAATCGTGCGCGTCATAGCGAAGCGGTACGACTCAGCAGTTGGCCCGTGGAAGGAATACCTGTCGATACTCGCGGTGAAACGCTAACGCGCGTCTCTGCGCCCGCGCTTACAGCACGCCTGCGATCAAGCCGGCGCCGACAATCGCGAGCATTGCGCCAACGAACTGCTGAATCGCGCGCAATGTGAGCTTCTTGAGCAATCGGTTGCCCAGGTATGCACCGACAAACGCGGAGAACACTGCGGCGCCGAGCAACGCATAGTCGAGGTACGCGCGCTGCGTCACGAGCGAACGACTGTAAATGCCAAGCCTCGAGATATCTATGAGCACGGCGACAGCGACGCCGGTGCCGATGAACGCTTCCTTCGAAAGCCCAAGCCGAATCAGAAAGGCAGAACGCAATGCGCCTTGCATGCCGGAGATTCCGCCAAAGAATCCACTGAGTGCGCCGCCGAGCGGCACGTATTGCGGTGACACGGCCATCGACGCGAAACGCGGCGACAGCTCGAGCGCGGTGATGACGATCAGCAGCGCACCGACGACCAGCTTCGCGGGTTGAATGACAGCTTCGCGTCCGCCGATGAACGTGTATGTCGCAATCGGCGCGATCGACGACAGTTTCACGAGGAGCGCTGCACCAACGAGTGCCGCGATCACCGCCGGTACGCCGAAGCGAATTACGGCCTTGTGATCGGCGTGATTGCCGACGAGCGCGAGTTTGAACAACCCGTTCAGGAAATGCACCACCGCCGTGGATGCGACCGCGACATCAATCGGATAGAACAGCGCGAATGCCGGCAGCAGCAGCGTGCCGAGTCCGAAGCCGGAGAAGAACGTGAGTGCGGAAGCGGCGAGCGCGACGAGGCAGATGAGGAAGATCACGCCGAATCGTCCGGATACTTCTCCATCAACCCGCGAACGGTTTTCACATTGCGCCACGTGACCGGCCCGCCAATCGCGCGCTCGAACTTCGCCTTGGGAATATCTGCTTTGCCCACGCCGCCGCCCGCGAGCCAGTACAACTCGCGACCGTGCACGTGGAATTCGTCCACGGCTGTGCCCAACGCGAGAATCGCCTTTTTCTGCGCCACACTCGGCGCGTCGGCAACAAAACCGACGTTCATCGATTTCGCCTTCGCAACCGCTGCTTTGCCGAACGGTTCGTAATTCGCGATCGCACTTACTTCATCGTGCGTCCGCACGAACGCGGTGTGATCGTATTTGAACTTCTTGACCAACGCCGCGGTGATTTTGTTTTCGAGTGCCCTGCGCGCGGCATCCGGTACCCGGTCCCCGCTACCCCGTACCCGAAAAACAACGTTCCCACTCGCGATGTACGTCTCGACGTCCTCGAGCCCGAGCGAGACGAACACCTTCTTCAGGTCCACCATTTTCACGACACGCCCGCCCACGTTGATCGCGCGAAGAAACGCAAAGAGGCGCATCGGCTATCGGGCGCTGCGTCCCATCATTCGCAAATACTCGCGATCCCACGCAGCGGGAATACTCTCGCGCGGCGAGTACGGGCCCGGCTCGTACCGACGCGATGAAACGCCGAGCTGGCTGCGCGCAACGATGTCCCAATCCTGTTTGTTCGTGACATCCCAGAACGCGACGGCATCCTGCGGATTGAACGTGGGATCGCTCGCGCTGCCAGGCGCAAACATCCACTCCGATTCCACTGTCGTGCGATCGGCCGCGACCGGCGTAAGGATGTAGTAGTTCACATAATCCGGCTGAATGCTCAGCAGCATGTTGGGCATCAGCGAGTAGTAGAACGCGCGGTGATGTTCTTCGTCGCTCAACTCGGGATTCACGTACAGACCGCACGCACGTCCGGTGAGTGTCGCACTCGCGTTCGGCGGTGTGATCTCCATGTATCCGCCGAGGAAGGGCCCTTCGGTGAGATCGTTGGCTCCGCTTTGGTACGGCAGCACCGTCGTGAGTTCCGGATGAATCGTCGGACAGTGCAAACACTCGGAGTAATTCTGGAACACGAGCTTCCAGTTCGCGCGCACGTCGTACGTGACTTTGTGTCCGACGACGAGCTCGCCCAACCGATAGCGCGTGAAGCGTTCGATCATCGGCGCGAATGACGATTCGAACGGCGCAGGATCCTTGTCGACGTTGACGAACAGGAACCCGCCGTGCTGCGCAAGCGCCGCCTGGTGCAGCGGGAAGTCTTTCTTGTCGAAGCCGTCCGTGTCCTGCATGTGCGGCGCGCCGATCAACCGTCCGTCGGTGCTGTACGTCCACGCGTGGTACGGACACTGAATCGTTTCGGAAAACTGTCCCGATGTCTTGTCACAAATACGCGTGCCACGGTGCCGGCACACGTTGAAGAATGCGCGCAGCGTGCCGTCGCGTCCGCGTACGATGATGATCGATTCACCGGCCACGTCGCGCACGACGAAATCACCCGCGGTCGTCAATGCGCTCGCGCGGCCCGCACAATTCCACTGCCGCGCGAAAATGCGCTCCCGCTCTTCGGCGAGGATGTCGGGCGACGTGTAATACTCGCCCGGCATGGTGCGCGCGCCCTGCTTGAACGATTCGATCGTGCGCACGAACGCGCTCATGCGACCGCTCCTACGCTTTGCGTTTGTTGCGGATCAACGCGCGCGCGGCAAGCCAACCCGCGGCGCCTGTGACTCCGGGGCCTGGATGCGCGCCCGGTCCACCAAGATAGAGTCCGTCGATCGGCATTGCGTAGCGCGACGAGCCGGCGACGGGGCGCATGAACAGAATCTGATCGAGCGCAACTTCACCATGCGTTGGTGTTCCGCCGGTCAATCCGAACCGTGCTTCAATGTCATGCGGCGTAAGCACTGCGCGCGCGAGGACTGAGTTCTCGAACGACGGCAAATGGCGCGCGATTACCGACGCAGCACGCGCGGTGACGTCGTCGTCAGGGTTCAGGGCTCGCGGCTCTGGGCTCGCTTCACGGCCGTCGTAACTCACTCTCGCGACCACCACGTGCTTCCCCTCGGGCGCCATGCCGCCCCATCGCAATGACGGCGCGGTCAGCTCAACGTGCGGCGTTTGCGAAAGCTGACGGTACTTCGCCGCGTCGTATGCGCGTTCGAGATCCGTGAGCGTCGGCGTCAGGCTCACAACGCTGTCGAGCCCAGGCACCTCGGGGAGCTTGTCCACCGCGTACAACACCAGCGCGGTGCATCCACGATACCGAATGTTGCGCACCGCGCGAATGAATTCTGGATCCAGCCACACCGGATCGACCAGCCGCAGCATTGTATGTGACGGATCGAGCGTCGACACAACGTCACGCGCAAAGATTTCTTCTGCATCATCCATCAGCACGCCCGTGACGGCATCGTCGCGCACGAGTATGCGCGCGACGCCACGACCGAGTTTGATGGTGACGCCTGCCGCGCGCGCCGCGTCGAAGAGCACCGTGCCGAACGCGCCCCAACCGCCCTTCCACCGCGAGCGCGCTCGCACCGAGCCCGCCGGAGCGCCCACTATGTAATGAAGGAGGTTGAACGTCGTACCGCCTGAACGCGCACCCTGCCTGAGATCGCGCACGCCGCCCGCGCCGACGGCCGCCTTGAGCGATGTGCTCTCGAGATGATCGTCGAGGAAATCCTGTACCGACATCGGGAGCGCACGCAGCAGCTCGGTCATATCCTCGCGGCCCATGCCGCGGAGCGCGCCGCCAACGCCGAGCAACGCACTCAGATCGGAGAACGAAACCGCATCAACATCCGGTGCCGGCGTTTGGTACAACACTTCGAGAAACCCGCTCAGTTTTCGCAGTTGCGACACGAACGCGGGCCAGCGCGCTGCGTCGCGTGTCGAATGCGGCTTGATAGCAGTAGCGGCGCGCGACGCGTCGACCGGGAGCGCGAGAAATCCGTCATTCGTCGCGACGGTCACCGAGAACTCGGGCGCAACGCTCGGCGGAGGCGCAACTCCGATTCCGCGCGCGACCACCGGTGGAACCCAACCCGCATCGAGTGCGAACGGTGCCGCGACAAACCCGGGCGCAAACTCGAACGCGCGCGATTCGCCACCAATCGCGGTGGCGCTGTCGACGACAAGCACGCGCTTCCCGGCTTTCGCGAGCGCCGTGGCCGCGACGAGTCCGTCCGCGCTCGCACCGATGACGATGACGTCGTAGCCGTTCGCCATCACGTCGCCTTCACAATTTCGAGCGCCGCGAGCCGGCCCGACGCACCCATGATTCCGCCGCCCGGATGCGTGCCCGATCCGCACTGCCAGTATCCGCGAATCGGCGTGCGGTACTTCGCCCATCGCGACGATGGCCGCAAAAAGAACAACTGCTGCAGTGCGAGCTCACCCGCAAAGATGTTGCCCTCGGACAATCCGGTAATACGTTCGATGTCCGCCGGCGTCAGCACCTGACGGTGCAGGATCAATGATTTGATGTTCGGCGCGTAGCGCTCGAGCGTGTTCACCACCGCATCACCAAAGGCTTCACGCTTCGCGTCCGTCCAACCGCCGTTCAGGTTGTACGGCGCATACTGCACGAAAATGCTCATGACGTGTTTGCCGGGCGGCGCCATCCCCGGATCGATCATCGACGGAATCACGATGTCCATGTACGGATTGCGCGAGAACTCTCCGTACTTCGCATCGTCGTACGCACGCTCGAGATACTCGAGGCTCGGACTGATTGAAATCGCGCCACGCAAATGCGGGCCCACGCCAGGCATGCACGTGAAGCTCGGCAAACCACTCAACGCGAGATTCACCTTGCCCGATGAGCCGCGGAACCGATAGCGGCTCACTTCGCTGAGCAGCTCGTCGGGCAATTCTTTTTTGTCGACGAGATCCACGAACGTGCGGCGCGGATCGAGCGACGACACCACAATCGGCGCGTGCAGTTCGTTGCCATTCGCGAGCGCAACGCCAACCGCGCGCCCATCACGCACAATGACGTGCGCAACGCCCGCATCTGTTCGCACCTCAGCGCCCAACGCGCGCGCCGCACTCGCAATCGATTCGCTGATCGCACCCGTGCCGCCCTTCTGAAATCCCCACGCGCGAAACGCGCCGTCGATTTCGCCCATGTAGTGGTGCAACAGCACATACGCGCTGCCGGGCGAACGCGGACCGAGAAACGTGCCGATGATTCCACTCGCAGACTTCGTGGCTTTGAGCGGATCGAACTCGTACCACTCGTCGAGATAATCCGCGCTGCTCATCGTCATCAACTTGTGCAGCGCGTGAAAACGCTCGGCGCCGAGCGAACGAAAGTGTCCCGCGAACTTGAGGAGTCCTTTGAGATCTGACGGCGCGAGCGACGCAGGATCGGGCGGCACCATCGCGAGGATCGGCTTCACCGCCATCGCCATGTGATGCATCAACCGCCCGAACTGCACAGCCGCTTCGGCGTCGCGCGGAGAATGTCGCTCGAGTTCGTGTCGCGTTTCGTCGGGATCAGCCCAGCCTGCGAGATAGTCACCGTTGTCGAGCGGCGTGACGGTGCTCTCGAGCGGGAGAATCTGCAAGCCATGACTCGGCAAATCGAGATCGCGAATGATCTCGGGCCGCAACAGACTCACGACGTACGAGAAAACAGAAAACTTGAACCCGGGAAAGATTTGCTCGGTTACCGCAGCGCCGCCGAGCACCGGGCGTTTTTCGAGGACGACAGTTTTGCGTCCCGCGCGCGCGAGGTACGCAGCGGTGATGAGCCCGTTGTGGCCGCCACCAATTACGATGGCGTCGTAGCGCGATGTGCTCACGCGCGTTTTCGCTCTGGATCGAAGAACGGAAGCTTGCGCACCGTTGCTTCAACCTGTTCGCGCCGGTGTTCGACGTTGATGTCCATCCACACGTCGGTGCCAGGTCCGAAATGCGGTGCCTGCAAATGCGCGAGCGCGATGTACTTCTTGAGCAACGGCGACCAGCAGCCGCTCGTCGCGTAGCCCGCGACGACGCCGTCGTCGACGCACACGGGTGTGCTCGTTCGCCACGCGATCGTCGGCAGTTTCGGCGGAATGCCGCGCTTCGCGTACAGCTTCTCGAGCGACTCCCAGCGAATCTCGAGTCCGACGAAACCCCATTTGTTTCCCGCGGCTTTCAGTGCACGCAGCGCCGCGCGTCCATTGTACGGTCCCTTCGTGTCGCTCACCGTCCAGCCGAGATTGATCTCGTAGGGCGACGACTTCTGATCTTCGATGATTGCGTGGTGCGACGACACGTAGTCGACGTCGAGCATGATCAATCCCGCTTCGATGCGCGCGAGATCGAGAGCCCAGATACCGCAGGGTGTAAGGCCGTAGGCGGTAGTGAACGGCATGAGCGAATCCCAAACGCTCACTGCGGCGTCAGCGTCAACCCAGATCTCGAATCCCAGATCACCCGTATAGCCCGTGCGCGAAATCGTGACGGGAATGTCGTTGATCGTGGTGTGCACGAGGCGGAAATACTTGAGCGACGCGAAATCCGCCGGCGACACTTGCTCGAGCACAGCGCGCGAGAGCGGACCTTGCAGCGCGAGTGCTGCTGTGCGCGCCGACATGTCTTCGACGGTGACGTCGAGTCCAACGGAATTCATCGCGAGCCAACGCAAGTTTGGCTCGGCGCTGGTCAGTCGGTACGTACGCTCGTCGAGACGGCTGACCGTTCCGTCGTCGATGACTTTTCCGTGCGCGTCGCACCAGGGTGTGTAGAGCACCTGACCCACCGCGCACGTCGTAACGTCGCGCGTGACCATGCGGTCGAGCAGACGCGCGGCGTGCGGACCCGTGATGCGGTATTTGTGAAGCGGCGAGACGTCGATGAGCGCCGCTGCGTTTCGAATTGCGGCGTATTCGCGATCAGGATGCGGATCGTAGGCGCTCGCGACCTGGTGGCCCGCCCACCGCCGCCACGTTTGCGCACGGACCAGCGGCGCCGTGCGGGCGTGAAAAGGAGTTGTGCGGAGCAGACCTACCAGCTCATGCGAATCGTGACCGGCAGCGTCACGCGCATACCGATCGGCGTCGCCATCCGAACGCTGACGTTGATGTCCTGCTGCCCGTTATAGCCGACCGGTTTCGTCTGGCAAATCGGCGCCGTCGGCATGGCGACGCGAATCGTCATGTCGCCGGTTTTCGCGACGAGCACCGCCGGATCGGGCGTATAGGGCAACACGGGGAAGACGGCGCTCGATTTGCCGACATCAGCGGGATCGGTCGCAACCACGATCACGCCCGACGTGCTCGCTCCGCTAATTGGAACGTCGGCGGCCGTAGTGTTGATCATCTGCACTTCCATCATCACGGAGTCCGGCGCGCCGATGTTCTTCGGCATGGCTGTGTTATCGCTGGCGCAATTCGCTTGCTGCGGGTTCGGATCGAAATCCGTGATCTGCACGAAACCGCTGTTGCTCGTGCCGCCGCCACCGCCGCCGCACGCCGACACCACGCCCGTGGCAACGACGAGCGCTGCCAGAGCTACGAGTCCTGCATCCTGAGTTGGCCGCATGCCCCAATTTCGTCCGCCGGGCGCGCGCTGGCTAGACACCAGCGTCACCCAACGCGTGCACGAATCAGCGCCAGGTCACAGACATTCGAACCGGAGGCGTCGTGTACTGGCCTGTTTGCGTCGTCATCCTGACCACTACGAGCATCTCGATGCTTCCGCGATACCCGATAGGCTTTGACTGACACACCGGATCCATCGGCAGCGGCACGCGAATTGAGAGATCACCTATGCGTGCCGCGAGCAGTGCGGGGGACGGAGTAAACGGCACCGACGGCGTCACCGCGACGGACTTACCGAGATCGTCCGAGTCGCTGGATATCACGATCGTGCCGTACGTCCCGGCGCTCACGACCACAGCGTCGCTGTCCGTAGTGTTGACCATCCTCACCTGCGTCATCACGGAATCGGGCGATGCGATGTTCTTCGGCGGCGATGTGAATGTTGTCCCACATTCTGCCGACAGCGGGTTGACGTCGAAATCGGCAATGTGCACGACGATGCCCGTACCAGATATGCGCCCGTCCCATTGGCAACCAGCGACGAGCCCCAGTGCGACGCATGCGACCGGACGACGGAACCGCATGGTCCCAATCTGGACATTCCAGATCCGGTTCGCCAGCCAAATTCGGCGCGTCGTTAACGCTTTTGTGTCGTTCTCGTGGTTAGTCGTTCTCGTGGTTAGTCGTTCTCGTTGTCAGTCGTAATCGCTGTTCGTCATTTCCTAAACATGAAATACACCGCCCCGCACAAACACAGTCCCGCCCACAAATAATTGAGGCGAACCGGCTCTTTCATGTAAAGGACGGCAAACGGCACGAACACCGACAGCGTGATCACCTCTTGCAACACCTTGAGTTGCGCGAGGTCGAGCTGCTGATAGCCGATGCGATTCGCGGGTACTTGCAGCAAATACTCGAACAGCGCAATGCCCCAGCTGAACAGCGCCGCGACAATCCACGGCTTCGTGTTGAGATGTCGCAGGTGCGCGTACCACGCGAACGTCATGAAGACGTTCGACAAGGTCAGCAGAATGATTGTGCGGACGAGAACGGAGGCGAATGGAGTAGTCACGCCCGGAATGTGCCGTGCGTCCGCGTGACACGCGAGACTCCGCTACGTCGTGCTGATATCCACCGATTTCGTCTCGGAGACCAACATCATCCCGATCACGAGCGTCAGCACCGACACGACGACGGGATACCACAAACCTGAATAGATGTTGCCCGTCGACGCGACAATCGCGAACGCCGTCGTCGGCAGAAACCCGCCGAACCAGCCATTGCCGATGTGATACGGCAGCGACATCGACGTGTACCGGATGCGCGTAGGAAACAGTTCAACGAGCATCGCCGCAATCGGGCCATACACGAGCGCGACGTACAACATCAGCACCCACAACAGCACGACAACCATCGTCTTGTTAATGCGCGCCGGATCGGCACTCGCGGGATACCCCGCGGCGTTGAGCGCGTCCGCGAGTGATTGATCAAACGCCGCGCGACGCTCCACCGCATCCGCAGCGGCGCCGTCGTACGACGGAACCACCGTCGTCCCGACCCGCACAGATGCATCGCGGCCTGCACCTGCTTCCGATTGCATGTTCTCGTACGGCACGCCGCGCCGCACCAGCGCCGATTTCGCAATGTCGCACGGCGACGTGAACTTGCTGGTGCCGACGGGATTGAACTGCACCGAGCATTCGTTTGGATTCGCGACGACGGTAACCGGCGCGGCGGCCTGCGCCGCCTCGAGCGCGGGATTCGCGTAGTGCGTGATCGCGCGGAACAATGGGAAATACGTAATCGCCGCGAGCGCGCACCCCGCCATGATCACGGGTTTGCGTCCCACGCGATCCGACAGCGCGCCGAACACAATGAAGAACGGCGTGCCGAGCAGCAGCGCGGTCGCGATCAGAATGTTCGCCGTCTGCGCGTCGACCTTCAGCGTTTGCGTAAGAAAGAACAACGCGTAGAACTGTCCCGTGTACCACACGACCGCCTGACCCGCCGTCAATCCGAACAACGCGAGCAGCACGATGCGCAGGTTCTTCCATTGTCCGAACGATTCCGCGAGCGGCGCCTTTGATCCTTTGCCTTGCGCGCGCATTTCGACGAACACCGGCGATTCGTCGAGCTTCAAACGAATCCACACCGAAATGCCGAGCAATCCGGCTGACAACAAGAACGGGATGCGCCAACCCCACGCGTTGAACGCGTCGTTCCCCAGCATCGCACGACAACCAAGAATGACGACGAGGGACAGAAACAGTCCGAGTGTCGCGGTTGTCTGAATCCACGATGTGTACGCACCGCGTTTGCCGTGCGGCGCATGCTCCGCGATGTACGTCGCCGCGCCACCGTATTCACCGCCGAGCGCGAGGCCTTGCAACAATCGCAGCACAATCAGTGCAACCGGCGCGACAATGCCAATGCGCGAATACGACGGAAGGACGCCGACGAGACACGTCGCGACGCCCATGATGACGATCGTGATGAGAAACGTGTGCTTGCGTCCGACGAGATCGCCGAGCCGGCCAAACACGAGCGCGCCAAATGGACGCACCGCAAAACCCGCCGCGAACGCGAGCAAAGCAAAGATGAACGCCGCAGTCGGATTGACGCCCGAAAAGAACTGGGCGCTGATGATCGACGCGAGCGAACCGTACAGATAAAAGTCGTACCACTCGAAGACCGTTCCGAGCGACGACGCCAGGATTACACGGCGCACTCCGGCGCCGGACGTTGGGGGCACGCCCCTATCTTACCGTGACGAGCGTTGCTCCGGCACGATCGTCCGACGTCGCCGTGATGGCAACCGGGCCGCCGACCGTGCGTGCATGGGCGAAAATCCAGCCGTTCTGGTTCACGCTGACGAGCTGCGTCGAATCCGACATCCAGCGGATTCTCCGACGAATCGATTCGCCCGAAGGACCAAAGGCGGTGGCCTTGAGGCGCAGGGAATCGCCGACTCGAAGCGTCACATCCCACCGGTCGATGCTCACGCGCTTCACGACGGAATCGGACACTTCGAGCTGATCGCCCAACACGCCTGCCTGTGCACCCGCGACTGTCGCAGTCGCCGCATTCACGAGGCCGATCGGCGGCGTGCTGGTCTCGCTCGCGGCTTTTCCGCGGGGACCCCAAATCCCAATGATCGACACAATCGCAACCGAAGCCGCAATGACAGCACCGAGCGGCAGCGCGCGCGCGCGAGCGCTCGCCAACGACAACGGCGAGCTTCGGCGGCGCATCGGCAGTACTTCCGTATCCGCATCCTGCACGCGGTCCGACATCTCCGTCAAACCCATGCTCGGCGCACCACCAAGCACCGGCGTCGGGCTGCGCGGCGTTTGGGGAAGTTGATGCCGCGTCATTTCATCCGGCATCGCGCTCACAAGCGCTGCCAGTTCGCGACGCATTTGCGCTTCAGACGAGTGTACGCCCTCGAGCAGCGCTTCGGCCGCGTCGGCAAGCGTCGCAAATCGGTCTGCGGGAATCTTCGAAATCATCCGCATCACGGCAGCCGAAACTTTTTCGGGAATCGACGGCACGACTTCGTGCGGTGCAGGCGCTCGGCGCTCGACGTGGCCGAGCTGAATCGTCAGCATCGAACCCGTGAAAGGCACTGCGCCCGTCAGCAGTTCGTACGCGAGAATACCAAGCGAGTACTGGTCGCTCGCCGATGTGATCTCTTTGCCGAGGCACTGCTCGGGACTCATGTACGCCGGCGTGCCGACGACGGTACCGGTCATCGTCAGTTGCGGCGATTCGGCGGCCTTCGCGATGCCGAAATCCGTGACGATGAGCTCGCCGCGCTGATCCAGCATGACGTTCGCGGGCTTCATGTCGCGGTGCACAACGGACTGTTCGTGTGCGTAGTGCAGTGCTTCGGCGATTTTCGCAGTCGCCCAGCACGACAGTTCAACCGCCAGCGGCGATGCGTAGAAACGCACGAGCCGGTCGAGCGATGTGCCTTCGACCAGCTTCAAATCGAAGAACACGATGCCGCCGCGTTCTTTGACCGCGTGCACCGTGACGATGTTCGGATGATCGAGGCGCGCGGCAAGGCGCGCTTCCTGGCGGAACCGCTCGCGCATTCCTGAATCGCTCAGGAATCCGGGATGCATCGCTTTGAGCGCAACTCGGCGGTTCAGCGTGAGGTCGTACGCGGCGAAGACGCTCGCCATACCGCCGCGACCAATGACGCCGCGAACTTCGTATTCGCCGACTGTGGTTTCGCGAAGCCGATCGAGCAGCAAGTCGCGAACGTCGTCGTTCTGGCGCGCCCACGCTTCGAGGCCGTCGGGTGCCGGAGTTACCCGTGCGCCGCAACCGCCACAGAACGTGTCGCTACCAATGTTCTCACGACCACATTCGCTACAAATGCCGACGTCGACCATTCGCGAAGCTCGATTTTTTCAGGTGACCGCACGTCGTGCAGGGCAACAGACTGCGGACACGTCTTACCAGCGGCCAGCGGGGAGTCCGCAACCGGGAGTGAATCTGTGCAAGGGCCGGGCCACGCTGTGTGGTGTGCACCACATCGATTTGTGATCGCGTGATGGCCATCACGCGATCAGAAACCGTATCCGGACTACTGCTGAGTCGCGAATCGCACCGGAACGGGAACGGTGATGACGTGGCACACGTCCTCGGCGACCTCGATGCCGGAACGCGACCATTGCGCGCGGCCGTCCGCGCGAGCGATCACCGTGTAAGTCGCCGCGCGCTCATACGCGAGCGGTATCTGGCCGTACTGCGGATCGTACGCGGCGATGAAAGCGGAATCGCGATACGCGCCGTCGACCGCGATCACGTGCACGTTGGTGAACGCAAAGAAATTCGGCGCGAGCGAGTCGGAGAGCGAAACGCTCAGTCCGGGACGCGCCTCCTCAGTGCACACCGGCCCTATGGGAATTGCACGAAAGGTCGCGCGATACTGCGACTGCGGAATTGCGCCCGTCGATCGCGGTGTCGGTGCGAGCGCGACGAACTCGATGCGATAGTTGCCCGCGGATGCTTCGCGCGCACCGTCAAACGTGTTGAGTCGCGCCGTATCGACGGCGCCGTTCGCGCGGAGCTCGATCTCGATTTGCCCGTTCCCTGCCCAGATGCAATCGACGTCGCTGGGACAGCGCGAGTCTGACACCACGCGTACAAAAGTGATCCGTAATGCAGCGTTTTCCACAGACGCCGTCTGGCCGACGCGGAGCGTAAATGCCTCATTTGCGGGCGTGGTGATGACCGGCACACACCCGGCAAGAAGGGCAGCAAAAACTGAATTGGCGAATCGCATCGGCGGTCTCGCAGAACGCATCTGTCCCGTTTGGGCCACTGACCGGCCCGCATACGATACCCCCAGAGGACGGACACTGTCACCTCGCAGAGACAAGCGCCGTACATTGGCCGCGTGAGCATTGGGCCCCGGACCTGATGGATTACGCGGAATTGCCTGCTCCGCCGCCGCTCGATTCACTCGTGCGGTGCTTCTGGTTTCTGCGCGGGAATGATCCGCAACCTGAACCTCAAGTCATCGTTGCGGATGGACGGATCGAGATCATTCTGCATTTGCGCGACGCATTCTCGCGTTACGACGCTGATGGTGTCGCGCGCAGACAATCATCGGTGCTCTTGTCGGGGCAGATTCTTTCGCCGCTGCGCGTGTGCGCGAACGGTGAGACGGATATCGTCGGCATTCGATTTCGTACTGCGGCAGCGAGTGCAGTTTTGCGCGCGCCGCTCTCGGAAATAACGCAGCGCGTCGACGCGCTCAGCGAAGTCGTACCTGAACTCGGCGAGTTGTTGTATGCCGCCGCCGTACGACACGATGATCCTCACGCACGCGTTGCTGCGCTGAGCGACGTCCTTGTTCGTCGCGTCGTGCGCGCGCCCGATCCGCTCGCGACCGCAGCGATTCGATCGCTCGATGCATCGAACGCGCCAGCCGTTGCGCGCATCGCAGACGGCTACGGTGTCAGCGCGCGTACACTCGAACGAAAGGTCGTCGACGCAACCGGACTGCCGCCGAGTTCGCTGCGCCGCGTGCTGCGGTTTCGCCGCGCGTTTCGTCTGCTCGATCAAGCACCACCGGGCACATGGGCGCGCACCGCGGCGAGCACGGGCTATTTCGATCAGGCGCACATGATTCGCGATTTCAAACAGTTCGCGGGCGTGGCACCGAGCGAGTTCTTTCGGTCAGACCCGGACCTGGCGCGCGCCATTCTCGCGGCCGAGTGATCGCCTTCGCAGTTTTGGCGCGCACAGATTGTCGCATTCGTACAAGCCGGCGGCGCGCCACCGGGTGATCATACGTGTTCGTCTCATCACACGAGGGCTCTGTGGTTCTGCATTTCACTCTGGCGCTCGGCGCCATCGTAAGCGCCGCTCACCCCCTGCGACAATCGTCGCCAATCGAACGTGCGGCGTGGCTGGCCGGGTGCTGGGAGTTGCGCGCAACCAATCGCCTGACGCACGAGATGTGGATGCCACCCGCGGGCGGTTCGATGATGGGTGCGAGTCGCACGGCAACGGCAAGCGCCACTCGCGAATTCGAGCATCTGCGCATCAGTACTGACGGCGCACGGCTCGTGTACACGGCGCTGCCTTCGGGTCAGCGCGAAACATCGTTCCCGTCTACGCTGGTCTCGGATACACTGCTCGTGTTCGAGAATCCACAGCACGATTTTCCTCAGCGCATCAGTTATCGCAAACGCGGCGCCGATTCGGTCATCGCGCGCGTTGAAGGCCCGGGGCCGAACAACACAACGCGCGGGTTCAACATTCCGATGCGGCGTTCGAGTTGCACGGATGCTCCGGCACCGCCGCCGCCGCCCGACACGGTCACGATGGACATGGACGTTTCGCGCGATGGTCGCATGGCTGTCGTGAAAGCCGTCGACCAGAACTGGGATGTATTCGTGATGAACGCCGATGGTTCCAGCGCGCGAAAGCTGACTGAGAATCCGTTGGTCGATTACATGCCGTCGTGGTCACCGGATGGCGCGCGCATCGCGTTCGTCTCCGTGCGCGATCGCAATCAGGAGATCTTCAGCATGCGCGCGGACGGATCCGATGTCGTCCAGCTCACGCGCGGGACAGCGAACAACACGGCGCCGTCGTGGTCTCCTGACGGCAGGTCCATCGTATTTCAGTCCGACCGCGATGGCCGTGGACAGGTGTATGTGATGGCGGCCGACGGTTCGGCGCAACGCGCAATTACGCGCGACTCGATTGCGTCGACCGGGCCGTCGTGGTCGCCGGATGGGCGTCGCCTCTATTTCAGTTCGTTGCGCGCGGGACATGGCGAGATCTTCGTCATGAACGCGGACGGCACTGCGGCGCGCCAACTCACAACGACGCCGGCAGGACACTCCGGCGTGCCAACCATGTCGCGTGACGGACGCGTCATCGTGTTCTGGTCCACACGAGATGGCAACGATGAGATCTACGCCATGAATCCCGACGGATCGAATCCGCGCAACATCACCAACAATCCTGCGCGCGATGTGCCGGTCGGCTGGTCACCTGATGGTGCGTACATCCTGTTTCGCTCGACGCGCGACCGAGCAGGGTTCGACATTTATCGTATGCGGCCGGACGGATCCGAGGTTACACGGCTCACAACAACACGATAGCCGCTTTAGCGGACGCGCCAGGTCTCGGTACCGGTCGACAGCTCTGCGCGAAGCTTCAGGTACGACGCATGCCGCTCGGGCGGGATATCGCCGCGTTCAACGGCGGCGAGCACGGCGCACGCAGGTTCGCGGTCGTGCGCGCAATCCTGAAACCGGCATTCATCCAGGAACGGACGGAATTCGCGGAAGCACGCCGCAACATCGGTCGCTGCGATTCCCCATAGTCCGACTTCGCGCAATCCCGGCGTATCTGCGACGTAGCCCCCACCTTCGACGGGGAGCGGCATCAAACGCGCACCGACCGTCGTGTGTCTGCCTTTGTTCACGGATTCGCTGATATCACCAACGCGTAATTCCGATCCGGGATACATCGCGTTGAGCAGTGACGATTTGCCGACGCCTGACGGCCCCGCGAGCGATGTCACGCGTGCACTGAGTGCGTCGCGCAGTGCGTCGAGACCAATTGCCGCTTTCACGCTCGTGTAATGCACCGCGTATCCTGCGCGTTCGTACGGTGCAGCGAATGCGCGCGCTGAAGCGTCGTCAGTCAACTCGCACTTGTTCATCACGAGCCGCGCCGAGATTCCGTTCGCCTCCGCAATCACGAGAAAGCGATCGATCATCCGCGCGTGTGGCTCCGGTTTCACGAACGCGAACACCACCACGACCTGATCCACATTCGCAATCACGACTCGGCCTTCCGCGCGCTGGCCCGGCGCGCGCCGCTCGAGTTTGGATTTGCGTTCGTGAATTTCCGCGATCGCCCACGCGCCGCTATCGCGTTCGTCGCGTTCGATCGTGACGTGATCACCGACGGCGAGCTTGGTCCCTTCGCCTTGCTTGAGCCGGCCGCGCAGAATCGCATCGAGTGTTTCGCCCGACGACATATGCACGCGCCACACCCCGCCCGTGCCTTCCATGACCACACCGTGCGCGGTCACGAGTCGCCTCGATCATCTCGTTTTCCCGTCGTCTCGTCTTCTCCAGCCTGGTTCATTGCATCCCACCACTTTCGTTCCGGCGCGCGGCGCGCCGTCACGAGCGTATCCAGTGCGGCTTTCACGTCGTGCAACGACATGCGCCCGACGGCCGCGCGCGCGTCACCTTCAGTCGCTGCGCGCGCGAGGTAATCGGTTTCGAGATGCGTGTCGATGCCGGGCTCGCCCATGCGCCGCCACTGCATGAACAACAGATACGCGGCGAATGGCTGCGGATCATCGGTCTTGTCGACCATGATCTCGACGCTGTACGGCATACCATCGGGCCCGTCGAACGCTGCAGGCCGCGCGTGGACAGCCATGTACCCACCGAGCGTGGATTCGTCGCCCGCGTCGCGATCAGGAGGTAGATGGCGTCCCCGCACAACCTGCCGGCTCACTCGTGCTGCGCTAGCGCCGGCTCCGCGCGTTCATTCCACTCTCCACGCGGGTGCGTTCACAGGCGCGCGCGCGCGAAGCACCGGATACTCACGGCCAACGGCGAGCAGCGCATCGAGGAAATTCCACGTGGTGAGTCCGTCGTCGGACTCGGGCTCGAGCAACACGGTTGCCAGCACGCCGAGTGGTTGCGACGTGCGCACGACGTACGCGCCCGTTGCCGCTTCGATGTTGCCGGCGTTCCACTTTCCTTCGAGACGCACTTCGTTGTGTCCTTCGAAGCGGCCGTTACTTCGGACGAGTGAATCGACCGTGAACGTTTCGCCGGCACCGGTCCATGGCGCGCGCAACCGTTCGACGACGACGCCGTGCTTGCGCAGCATCGCGACGACTGAATCCGTGCCGATACTCGGGATGATGTACGCGACAGGTGCTTTGATCGTGCGCGCGGGCTCGAACCGGTCGTAAATGTTGAGCATCGTCGTCTTCATGCGACCCGTGCGACGCAATCCGCGACCGAGTCCTGCTTCGTGCTGAATCGTGTCGCCCATGGGCAGAATGACTTCGTGCACCAGCGGCCCGCGGTACGGTTTCGTCGTCATGCGCCCACGCACCGGCACATCGCTGATGCGGCCTTGGGCGAGATTGCGATCGCTGCGCTCGGCCAGCGCGAGAATCGACACGCGTTTCTCCGCGGCGAATGCGAGAATCTCCTGCACGAACGCGTACGTCGATTTCACGCGACGTTCGAACGGATCGTGCGAGTAGGCTTCACTGAGAATCGCTATGCGTCCGCGCAGTGCGTAATAGTTGGTGCCGTAGCGCGGCGTGTGCTCGTATGTGCGCCACGCTTGCGGGAGCGTGTCGGCCATTCCGCGACCACCACCGCCACCGCCGCGTCCCCCCGCACCGCCGCGTC
>DATELA010000020.1:0-17043 GCA_035277145.1 Gemmatimonadaceae bacterium | reverse complement strand
CTCGTTTTGGCATCGGCGTGTTCGTCGAGCGACGACACGCCGGTGCCACCGGCCATCACGATGGTGGTGGATTCAACGTCCCCGTTGTTCGGCGCGATCGATGTTGCTCCACTTGGCGCGCGCACGCGCGCGGCGCTTGAGGATCGCGCGACAGCGCCGGAGGACTGGCTGGAATTCTTTGCCGTGTTTGCCGGTGATTCCGCGTCGCTGTCCGACTCATCGGTCGCGGTGCTCGGCGACTATTCCGTCACTCCCGACGGCGCGCGCTTCATTCCACGTTTCCGCGCCGTTGCAGGACAGACGTATACCGCGCGCTTCGACAGCAAGGGACTTCGCCGGTTTCTCCGCGCGTCACGCGAATACCCAAACCTGTTGGCGCAGTTTTCGGTTCCGCGCGATTCGCTCGCGTCGCGCACGTCGATCGTTGCGCTGTACCCGGCGACGGACAGCGTGCCCATGAACTGGCTGCGTTTCTACATCGAGTTCTCCGCGCCAATGAGCGTCGGTGAATCACGTTCGCGAGTGCGATTGCTGGATGATCGTGGTCGCGCGGTGCCCGACGCGTTTCTCACCGTCGCCGGCAATCAGGAGTTGTGGGATGAGACGCGGCAACGACTAACGATTCTCTTTGATCCCGGTCGCATCAAGCGCGACCTGAATCCCAACGAAACACTCGGGCTGCCGTTGCGCGCGGGAAACCGCTATCGCCTGGTCGTGGATAGCGGATGGAAGGACGCCGCGGGCAAACCGATTCTGCGCGGATTCGAGAAACGATTTCGTGTCGGTCCGATCGATCGCGGACTGCCACGCGTCGCGTCATGGAACGTGACGGCACCGGCGGTCATGACGCGCGATCCGCTGGTCGTCGCGTTCCGCGAACCGATGGACCACGCGCTCGCGTCGCGCATGCTGGCCGTGAAGTATCGCGATGGCCGATCGATCGACGGAACGATCGAGTTGTTCGACCACGACACGCGATGGCGATTCACGCCGCGCGCATTGTGGGGCACCGGCCCGCACTACATCGAAGTCGACACGGAACTCGAAGATCTCGCCGGCAACAGTCTGCAGCGTTTGTTCGACGTCGCTCCTGGCGATACCGCGTCGCGCGGCACGGACTCGGCGACGGTGCGCGTTCCGTTCACGCCGCGAAACCGGTAACTCGGTACGGGGTGCGGGTACCGGGGTACCCTACTTCTTTTCCAAATCGCGGATGAGTGCGAGCGCGACGCGGCCCATGATCGTGAATGAATCGACGCTCAGTTTGTCCATCGTGTCCTGCGTCGTGTGATGGAACTGATAGCCATACAAATCGATCACATCGGCGATCCTGAACCCCTTGTCGATCAGCGGATAGTGGTCATCGGTGATCGTCGTGATTTGCGGGACGAACGTCGTCGCGTAGCCGAGCGACGCGGCCATGTTCCAAACGCGATCGTTGACTTCGCGTGCGTGCTGTTCGGAATACGATTCGCGCATCACCCGCACACCGGCATTGCCGATCATGTCCCACAGCACACCAAAGAGCGGACGGTACGTTGAATCCGGCAGCGGATGCTCGGCGAAGTATTTCGCTCCGAGCAGCACGTCGACCTGCGGCGGGCCAAAGTCGCCATAGTCCTCTGCGTCGGTGAACAGGAAGTCGACGCCGACGGTGGTGGGTGCCGCCTTCAGTGCTTCCGCGAGGGCCAACAACAGCCCTGTACTCGAGGCGCCATCGTTTGCGCCGGGCACGGGCTTCTTTTGGTCGTCGACCGCGAACGATTTGTCCGCGAACGGGCGCGTGTCCCAGTGAGAAATGAACAGCACGCGCTCGCGCGCCGCGGGATTGAACTGCGCAAAGATGTTGCGCAACGGCAGCGTGACTTTCGCGGCGGTAACGTGGTTCCATCGCTGCTCGATCACCGTGTCGGCATTCTCGCGCATCACTTGCACGATGCGGTCGCCAACGAGGCGGTGTACGTCGGTGCCGGGAATGCGTGGACCGGCGTCGACTTGCAACTTCGCGTACTCCATTGCGCGCGCGCCGTCGAACGAGACGTTTGGCGGCGCGTCAGTCGCCGCGCAGCGCGCAGCGAGTACGCCGGCGCAGAGCACCATCAGCGTCGCGGTACGCGTACGCATCATCGGATCGCACCTATTTCGTGTCGCAGTGTGAACGCAGCCGTCATGACGAACTGAGAGAACTTGCGATTGAAGTTGTTGTCGAACGTAACCACACGCGTGAGCTGCAGGCCCATCGATACGTTGCTCGCGACGTCAGTTTCGAGATTGAGATTGAACGCCTGACGGCCATTGTCAGCCAAGCGGCTGCGTTGCGGGCCACCGACCGATACATAGCTCGTCTGAACCTCCTGCTGCCAGCCCATGCGCGCACGAAGCAGGCTTCGCGGTCCCCAGCTTTCTGGCATGCGGAAGCTGCGATTCACATCGACTGTGAGCACTTCGCGATCCGTCTTTGTGACACTTCCCGGCACGCTGTCGGTTGTGTGATCGGTGCGATAAGTAACGGCGGTAATCACAGGCCCGCGGATGTTCCACCCGATGATCGCCGACGCCGGCGTGGATTTCGTGCGCGTCACGCGCTCGTCCGGTTCCCCGCCCTCAGTTTCCGCGGGCGAGAATGACGACTGCAAGCTGCTCGACGTGCCAATCGTCGCCGTGAACTGTGAAAACAGTTTGTTGAACACACGCGGAATCAGCGCGGTGGGCACGGACTGCGGGCGCATGAACGTCCAGCTCACCAGCAGGTCCGGAAAGCGCTCGCGCCGGCCGCGCACGAGCGCCTGCGTCTCGTCAACGCGCCGCGCGTAATTCGACGACGTCGTGATCTCCGCGCGACTGGTCAGCGCGAGATCTCCCGGAAACCGCAACGCGGTTGCAGCCGAGAACACTTCGTTGATCCCCGCCGCTGCGGCTGCGCGACCTCCGAGGAAACGGAAATTGTCGATGCCGCCGTACGCAAACTGGTACGCCGCTCCAGGGGTGAGCGCGGCGCCGTCGAACATAGACGTGACATTGCGCGAGTAGCCCAGCTGAATGGGCTGCAACATGTTCGCGATGCGTCCACGCCAACCCGAGTCGGCGACCCACCGGCGCAACGCGCGCCCAGGATCCATCGCCGCCGAGGTGGTGACGTTCTGGTTGTTCGACAACCGGCGCGGTAAACGGAACGCGCCAGTCGAGTCGTCCGTGCGGGCAAGCTGCCGCGCCTGCGGATCGCGCTGCATGATGTACGACGACGCGACTGAGAGCGTCGGCTGGAACCACGGCACGACGATGGGCGAGAACCCGATCGACGCGTTCATCTGACGATCGCGTTCGAGCCCGGCGTCGATTCCAAAAATGCGATCGCGCTCGCCCGTCGCGACGATCGCGCTCGCCGACGTATCTCCGTAGTTGCGCAGATCGCGTGTCGACGTGAAATCCCAGCGCGCGGTCAGCACGTTGATCGGCCGCATTTCGATCGCCGCCGTCGTGCGCCAGTAGAACATCAGTGCGCGCACCACGCGACCGGTGTCGCTCGCAACTTCGATGGGCTTCAGGAACGAGCGACGACTATCTGACGTGTGCGCGAAGTCGCTGGAGAACCGGATTTGCGTCGGATTCAGCCGCAGTCGCGCTGAAGGCGCATCGCGATCCAGTCCCGGCGTCATCCATCGCGGCAGCGTGGTGAATCGTCCGTTCGCGAGCACGTTGTAATCGAGGCCGGCGTTCCACGTCGATGTCACGCCATCGCTGTATTCCGTGCGGCCCTCCGCCGTCGACGCGCTCCCGTTCACACTCAGATTGTTCAGCAGTATCCCCCACGCCGAGCCCGTAATTGGCGTTACCCGGCGAATGGACAGCGCGTACCGTGTTGCATCGGCGCGCGGTGTGCGAAGCCCGTCGATGTCGCCGCCGGGAATGTCCGACTGCGAGAGAAACAGCGGTTTGTTCGAGCCGCTGGTGCGACTGATGCTGAACGGCACTGAGTACGCCGCCAGTCCGGGAACCAGGCGCTCCAGTCGCACAGCGGACGCGAAGCTCACACCCGTGCTCGACAGGAACGACGGCTGCTCAGCGAGTTGCCGGAAGTGTGGATCGCGCCTGCTCAGGCTCACGGTGAAAGACGCCACGTCACCGGCGGCGACATTCATTGATATCTGTCCCGCGTAGCCGGGCGTGCGCTCCACGTCCGTCAGCCGCACATCGTCGACCCAGAGCTCCAGCGTATCACCCGGCATGATCGGTGCCGTACCGCCGAGATTCGCGACGCGCACGATACCGACGGCGATTTCCTGCACTTGCGCAAGATTCGGCGGATTCACCGCGGGATCGACGGAGTACGCCATGTACCCATCGGAACACACCGCGTAACGGTTGATGGGCTGACCGGTCGGCAAACCCGAATTCACGACCAAGGCAGAATCGACACCGGTGCAACCGAGCGTATCCGCGCTTTGCAGCGTGAAGCGACTATGCAATTCCGCGCGCAGCGCGGTCAGCTTGTTGAAATCGACGACGATTTCCGGGAGCCACGTCGCGCGGCCCGGACCGGAATTCACCGGCGTTCGGAACAAATAAAAATTGTTCGCGTCGCGCGCGATCTTGATGTAGAACTGCAGTTCGCCCGCCTGACCCCAGCCGTTTCCACGACCGCGCGCCCATGTGCGCAGCTCGCGATAGTTCATGAAGTTGCGGGGGCCTTCCGCGAATCGCATGAACGCTTCGGCGCGCTCGTAGATCCCAAGATTCCCCGCTTGCAAACGCAATGATCGTTCGTTGATCTGCGTTTGGAGATTCTCGAGACCGGTTTGTTGCTGCTCGGCCTGATCCGTCACGCCGGGAGGCGACTCGTAGTCGAGGTTGCGCAGTGTGTCGCGATCCTGCGTACCAATGACGGACGCGAGCACGAATCCTTGCGTCGCGAGATCGCCCGCAATGCCCTGCACCGTGCGGTCCGATCGCTTGATCAGCGGAGAACCCAGCAGCTTGAGCCGAACGAGCGGCACCTGGGTGAACGCGGTGTCTGCCTCGCCCGCGCCGGAGACGAGTGTCACGCGCATCGCACGAATGCGGCGTGCGTTCGGACCGCCGTTCGTTGAATCGTCCGGCGCACGGTACGGAATGCGCACCTGCACCCAGCATTTTTCCGGTCCCACCGTTCCGCTCACCGAATCACCGGACTGGCCGCAGCGTCCGATTCGGTTGTACGTGTTGGGGTTCGACAAATCGACGATGTACCGGCGCAGACGTTCCGACTCGCGCTGGATCTCCAACAAGTTCAGCACGTTGTCGAGATCGATGTCTTCTTCGTCGAGTCGCCCGTTGCCGACCGTACAGTTGGTGCGATGATCGCCCAACAACAACAAGCGGTACGCGCCGCGCGAACATGTCCGAAAGTTCGGCGCGAAATCAAAACCGGTCGGCGTGACCACATTGAGCACGGAAATCACGTCGCCCGGCAATCCTTTGTCGTCGCGCGCCTGGTTGAACGATCGCGAGATCGAGTCGCGCTCGGTGTTCATCTCGTCGAAGCCCATGAACACTTTGCCGCTGAACAGCGAATCCGTAACGCCACCCTGGCCGGGCGAGAGTGTCACCGTCGACGGTCCGAATACGACCGAGTTCTCCGAAATGTCGCCGAAGTCGAACACAAGCGATGCATTCGTTGGGCGACGCGCCGTCGCGGTGTCGACGAGCGTCCAAAACTCGAGGTACTCAACGCGCGAGAGATCCACGCCTGACGCGCCGAATCCCATGCGCACCGAACGCCACCGGCGTCCCGGCAACGGATTCTCCACGAACCACTGCGGCTGCCCCGTACGATCGCTCAGCAATCCGCCGACGCCGAGCGGATACAGCGTCAGCCACAACATCGGCTCGGCCGACGTGAGTCCCGCGCCCGTCAGCGTCACCTGCGGATCGATTTGCGTGAACGTGTATTGAATCGGCAAGCCGGTCCGCGAGAACCCGAGATTTTGCCACGCCATTGTTGATGAACGTGGGAGCGAAAACGTTTCGGAACCGAATCGCAAATCGAGTTGCACACCGAGCGCGGGCTGGCTGCTGTAATACCACGCGGCCTCGCTGAGCGGCAAAACCACACCGCCTTCGTTCTCGAATGGTTCGATGTACGCCTGCCCTGCGCTGTTCGGCTGCGGGCGGCTCATCGCGAACTCACCGGAAATGTTGATGTGCGAGAGCGAGGTCGTTTGTACGGTCGGCAACTTTTCGAGAAACCGCGAGATCGGTGCCGCTTCGAACGCAAAGCGGCCGCTGACGCCGGCGATCTGCGATGACTGGGGTTCGTAACCAAGGGGCGGTCGCGTGAACGACGTGCTCTGTCGTTGCGACAACCACGTGAACCCGAGCTCGCCGCGTTCCATTGGGATTTGCGACGCAATGCCGAAGATCGACGTGGGCGCGGCGGCAAAGAGTGGATTCTCTTCGTACCGAACCGAGACACGTCGCGGCCGCGCGAACAACGTGTCGGGTCGCGCGAACGTCACGACGCCGATGTCGTAGTCGATGGTGTAGTCCGAACCGCGCGCGAGGCGCACGCCGTCGACGACGACGTCTTCCGAAAACCGGCGCAATTGCACGGCGCCGATCGTAATGGTGCCGGCGCTGCCGCCACCCTCGATGTCGTAGCGCAACTGCAACCGATAATTCGGCGGCGGGTGCTGCGGTGAAATGAGATCTTCGCTTGGCGTGACGTAAATCGTGTCGCTCGCGGGATTACCCAACACGACGAGGCCGTCGCGCGCGAACGGCCGCAGCGACGGCAGCACGAGAAAGTGATCGCGAATGATTTTCGCGTTTGGTGCGCCGCCCACCGCAACGTTCGGATCTCCCGGCCGCGGCCACATGCGGTTTTCCGCATCGAACGAAGCCGCGTTGCCGATTTGCGAGAGACCGAACATCTGCAAGTACGTCTCGTTCGTTCCCGCGAGCGGTTTTTCCTGACCGATACCCGCGCCGGTAACAATTCGCAGCGTCACCGAATTGCGGCGCAAGTCTTCACCGGCAACGCGGTACACAGACCGGATTTCGCGCCGGAACGCTGGATCCGTGGGCCGTACCTGTGGATCCCACAGCAAATGCGCGAGCTGTTCGCGTTCGGGCACGTACGACACGTCCGGCGTCCCGCCGACGTTCGCGATCACGGTGTCACGCCCGTTGATGCGCAGCGTGTACGCGAGCACGAGCCGTTCGTTTTCCAGGTTCAGCGGGCGTTGCAGCGCGATCCACAACAACGACGGATCGGCATAGTAATCCTGATTTTCGCGCAAGAGCTCGTACACCTGACCGCGCGCGGAATTGGGATCGCCGATGATGGTAAAGCGCGGGCCGTTCGGATTGAGCGGCTGGCCTCCAATGCGGAGCCGATACACCGAAAGTCCGCGGGGCCGCACGTCGTCCGGCATGCCTTCAGCCAATGCGCGCATCTGAACGCCATCGAGAATATCGATGTTCGGGTAGGCAGCGCCGAACACGACCGGGTCGACGGTGAAAAAGAATCTCCGCGCTTCGATCTGATAGTCGTCGAGATCGCGCGTTTCCTGCTTGAGCGTGCGGTCCCCGACCATCACTTCGAACAGCTTCGGTACGTGTCCCTTTTGCTGCGCGACAATCGTTCGGAACTTCGCGGGACCGATTTGACCGATCGCCTGAATGCCGTAATTACCCTGCGGAATTCCGCTCGTGATGAACTGCGACGGCGGGAGTTGCAGCGTCACGTTGCCGACCTGAAGCGTGTCGAGCATTTCGTGCGACTTCCCGACGTAGTACACGCTGATGTTGTTCGACGCTTCGAATTCGCGCTGTGAGTCGTAGTCGACGTTGACGTGGAGACGGTCCGCAAGCGTGCCGTTGGCGCGCGTATACAGCTGCAGATCGAACGTCGGCAAATACCCCGCCTCGCACTGCTCGGCGATGACGTACAGCATGCCCGCGGTGCAGCGTTCGTTCTTTTGCCGATCGAGCTTGGATTCAAAGCGCGCGCGGAATTGCAATCCAAAATCGGGCCGGTCACCGAACAGACCGCCGAGCAACTGGCGGCGCGCCGTGTCCGCCTGCGCGGTGGTGTCCACACCAAACTCAGCCCGCGCGATCGCCGCCCCAAGCAAATCGCTCGCCTCCGGCCGCTCACGCGATGTCTGCCACAACGTGGTTTCGCGGCTCGCGAGCACGCGCGACAAGCGTGCCGACTCTTCCGCCGCAATGACCGAGGTCGGTACGCCGGCGAGCAAACGTCGCGCCGACGGCTGAAACTCGGCGGGAAGCGTCCACGCGATGCGGCGCGCCGTCGGCTCGGGCAACCGAATGCCGGGAACACTAAGCGTATCGACGGCCGCCCCGCCCTGTCCGCGTGCCGCGGCGGGGATGAGCACCGTCATCAGTGCAGCGGCAGCGCCGAAACGGCGCAAGCAAACCCGGAGCGACAACGTGGGTATCAGTGCGTTACGCAATGCCCGCGCAGGTCAGCCGTGAGGCACGAAAGACCTTGCCGGGGCGTCATCGGGGAGTGGAATTTACGAGCACGCCGTCACGCTACAACCCGTTCTACCGCACCGGCTTTTCCTCCGTCACTTCGCCCGGCGGACGCTTGCGACTCGTCACACGATATATCCTGCGCGAGCACGCTGGACCGCTCGCGTTCGCGGTGGCGACGCTCACGTCGCTCCTGCTGCTGAACTACATCTCGAAGCGTTTCGAAGATCTCGTCGGCAAAGGGCTGCCGTGGAACGTGATCGCCGAATTCTTCGTGTTGTCGGTGCCGTTCACCATCGCGATGACGCTGCCCATGGCGGTGTTGATCGCGACCCTGTACGCGTTCAGCCGCTTGGCGTCCGACAGCGAACTCACCGCCATGATGTCGTGCGGCGTCGGCACACGCCAGCTCATGACGCCCGTGCTCGGCGCGGGGCTCGCGCTCTCGCTGCTGATGGTGGCGTTCAACGATCAATTGCTGCCGCGCGCGAATTATCGGCTGAACGGATTGCTCGCGACCATCAGCCAGAAGAAACCGACCTTCAATCTCAAACCGCAAACGCTCAACGAAGTCACGGACGGTCAGGTGTTTTTGTGGCTCGCGCGACTCGATCGATCGAGCAACATGATGTACGACGTCACCATCTACGACCTCGCCGATCCGCAGATACGCAACACGATCGTGGCGGACAGCGGATTACTCGCGTTTGCACCGAACGGCCGCGACCTGCTGCTCACTCTGTACAGCGGATACGTGCAGGAGACGCGCGGGCTGATTGCTGACCGGCTTCAGCGCGTCGCCTTCGCGACCAACGTCATGCGCGTTGCCGATGTCGCGAATCAACTCATGCCCACCGAGGACGCCGGATACAAAGGCGATCGCGAGATGGGCGTGTGCGAGATGCAGTCGGTCATCGAGCGCGCGCAACGCGAGCGCGACGCCAAACGCGCCGAGCTGGCGCTCATCGATTCGGGACTCGCGCGCAAAGTTCCGGTGCGGCACGGCGGGCGGATCGGCGAGTGGTATTGCGGTACAATCGACGCGGTGAAAAAGGCGGCGCGCTCGCTGCGGCCGGCGCCCGCGGGCGCACAGGGCGCGGTTGACCGGCAGCAGTCTGCGAAACAAGACACGGCCACCAAGCAAGACTCCAGCAACGCGAAGCCCAAGGCGTCCGGTGTGCGCCCGGGCGTCCCACCGGTGATCATGCCGCCCGGTGAAACACCATCGACGTTCCGGCGTGGCAACCGCGCGCAGCAACCAATGACACCGGAAGTGCGCACTGCGTCGCTACAACTCGAAATCGAAAGCTCCGAACGCCGCATCAACCAGTACGAAGTCGAGATCCACAAGAAGTTCGCGATCTCGCTCGCGTGCCTCGTGTTCGCATTGCTGGGCCCGCCGATCGCGCTGCGATTTCCGCGCAGCGGTGTCGGGCTTGTGATCGGCGTGAGCATCAGCGTGTTCGCGATTTATTACGTCGGCCTCATCGCGGGTGAGAAACTCGCGGACAAGCTCATCGTGTCGCCGGTCATCGCCATGTGGGCCGCGAACGCGCTGCTCGCACTCGTCGGCATCGCGCTCATGGCAACCATGGGCAAACGCGGCGCCAGTCCGCGCGGCGGCGGGTTCAGCGAGCTGTTCGATCGTCTGCTGTCTTGGCGGCGGAGGCCCGCCTAGATGCGCATCGTTCGTCCGCTCGATCGGTACATCCTCGGCCAGTTTCTCCGGATCTTCCTCGTCACCGCCGCGGGGTTTCCGATTCTGGTCATTCTGATCGACGCGACCGACCGACTCGGCAATTATTTGCAGCGCAACATACCGGTGAAACAGGTCGCGCTGAGCTACTTGTATTACGCGCCGGAATCGCTGTTCATGGTGCTGCCCGCCGCTGTGCTGTTTGCGACGGTGTTCACGATCGGCGCGCTCACGCGACATTCGGAAGTCACCGCGGCGAAAGCATCGGGTATTTCGTTCTATCGCCTGATCGTACCGATCGCGTTCGGCGCGGCGTTCGCGACGGGACTCGGTATCGTCGTCGGTGAAACGGTGCCGGTGGCCACCGCGCGTCGCAACGCCATACTCGGCGAGAAGTCGTCCGTGAACAGTTCACGCTACAACTTCGCGTACTCGGCGGAGGGCGGCCGCGTGTACACTGTTGGACGGCTCGAGGCGCGCGCCGACAGCGGACGCATGAATCAGATCGAAATCGTGCGTCGCGGAACGGGCAAGGAGTTTCCGACTACGCTCACGATCGCGAAGGACGCGCAGTGGCTGCCGCAGGAAAAACGGTGGCGGTTGCGGGACGGCGCGTTCCACGTCATCGCGTCGGACAGCGACGTCTTCACGATGAAGTTCGACGAGTTGCGCGACGCGAATCTGCGCGAGCGGCCGGAAGAACTGCTGCAGCGCTCGAACCTGCCGGACGAGATGCAGCGCCCTGAACTCATTCGCTATATCGCCGCGATGGAGCGTTCGGGCGTCGACGTCAACACCGTGCGCGTCGAGCTTGCGTTGCGATACGCAATTCCGGCGACGTGCATGATCATCTTCCTGTTTGGTGCGCCGCTCGCAACGAGCAACCAGCGCGGCGGCGCGGCGTTCGGCGTTGGTATTGCGCTGGCAACGACCGTACTTTTTCTGATGCTCGTGCAGCTCACGAAAGCCATCGGCGGAAACGGATTCCTCGTGCCGGAGGTCGCAGCGTGGATACCAGGAATGGTGTTCGCCGTGGCCGGCGTCGTGTTGCTCGTGAAGGTGCGCACGTGATCCGCTCACGGCTCGGCGCGTCGTAATGCACAGACCGACATCGGAATTTCCGGTCGTCGCGCGCGCCGGCGTCGAGATGATTCGCCCGATGGCGCGCATCGGCTCCGCGTTTTTTGGCGGCATCGGCGTTCGCGTCATGTTCCTGCGCGACATTTTCCGCGCGTTTCGCGAACCGTCGACGTGGGGTCCGCTGGTCGTCCCGCAAATGCGCGCGATCGGTGTCGACTCGCTGCCGCTCGCCGCGATGGTCGCTGCGTTCATCGGCGGCGTTATCGCGCTGCAAGTTCGTTATCAGTTGTTTCCGGGAATTCAGTTGTCGGTGGTCGGATTGTCCGCACGACAGATGGTGGTGCTCGAACTGGGACCCTTGCTCACTGGTCTCGTGCTCACGGGCCGCGTCGGTGCGCGCATGACTGCGGAAATCGGGACGATGCGCGTCACCGAGCAGATCGACGCACTCGAAACGCTGGCGTACGATCCGGTCGCGTATCTGGTTGTGCCGCGTCTCATCGCGGGCATCGTCATGCTTCCGCTGCTCGTCATCATGGCGAACGCAGTTGGTGTTGCATCCGGTTTGGTCACGGCGTTGCTCGCGACCGACGTGACCATGCCCGTGTTCAAGGAAGGTGTCCGGCTTGGATTCACGGAGTTTCAGGTGTGGTACAGTTTGATCAAGGCAACGATGTTCGGTGCCGCGATCGCGTTCCTGTGTACTTTCGAGGGGTATACAACTGAAGCAGGCGCAGAAGGCGTGGGTCGGTCGACGGCATCGGCGGTGGTACTCACGTCGGTCGCCATTCTGATTCTCGACGCGCTCACCGCGCTGTTCCTCGCTCCCTATCTCGCCCCATGAGACGACGCGACGAAGTGTTGGTTGGGATTTTCACGCTGGTGGCGGTGATCGTACTCATCGCCGGCGTGTTGTGGCTTGCGCGCGGCGGACTGTCACGCGGCTATCCGTTGTACGCGCGGTTCGCGTGGGGCGCGGGGCTCAAGCAAAGCCAGCCGGTGCTGTTCAGCGGGGTGAACGTTGGCTACGTGGACAACGTCGACCTGCTCGAAGACGGCGGACTCGTTGTCACGCTCCGCATTTACAAGAATCAGCGTGTTCCCGAGGGAACGATCGCGTCCATCATGCCCAACGGCATCTTCGGCGATATGCTGATCGCGTTGCGTCCAACGAAAGGCGCAACCGGCGTCATGCTCGCGGCCGGCGACACGATTCCTTCAGGACCAGGCACCACCGGGCTCGGCGATGTCGTGGCGCGAGTCGACACGATCGCCGTGAACCTCAACAAGTTGATTACCGCGCTCCATGGCGAGGTCGTCGACAAACGCGGAATCGCGGACGCGCGCAAAGCGGTGCAGTCTGCCGACTCGATGTTCCGCACGATCACGGCGCTGGCGAAGGAGCAGTCGCGCCAGCTCACGACAACGCAGGAATCGCTGCGCCGCGTCGGTACCAAGCTCGATTCATTGCCGCTGGATTCAGTCGTGCGCGATTTGCGCGAAGCATCGCGTCACGTCGTGCAACTCACCGACGACTTCAAGGAAACGAGTTCGCGACTGCGTTCAGTGCTCGCGAAGGCCGACACGGGCAAGGGCACCATCGCTCAGCTGCTGAATGATCCCAAAGCGTTGATGGAATTCCGGGGCCTGATGGTGCGCATGGATTCCCTGCTCACGGACTTCCAGCGCAATCCGCGCAAGTACATCAGGGTGTCGATCTTCTGATTCGTTGCCGCGCGACATAGATCGGCACGCCCATCAGGATGATCGCGTACATCCACATCGTCCACACGCGCGCCGTTGGGTTCATGAGCTGATTGATCAGCAGCGCGGTGACTGAGCCAAGGAAAATCAGAGGGACGATCGGATACAGCGGGACACGAAATGCCGGCTGATAATCCGCGCGTCCGCGCAACTTGAAGATCGCGGCAACGCCCAGTCCGTAGAACGGCAGAAACGCGATCACGAACATGTCCGTGAGCTGTTCGAACGTCTGCGCGAGGCAGAACACCACGCCGAGCGTAATGCACAGCATGATCGAGACGTACGGCGTGCTGAATCGCGGATGCACACGCGCAATCCACTTCGGAAACAGTTCGTCGTCAGCAGCCGCGAAAATGATGCGGGGCGCGGTGAACAACGAATTGTTCAGCGTGCCGAACGTCGAAATCATCACGGTGGTCGACACAAACGCGACGCCGCCGGCGCCGATCAGGACTTGCGCGACATCCGCGGCCACGAGCGGCGACGTGCGGATCTGATCGATCGAGAGCACCGACAAATACCCGACGTTTGCCGCGAGATAAATCGCGAGCACCGCGCCCGTTCCGATGAGCAGCGCGCGCGGCATGTTGCGTTGCGGGTCCTTCACTTCACCTGCGGCGTAACTCAAATCGGCCCATCCGTCGAACGCCCACAGTGCAGACACGAGCGCGAGGCCGAACATCGATACGGAGAAACTCCCCGCGGGTGCGACCGGCGTGAAATGGCCGCCGGTACTCGGCAATCCAATGACGAGCGCGAGCGTGACGATGAAGAGCAGTCCGCCGTACTTCGCGGCCGTCGTTACGTTCGACACCAGCGCGCCCCATTTCACGCCGATGATGTTGAACGTACCGGTGAGAATGAGCGCGGCAGACGCGAGCAATCGCACCTTGAACACGTTCTCTTCAGCACCCGGATTCACGCCCGCCACGCGGAACGCGTACTCCGCGAACGTGATGGCGATCGCGCCGAGCGCGGCAGCACGAATGACCACGAGCTGCGCCCACGCGAAGAGGAACGCGTACATGCGTCCCCAGGCGTCACGCAGGAATACGTAGATGCCGCCCGTATTCGGGCGCGCGCTCGCGAGCTCGGCAAGCGTCAACGCACCGCACATTGCGAACAACCCGCCCGCGACCCACACCGCGAGCATGGGCAGAGGTCCCGGAAGTTTGTCGGCGACCCCTGCGGGCGACCGAAAGATGCCGGACCCGATCGTCGAACCAACCACGATCGTGACAGCGCTCCACAGCCCCAATTGTCGCTTCAGCGTCGGACGGGCGGCGTCGGACATGGAGACAAACTAGAAGTGGGAAGTGAGAAGTGGGAAGTAAGAAGGGGGAAGTAAGAAGTGGGAAGTAGAAGGAAGAAGGGGGAAGTCGCGTGCTTTCCACTTTCCACTTTCCACTTTCTACTTTCTACTTTCTACTTTCCACTTCTCAATTCTCACTTCTTACTTCTCTCTTCTTACTTCTCACTTCTGCCTTTTAAGTTCATCACCATGGCCGGCCCTCTCGCGAACATGCTGTTCATACTCGCCACAATTGCGATCGTGGTCGCGCATGCGCTGATCATCCGTTCGACGCTGCGCAGCCTCGCGGCGTCCGGTGCAGTCGGCCAACCGCGATCACGCACGCAGGAACTTGTCTGGGCGTTGCTGCCGGCGATCGTGCTGATCGCGCTGCTGGTGTGGACGTGGTCCACGATGCATCCCGACTCCATGACGTTCCAGCTCGAGCCGGGACGCTCGCTCGGCGGAATCAAGACATGACCACCGCTGCGTCGAGTAAACCGACAACTCCTTCAGTTGCGCGGGATTTCGTAACACTGACCAAGCCGCGAATTATTTCGCTGCTGCTCGTCACGACCATCGCACCGATGTACGCGGCGGCAACACCGCCGTGGACGACCGCGCTGATCGTGCTGATCGGCGGCTACCTGATGGCCGGTGGTGCAAACGCGGTGAACATGTATCTCGACCGTGACATCGACGATGTCATGACGCGCACGCGATTGCGTCCCATTCCGAGCGGGCGCATGACGCCGACCGCCGTGCTCGCGTTCGGTGTAGCGCTCGCGACCGCTGCGACGTTTCTGCTCGGGCGTTTCGTCAACCTGCTGACCGCGGCCCTCGCGCTCGCGGGCTTCTACTTCTATGTGCTCGTGTACACGCGCTGGCTCAAGCGTTCGTCACCGCAGAACATCGTGATCGGCGGTGCCGCCGGCGCATTTCCACCACTCGTGGGGTGGGCCGCCGCGACCGGACGCATCGATATCACGGCGATCTATCTGTTTCTCATCGTGTTCTACTGGACGCCGCCGCATTTCTGGGCGCTCGCGCTCAACAAGCAGCAGGACTACGGCTCGGCGGGCATTCCAATGGCGCCGCTCGTCTGGGGCGTGGACGAGACGAAGCGTCAAATGGTGTGGTACAGTGTGGTGCTCGTCGCGCTCACGTTGTTGCCACTGGCATTCGGCGCGTTCGGATGGCTCTACGCACTCTGCGCAGTACTGCTTGGCGGCCGGTTCATGCGCGATGTACTCGCGGTGTGGCGCGCGACGGATCACGTAAAGCCCGCGTGGCGGCTATACGGATACTCGCTGCTGTATCTCGCGCTGCTGTTTGTCGCGATGACCGCCGACCGGCAACTCCTTACATAAAGGAGCGAGGAACGAATAAGAGGGTTGAGAAGCGAGAGGTGAAGAACCAAAGAACCTGAGGAGGAGAAGTGCGCTCGCCCCTCCTACTCAGACTCTCTCTCCTTCCTCACTTCGGTCTCATTCCTCATACTCGCTCCTCGCTCCTCAGAAGCGCCAAAGATCGGTCTGCACGCGGGACGGAGTGACGATCAGCTCGCCTTTCCACACGAGCGCGTTCACTTCACTCCGCACGCCGAACTTTCCGGGGAAGTACACACCCGGCTCGACCGAGAATCCGCAACCGTCGAGCAGGCGCCGCTCCTCGCGCGTTTCGAGGTTGTCGAGATTCGGGCCGCTGCCGTGCAGCGCCTGTGCATCGATCGAGTGTCCCGTGCGATGCCAGATGGCGTCTGCGTAGCCGCGTTCGTTGAGCACGCCGCGCGCCGCGTCGTCCGCGTCTGCACCGCGCACATCCTTCTTCGCCGCGAGCTGCGTTCGAATGCGCTGAATTGCGGCGTCGCGTGCATCGCGCACGGTTGTCCATGCGCGCGAGACTTCCGCGGGAACTTCGTTGTCGCCGATCCACGCCATCCACGTTTGATCGGCCCATAAACCGCCGTTCTCCTCGTACGCCCACAGATCGACAAGCAACACATTGTTGTTCTCGATCCGCGCGGACGACGCCGCGGTTGGTTCATAGTGCGGATTCGCGGCGTTCGCGCCGACCGAAACGTTCGGCCCGTGGTCCGTGATTAGCCGCCGCGCGGCGAACGCTTTGCGAATCATTTCGACGCCTTCGAACTCAGTCGCCGGCGTCGACGTACGCGCGCGTCGTCCGCACTCGCGCATGACTTCTTCCGCGATTGCGGCGAGCGCCTCAGCAGCGCGCTTGTGCGTCTCGAGATTGTTCGGCGTCCACCCAGCGAAAAAGCGTGACACGAGTTCGCCCGATGAGACGACGTCGCCGCCCGCTGCGCGAACCATTTCGAGCACACCGGCGGGCACGCGGTCCACATAGGGCACCGCGTCACCCGGCGAATACTCCATCGCAATGCGTTTTCCCTTCACGAGCGTCGCAAGCTCGCTCTCGAACGCGCGCCACCCGCTGTACACGACCTTGTTCCAGCTCGACGGCCATTCCTTCCACGGCCCTTGCTCGATCGCGTGTGTCAGCGCCGTCGGCGCGCCGCGGCGCGGAATCAGCGCGAAAATGCGCCGCGACAACAAGCCTTCGAGGCCGAGCAGCGTCGACGCGATTGGATTCGTGCCACGAAAATCATACAGCAGCCATCCGTCGAGATTCGCGGCGGCAAGTTCCTGTTGCACTTCAGCGAGCACGGCCGGCGTCAATCGCATTGCAAGTCTCCGCGCAGCGCGCGTGTGTG
>DATELA010000019.1:0-34557 GCA_035277145.1 Gemmatimonadaceae bacterium | reverse complement strand
CGCCTTTCGCATTTCGCCCTCTTTCTCGATTTCCTCGTAGTTATTCCAGCGCCGGCTCCTGCTCTTCGCGCAAGACCGGCGAAAGGTGAGGAACGCGAGCTAGCAGCCGCGCACACGTGTTCCACCGCAGAATCGATTCGTCTTCGCCGGCCGGGCGAACCCTTTCGGCGCGTTCGTAAAATGCCATCGCGTCGCGAATCCACTGATACGCGTTCTCGCCCGCGCGCGGCGCGCCATTCGCGAGAATCGCCATGCCGTGCCGCTCGCAAATAATTCCGCCGTAGTACACGCGCTTGTACTCGTCGCGCAGTCGCGGTAAGACGTCGCGCGCACGCGCAACACCGGCCGACAACGTCGTCTCGAGATCGTCGGTGATGGCGAGGATCAGCGTGACGAGCGCGTCCTGGTTTTCCGGCTCCACCGCGAGCACGTCGAGGCAAATGCTCTCGGCCTCCACGGGTTCATTGAGCAATCGATAACGCTCGGCTTTTTCGAGCGCGGCGGGCACGCCGGCGCGCGAGATCGGCTTGGGCTCGAAGTCCATGGCATCAAATAATCACCCGCGTCGCGGTGCGTGCAATCACCAAAACGTGTTGACTCTCGCGTGGAGTCCCCGCAGGTTCGACCAGGCTGATGAGAACCGTCCCGATAGCTCCGCGTCTCGTTGCGCTCACCGCTGCGTTCACAGCGGTGGCCGGCGTAGCGTGCTCCTCCGACTCCACGAGCGCGAATGCGGTGGTGCAGATGACCGCGGCCGACGCGAGTCCAAAAACCGTCCGCTGCGCGGGCGGTGCCGTACCCGACTCCATGGTGTGGGATCTTCATCTCGTGAACACAACGGACGAAGACGTCCCTGTCGTCAGCGTCGCGTCGGCGGGCACGATCATCCGCTCATCAAACACAGCCCTGGTTGGGAACTCGATCGCCGTCGTTCCAGACGTTCCGTTCACGCCCGATTCAGCGATCCTGATGGCGAAGCGCGGTGACCGCGAAATCCGCGCGATGCTGCCCAACGCGCCGTTCTGCGCGCAGGCGGCGCAATGGAAAGATGTCTACGTGAGCATGCGCGTCGTCGTCGGCAACTGGCAGGTCGCGTCGCAGTGGGTCGAGATCGCTGTGCGCTAAGCCGCCTTACTTCGCTTGTTGCTTCCGGCGGCTGAAGATTTTCACCAGCTTGCCGATCGGATCGAAATACTCGTCGACCACACGCTCCTTGAGCGGAATGATCGCGTTGTCCGTGATCGTGATGCCTTCCGGGCACACGTTCGTGCAACACTTGGTGATGTTGCAGTAACCGACGCCGTGCTCGGCGGACAACTGCGGCACACGATCGGCCACGTCGAGCGGGTGCATCTCGAGCGCTGCGACGTGCACGAAGAATCGCGGGCCGATGAACTCGTCGTGCTTGTGGTGGTCGCGCAGAACGTGGCACACGTTCTGGCACAGGAAACACTCGATGCATTTCCGGAATTCCTGCACGCGGTCGACGTCCGCCTGATCCATACGCCACGTGCCGTCCTGCGCATCGGGCGGGCGCGGCGTGAATTCCTGCACCGTCTTTTTCACGCGGAAGTTCCACGACACATCGGTCACGAGGTCGCGCACACGCGGAAACGCGCGCATCGGTTCCACAGTGACGGGCTCTTCGGCCGGCAGTTCGTCGAGCCGCGTCATGCACATGAGACTCGGCTTGCCGTTGATCTCCGCGGAACACGAGCCGCACTTCCCTGCTTTGCAATTCCAGCGCACAGCGAGATCGTTGGCCTGGTCGCTCTGGATCTGGTGAATCGCGTCGAGCACCACCATGCCTTCGACGACTTCCGTCGTGTAATTCACGAGCTTGCCGTCGTTCCCTTCACCGCGCCACACGCTGAACGTGCGCTTGTCGCGTCTTGCACTCGCGGTTTGCGCAGCCTGCGCGGCGGTGTACGCGTCGCTCGCGGTGTGTTGGCTCGACGGTTGCATGGGCTTGTCCATGTTTACCCCATCTCCGCGATGACGGCTTTCAGTTCGTCGCGCATCGGCGGAATCGCGCGGCGCTCGAGTTGCATCTCGCCGCTTGCGCCGCGCTTGATGATCGTGTTGTGCGTCGCGTACGCCTGCTCTTTCGCCGGATAATCATCGCGGAAATGTCCGCCGCGACTTTCCTTGCGATCGCGCGCCGCGCGCGTGATTGCCTCGGACACCGTGAGCAGATTCGCGAGATCGATGGCGGTGTGCCACCCCGGGTTGTACTCGCGATGTCCTTCGACGCGCACGTGCCTTGCGCGTTCTTTCAGAGCCGCAATGCCGCTGAGTGCGTGCGCCATTTCTTCCTCGCGGCGCACGATGCCCACGTTGTCCTGCATCAATGATTGCAACTCGTGTTGGACGGCATACGGCGCTTCGCCGGTTGTGCGTTCGAACGGCGCGAGCGCTTCGCGAATCGCCGCGCTCGCCGCGCCTGCATTCAGCGGCGACAGCGCACCCGATGACTTGGCGAATTCTGCCGCGTGCTCACCCGCGCGTTTGCCAAACACCAACAAGTCCGACAACGAATTGCCGCCCAGTCTGTTCGCGCCGTGCAAGCCCGCCGCAACTTCGCCCGCGGCAAACAGTCCGGCTACCGTAGACATCTGCGTATCACCGTCGACGCGCACGCCGCCCATGATGTAGTGCGTCGTCGGCCCGATCTCCATCGGCGTCGTCGTGATGTCGATGCCCGCCAGCTGTTTGAACTGATGGTACATGCTCGGGAGCTTTTTCTTGATGTGCTCCGCGGAGTTCGGGATTTTCTCTTTGATCCACGCGATGTCGAGGAACACGCCACCGTGCGGACTGCCGCGGCCTTCTTTCACTTCGCGCACAATGCAGCGCGCGACGTGATCGCGCGTGAGTAATTCCGGCGGACGGCGCGACGCCTTGTCACCTTGCGTGTACTTCCAGCCTTCTTCGGCGTTGTCCGCGGTTTGCGCCTTGTAGTTGTCGGGAATGTCGTCGAACATGAATCGGCGGCCATCCTTGTTCAGCAGAATGCCGCCTTCGCCGCGCACACCTTCCGTCACGAGAATACCGCGCACACTCGGCGGCCAAATCATTCCCGTCGGATGGAATTGCACGAACTCCATGTCCATCAACTCGGCGCCCGCGTTGTACGCGAGCGACTGACCGTCTCCCGTGTATTCCCAGCTGTTGCTCGTGATCTTGTACGCTTTGCCGATGCCGCCCGTCGCGAGCACGACGGCTTTCGCGCGCCACACTTTGAATCGTCCGCGCTCGCGATCGTAGCCGAGCGCGCCTGCAACGCGATCGCCGTCCTTGAGCAGCGTGACGACGGTGCACTCCATGTGCACATCGATTTGATGGCGGTGCACGCTGCGGTCCTGCAGCGTGCGAATCATCTCGAGTCCCGTGCGATCGCCGACGTGCGCGAGGCGCGGATAGCGGTGGCCGCCGAAGTTGCGCTGCAAAATGCGTCCGTCGCTCGTGCGATCGAACACCGCGCCCCACGCCTCGAGCTCCTTGATGCGATCGGGCGCTTCTTTCGCGTGCAACTCCGCCATGCGCCAGTTGTTGAGATACTGCCCGCCGCGCATGGTGTCGGCGAAATGCACGCGCCAGTTGTCGCGATCGTCGACGTTGCCCATCGCAGCGGCGGCGCCACCTTCGGCCATGACGGTGTGTGCTTTGCCGAGCAGTGATTTGCAAATGAGGCCGACTTTGCACTCGTGCGCGGCTGCTTCGATCGCAGCGCGGAGTCCCGCGCCGCCCGCACCGATTACGAGGACATCGAACTCGTACGTCTCGAATTCAGCCACGAGCTTGCCCCCCAGTACCCGGTCCCCGGTCCCCGGTCCCCGGCCACCGATACCCGCGGCTCACAGCAGCCTCCAGTCCGTCCAGATCCCCATCGAGCACAGTCGCACGTACACATCCGCGAACGCGACGCCAAACAAACTCATCCACGCCCACTTCATGTGCGCGCGATTGAACTTGCATGCGGCGTGATACATCGCGCTGCGCACCGGTCTGCGCGCAAGCCGGTCGAGATAACCACCGATCACGTGTCGCAGCGAGTGACATCCGAACGTGTAGCCGGCGAGCAGCGTGACGTTGAGCGCGAGCACGAGCGTACCGACGCCGATGCCGAATGTCGTTTGACCGGTTTGCGGGTTTGTGAATTGCGTCGCCTTCCAAACGTCCCACGCGAGAAACACCAAGAACACCAGCGCGAGGTACATGAAGTACCGGTGCACGTTCTGGAAAATCAGCGGAAACTTTTTCTCGCCGCGAAAGTTGTCGCCGCGAAATCCTGGTTCACCAACGGCGCACGCAGGCGGATCGGCCCAGAACGCTTTGTAATACGCGCCGCGATAGTAGTAGCACGTGAACCGAAATCCGCCGGGCGCCCAGAGGATGAGGAAGGCTGCGGAATAAGGAAGTATTGGTGGCCACCACGGCGGACTCACGCCGAGCAGTGCGTGGTGGCTGTCGCCGAAGAGGAGCGGCGAATAGAACGGCGAGAGATATGGGCCTGACTCGTAATGCGCGTTCTGGAACGCGGCCCACGTCGAGTAGACAATGAAGCCGCTGAACACGAGAAACGTGACCGCCGACTGAAGCCACCACGAATCGCGGCGCATCGTCGCGCCCAGTGGGCGTGGCTCGGCGAGTGGAAGCTGCGCGTGGGACATTTCTACAGAGGACGAGAGGACGTGAAGACGAGAAGACGAGTGAAAAAACGAGAGGCAAACGGCGCCTAATTCATCGTCCGACACACGAACTGTCAATGGAAAGTAGCCGTGAGCCCTCAGCGCCTGTACTTTCTCCCGCCCAATGTTCGGCTTCTATCTCTTCGCGGCGATACTCGGCGGCGGGCTGCTGGTGTTCTCGCTCGTCGGCGGCGATGGAACGGACCACGACGCGATTGGCGGTCATCACGGCGTGGACGAACTGCTGCTGGGTTTTTTTCGGCCGCGGAATCTGATCTTCTTCCTTGCGGCGTTCGGCTTGACGGGTACGGTGCTCACGTGGCTCAATCGGCCGGGCGCCGTGGTCGCGATTTTCGCCGCGGTGATGGGGCTGGGCGCCATGGCGTTGAGTCACGCGCTGTTTACGTGGCTGGGCCGCTCGGACAGCGCGCAGAACGTGCTCTCCGATGTCGATCTCGAAGGGCTCGCGGGAAGAGTGGTTCTGTCAATCGCACCGGGCTCGGCGGGTCGCGTCGTCTGTGAAATCGGTGGGCGCGAGCAGTACCTCACTGCGCGACTCGCTGACGGCACCAGCGCGGCGCTCGAAACCGGGCGCGAGGTTGTCATCGTACGTGTAGCGAACGGCGTCGCTGAAGTTTCCGCGTTCGATTCGCTCAGCGGGCCGAAGTCTGGAGCAGTGCTTCCACCACCAAGCTGAGGGAAACGTGGATCCGACCACCTGGGGCGTCGCCGCCGGCATTGGCGTCGTTGTTATCAGCGTACTGGCCGCCGTCGTCAAGAATCTCATCGTGCTGTGCCTGCCGAACGAAATGGTCGTGATCACGGGCCGGAAGCGCATGACATCGGACGGGCGCGAAGTTGGGTATCGCGTGCTGTACGGCGGACGCACGATGCGCATTCCGGTGATCGAGAAAGTCTCACGCATCGACCTCACGACGATTCCGATCGAAGTCGAGATCAGGAACGCGTACTCGAAGGGCGGCATTCCGCTCATCGTGCAGGGCATCGCGAACGTGAAAGTGAGCGGACGCGAACCGACGTCGTACAACGCGGTCGAGCGTTTGCTCAACAAACCGTTCGGCGAAGTCATGCAGATCGCGAAGGACACGCTCGAAGGCAACCTTCGCGGCGTGCTCGCGACGCTGACGCCGGAAGAAGTCAACGAAGACCGGCTGAAGTTTGCACAGCGCCTGATCGAAGAGGCCGACGAAGATCTCAAGAAACTCGGCCTCGATCTCGACACGCTGAAGATTCAGAACGTCACCGACGAAGTGCATTATCTGAATTCGATCGGACGCGAGAAGACCGCGGAGATTCTCAAGATCGCGCGCGTCGCGGAAGCATCGCGTGCGGCGGAAGCAGAGCAGACGGAAGCGGCCGCGCATCAGGCGGCGCAGGTCGCGAAGATTCAGGCGGATCTGCGCATTGCCGAAGAGAACAACCGCTTGCGCGTGCGTCGTGCGGAACTCGAAGCCGAAGCGCTCGCGCGTGAATCCGAGGCGAAGGTGAGCGGCGAACGCGCGCGTGTGGTCGCCGAACAAACGTTGCAGCAGGAGCGCATCGCGCTGGAGCAGCGCCGGCTCGAAGCCGACGTGTTGTTGCCGGCGCGCGCGGACAAGGAAGCGGCGGAGCAACGCGCGAAAGGTTCAGCCGCGACCATCGTGGAAGACGGACGCGCGCGGATGTTCGTGCTCGAGCAAATGATTCTGCTGTATCAGAAGGCCGGCACCGAAGCAGAACGCATTTTCATTCTGAACATGCTGCCGGAACTGATTCGCGAAATCACGAAGTCGGTGGAGAACATCGACATCGACAAGATGACGATCATCGACTCGGGTGGACGCGGCGGCGTGGCGTCAGCGGCGACTCAGTTCCCGGAAGCGATCATCAAGCTCACGGAGCAAATCGAGACGGCGACGGGCGTGAATATTCTAAGCCGGCTTGGAGGGCACGAAGTAACTGCCGGCAAAAAAGTAGCGCACGCTCCGAAGCCCTAAGCAACAGCCACTGCGTTGTGGGTGATGACTCACCACCCACAACGCAATCGCAGTTATTTCGTCGCTGTCAGCGCTCCCAGCTCGTCCTGAATCTGCTTGAGCGGACTGAACACGAACGTCGCTCCGTCTGAGCTGCCGCCCCACATGATGCCGAGCAGCGTGACGTTTCCGCCGCCGGTATTGGCGAACACGGGTGAGCCGCTGTCGCCGCTGAGTACGCCGGCGGTGACGAACGTCTGACAGAGCAGCACAACGCGCGAACCGGACACCGCGGTGTTCACGCACGAGCGTTCGACGGGGCCTTCGGTCCAGCCTGACGAACGTCCGATTTTGCCGACCACTGTGCCAACGGCAAAACTCGTTGTGGTGTTGTCCTGCGCGGACACAGTGAACGTGCCAGCAACATTCACATCGCCGTTGTTCGCGCCCGTTGTGCGCGCAATCTCACCGCGATTCGATGCAACCGATCCACTGTACGCCGCGCGCGACGCGTCGCTGTAGCGGCACTTCCTTCCCTTCGGACACAGACCGCCCGTGAAGTACACGGGATCGTCCGCCTCCGTCGCGATCACGGTTCCATCGACGTTGCTCGCCGGCTGGAAGTACGTGGTGCCCTCAGCGCCGCCCTGACGCTTGGTGCAATGCGAATTCGTGATGAACGAACGTCCGCCGGCGTGATCGACGTTGAAGCCGAGCGTGCAGAGGAACTTCGAGAAGTGAATCTGGATTCCGCCCTGCGTCGGCCTGAACGTGTCGCGCAACGTGGCCGCGGGAACGATCGGGCTGGTGATCTCGATCTCGTACTCGTCGTCGGGAATGTCGAGCTGCGCGACGAGCGCGCGGACATTGCGCGCCGATGCGTTGTCCTCGACGCCGAACACGAGATGATCGGTGCGTTCGTCTTGATCGACGAACACCGCGCCGTCGAGTGCGAGTACTTCGGGTGACGCGCGGCGGAACCGTTCAGCGGCGCGCAGTGAGCGCAGGCTCGATGTGCCGACCGATCCGCTGGGCGATGTCGATGGGCCGCTTGGTTCGCGATCGACGGAGCACGCAGCGACCAGCAATGCGACGGTCGCGATCGCGACTCGTCGAAGAACACGTCCAGAGTTCATGGTCCCTCCTCCCAGCGAGTGATGCGAATGTTGCTACGATCTTGCTGGCAGGAAGGCTTGTCAAGCACTAAGCACTGCAGCGCCACGGCGGTGGGTAATGAGTCGTCAGTGATGGGTCATGAGTGACCCACAACACAGAACTCATTACCCATGACCCACAACGCAGTGGCAGTTCAGTCTCTTAGTTCCCCCCGCCTCCTACCGGCATCGATAGTCCTGCTGCGATCGGAATCATCGTGAGCTTGTTGTCACCGGTGGTCGCCATGTACCGCGCCTCGACGTACATCGAAAACTTTGGCGAGAGTGTCTTCGTGAATCCACCGACGACATGGTACGCGGCCTTCGATTCCGAATCGCCGACATCGGGCTTCGCGTTGAGCATGCCAACGCCAACGATGCCGTACCAACCCATCGGCGCGGTTGGTGCAGGACCGTACGACAGATTCACGATGCCGCCCATCAGCGTAGTGCTCGCGTCGCCGACTTTCGCGCTGCTGCTGCCGAACAATCCCTGGAGTTGCCAGGAAAAGCGCTTGGTCGCGCCGAATGGGCGCCCGTAACCAGCGTCGGCGAGCCATCCAGTCTTGACCACATCCTTCGAATCGCCAATCGGCACCGTCGCCGCCGCGCCAGCCCACACATACCCTGTCTGCGCGCCAGCCTTTGGCGCAAACGACACTGCGCTCAACACTGCTGCTGCAACGACCATCTTCCGGTTCATACAGCCTCCTGTTGAATGCGTGGACCAACGCGACCCGGCTTCGGAGTCGCCTTCGACGACAAACGTCGTCCAGCGCTAAAATTGCGTGGCCTGCGCGCCAGTGAAAGGCCGCGGCACAATTTCACCCGGAGCCGATCGATGTTTCGTCCCCTGCGCCTGGTCCTGATTGCGAGCGCAATGCTCGCGGTCGCCGCATCGAACACCGTCGTCGCGCAGCAGCGCCCCGCGCCGCGCACCATCGAAGACCGCACAGCGGGCATGCGCAAGCTCGACGGTTATTTCCCACTCTACTGGGACTCCGCGGGTGGCCAGCTCTTTATGGAAGTCGCGCGGTTCAACACCGAACTCCTGCAACTCACGGGCCTCGCCGCCGGACTCGGCTCCAACGATATCGGACTCGATCGCGGACAGACGCAGGGCTCGCGCATCGTGTTCTTTGAACGCGTCGGACAGAAGGTGCTGATGGTGCAACCGAACTATCGCTTCCGTTCGTCGAGTACGAATGCGGCGGAAGTGCGCGCCGTGCGCGATGCATTCGCGCGCTCGGTGCTGTGGGGATTCACGGTCGCGGCAGAGAGCGATGCCGGCCGGCGCGTGCTGGTCGACGTAACCGAGTTTCTCGTGCGCGATGCAACGAACATGGCGCAGCGCATGACACCGGGCTCGTACCGGCTCGACAACACGCGCAGCTCCGTGTACATGCCGATGACGATGAATTTCCCAAAGAACACGGAGATGGAAGCGGAACTCACGTTCGTCTCACAACCCGGTGCGGGCGGTGGTCGTGGTGGCGGCGCGTTTTTCGAAGGTGTGGGCAGTGTTGCGGCAACATCCGAAGCCGCGAGCGTGCGCATTCATCAATCGTTCGTCGAGTTGCCCGATAACAACTACCGTCCGCGCGCGTTCGATCCGCGTTCCGGATTCGGATCGTTCAGCTATCAGGACTATTCTGCGCCGCTCGGCGAATCGATGACGCAACGATTCATTCCGCGGCATCGGCTCGCAAAGCAGGATCCGCGCGCTGCAACGAGCGAGGCGGTCAAGCCAATCATCTACTATCTCGACCCCGGCACGCCGGAACCGATTCGGTCTGCGTTGCTCGACGGCGCGCGATGGTGGAATCAGGCGTTCGAAGCCGCGGGATACCGTAACGCGTTCCGCGTCGAGTTGTTGCCCGAAGGCGCAAGCTCGCTGGACATCCGCTACAACGTCATCAACTGGGTGCATCGCTCAACGCGCGGCTGGAGTTCTGGAGCGAGCGTCACCGATCCGCGCACCGGTGAAATCATCAAAGGCATCGTGACGCTCGGTTCGTTGCGTGTGCGTCAGGATTGGATGATTGCGGAAGGGTTGCTGCAACCGTACACGAACGGCAACGAACAGTCGCCCGAGATTCGCGCGTGGGCGCTGCAGCGCATGCGACAACTCTCTGCGCACGAAGTCGGCCACACGCTCGGGCTCGGCCACAACTATTACGACAGCCGTGCGGGACGCATCAGCGTACTGGATTATCCGCACCCGCTCGTGACGCTCAACGCAAACGGGACGATCAACTCGTCGCAGGTCTACGCGGACGGTATCGGAGAGTGGGACAAAGTTGCGATCGCGTACGGCTATCAGGATTTCCCGGAAGGGACGAACGAGCCGCAGGCGTTGCGCGCGATTCTCGACAACGCGTGGACGCGCGACATTCGCTACATGACCAACCAGGATCTCGGCGCGCATCCGCGCGTCGACCAATGGTCCAACGGAACGGACGCTGCAGCTGAACTCACGCGCATGATGAGCGTGCGCCGCGCTGCGCTCGCGCGATTTGGCGAGAATGCCATCAAGCGTGACATGCCGATGGCGCAGATCGAAGAAGTGCTCGTGCCGTTGTACCTGCATCATCGCTATCAGATCGAAGCGGCGACGCACGTGGTTGGTGGCGTTGATTACATCTACGCCATTCGCGGCGATGGACGCGCGCCGTTCACGGTGCCGGGTGCCGCGGATCAGAATGCTGCGTTGCGTGGGTTGATGTCGACGCTCGCTCCATCTGCGCTCGCGCTGCCTGTTCCGTTGCTCAAAAAGATTCCACCGCGTCCGCCGGGTTACGGCGTCACGCGCGAGCTGTTCCCGCGATACACGGGCGACGCGTTTGACGCGATCACACCGGCTGTTGTCGTCGCGGAGCAAGTCACGTCGATGTTGCTCACTCCAGATCGCGCCGCGCGCCTGATCGAGCAACGCGCGTTCGATGCGACGTTGCCGGGACTCGAAGAAGTCATCGACGCATTCTTCCGCGCAACGCTCGATGCAACTGCGACGAGCGCGTATGAAACCGAGATCAAACGCGCCGTCGATCGTGTTGTCGTCGACGCACTGATCGAGCTTGCGGAGTCATCGCCGATGTCGCAGGTACGCGCGATCACAACGGCAAAACTGAAATCGCGCGCGGCATGGTACACGAACGCATCGACACCGGCGGCGCGTGCGGCAAACAGCGCCGCATCGGCGCACGCTGCGTTGCTCGCAGCGGACATCAATCGATTCCTCGAACGGCCGGCGGCGGTCGTGCCGCGCGTGACGGCTCCCGTCGCACCCCCGGGCGCACCTATCGGTGAACCCGCGATGGAATGGTTCCGTCGCCTCGAACCCGAATGCACGTGGAGCGATTTGTGGCGATAGATCCGAAGCAGTTGTTCAGCCTCGACGAGTTCGAGGCTCGCGCGCGTGAAACCATGTCGCACATGGCGTACGAGTACGTCGCGTCCGGTGCGGCGGACGAGCGTTCGCTGAAATGGAATCGCGAACGCTACGACGAACTGAAGTTGCGCCCGCGCGTGCTCGTCGATTTGTCGGGTCTCGACATGAGCGTCACGCTGCTTGGGGCAAAGCACCCATTTCCGATTCTGCTCGCGCCAACCGCGTACCAGCGCGCCGTACATCCCGACGGCGAGCTCGGGACGGCGAAGGGTGCTGGCGCGATGGGCGCGACGTACGTCGTGAGCACGGCGTCCAACACATCTATAGAAGAGATCGCCAGGGTTGCGACGGGGCCGTTGTGGTTTCAGTTGTACGTGCAATCCGATCGCGGCTTCAGCCGCGAAGTCGTGCAGCGCGCCGAAGCGGCGGGATGCAAAGCGCTGTGCCTCACCGTCGACACGCCGATTCTCGGCGCGCGCAACAGACAGGCGCGCGCAGGATTTCAGATGTTGCCGGGACTCGAGACGCCGCATTTGCTCGACACGTCCGCGCATGCACCAGGCGTGATCACACCGGAGCGCACGTCGCTCACGTGGGAAGCCGTCGAGTGGTTGAAGTCGGTGACGAAACTTCCCGTGCTGCTCAAAGGCATTCTCGATTACGAAGACGCCGAGCGTGCGATGTCGATGGGCGTTGCGGGCATCATCGTGTCGAATCACGGCGCGCGAAATCTCGACACCGTTCCCGCAACGATCGACGCGCTACCTGAGATCGCCGATCGTGTTGGTGGAACGATTCCCGTGCTGGTGGACGGCGGCATTCGTCGCGGCACTGATGTACTGAAAGCGCTCGCGCTCGGCGCGAATGCGGTGTTGATCGGACGGCCGCATTGTTTCGGACTCGCAGTCGCCGGCGCGGCAGGTGTTCAGCGTGTGATCGAGCTTCTCGTCGGCGAATTGCAGATGGCGATGATGCTGACGGGACGGCCGACGATTGCGTCGATTGATGAGACGGTTCTTTGGTAGGGTTTGGCCAATGGGGTTTGGCCAACAGTGGGGTATCGCGTAATGGGATTTTGTTCGTGCGACGCCGTCGCAGTTCCCATTAGCTACACGCCATTAGCCACACTCCGTATCGCGGCCATGAACTCCGGCGCGCGCTGCGCAGTTTTCCCTGGCGAGCGCGGTCCTGGCCTGTTTGTCGCTTCGACATCGAGCACGACCAGCGTTGGTCCGCTCGCCTTCATCACTTTCGCGAAGTTGTTCTGCCAGTCGTCGAGTGCAGAATAACGTTGCACCGAACTCCATCCACTCGCTCGCGCGATCGCCGCGAAATCCACCGAATCACCGCGCGCTCGCGCCGCGGACGTGCCCGGCGTCGGTTGCGAACCGGTGATCTCGTACACGCCGTTGTCGTACAACACGACGACGAGGTTCTTCGGCGCGAGCGACGCGATCGTCACGAGTGAGCCGAGGTTCATGAGCAGCGATCCGTCGCCCATGAGCACGATTACGCGACGATTCGGTTGCGCAAGCGCGAGTCCAAGTCCGAGCGACGTCGCGTGTCCCATCGCGGACGGCACGTACACAAAATCGCGTGGATGCAGTGGTCCCATCGCCATCCACTCGCGCGCGTTGCCCATCGACGTGATGACGATGTCGTCGTCACCGCGTCCGTCGCGAACCACCGCGACGGATTCGACAAGCGGCATGCGCGACGTTGCTTTCGCACGGCGGCGCGCGGCCAGGACGCGGCGATCGCCCCCTTCGCGGCGATTCATGCTTTGCCTTCAGCGAGCAACGCGGCGCCCGCGGTTCCCTTCGCGAGACACTCGCGATAGTGCGCGCGAATCACGTCGATTTGATTCGCGTCCGTGATGAGTTTGTACGGAATCTTCCACGCATCGAGAATCGGCTCGGTAAACACGAGACACGTGTCACCGGGCAGCGTGTCCTGGTTCAGATAGCTGCGGTAGCCGATCATGCTGAAGATCGGCAGATGCCAATCGTGCACGATGTTGCGCAGCGCATCGCCCGATTCGAACAGTCCAGTGCACTGAATCAACACCAGCGGCGTCGCGCCGCCGAGGTAGAGACCGCCGGCAACGGCCCAGGCCTCGCCTTCGCGGCACACGCGAATGAGCTGCAGTCCGTCCGCGTTGGACAACGCCTCATCCCATCGCCCGATCGTGCTGTCGGGAATGGAAACAACGTGCGTGATACCCAGCTCTCTAAAGAGAGCAACAACCTGCTGGCCCGTGAACACAGTGCGCGCAAATTAGCGCCGCCGATGGTGGCGCGGACCTACCTTCGTCCGGTGGAACACGGCACATTCCGTCGACCGCAAGCTCCTGTTCTCCGCCGTTTCCGTCTCATTCCGAAAGGTTCTTCCGTATGATCGTTCTTCACAGATCGTTGATGTTGGCCGGCGCGTTCTCGCTGCTCGCGACGCCGCTCGACGCACAGAACGCCGCGCCTCCGCTGACCCAGAAACTCGGCGTCGCTCCCGAGCTGACAATTGGGACGCTGCCGAACGGCATTCGCTACTACATCAAGAAGAACGTCGAGCCGGCCAAGCGCGCGGAATTGCGGCTGGTCGTGAACGCGGGTTCGGTGCTCGAGGACGACGATCAGCGCGGGTACGCGCACTTCGTCGAGCACACGGCGTTCAACGGCACGAAGAATTTCAAAAAGAACGATCTCGTGAAGTACTTGCAGTCGATCGGCGTGCGCTTTGGCGCAGATCTCAACGCGTCGACGAACTTCGACGAAACGATCTATCAACTGTCCGTGCCGACGGACACCGCGCGACTCGTCGAGACCGCGTTTCTGATTCTCGAAGATTGGGCGCACGGACAACTGTTCGATTCGACGGAAGTCGTGAACGAACGCGGGGTCGTGCTCGAAGAATGGCGCGGACGGCTCGGCGCCGGCGATCGCATGCTGCAGGAAGCGCTGCCGATCGTGCTGAAGGACTCGCGCTACGCAGTGCGATTGCCGATCGGAACCGAGCAGAGCATTCAGAAGGCAACACCGGCGCTGCTGCGCCGCTTCTATCGCGATTGGTATCGACCGGATTTGATGGCGGTCGTCGCCGTCGGCGACTTCGATGTCAAAACAATCGAAGCGCTGATCAAGAAACACTTCAGCAGCGTGGCGCGCGTGAACACTCCACGTCCGCGCACCGAGCCGCCTGTTCCGAACAACGTGGCCCCGCTCGTTGTCATCACGACGGATCCTGAAGCGGGCGGCTCGAGTGTTTCCATCGACATCAAGCATCCGAGTACCGACGTCACGACGGTCGGCGACTATCGCCGCAGCATCGCCGAGAATCTGTACTTCGACATGCTCAACGATCGCCTGGACGAGTTGGCGCAAACCGCCGACCCGCCGTTCATCGGCGCGTCGGTGTCGAGCGGCGGATACATCGGCCGCAGCGTGTCGTCGTTGTCGTTCAACGCAAGCGTGAAAGACGGCGGCATCGAACGCGGTGCCGAAGCAGTGCTGCTCGAAGCGCGGCGCGTCGACCAATTCGGATTCCTCGAAGCGGAGTTACAGCGCGCGAAAGACAACATGCTGCGTTCGTATGAACGGATGTACGCCGAGCGCGCGAAGACGCATTCCGCGGCGCTCGTTGGAGAGCTCGTTCGCAATTTCCTCGTGCGCGAACACATTCCCGGCATTGAAGCCGAGTACAACATGACGCGGCAGCTGCTTCCGGGAATCACGCTGGCGGAGGTGAATACGCTCGCTCGCGCGTGGATTACGGACGAGAATCGCGTGATCTGGGCGAGCGCGCCGGCAAAGCCGGGCGTGACGGCGCCGACGCAAGCGCAATTGCTCGCGGTGATCGACCGCGCGTCGAAAGCACCGGTGACGGCGTACACGGAAAAACTCGCGGACGATCCGCTCATTCCATCACTCCGCGCGCCGGGCCGTGTCGTCGAAACGAAAACGGTCGACGCGATCGGTGTCACGGAGTGGAAGTTGTCGAACGGCATTCGCGTGCTCGTGAAGCCGACGGATTTCAAAGCGGACGAAGTCGTGTTCACCGCGTACAGCCCCGGCGGCAATTCGCTCGTGTCCGACGCCGATTTCATGTCGGCATCGCTGGCGGCGCAAATCGTCGGCATGAGTGGCGGCGGCGCATTCAACGCGACGGACTTGGGAAAGAAACTTGCCGGCAAGGCGGCGCGCGCCGGCGCGTCGATTGGCGCGACGTCGGAAGGCATGAGCGGTTTGGCGTCGCCGAAAGATCTCGAGACATTGTTCCAGCTCGTGTATCTGAACTTCACCGCTCCGCGTCTCGACACAGCGGCGTTCATGTCGATGAAGCAGGCGATCGAAGCCCAGCTGGCAAACCGGCCGCAGATTCCGCAGGCCGCGTTCCAGGATTCACTGACGTCGATTCTCGCGCAGCACCATTTCCGCGCGCGTCCACCAACACCGGCGGTGTTCGGTGAAGTGAATCCGGAGAAGGCGCTGTCGATTTACAAGGAGCGATTCGCGAACGCGGGCGACTTCACGTTCGTGTTCGTCGGGAGCGTGCAACTCGAAACGCTCAAGCCGCTCGTTGAGAAGTACCTCGGCGCGTTGCCGAACACGGGACGCGTCGAAACGTGGAAGGACGTTGGCATGACGACGCCACCCGGCATTGTCGACGTCACGGTGCGCAAAGGCACGGAGCCCGTCGCGCAAACCGCAATCGTGTTCAGCGGTCCAATGCAGTACAACCCGCAGGAGCGGCTCAATCAGCTCGCGCTTTCGACGCTCGGACAAATGTGGGCCATCGACGCGTTGCGCGAAGAACTTGGCGGCACGTACAGTCCGTCGTTCGGCGGCGGCGCGTCGTCGCGCATTCCGAAACCCGAGTATCAGTTTTTCGTGCAATACAGTTCGTCGCCGGCGAACGTCGACAAACTCTCAGCCCGATTCATGTCGGTCGTGGATTCGCTACACAACTTCCCTGCAAGCGACGCCGATTTGATGAAGGTGAAGGAACAGATCATTCGCTCGCGCGAAACGCAGCTCAAGACGAACGCTTACTGGTCGTCGAACATCTCGAACCGCGATCAGGCCGGCGAAGACATCGCGGGCTTGCTCGGCCCGTACGATGAGATGATGAAGAAGCTGACGGCGAAAGACATACAAGACGCAGCACGCCGCTATCTGAACAAGGCGCGGTACGTGCGAGTGATTCTGCTGCCGGAACAGAAGGCACAGTAGAGCGCAGTGTTGCAACGGCGTCAGGCGAACGGCGTCAGGCAAACTGCGTCAGGCAAACGGCGTCAGGCGAACTACGTCGCTCGTTTGACGCCTTTCGCATGACGCAGTCCATCTGACGCAGTCCGTCTGACGCAGTCCGTTTGACGCCGTTCGTTTCACATGCCTTATCGCCGATTCACCTCGCCCAGCATGGCGCGCAATGTGCGCAATTCATGGAACCGCGCATCATCAACGCGCACGTTGAACGTTGCCTCGATATCCGCCACAATCCGCAGCAACGACAGCGAATCAAGACTGAGCAATCGCGGCAAATCGTCGTCGAGCCCGAACGACGTCGTCGGTTTGAGTGTGATATCCGCAATGATGCGCCGGATGATGTCCTCCGCCGACTGACCAACAGTTGCTGTCGCGGTCATAGTGCCTCCACGAGCGGGCGGTCGATGTTTTTGACGAGATCCACGTAGTGACGTTTGCGTCGTGTAACGGCGTCTTCCGCGTACAACTCACGAAACAACCAGCGCACGCCGGACTCGAGTTCGTCCACGCTCATGTGTTTCGGCGTGTAGTTCACGTCGAACAGTGTGCACCGGTCCCAGAACTTGTCCGCGAGCAAACGGCCCTCGCTTTTCAAACGCGAGTAGAGCCGCGTGCCGGGAAACGGCGTCAGCACCGTCACCTGAACTTCGATCAGTCCCGATTCGCGCACGAAGTCCTGCACTTGCTCGAAAATGTCGGGCGTATCGTTGTCGAGCCCGACGATGAAGCAACCATTCACGCTCACGCCCGCCGATTGCAGCGTGTCGATCGCACGCAAATAGTCGCCGCGCCGTTTCGCCTTCCAGTTCGACCGATCGATACCGTCGAGGCTTTCGCTGCGCGGGCTTTCGAGTCCGATCAGCACCTGATAGCAACCGGCTTCGTACATCAGCTTCGCGAGACCGGGATGATCCGCGACGCGCACGTCCGTCTCCGTAAACCAGCGCAGGTTGAACGTCGCGAGCATGCGCAAAAAGTCCTCGGACCATTTGCGATTGACGAACGTGTTGTCGTCCGCGAATTCGAGAAACGGCCGGTCGAACAACGTCGTCACGCGCTCGAGTTCGCGCCGCACCGCATCGACGGGCTTCTGCTCGTATCGCGGCGTGAAAATCTTCGACGCTGCGCAGAAGTCGCAATCGAGCGGACATCCGCGCGACGTCTGAATCGTGATGCGATTGTACGGCCGGCCGAGCAACAACTCGAAACGCGGCATCACCGGAACGCGCTCTGTGAAAAACCCGCGATTCGTTCCCCGATAGATCTGCTTCAGCGTTCCCGCCTTCGCATCCTCGATCACACTCGGCCACACATCTTCCGCGCCGCCTGACACGACCGCGTCGGCATGTTCGAGCGCTTCGTGCGGCAACAACGATGCGTGCGTTCCGCCCATCACCACTTTCGTACCGCGCGCGCGATAACGATCCGCGAGTGCGTACGCCTCGTACGCTTGCGCGGTGAACGTCGAGATGCCGACGAGATCGAACTCGGGCAGAATGTCGAGCGGCTGATCGACTTCGATGTATGTGACTTCGTGTTCGGCGGGCGTGAGCGCCGCGATCGTGAGCAAACCGAGCGACGGCAACGACGCGATCACCTTGCCGCGATTGACGAAGCCGGGCAGCGTGACGCCGAGTTCGACGAGCTCTTTGCTGCGCACGCGAACGCCGGACATCGCGAGGAGTCCGATTCTCATGACACCCTCCTGATCTTGTTGCCGCGCGCCAGCCCTGCGCAGACGAGTGCGACCGCTATGAGCGACGCCGTTGCGGGAATCGGCAGCAAGTACTTGAACCGATCGTCGAGCGCTGCCGCGGTGAGAATGAGCGGCATGAGAATGCCGCCCGCGATCATCGCCTTCGACGCGATCACGCGCGTGATGCGCGACAACGCGACGTGCGGCAGTTCGTGGCCGAAGAAAATGTTCGTGAGGCCGAGCGCCATTGCGGCGATGTGCGCGAGACGCAGCAGTCGTCGCGGCAAGCCGTCGTACGCGGCGAACCGCTCGGGCGCGTGCAGCGGGCCATCGAATGCCCACAGCCCCAGCAGCATTCCGCTGATGATACCGGCGAGAAAGAGCGACCAGCCTACCAGTCGATTGCGGTCGCCGAGTGCGTCGTTTTGAGGAACCACGTTTACCCCCGTCCCTGTGTTGCCGGGGAACGTGCCGGCAGGCGGGCGCCCGGCCCATACGTCTGATGACGTAGAAAGCGGTTAGTGGGTAGTCGGTGGTCTGTAGTGAGCCCGAAGGGGGGTTGGTCAGTTCACTACCGACTACCGACTACCGCCCGCTCGCCCCCGCAGCGACCGTCGCGCCGCGCCCGTATCTTCTTCACTCCCCTCCCTCCACATCATCTCCATGCGACGCACGCTCACCCTGCTCCTCCTCGCCGCTGCACCGCTTGCCGCGCAGGCGCAGAAGAAAGCCCTCACTCAAGCCGACTGGGATCGCTGGCAATCGATCCAGGGCGCAACGCTCTCGAACGACGGCAAGTGGCTCGCGTACACGCTGGCGCCACAGGTCGGCGACGGCGAATTCGTCGTCCGCTCGACGAGCGGCACGACCGAATACCGCGTCCCACTCGGCTACATCAGCCGTCCGAACAACACGCCTGGTGGTGAGCGCGGACGTGGCGGCGCACCTGGCGGTGGTGGTGGCGGAGGTGGACGTGGCGGCGCGGGTGGCGGTGGCGCGGGTGGTCCGTTCACCGCAGACAGCAAGTTCGCGTTCGTCACGACGCAGCCGACCAAAGCCGAAGTCGAAGCGCAGCAGCGCGCGGCAGCGGCTGGACGTGGTGGTCGCGGTGGACGCGGTGGCGCAGCCGCCGCGCCCGCGAATCAGAACCGCGTCGTCATGATTTCGCTCGCAGACGGCAAGACGACGCCGCTGCCCGATGTGCGCACGTATCGTCTCGCGCCAAACGGCGGCAAGTGGATGATCTTCACGAGCGCGCCCGATTCAGCGGCGGCTGGCGATTCGTCTGGACGCGGTGGCGGCGCACAAGCGGCGGGCGGTGGCGCCGGTGGACGCGGCGGACGCGGTGGTCAAGGCGGCGCGCCGGCAGCGGGCGGTGGTGGTAATCGCCGCACGTATGGCAGCGCGATCACGCTGCGCAATCTCGACACCAACGCCGACGAAAAACTCGCCGACGTTCTTGCATATCAATTCGACGACAGCGCGAAGGTGCTCGTCTACACGGTCGCGTCGCGTTCTGACTCGACGAAAGACGGCGTGTACATCCGCGATCTCACAGCCGGCACGACCAAGACCGTGATGTCAGGACCCGGCAACTATCGCGCGTTCACGTTCGATCAGAATCAACAGCAGTTCACGTTCACATCGGACCGCGACGAATTCGGGCGCGAGAAAGCGCGTTCCGTCGCGTACCTCGGCAACATCAAGAGCGGAACGGCGCAGGCCGTGATCAAGTCCGACATTCTGCCGCCGAACATGCGTTTCCCCGACAACTTCTCCGTCGGGTTTACGCGCAACGGCAACGCGCTCACGTTCAGCGTCGCGCCGCCGCCGGAAGACACCATTCCCGCGGATTCGCTCATCGGCAAAGCGCGATTCGATTTGTGGCACTGGCAGGATCCGCAGCTTCAGCCGCAGCAATTGCTGCAGGTGAATCAGGCGCGCAATCGCACGTATCAGGCCATCTACAGTTTGCAAAGCAAGCGCGTCGTGCAGCTCACGACGGATTCGTTCCCGTCGATTCAATTGTCGGATGACGCGAAGATCGGCCTCGCGAATACGGGCATGCCGTACAACGTCGAGCGTATGTGGGGCGAAGGCGGCAGCGACGTGTACCTCGTCGATCCGTCGAACGGCACGCGCAAGCTCATTCGCAAGAAGCTCACAGGTAACGCGCAACTGTCTGTGAGCGCGAAGTTCGTCACGTTCTTCGAAGCCGACGAGTGGTATTCGTACAACATCGCGACGGGCAAGGAAGTGTGCCTTACGTGTGCGTATCCGAACGTGCACTGGGAACAAGAGACGCACAGCACACCGAATGAGCCGCCCTCGTGGGGCATCGCCGGCTGGACGAAGGACGATCGCTCGATGCTCGTGAACGATCGCTTCGACATCTGGGAACTCGATCCGACCGGTGTGCGCGCGCCAATCATGCTCACCGATTCGCTCGGCCGCCGAGAACACATCACGCTCCGCATGATCGGGCTCGATCGCGATGATGACGAGCGCTATCTCGACACGTCGAAGCCCGTGTGGCTGAGCGCGTTCGACGAAGACAACAAGCAGAGCGGTTTCTATCGCACGACGCTCAACGCGCGCAAAGCGCCTGAGAAAGTCGTGATGGCCGACGTGCGCTACGGCAATCCGTCGAAAGCGCGCGACGCCAACGTGTACATGGTCACGAAGAGTACGTTCGTCGAATTCCCGAACGTGTACGTCGGTCCAAATCTCACGACGCTCACGCGTATCACGAACGCGAACGCATTCCAGAGCGAGTACAACTGGGGCACGTCGGAACTCGTCGAGTGGTTCAGCTCAGACGGCGTTCCGCGCCAGGGCATTCTCTACAAGCCCGAGAACTTCGATCCCAAGAAGAAGTATCCGATGATCTCGTACTTCTACGAAGATCTCTCGGACGGTTTGTACAGCTACATCGCGCCGAACGGCCGCAACACGATCAACCCGACGCACTATGTGTCCAACGGGTATCTCGTGTTCGAGCCCGACATTTACTACGAGATGGGCCATCCGGGGCCGAGTGCGATGAAGTCGATTGTGCCGGGCGTGCAGAAGTTGCTCGAGCGCGGGTACGTCGATCCGAAGGGACTCGGCCTGCAAGGTCAATCGTGGGGCGGATACCAGACGTCGTATTTGATTACGCAGACGTCGATGTTCAGCGCCGCGATGGCGGGTGCGCCCGTTGCGAACATGTTCAGCGCGTACGGCGGCATTCGCTGGGGCTCGGGCCTCAACCGTTCGATGCAATACGAGAACGGACAGAGCCGCATCGGCAAATCGATCTGGGAAGCGCAGCAGCTCTACATCGAGAACTCGCCGCTCTTCTGGCTCGATCGCGTGACAACGCCGTTGTTCATCATGCACAACGATCAGGACGACGCGGTGCCGTGGTACCAGGGCATCGAAATGTTCGTTGGTCTGCGACGCCTCGGCAAAGAGGTGTACATGATCAACTACAACAACGACGTGCATAATCCTGCGAGCCGAGCGAATCAGAAGGACATCGCCATGCGCATGCAGCAGTTCTTCGACAACAAGCTGAAGGGCTCGCCAGCGCCGGATTGGATGGTGAACGGCATTGCGGCGAAGGACAAAGGGAAGGATCAGGTGGTGACGCCGGTGATACGGCAGTAGGGTCTAGACGGTAGTGGCTAGGCGGTAGTGAACGGCGTCGCGGAAGCGGCGCCGTTCTTCTTTTTGCGTCGTATCTTCCAGCCGAACCCGTTCGCGAGACTATCGATGACGACCGATCGCCGCGCCTTCCTGGGCGCTTCTCTCTTCGCCGCAACAGGCGCAAAGCTGTCACGTATTGACGCGCATCCCGCGCCGCAATCATCTGAGTGGGATGTCAGTTGGGCCGCGCGCGTGCAAGGCGCGCAATTCCGCGCAGTGTTCGACTCGCCGGAGATTGCCGACGGCCTTGCGCTGTTTCGCGCAACGGGCTGGTGCAATCAGTACCGCGAAGTGTACGGCACGCAGCGTTCGGCGATGGCGCCGGTTGTCGTGCTGCGGCACAACGGCATCCATCTCGTCATGAACGATGAGTACTGGAAGCGCTTCAAGATCGCGAAGGAATTCAAAGTGAAGTCGCTCATGGGCAAAGGAGTCGACGTGAATCCAGTGGCCACGCCACAGGCCGACGCGCCACCTCCGTTCGCGGGCGTGAGCATACCGAAGTTTCTGAGCGACGGCGGCGTCGTGCTCGCGTGCAACTGGGCGTTCGCCGATGTCGTTGCGAAGTATCAGGCCGCCGACAAGCTCGACGACGCCGCAGCATCCACCGCCGCGAAATCGCAGATGATTCCCGGTGTCATCATGCAGCCGTCCGGCGTGTTCGCGGTGTTGCGCGCGCAAGAGGCGGGCGCTCAATACATGATCGCGAGCTGACATGACATCACGCATTCTGTTCCGCGTCGTTCTCGCGCTGTCACTCATGGCGACGGCGTGCACACGTTCGGACGCGCCGAACAAGTCGCTTGCTGATGAACCGACGCCGCATCCGCACACGTTCTCGATCATCGCGTACGACTCGGTCACCGGTGAGTTTGGTGGCGCCGTGCAGTCGCGTGTGTTCTCCGTTGGTAACGGCGTGCTATGGGCCGAGGCCGGCGTTGGCGTCGTTGCGACACAAGCGATCATCGACGTGAGCTACGGGCCGAAAGCACTCGCGCTGTTGACGTCCGGTAAATCAGCGGCTGAGGTTGTGAAAGCAATTACTGAAGGCGATCCGGATCCATCGCCAGACCGCTGGTCAAAGTTCGGGCGCCAGTTCGCCGTCGTCGACGCAAAGGGCAACGTCGCCGCGTACACGGGCCCGCGCGCAAGCACGTGGGCCGGCGACAAACAAATGAAGCACGTGACAGCGCAAGGAAACATTCTCGCCGGGCCGGGCGTGGTTGATTCGATGCTCGCGGCGTTCCAGCGCACGACCGGCCACCTCGCCTGGAAGTTGTTGGCGGCGCTGGAAGGCGGGCAGCGCGCAGGCGGTGATACGCGCGGCATGCAGTCGGCCGCAATGCTCATCGTCGGCAAGTGCAAAGGTGTGTGGCTGCACAACGACGTCGTGTTGCGACTGCAGGTCGACGACAATCCGCAACCAATCGCAGAAATGCGGCGCCTGGTTTCCATCGCGCCGCTGCCACCAAGAACAGTCACATCGCCGGCGAACGATCCTAACTGCAGATGAGAGAAGACGAGATGACGAGAAGACGAGAGGACGAGATGACGAGAAGACGAGACTACCGCCCGATATTCCGCGTACTGCGCGCCGCTATTGCAATCCTCGCGGTACCGGCGCTCCTCGGCGCGCAAGCCGCCGACCCATCACTGCTCAGCGTCGAGCGCATTTTCGCCTCGCGCGATTTCCGCAGCCAGTTTTTCGGGCCGACGCGCTGGCTCGATGACAGCACGTACACGGCCGTCGAGCAGGCACAAACCGGCACGAGCTTGGTGCGCGTGGACGTGCGATCCGGCCGGAAGACCACACTGGTCGATCCTGCGATGCTTCGCGCGCCCGGACAAAACGAGCCGCTCACCATCGAGGATTACTCCTGGTCCGACGATCGCAGCAAGCTGCTGATCTTCACGAACTCCGAACGCGTGTGGCGCGAGAATACGCGCGGCGATTTCTGGGTGCTCGAGATGTCATCGAAGCGCCTGCGCAAACTCGGCGGCGCCAATGCGAAACCGTCGACGCTGCAATTCGCAAAGTTCTCGCCCGACGGTTCGCGCGTCGGCTACGTGCGCGAACACAATGTGTATGTCGAATCGCTCACGGACGGCGCCGTCACTGCGCTCACGCGTGATGGGTCGAAGACCACGATCAACGGCACGTTCGATTGGGTTTACGAAGAAGAGCTCAGCATGCGCGACGGATTCCGCTGGAGCCCGGACGGAACAAAGATCGCGTATTGGCAGCTCGACGCGACCGGCGTGCGCGACTTCCTCATGCTCAACAACACGGACTCGCTCTATTCGTTCACCGTGCCGGTGCAGTATCCGAAAGCAGGCACCACGAATTCGTCGGCGCGCATCGGTGTCGTGAGTGCGAGTGGTGGTGCGACGACGTGGATGCAGGTGCCGGGCGATACGCGCAACAATTACCTCGCACGAATGGATTGGGCCGCCAACTCAACAGAGCTGATGATTCAGCAGCTCAATCGCCGGCAGAACGTCAACACGTTCTTCGTTGGCACTGCGACAAGCGGCGCGGTACGCACGCTCTTCGTCGAACGTGACAGCGCATGGATCGACATCTACGACGACCACACGCAGTGGGGCCCGGGCCCTTCCCTGCACTGGCTGCCTGATGCATCCGCGTTCGTGTATCTGAGCGAGCGCGACGGCTGGCGCCACGCGTACCTCGTGTCGCGCGACGGATCGATGAAGCTGATCACGAAAGGCGCGTACGACGCCATGGAAGTCACCAAGATCGACATGGCCGGCGGCTGGCTCTACTTCAACGCGTCACCGGAAAACGCCACGCAAATGTTCCTGTGGCGCACGAAGCTCGACGGCACCGGTGATGCGCAACGCATCACGCCGGTGTCCGCGAAAGGCGCGCACTCCTACAGTATTGGGCCCAACGCGAAGTACGCGATTCATTCGTTCAGTGCGTGGGGCTCGCCGCGCGAAACCGATCTCGTCGCGCTTCCATCGCATACGGTCGTGCGTACGCTCGTCGACAACGCACCGCTCAAAGCCACACTCGGCGCGCTCAAGCAAACGCCGGTGGAGTTCTTCAAAGTGAACGTCGACGGTGTGCAACTCGATGCGTGGATGATGAAGCCACCGAACTTCGATCCGACGAAGAAGTATCCGGTGCTGTTCTACGTGTACGGCGAACCGTGGGGACAGACGGTGACCGACGCCTACGGGGGCGCGGGATGGTTGTGGCACCTGATGCTCACGCAGCAAGGCTACATCGTCGCGAGCGTCGACAATCGTGGAACTCCCGCTCCGCGTGGCCGAGCATGGCGAAAGTCGGTGCACAAGCAAATCGGCGCCGTGCGCGTGAACGATCAGTCGCACGCGGTGCGCGAGATCGCGCGCACGCGCACGTACGTCGACACTGCGCGTATCGGCGTGTGGGGCTGGAGCGGCGGCGGTTCGTCGACGCTGCTGCTGATGTTCCGCAGCCCCGACACGTACAAAGTCGGCATGTCGGTCGCGCCCGTCGCCGATGTCGGCAACTACGACACCATTTATCAGGAGCGCTACGTTGGCTTGCCGACGACAGACTCCGCCGCGTATCGCGATGCGTCAGCGGTGCATTTCGCAAAAGGTTTGCGCGGCGATTTGCTCGTCGTGCACGGCACGGGCGATGACAACGTGCACTACCAGGGGACGGAGCAACTCGTGAACGCACTCGTCGCAGCGGGCAAGCAATTCCAGATGATGGCGTATCCCAACCGCACGCACGGGATCTTCGAGGGCGAGGGGACGACGCCGCACCTGTACAACCTGCTCACGAAGTATTTGAAGGAGCATCTCCCCGCAGGTGCGCGCACAGGTGGCGTGACGCAATGACCGGCGAGCGCATGGATCGCCGCGAGTTCGTTGCGCGCACCGTTGCGGCGGGCGCGGCACTCGCGATTCCCGCCGCGTGCACCGATACCGTACCAAAACCAACGGTTGGCGGGAGCGGTACCGACACCTCACTCGCCTCGCGCGCGGTTGCGCGTGGAGTTCCCGCACGCGATGAATTGTTCGAGCTCACCGTGAGCGATGCACGCGCACGAATGGAATCGGGCGCGCTTACGTCGAAGGCGCTGACCGAGCGTTACCTCGCGCGCATCGACGCAATGGACAAGCGCGGACCAGCGGTGAACGCGGTGATCGAACTGAACCCCGACGCCGTGTCGATTGCGGCGGCGCTCGATGCCGAACGAACGTCGGGACGCACGCGCGGTCCGTTGCACGGCATTCCCGTCCTGATCAAGGACAACATCGACACCGCAGACAAAATGAAAACGTCGGCGGGATCGCTCGCGCTGGCCGATCACATCGCTGCGAAAGATTCGCACGTGGCGACAAAACTGCGCGCCGCCGGCTGCGTGATCATCGGCAAGACGAATCTCAGCGAATGGGCGAACTTCCGCTCAACGCGCTCCAGCAGCGGATGGAGCGGACGCGGCGGCCAGACAGTGAACCCGTACGTGCTCGACCGCAATCCGTGCGGTTCGAGTTCGGGCACCGGCGCTGCAATCGCTGCGGACTTTGCAACCATCGGCGTCGGAACAGAAACCGATGGATCGATCATTTGCCCTTCTGCTATTTGCGGGCTCGTTGGCATCAAGCCGACCGTCGGTTTGTGGGGCCGCTCCGGAATCATCCCGATCTCGGCGTCGCAAGACACCGCCGGCCCGATGACCCGCACGGTCGCTGACGCCGCCGCACTGCTTGGCGCAGTCGTTGGTCTCGACGGACGCGATGCCGTCACCAAGACGAGCGTCGGCCACACGCAGACTGACTACACGACGTTTCTCGATAAGGCGGGACTCAAGGGCGCGCGCATCGGTGTCGCGCGCAATGTGGCCGGCTTCAATCCCGACGTCGACAAGAAACTTGATGACGCGATTGCAGCGATCAGGAACGCGGGCGCAGAAGTTGTCGATCCCGCGGACTTTGCGACCGCGGGCAAGTTCGACAACGATGAGTTCGATGTGTTGTTGTACGAGTTCAAGGATGGATTGAACGCGTACCTGTCAACCGTCGGCGATTCCGTTCCGGTGAAAACGCTCGCGCAACTCATTGCGTGGAACGACAAGGAACGCACGCGCGAGATGCCGTGGTTTGGTCAGGAGATTCTGTTGCGCGCGGACAAGAAAGGCCCGCTGACGGAAGCCGCGTACAAAGCGGCGCGCGCGAAATGCGTGCGCATGTCGCGCGCCGAGGGCATCGACGCGACGCTGGCGAAGCACAAACTCAACGCGATCATCGTTCCGTCAAATCAACCCGCGTGGGTCACCGATCATTTGAATGGCGACCATTTCACCGGCGGCAACACGACATTCGCCGCAGTCGCCGGTTATCCGAGCATCACCGTACCAATGGGGAGCGTGCACGGACTCCCCGTTGGGGTGTCGTTCATCGGACCGGCGTGGAGCGAAGGAGCTCTGATCAGGTACGCGTACGCATTTGAACAGACAGTTCAAACGCGGACCGCGCCATCGTACGTGTTGACGCTGGAGTGATGCGAAACGACTGCGTTATTGAAAGGGGCGTTAGTGGAACTGCGTTATCAAAACGGCGTTAGTAGGAAAGCGTTACCGAGACGGCGTGAACGACACGTCGTTCAGTTAACGCCCTTCAGTTAACGCCCCTCAGTTAACGCCCCTCAGTTAACGCCGTTCAGTTAACGCCGTCGCTGTTGTTATTTCCCGAACGCAATCGCAAACCCGTACAGCGTCGGCGCTTCTTCGAGAAATACTTTCTGCGCGCTCGCGGTGATCTGCAGTGGGCCGAGCCCGGAAACCGTGATGCCTCCGCCGAGCATGGTGCGCACACCACTCTCCGAGTCGCCGCCGCCGCTGATTCGGCCGAAGCCGATTCCTGGCGCGAGGAATGGAGTAACGCCGGAGCCGAGCGAGAGTGTGATTGGAAGCTTGATGCTGAGCGACTGAAACGAACCGTCGTCATCAGTCGGCTTCCCGATGCCGAGCGCAGGATTGATCGCGAAACCGAGTTTGGTGTTGGCGCCGAGGCTAGACTCGGCAACGGACTTTTCGTACTCGAGTCCGCCCATGATCGTGTTGCAGTCGGTGCAATCCGCGACGCGACCCATGCCGAGGTTGACCGTCATGCGGCCATTCCCCGCGGAGAAGCGGAATCCGGCACCGAAGTTCGTCGTCTCGTCATCGCCGGGCCCGAACTCCCAGTGTCCGTAGCGCGCCACGAAACTCCCGCCGCCGGGATCGCCGCCGTGCACCGGTGGCAACGCGCCTGCGGGCGTGAGCATCAAGCCGATCCAGCCCGCGAGCGAGCTCGAACTCTGCGCGGCGGTCGCGTTTGGAAGGCTCGCTGCGAGAGCGATTGCGCCCAGTACAGCGGTAAAGCGCTTCATGACGTGCTCCAGGTAGAAGAGTGCGGGGACAGTAGAACGCAGCTGCGCGGACAGATATAAGTCAAATGACGTAGGCGATGTTTGCACACCGCCAGCGCGTTCGTGGAGAAAACGTTAACGGAAGTGCGTCAGCGAAGAAACGTTACGGGACTTGCGTGATGGGAACAGCGTGAACACCGTAGGACAACTGACCGCGGCTCAGCGGCGGCCGTAGCTTTGTCATGTTGGTAACGCCGTTGCGATTCCACACAAATCTCAGCCAATCGATGCCGTTCACGCTCACAAAATCTGATTTCGAAACCGTCCGCGCCCGCATTGCCCCGCACATCAAGCACACACCGCTGCTCACGTCGCGTCAGCTCAGCGAACTGACCGGCCACGAAGTGCGCTTGAAAGCGGAGTGTTTTCAGCGCGTCGGTTCGTACAAGATCCGCGGGCCGCTCAACAAGTTCGCGCTGATGCCCGACGATCAGAAAAAGCGCGGCGTTGTGTGTTCATCAGCAGGCAATCATGCACAAGGCGTTGCGCTCGCAGCAAAGATTCACGGCATTCGCGCCGTTGTGTGCATGGCGGAAAACGCCACACCCGCGAAAATCGCCGCGACCAAAGGCTACGGCGCCGAAGTCGTGCTGCACGGCACCATCTGGGATGAGGCCAACGAGAAAGCGAAAGAACTCGTGCGCACGCAAGGCCTCACCTACGTGCATCCCTTCGACGACGAACAACTGATCGCGGGCCAAGGCACGCTCGGCCTCGAGATCGTACAGGATTGGCCGGACGTTGACGCAGTCGTCGTGCCGATCGGCGGCGGCGGACTCATCGCTGGTGTGTCGATGGCCATCAAGAGCCACAACCCGAAAACGAAAGTCATCGGCGTTGAATCGTCGGACGGCCCCGCAATGCAAGCGAGTGTGAAAGCCGGCAAACTCGAGACCATCGATTGCAAGACGATCATCGACGGCCTCCGCGTGCGTCGCGCGGGTGAGATCAACTTTTCGGTCGTGCAACGCTTCGTCGATGACATCGTCGCACTGCCCGACCGCGACATCTTCGACGCGATGATCTGGACGATGGAGCGCTGCAAGCTGGTGGTCGAAGGTGCAGCCGCCGCACCAGTCGCCGCGCTCATGCACGGGCTCATCAAGCTTCCGAAAGGATCTCGCGTGGCTGCAGTTATTTCGGGCGGTAACGTGAACCTGGATCAACTACGCAACCTCAAATGGAACTAACGCGCCGCGCCTTCGTTGTTGGTCGTCCTCGTTTTTCGTCGTCATCGTTTTTCGTCGTTATCGCTTTTCTTGCTGCTTGCGGACCCAAGTACGACACGATTGTCCGAAACGGCACTATTTACGACGGCACCGGCGGCGATCCCATCGTCGGTGACGTCGCGATCCTCGGCGATTCCATTGTCGCCATCGGCGATGTGGGCGGAAGAGCGAAGCAGACCATCGACGCAAAGGGTCTCGCGGTGTCGCCCGGCTTCATCAACATGCTCAGCTGGGCCAACGAATCGTTGATCGAAGACGGACGCAGTCAGAGCGACATCCGGCAGGGCGTCACACTCGAAGTGATGGGCGAAGGCGAATCGATGGGCCCCATCAACGACACCATTCGCAAAGTCATGCTGTCGCTGCAAGGCGACATCAAATACCCCATCACGTGGACCACGCTCGGCGGCTATATGGACACGCTCGTCGCGCGCGGCATCAGCACCAACGTGGCGTCGTTCGTTGGCGCGACGACGTTGCGCATGCACGAAATCGGTTGGGACAATCGCCCACCGACCGCCGCGGAACTCGGCCGCATGCAAGCGCTCGTGCGCGCCGCGATGGAAGAAGGCGCACTCGGCGTCGGCTCGTCGCTCATTTACACGCCGGCGTTTTACGCGAAGACCGACGAGCTGATCGCGCTGATGAAAGCGGCCGCACCATACGGCGGCATGTACATCTCGCACATGCGCAGCGAAGGCAATCGCCTGCTCGAGGCCGTCGATGAACTGATCGCCATCGCGCGCGAATCCGGGACGCGCGCGGAGATCTATCATCTCAAAGCCGCTGGTGAAACGAATTGGTCCAAGATGGATGCGGTGATTGCCAAGATCGATTCGGCGCGCGGCGCAGGATTGCGCATCACCGCCGACATCTATCCATATACGGCCGGCGCGACGGGACTCGATGCGTCAATGCCACCGTGGGTGCAGGAAGGCGGATACGCCGCGTGGGCGAATCGGTTGAAGCAGCCCGCGATTCGTGCGCGCGTGAAGAGTGAAATGAATACGCGTTCGAATGCGTGGGAGAATCTCTATCTCGCCGCCGGCTCGCCCGATCGCATCATGCTGATTGCGTTCAAAGCAGATTCGCTCAAGCAGTACACCGGCAAGACGCTCGCAGAAGTCGCAAAGCTGCGCGGCACGTCGCCGGAAGAAACGGCGATGGATCTCGTCATCAAGGACGGTACGCGCGTCGGCACGATCTACTTCCTGATGTCCGAAGACAACATCAAGAAAGAACTCGCGAAGCCGTGGGTGAGCGTGAATTCGGACGAAGGTTCATACGCGAACGAAGGTGTATTTCTCAAGTCGAACCCGCACCCGCGTGCGTACGGCACGTTCGCGCGGATACTCGGCAAGTACGTTCGTGAAGAGAAAGTGATTCCGCTGGAAGACGCGATTCACCGATTGACGTCGCTGCCCGCGTCGAACTTGCAGTTGCATCGTCGCGGCCGCCTGGCCGCGGGTTACTACGCCGACGTCGTCGTGTTCAATCCCGATTCAATTGCGGACCACGCGACCTTTGACAAACCGCACCAGTATGCGACGGGAGTCATTCATGTACTGGTCAACGGAACACCGGTGCTGCGCGACGGAGAACACACTGGGGCGAAACCGGGACGCGTGGTGCGAGGGCCGGGGTACAAAGGAGCTCGCTAGCGTAGAAATGATTATGCTCGCGCACTTTTGGTGATAGCCGAGCCGAGCGTATGTTGTATTGTGGCCGCGACTAAAGAGATCAACAAACCCGACTTCAGTCGGTTCGACTCGAAGTGGGAGCAGCGCCTGGCCGAAACTGAAGCGCGCCTCAACGCACGCGTTGGTGCACTCGAAGCGCGCGTGGATAAGGGCGTCGTCGAACTCCGAGCGGAAATCGATCGACGATTCGCCGAACGGGATGTAGGGCTCAGTCGCAGGCTGCTCGAACTCGAGACACGCTCGGAGGCAAAGCTCGACGCGCTCAAGTGGAACCTGATGAAACTGCTAATGATCGCGATGTGGGCGTCTCTGATGCTGGCAATCATCGGACTCTGGTTCCGCTAGTCGCGAATTGTGCGTCGTCAATAAAAACGCGCCGGTGTGGTCATCACGACCACACCGGCGCTTTCGTTCACTACCGCCTACCGCCTCTACCCTCTACAGCCTACCGCCTCAACCCTTCTTGCCTCTCGCCTCCGCCGACCGCGAGCTTCCCCGCGACTGCGACGACGGCGATGACGATTGACTGCGCGACGGCGCACTGCGCGAAACCGAACCACGATCCGACGACCCACCCGAGCGCGAGACCGAACTACGCTCCTGCCCCCGATCCATTGGAACGCTCGGACGTGAACTTGGCGCCGGACGCGCCATGATCGTTTCACGCGAACCACGATCAATCGATCCACGCGACTCGGTCCGCGTTTCGACCGGGCGCGCCGTACTACGATCCTTCGGAATCACGATCGGACGCGACTCCATCCGAGGCGATCCATTGTCCGTGCGACGTGGCTCGACGCGTGGTGCAACGCGGGGTTCATCGCGCGGTGTAGCGCGAGGTTCACTGCGTGTCACCGTTTCGCGCCGTGGCTCCGCCTGACGGCGGTCTTGCGTGCCACGGTCATCGTCGCGGCGGCCGTTCCAACTATCATCGCGGCGATCGCCATCACGACGATCGTTCCAGCCATCATTGCGATGATCGTTGTCACGATCATGCCCTCCAGTGGTGCCACGGGGGAGCGGACCAGGTCCGCCGCCGGGGCGATAGCGCGTCTCGTACGTCACCGTGCGATGCACCGTGTTGTAGCGGCGCAGGTTCACATAGTTCACCTGGTGATGAATGATCGTGCGGTTGTAGTGCACGACTTCATACCGCGGATGGACGTACACGACGTTGATGCTCACGTACGGACGTGACGCCACACGCCAGCCACCACCGTACCAGTCGTCGTAGTACACACGGCGATACCGCCAGTCGCAGTCATACATCAACCACGAACCGATCGGGAAGCCGATGCCGAACGACCAGTACCGTGTGTAATACGCGGCCGACAAGTAGATGGGGCGCACATACACGATTTCAGGATCGTACGTTGGGACGTAGATGTACCGGGGGTTGGCCGGCACGATACGAATGACGCGGGGTTGCTCCACAATCACCGTTTGCTCAGCGGTCGTTTGCAGGTTGCCCTGCGCGCGCGCCATTGCACGGAGACGTTGGACCGCGTCCATGACTTCACCAGACTGCTCGGCGTACGCCTGACCAAGCGCGACTGTCCAGTCTTCGCGGTCGGCGAGCAGGTTGAGCACGGGTGGGTAGTGGGCGATCGACTTCACGCTCACATCCCAGTTTTGGTCATCGATGTTTCTGGTGCCGTACGCGCGAACGTGCCTCGCGGCGAGCTGGATCTGATCCGGGAACGTCGCAGCAATCAGTGCCTGCGCAAGAATCGGATCGGGATACAGCGCGATCGGCGCGACGAGATTGTCGAGCTGCTCGGCCGTATACGCGATTGCGTTCGGGTCGTACGCGCGCGCGTCCTGCGCGGCCGCACCATTGACGCTTGCGGCGGTTGCCAACGCGAGCACAAGAGCTAACGAAGTAGTTTTCATAGAGAGTCCTCGGTTGCTGCCAGGTTGTTGCAGTGCGACTGTGTGTGCCCGCTCACGGACTGCCCGTGGCGGCACCCACGTAAAAGAGCCAGAAGCGTGCCGTCCGATAGCCCGTGTGCAGGCCAGGTTATGTCCACTTCTACCCGCGAAAAGCGTGTCGGATGGTGTCAATATGCGACTTCCCGGGGCGTAGAATTCAACGAGTTTAGAGGCGCATTCTCTACCCGTTTCTGGAGGGACGAGATGAAGATCGTGCTGAGTTTGGCCGTGGTTTTTGCGGCCGCATGCGGGGGCGGAAACAAGGATGAAGCGCCACCACTGACGAAGCGTCAATCCGACAGCGTCATCGGCGCGTCGAAGATTCCCGGCGCTGGCGGCGTCCGCGGCGCAATGGCCGCGTCAGATACGATGGACGCGCGGCGCAAACGCGCGGATTCGATCGCCAAGGCGGACACAGGACAGTAGATGGCCACAGCGGAAACGCCGGATCTTGTCATCCGCATCAAGAAGAATGCTGACGGTTCTGGCGCGCTCACCGCGGTGCGGCGCGATGGATCGACGACATGGCAGCGACAGAAGCAGACCGTCGGTGCGTTTTTCGCGCTGCACGATTTGACGCACTTCGCCGTCGAAACCACGCTGCGCTACGACGACGCGTTTTATGGATTGCTCGCGGGCGGCTGGAACCTGAGCGACTTCGAAGCGCGCGAAAAGCGAACGACCATGCCGCCGGCGGCGCTGGCGGCTGAATTGATCGTTGGCTTTCTGGATACTGAGCGCGCGTCCGGCACGCGGTGGACGGCCGCGGACTTCAACGACAAAGCGCGGGGCTACTACGAACAACACGGTGGTGGCGCGCCACCGACGATGAGCGACGCGGACCTCGAGAACATTCGCAGAAACCGCTCCGAACTCTTTTCGCGGTGGGACAACATCGTTCCTGGTGGCACGCTCGAATTGACGTTCAATCGCTCTCGCCGAGGATAGCGATGGCACAAAGCAAAGCACCGACGGTGACTGCGTATCTGCAGGAGCTTCCGGCGGATCGACGCGCCGTGGTAACCAAAGTGCGCGACGTGGTGAGGAAGAATCTTCCGAAGGGCTACGAAGAGGCGATGCTGTGGGGCATGATCACGTATTGCGTCCCGCTCAAGCGATTGCCCGACACGTACAACCAGCAGCCGTTGTGCTATGTGGCGCTCGCGGCGCAGAAGAATTATTACGCGATCTATTTGATGAGCGCGTACACCACAAAGGACGCGGACAAATCATTTCGCGACGCGTACAAGGCGACGGGCAAGAAGCTCGACATGGGAAAGTCGTGCGTGCGGTTCAAGTCGCTGGACGATTTGCCGCTGGAGTTGATTGGAAGAACCGTCGCGGCGACGTCTGTGGATGCGTGGATCGATACGTACGTAAAGTCGCGGCCTAAAAAGGGGTGAGGGG
>DATELA010000018.1:0-27783 GCA_035277145.1 Gemmatimonadaceae bacterium | reverse complement strand
CTTCACCCACCACCGACGCGCGGGCATCGCGCGGCGCGGTTCCGAGGAACCGCGCAAGCGCTGCGCGCGCGTCGGTGGTGCGAATCATGCCGAGTGCTCGAGCCGCTTCTGTCGCGACCGTCACCGGCGTCGACGGTCGCGACATGAGCGAGTCGAGCCACGCGACTGATGCGGTGTCATAGAGTTGCGCGGTCGCGAACACGACGGTCGCTGCAACAGCAGTGTCAGCGTCGCGCCGCGCGGGATGCAGCAGCGCGCGTCCAAGTGGATCGGCGATGCGACCCACCGACAGCGCCGCGCGCCGGCGGACTTCAGGATGCGATGAACGCAACAACGTTGCGAGCGCCGCCGAGTCGAACGTGCGCGTGTCTTCGAGCATCAACAACTTTGCTATCGCGTCGATATCCGCAGGCGCGAGCGGACGTCGCGTGCCTTGTGCGACGGCATCGCCGGCGATGATCGCAGCAGCAACCAGCACAGTTGCAATCCGTGTTCGGTACGTCATCCGTGCATTCCTCCGGCCGGTTCGTCTTTGGGCATAGCACGCCCAACGATGATCGAAATGTTGTCGCTGCCGCCGCCGTCCAACGCGTCCTGCAACAAATCTTCGCACACTTGTTTCGCCGACGTCATCGCGGACAAGCGCTGCGCAATTCGCGAATCCGTCACGTGCTTCGTCAGACCGTCGCTGCAAATCAGGTGCACGTTTTGCCAATCGGCCTGCAACCGCATCACGCGTGGTTCCGTTTGCGAACCGCCGATCGCACTCGAGAGCACGTGCGCAAGGTTCGAACGCTCCGCGGTCGCCGGCGTGAACACACCCTGGTCCACCAAATCCTGTGCGACGGTTTGATCGCGACTCACTTGCGTCAGCGTACCATCGCGGAACAGGTAATACCGCGAATCGCCAACCTGCAGCAGGTAATACCACGGCCACACACCCATCCACAGCGTGAGTGTTGTCGCCATCTTGCGATGGTTCGGATCGCGCTTTGCGCGCTCCACCACTTCGTCATGACACCGCAACGCCGCGGCCTGCAGCGCGTCGTTGAACTGCGACTCGGACGAATCGGCGCTGTAATAGCAGTTCATGCTGCTCACCACGTACTTCATCGCGATCTCGAGGGTCGTCGCGCTCGCTTCGCCGCCGCCTTCGGTCCCACCAACGCCGTCCGCAATCATTGCAATGAACGCGAGACGTTCATCGCCCAACGGCAGGCGCATGCGATCGTCGAGACTCGTGAGCACGACATTCACGCGACGGTGAATCGTCGCCAGCATGAAATGATCCTGATTCTGTTTGCGCAGGTGTCCCGTATGCGTCAAACCAAAGACGTCGATCTCGTCGTCGCGCGGCTTTCGATTCGGGACCGGTACAGGACCGGTGCGTGTGAGTTCGGCCATGAGGTCACGACTCCGGTGGAATCGGCAGTCGAGTGTCCTGCATCAGCTTCCTGAATTCCGGCGAGCGCCGCAACTCCGGGTTGGTCACCCAGGTGACGATCGTGTGCGAGAACGCGCCCGGGCGCGCCGGCCGCGTCAGCATGGCGCGGATGGCGTTTGCGCGGTCGCCTGCCGCCATCAGCATATCGGCAAGGCCCATCGATGACGGGTCGCGCGCCGCGATTGCATTGATGGTCGCAACGCGTGTCGCTTCACTCATGATGCCGTCCCGCACACGGCGCGCGGCGGCGCTGTCGTTCGACACGATCAGTTCGCGCTCGCTGAGCAGTCGCGCGACGGCGCCCCAATCACCAACACGCGAATGCATGATGGCAACGTCGCGCTTCAGGCGCACGCTGCGGGGATGCAGGGTCAGCAAACGATCGGCGTGCGCCAGCGCTTCCTGTTGCTGTCCACCAACCCACATGATCAGCGCGCTCCAATCCCCGATGATGAATGACAACGGCTCCGCGCGCTCGGCCGCGCGAATTCGCTCGACGCCGTCAGCGACGCGTCCGGTCGCAACCAATGACGTTGCGCTGAACTGCAACGCCGTCGGATGCGCGGGATTCAGGCGCAGCGCGCGATCGTATGCCTGATCTGCTTCATCCCAATGGAATTCGCGCGACGCAAGTAAACCCGCCGCAGTCCACGCATCCGCCGACGCCGAATCGAGCGCGAGTGCGCGCGCGACCGCGCGCCTGGCGTTCGCCATGGCAACCTCCGGCCGTGCGATGTTGTAATCCGACGGGCCCGAGAGTGCGTGCGCGATCCCCAGCGTTGCCCACGTTTCTGCGGACATCGAATCGAGCGCAGCGGCGCGCATCAGGGATACCAACGCACTGTCCATGACGCGGTTGGCGAACTGCACCTTGCCTTGCAGGTACGCCTGGTACGCTTCGGGGTTTACCTGGCGCACCGACGCTTGCTGCGCGACGGGACTGAGTTGCAGCGCAAGCTTGCCAGCGATCGCGCGCGAAACCGAATCGTAAATCGCAAACACATCGCTCGATGGTCGTGTGATTGCGCCCGCGAGCACCTGGAATCCATCCGATTTCACGAGTTGGTATCGCACACGCACGCTGCCCGCCGCGCGTTCAACCGTCGCGGACAACAGCATTGAAACATTCAGACTGTCCGCGATCGCTTTGATGGGCGCAGTGCTGCCTTTGAATCGAAGCGACGACTCACGGCCTGGTACGCGCAAACGAGGAATGGCCGACAGCGCAACAATCACTTCGTCAGTGAGACCTTCGGCAAAAAAAGCCTGGCCCGCTGCGGCATTCATTTCCGTGAACGGCAACACGGCCACGGATTGAACAGAATCCACGGATGATCCGGAGGACACGGATGACACGGATCGTCCATCGCGGAGCCAAGTCCGAATCGGCACGAACAGCCCGGCCGCAATCGCAGCGACGATTGCTGTTGCCGCACTCGCACGCATCATGGTGCGCGCACGTGCAGGTTGCGCAGCAATCGGGCGCGTGTTGCTTGGCGTCATTCCACCGCTCGGCGTCAACAACGCTTCGAGTTGCGGAATCAGTTCTTCCGCGCTTTGCCATCGATCGGCGGGCGCTTTTTCCAGACACTTCATTACAAGCGTCGTCAGCGCAGGCGATAGCGTCGTACGGTATTTGTTGACCGGCTCGGCCGGCGCGGTGATGTGCGCGGCGAGAATCTGCTGCGGCGAGGCGCCGGTGAACGGTGGACGACCGGTGAGCAACTCGTACGCGAGTACACCGAACGCGTAAATGTCCGCGCGGTGATCGACGTGTGGATCAGCGGTCGCCTGTTCGGGCGCCATGTACGTTGGCGTTCCCAGTGCGATCCCGACTGTTGTCAGCGACGCACTGCCGGTCGCTTCGCTCACCGCTTTCGCGACACCGAAATCCGTGACGAGCGCGTGCCGCCCGCGCAGCATCACGTTCTCGGGTTTGAGGTCGCGGTGGACCACTCCGTGTTTGTGCGCTTCGGCGAGCGCATCGGCAACATCGCGCAGAATGCGCACCGCATCGGTAATCGGCAGCTCGCCTTCTTTGACGAGCTTGTCGCGCAGCGACGGCCCGTCGACGAACGGCATTACATAGAAGAGCAGACCACCGGCTTCGCCCGAGTCGTACACGGGAAGGACGTGCGGATGCTGCAGCGCTGCCGCGATCTTGATCTCGCGAACGAAGCGTTCCTTGCCGAGTGACGCGGAGAGATCCTCGCGCAGGACCTTGATGGCGACCTGGCGCTCATGGCGGACGTCGCGCGCGAGGTACACGGTGGCCATGCCGCCGGCGCCAATCTCTCGCTCGACCTGATACGACGGGGCGAGGCCCTGCTCCAGGCGGGCGCGGAGGTCGTCCATAGGCGCCCAAATGTGGACTCCGGGGTGGGGGCGGGAAAGCCATCAAACCGGGGCGCGGCCTGGGGTGTCACACCCTGCACCATTGACAATCCGGGCGGGCTAGTGCTACTCTAGTAGCACACTGCTGCTGGAGTAGCATACGTGGCCTCTGCACCGAAACCGTCTCCGAAGTCCAATCCCCTCGATGTCGGCCGCCGAGAGCGGCAGATCATCCAGATCGTGTACCGCCTTGGGAGCGCGTCCGTCTCGGACGTCCTTCAGGGCCTGCCCGATCCGCCATCCTATTCCGCGGTGCGCGCGATGCTCGGCAAGCTGACCGCGAAAGGACACCTGACGCAGGAAGCGGACGGCCCGCGGTACATGTACAAGCCGGCTGTTCCCGCTGAACGCGCCCGCCGCACGGCGCTCAAGCAACTCGTAGACACCTTCTTCGCCGGCTCGGTCGACCAGGCGGTCGTCGCGTTGGTGAAGCTCGATGATGCAAAACTCGACAATGCCGGCCTCGATGCGCTGACGAAACGCATCCGCGCCGCGCGGCAGGAGGGACGATAATGACCTGGCTCGCATGGTTCCCGGAAACCGCACTCAAGGGCGCGGTGTTGCTCGCAGTCGCATGGTTGGCGACACGACTTCTTCAGAAGCAGCCGGCCGCACTGCGACATTTGGTGTGGACGGCCGCGTTGGGTGGACTGCTCGTGATGCCGGCGCTCTCCGCAACGACACCGGTGCGTCTCGCACTTCCGGCGCGTCAGGTTGCGACCGCGGCGGACAACACTGCGCAGTCTGAGTTGAAGGCAGCTGAGCGCGGTACGGCTCAAGAAACAGAAACGGCGCGGGGGACGGGGGACGGGGTACCGGGTACTGGGGAGTCGCCGCGATCAAACGCAGCGCTCACTAATTCCACATCATCGTCGTCGATCGCGAGCATTCTGCCGTCGTGGTCGTTCGCACAGTGGGCAATCGCGTTGTGGCTGCTCGGTGCAATCGCGCTTAGCGTGCGATTCCTTGCGGGAGTAATTGCAACGCGACGGCTCGGCGCGCACACATCCAACGCCGACGATCATCTGCACTCGGCGCTCGATAGCGCCGCCGCGCGCGTGGGCCTGCGCACGACGCCGCAACTCGTGGTCACGGATTCAATTGCAATGCCGTGCGCCTTTGGCGTACTGCAGCCGGTCATTGTGCTGCCGGAAAGCGCGCGTGAATGGAGCCGTGAACGGCTCGACGTCGTGTTGTTGCACGAGGCGTCGCACGTGAGGCGCGGCGATTACGTCACGCACGTCGTCGCCGAAGTCGCGCGCATTCTGCACTGGTACAATCCGCTCGTATGGGTCGCGTCGCGATCGTTGCGCAACGAAGCAGAACGTGCAACTGATGAGCGCGTGATCAACGCCGGCGCGATGGCGTCGGACTATGCGGGTCATTTGCTCGACATCGTGCGCGGTGCCGGCGCGCAACGCATTCCTGCACCGCTGCTTCCGCTCGCTGCACGCTCGGAATTCGAAGGCCGGTTGCTCGCAATCCTCGAGTACGCCGGATCGCCGCAACTTCGCGCGCGCACCGCAGCGGTAACGCTTGCGGTTGCCGCAGGCCTCGTGGGAACGGTCGCATCGATTAGCGCAGCAGTTCCGCCGAATTCTCCAATTGACCCGGTGAGCACCGTGGTTGCGGGGCCGGATCGGTCTGGACCGATGCGCTCGACGACAACACCGAACGCATCGGCGCCGAGGCGGCGGTCATCGCAGGTTGCGTCGGAATCTTCCTTGCAGGCGTTGCTGGCAACGATCAACGATCCGGTGCCGGCAGTGCGCCTCGCGGTCGTGCGTTCACTGACACCGACGCGTGATACGGTGGTCGTGCGTGCGCTGATGCAGGTCCTGCTCCAGGATGACAACGCCGAAGTGCGGCGCGCTGCCGCGAGCTCGCTTGGCGAGATTGGTGATGCGCTCGCCGTGTCGGCGCTGTCCGATGCGTTGTTGAAGGATCGCGATACAGAAGTGCGTCGCGAGGCGGCGTCCGCGCTGGGCTCGATCGAGAACGAACGCGGCGCAAGTGCACTGGCGCAAGCACTCGAGTCGGACACAGACCTCGAAGTGCGGATCAACTCCGCGCAGGCACTTGGACAAATCGAAGGGCAGACAGCGACCGATGCGTTGGGTCGTGCACTGACGCGCGCGTCTGATGCGAAACTCAAGATTGCGGTGATCGAAGCGCTCGATAACGTCGACGACTCGCGAACCGTCGCGGCTATCGTCGCGGCGCTGCGCGATGCACACCCTGGAGTGCGGCATGCAGCCGCGCACGCACTCGATGGTGTCGACGATTCAAGCGTGTTGCCCGCACTCATTGCGGCTGCGCGCGACAGCGACATCGAAGTACGCCGGGCGGTGATCGATGCACTGAACGATCACGACGACGAACGGCTCGTCGATGTGTTCGCGAATGCGCTGACGGATAGTGACGCGGAAATTCGGGCGGCCGCGGCGAGTGGACTCGGCAACATCGAGGATCTGCGTACGGCGCCGCGTCAGCTCATCGCTGCACTCGACGATGCCAACGCCGATGTGCGGCATGAAGTCGCGCACGCACTCGGTCACATTCACGATCCATCGTCCCTGAGCGCGCTGATTGCGCGTGCGACGGATCCTGTGGTTGAAGTACGTCAGGCGGTGGTTGAATCGTTGCGGGAATTCCCGGACGCAACGGCGACGGCAGCACTTCAGAGAGCGCTACGCGACACAGACGCGGACGTACGCGCTATGGCCGCGGAGGCGCTCGGTGACCGGAGAAGAAAATGAAGGTCGTCGTCAGCATTGCAGCGGCGGCACTGATCAGCGTAGGGCTGATCGATGCCTCGCGCCCGGACTCTCGTACGAGCGAAGTGGTCACTGCCACGGCGGCGCGTGCTGATTTCTCGACACAGGCGTTGGGCGACAGCGGCAGTATTCGCGAATTGATCGACGGTATTCGTGGCGCCAACGCGATTCAGTGCGAGTTGTTGTTGCAGGGATTTCATAGTTGGTCATCTGGTGTCGCGGATCGCGATGTCAACGCGTGGAAAGTCAGTCAGCGGTTTCATCGTGACGTTGTTGACGCCGGCGATATCGCGTGGCTCGGTGAACAGATGCGCGCGCCGGATGTGTGCGCGGCGCGTGCGTCTGCGCGGATGCTGGGGAACAGCGAGTCGCCCGCCGCGCGGACGTTGTTGCTGAGCTCGCTTGGGCACGCGAATGCGCAGGTACGGCGTCTCGCGGCGGTAGGGATCGGATATGGCTCGGATTCAACCGTCAGTCGTCGCCTCGTTCCCTTGCTGCGCGATGCTGATCCGGGTGTGCGTGCCGCCGCGGCCTGGGCGCTCGGCGCAGTTCATTAGCGCCGGCTGTCGTCTCTAACTACAACAGCGAATCACGGATCACGCGGACGAGCACGGATGACGCGGATACTGCAACTGCAACCGCAAATGCTGTGGTAACTACAAAACCACGGCTCTTGTAGTATCCGCGCTCGTCCGTGTGTATCCGTGTCATCCGTGGTTTGTAGTTAGGTGGCACTGCTGAAGACTCGGTCTGCGTATGCGATCGCCGAGTCGATTTCAGATTCAGGCACACCAATGCCGCGGAGATTCCATCGCGTCGCAAACTCCGCGACTGCACGAATGTCGTCGCCGAGTTCACCGCGTGCGGCGCGCAGGACCGCGTTGCGGCCGGTACCGACCCATGCGGTCACCGCCATGTCGAGCGCCGCTTCCGGATAATCCGGAAAGTTGGCACGCAGGATTCCGCGAACACGCGGAATGTTGATCTCGACGAGCCGTTCGCGAATCGTGGGATCGCTGTCGTCGCCAACGATGAGCAGGGTGAGATCCTTGTTGATCACGAGCAGACCGAACGCGTTCGCGTACACCATGACCGCGAGGCGCGCGGGACCCACTGGTGCGCTCGCCATGAGTTCGTCACCCCTGCCCCACGCCGCCGTGAGCGCATCCTCGAGGAGTGAACCCAGGAGCGCGCCCTTGTTCTTGAAATAGAAGTAGAAGTTGCCGACGGACGTCTTGGCGGCATCCACGACGTCCTGGACAGTGGTGGCGGCGTAACCCCTTCGCGCAAACAGGCGTCGGGCAGCCTGGAGGATTCGGCCACGGGTCGCCGCGCGCACCTTCTGACTGCGTTCGGTCTGGCGGTAAGGCACGTCACACACCTCCGGTATAGCCCGGTCCGGTTGACAACGGAAGCATAGAACGCTATTCTATTGTCCGTAGAACGTCATTCTATACTTCACAGGATATGGGCCGGGCGCGGCGGCGTCAACGCCAGCGCGGCACCGAGGGGATACGCGCGACATGGTAGCGATGGCAGATCGCCCCGCAGGGTTGCGGGGCCGGGACGTGTTGGGCGGGTCGTTCGAGATGTGGTGTGCGGTTGGAGAGGCGGTGCCGGACATCCTGATCCTGGTGAGCCGGGACGGGACCATTCTGTATGTGAACCGCGCGCCCGGCGCGTTTGCGCTCGACAAAGTGCTCGGCACGAGTGTGTTCGACCTCGCGCACGGCGTGGAACGCGACGAGCTCGCTGCGTCATTCGCCGAAGCCATGCGTGGCGGCGAATCGCATATGCGGGCATTGGCGGCGCGCCATCCCGACGGTGCCATTCATTGGTATTCGATCCACACCGGACCCGTGCGCGTCGACGGGCAAGTCGTTGCGGCAGTGATTGTCGCGCGCGACATCACGGAGCGAAAGCGCGTCGAGGACGCGCTGCGCGAAAGCGAAGAGCGCTACCGCACGGTGATGGAGCATGCGCCCGAGGCGATTGTCGTGTTCGACGTCGACGCCGGGCGATTTGTCGATGTGAACCGCAATGCGTGTGCGTTGTTCGGCATGACACGCGACGCGTTGCTGCAAGCGAATCCCGCGGCGCTCAGTCCGCCGATACAGCCTGACGGTGAGTTGTCGAGCGCAGCCGCGCAGCGCTTCATCGGCGAAGCGCTCTCAGGCGCGACGCCCGTGTTCGACTGGATCCATCGTACGCCGTGCGATCTCGACCTGCGCTGCCACGTGCGCCTCGTGCGTTTGCCGGCGAAAGGACGCCGTCTGGTGCGCGGCAGCGTCACCGATGTCACGCGACAGCGACAACTCGAAGACCACGTTCAGCAACTGCAGAAAGTCGAAGCACTCGGTCAGCTCGCGGGCGGCGTGGCGCACGATTTCAATAATGTGTTGTCCGTGATTTCGAGCGCGATCGAAGTGCTTTCTGCGGAACTCCAGCGCGCAGGCGTGCGCGATGCAGACGTGTCGACGGAAATCGAAGACATTCGCGCGGCAGCGAGACGCGGTGCTGCGTTCACGAGCGAACTGCTTGGTTTCGCGCGTCAGCGGCCGGCGGAACTGCAACGCGTCGATCTCAACGCCGTGATCACCGACGTCACCACGTTGATGCGCCGCTTGATGCCCAAGGATCTCGAGTTGGTGACGCGTCTCGATGCATCAGGCGCGTACGTGAGCGGACATCAGAGCCGGCTCGAGCAGGTCGTGATGAATCTCCTGCTCAATGCGCGCGATGCGACGCCATCGGGTGGACGCATCACGATATCGACGGTCAGCGGACGCTTGCCGTTCGTGCGCCTTCGTGTGCAGGACACGGGCGAAGGAATGGACGAAGCCACGCGTCAGCGCGTATTCGAACCACTCTTCACGACCAAGCCCGAAGGCAAAGGCACGGGCTTTGGCTTGTCGACGCTGCACGCGATCGTGACGCAGCTCGGTGGCCACGTCGAAGTCACGAGCGAGCTCGGTGTCGGCAGTTCGTTCGAAGTCACGCTGCCAAACGCGGGATAGCGGTTAGTCTCGCTTTGGCAGTGTGACTGGTTTTCCGCGGCTCATGACATAGCGAACGCGCTGTAACGCGGTGATGTCGCTGAGCGGATCGCCTTCAACGGCGATCAGATCAGCGACTTTGCCGCGTGCGATCGTTCCAACAGAATCCGCGATACGCAGTGCGCGCGCTGCACCGCTCGTCGCCGAGCGAATGGCGTCGAGCGCGGAGACTCCGGCGCGCGTGAGCGTGACGAATTCCTCCGCGTTGCGGCCGTGTGGGAGCACGCCGCCGTCTGTACCGAATACGAGCGGAACGCCGGCGCGATACGCGAGTTGCGTTGCGGCAATGAGCGCGCGCGATCCCGCAGACGAATCACCCGCGGTCAGCGACGTCAGTGTTGGAATCATGAACACGTTCTTGTCGCGCAACGCGCGGGCCGTGGCGGAGTCGACGTAGGCTGCGTGAGCGAGTCCGTCGACGCCCGTGCGCAGCGCGGCGCGCACGCCGCCAAGACTGATGTCGTGCGCGATGACCATGCGTTTGCGCGCGTGCGATTCTTCAACGATCGCGGCCAGCACACTGTCGGCGAGTTCGTACGTGTCAGGTGACGCAAACGCCGCAGCGGGCCACCCAGACACGCACGCTTTGATGACATCAGCGCCAGCATCGGTATTGATGCGTACGCGTTCGCGAAACTTCTCCGCACCGCCCGCGATGCCGATGCCACTGAATTCGCACACGCCGCCTTGCGTTCCAATCCAGATGCCCGCGGCATACACGCGCGGGCCGGGAACGTGTCCAGCGTTGATCGAATCGCGCAGCCGTAACAACGGAAGCCCGCGCGAGCCGAGATCAAACACGGTTGTGAAGCCGGCGTTGAGATTTGCGAGCGCATTAGCGCGCACTGCACCACCAATGATGAGATGCACGTGCGCGTCGATCAAACCCGGGAGCACCGTGTACGCCGACAGGTCTATGGTTTCGCCGCTGGGCGCTGCGGTGCTCGCGGGTTGCACACTCAGGATGCGCCCGTTCTCGACGACGATGTCCTGATTGCGCGCGACTATGCCGCTCGCGGGATCGAGTAATCGTCCCGCGCGAATGGTCACGCGTTGTGCGTCCGTCGGAAGCGCAATGGCCGCCGCTGCAATCGCAGCGACGGCCATGAGCTTGTGTCTACTCCAATTGTGGAACCGCAACGGTGTTACCTCACGCCGAGATTCTTTTTGAGGAATGCGATGGTGCGTGGCCAGGCGTCCTTCGTCGCGGCAAGATTCGCGGCTCCTGCTGGACTCGGACCGCCGCCCGCAGCCGTGTCATCCTGCGCGCGTAAGAATCCGTGAATCGCGCCTTCGTAATTCATGCCGAGGTAATCCTTCTTGCGCGCCTTCATCAGCGAATCGATTGTCGGCATGGACGCCGCGATGCGCGCGTCTCCCGATCCGTTTAGCAGCATGACCGGCGCGTTGATCTTCGCGATTGAATCCGCGACGATGGACGCCGGAACCGCCGGTGTCGTCTCTGTCGCGCGCTGACCACCGCTCGAATACGGGAAGCCGCCGTAGTATGCGACACCACCCGAGAATCCTTTCACGCCGCCACTCACCGCGTGGCCCCAAACCGTCTGCCCACCCCAGCAATAGCCGACGACCGCGTACTTCTGTTCGGCTGACGCCTGCATCATCGCCCAACTCGCGGCAGCGTTGATTGCGCGGTTTCGCTCGGGAATGCTCACACCGGAGATGATTCGGCGTGCCGAATCAGAACTGAGTTCGACCGATGACGGACCACCACGCACGCGCGAGATGAAATCCGGCGCGATCGCAATGAAACCGTCGGCAGCGAGTTGATCTGCAACGCCGCGAACCCACGTCGACAATCCGAAGATTTCGTGCACGACCACGACGACGGGCGCCTTCGTGCGAGCAACCGGATACACGACCCACGCCATCAACGAATCCGACGAGCCAGTTTCCCACGCGATCTTCACCCATTCGCCGTGTCGCGGACTCGCCGAAAGACGGGCAGCGGCGGAGTTGTTGCTGGCAGGCAGACCCGGTGTGCCTTGCTGCGCCGACGGATCGGGCGCCATCGGACCACGCAAATCAGCGGGGTTCATGTGCGCGGCGTGGTCTTCCTCAACAGCCGGCGGATTCGCGACATCGACGCGCTGCACAGTGCACGCAGCAACCAGCGCGGACGCGATCAGGGCGGAACGGCGTGGCATCAGTCTTCTTACCTGTGATTGGGTGTGTGGAGCTGTAGGCTAACGTACCGCCGCCAGCCCGCGCCCGGAATTGGGCACGCCACGGACGGGACCAAGCGCGAACACAGGCCGCACACCGTTAACATTCGCCCAGCGGTGACCGCGAATTCGCCGGTCGCCCGCACCCTGCACCGCTCGGTGAACGCGTGGACGCCCCCAATCTCGAATTCTCCGCACACGACATGCGCGCCATGGCCGACGCAGTCGTCGCGCGCAGTATTGAACACATCACCACCATCGCGTCGCGCGACATCCTCGGCGACGTCGATGCCGGCGAACTCTGCCGCAGCATGCGCGAGCCCGCGCCCGAACGCGGCACCGCACTGAATCCGCTGCTCGACGATTTCTTCGGCAAATGGGTTCCGCGCTCGTTTGGCACTCCGCATCCCGGATACCTCGCGTACATCCCGGGTGGTGGACTGTATCCCGCGGCGCTCGCGGATTTTTTGTCCGACACCACCAATCGCTACACGGGTGTATGGCAAGCCGCGCCCGCGCTCGTGCAGCTCGAAGCGAATGCGCTCGATTGGTTGCGCGAATGGATGGGATTCCCCGCGACTGCGCGCGGATTGTTCACGACCGGCGGCTCAGCCGCAACGTTCAATGCAATTCTGTGCGCGCGCGAGAAATACCTCGGTGCCGACATTCGTCGCGGCGTGTTGTACACGTCGGACCAGGCGCACCACTCTGTGCTCAAGTCCGCGAAAATGGCGGGCATCATGCCCGATCGTGTGCGCGGCATTGCGTGCGACGAGCAATACCGCATGCCTGTCGCAGCACTGCGCGAGGCGATTGCGCGCGATCGCCGCGATGGACTGACGCCGTTCGCGGTTGTGTCGAGCGCGGGCACAACCAACACTGGCGCCGTCGATCCACTCGACGCGATCGCTGATGTGTGCGCGAGCGAGAATCTGTGGCATCACATTGACGGCGCGTACGGGGCGTTCTTCTGGATGTGCGACGAACTCAAAGCAACGCTGCGTGGTCTGCCACGTGCAGATTCGCTCACGCTCGATCCGCACAAGGGAATGTTTCTCCCGTACGGCACGGGAGCACTGCTGGTGCGCGACGGTGCGGCATTGCGTGCCGCGCATGAAGCGACCGCCGCGTATTTGCCGGCGATGCCGCATCCCGATGAGTTCTATGATCCGAGCCAACACGGTCCCGATCTGTCTCGCGGATTCCCGGGACTGCGTGTGTGGCTCTCGATCAAACTGTTCGGCACTGCAGGTTTCCGCGCCGCGATCAATGAGAAACGCGCGCTCACGGTTGACGCAGCGAATCGCATTGCAAAGTTGCCGCACGTTGTGATGGACGCGCCGCCGGAACTGTCGCTCTTTGCGTTTCACTTGTCCTGGCCCGGTGCGACGCTCGCGCAGGAAGACGACGCGACGCGTGCGCTCATGAACAACGTCACGAAGCGTGGTCGCGTGATGATCACCGGCGCGCATGCCCGCGGCAGGTATCTGGGCCGCGTTTGTGTGCTGAGTTTCCGCACGCATCAGAAGGAAATCGACGAACTCGTCGACGACATGGCAGCAGTGATTCGTGAGATGAAGCTCGGCGCATAACGTGAGCACCGAAGGCGCGTTGAACACGCGCACGATCGTTCGCTTCTGGCTTCCGTTGGCAGCGACGTGGCTCATGATGTCCGCCGAGGGGCCGTATCTCGCGGCGGTCATCGCGCGACTGCCGGACGCGACGTACAACCTCGGGGCGTACGGCGCGGCGTTCGCGATTGCGTGGCTCGCGGAGTCGCCGATCATGATGTTGCTGACTGCGGCGAACGCGCTGATCCATGGACGGCAGTCGTTCATCGCCACGCGGCAGTTTGCGTACCGGCTGAATGCGCTCGTGACGAGCGTAATGCTCATCGTGGTCGCACCGCCGGTGTTCAATGCGATCGCGTACAGCGTGATGGGGTTGCCCGCAGAAGTTGCGGCGCGCTTGCACCTCGCGATCGCGATTCTGATTCCGTGGCCCGCAGCGATTGGATACCGGCGCTTCTATCAGGGCGTGCTGGTACGCCATGGACAAACGCGTCGCGTTGCGTACGGTACGGTGATTCGCATTGTGGTGATGTCAGCTGTCGCTGCGATTGTTGCGACGACAACATCGGCGCACGGATCAACGGTTGCTGCGTTCGCGCTGTCGTCCGGCGTCATCGCTGAAGCGTGCGTGAGCCGGTGGATGGCGCGACATGCAGTTGCGGCAATGCTGGATGGAACGTTCGGCAAGGACGATGAACCGCTCACGCAGAGCGCGATCATCAAGTTCTACACGCCACTTGCTCTGACGTCGATGATCGCGATGGTGACGGCACCGATCCTCACGTTCTTCATGGGACGTGGTCGCATGCCCATCGAATCGTTGGCAGTTCTGCCAGTGGTGAACAACCTCGTGTTCATGTTCCGAAGCGGCGGCGTGGCGTTTCAGGACGTGAGCGTCGCGTTATCAGGGCGACACCACGAACACCAACACGAAGTCGGACGCGCGGCATTTCTGCTTGCAAGCGTGACAACCGCGTTGCTGGTGCTGCTGTTATTCACGCCGCTCGCGGGCATCTGGCTACAGGATGTCGCGGGATTGCCGCCGGATTTGTACGACTACGCGATCACCACTGCGCGCATCATCGTCGTGTTACCGGCTATCGAGTACTTCCTGTCATTCCAGCGCTCGCAATTCATCATCAATCGCCAGACAACAGTCATCACGATGTCGATGGCGATCGAAGTCACGCTGATTGGTGCGATGCTCGTGTTGTGCATCGCGCAACTCGGCATGGTCGGCGCGATTGCGGCATCATGCTCGATCGTGACGGGCCGCGTTGCATCGAGCACCTACTTGTACGTGTCGTCGCGCGCGGCAGCTACTTCTCGACGATCACGACCTGGTGGCCGGCCTGACGAACGCTTTGTGCTTCCGACTCCGCCTGAGCCCGAGTCGTAAAGGCGCCAACCTGCACGCGGTACACGGTCGAGTTGCGCAACCGAACCGGCACGACGGCCGCGTCGCCAAACGCAGCCGCGCGCTCGCGCAACCGTTCGGCATTGTCCCGATCGCTGAACGAGCCGAGTTGCAGCGTGTACAGCACAGCCGCGCGAATCGAGTCCACGCGCACCGGACTGTCGAGCACGTCCACACGCACGCGCGCAGTGCCGGGGCCGATCATGGAAATGCGTTCGGCCGCAGCGCGAGAAAGATCGATGATGCGATCGCGTGCGAACGGTCCGCGGTCGTTGATGCGCACGCGAACAGTCATGCCATTACCGAGGTTCGTTACCGCGACACGCGTGCCAAGCGGCAGCGTGCGGTGCGCGGCGGTGAGGTCGTTCTGGTCGAACGGTTCGCCACTCGCGGTGGGTTTTCCGTGAAAGCCCGGTCCGTACCAGGACGCAACTCCGGTTTCGCTGACGCGTATCGGCGACGAGCCGCCGCCGCCGAGTCCGTCGCGCCGGCCGCCGCACGCGAGCGCGAACGTCGCACCGAATGCAATCGCGATCCGCAGCGTCGCAAGCGTGGGCGCATATTGAGAGCACGTCACGCAGATCAAGTTAGCAGCCTTCTCTTCCGCCGCGCTTTCATGCTCAAACTCGCTGCTCGCTCCTTCTACTCGATCCTCGCTTCTCCGCTGTTGCTGCTCGCGCAGGACCGTCCGCTCGGCACACTGCGCGATCAGGCCGCTACACAACAGGAATGGCTGAAGCTCCGCCTCGAGCGCGTGCTCCCTAAAGTCATGCGCGAACACGGCGTCGCGATGTGGATCATTCCCGTCCGCGAATACAACGAAGATCCCGTGTTCTGGTCGATCGTTTCACCGACCACGATGGCTGCGCGGCGCAGAACGATCTACGCGTTCTGCGACAAAGGCGCGCGCGGCATCGATCGCGTTGCGCTCGGTGGCACAACGCAGGGCGGTTTGTATCGCGCCGTGCGCGACGCGACTGCGCAAATGGGATCCGCGGGCGCGCAACGCCGCCTCGCTGAGCCGTTCGGGCCTGAGCAATGGAAGCTGCTCGCACCTGTCATCGAAGAGTGCGGTCCCGCGAACATCGCGGTGAACATCTCGCACACACACGCGTTCTCCGATGGACTCAGCACCGGCGAATGGGAACAACTGCAGCAAGCGATTCCGGAGAAATACCGCGCACGCATTGTGCGCAAGGATCGCCTTGCGCTCGACTACATCGCCGAACGAGTGCCGGAGATGTTGCCGACGTATGAGAAGATGCAGCGCATCGTACACGACATCATTGCGACGGCGTTCTCGAACACCGTGATCAAGCCGGGCACGACGCGCACCGAAGACGTCGTATGGTGGATGCGCCAGCGCGTGAACGACCTCGGACTCGGCACGTGGTTTCAGCCGTCGGTAACGGTGCAACGGCGTGGCGTCGACATGGCCGACTCGGCGAGTCCCGTGATCGTGCGCGGCGACGTGTTGCACACCGACTTCGGAATCACCGCGCTCAATCTCAACACCGACACGCAGCACATGGGCTATGTGTTGCTCTCCGGCGAAACGGACGCGCCCGCTGGACTGCAGGCCGCGCTCAAGCGATCGAATCGTTTGCAGGACATTCTGCTCGAAGAAATGCGACCCGGCCGCACAGGTAATGAAGTGCTGCGCACGACACTCGAACGCATGCGCGCTGAAGGACTCGACGGCACCATGTACACACATCCCATCGGCGATCACGGCCACGGTGCGGGTCCGCTCATCGGATTGTGGGATCGCCAGGAAGGCGTCGTTGGCCGCGGCGATGTTCCCGTACGCGCGAGCACGTGGTTTTCGACGGAGATGCAGGTAACGTCGCCGGTACCGGAGTGGAACAACCAGCGCGTACGCATGGCGCAGGAAGAGGAAATCGCACTGGATGCGAATGGCGCGCGCCGATGGGTACTCGCGCGGCAGGAACGATTCCACCTCGTCCGCTAGCGCGTGGTGCTGACGACAGAACGATTGACCGTCCGCGCGCCCGCGGACGGCGACGCCGAATTCATGAACGTGCTGCTGAACGATCCCGATTTCATCGCGAACATCGGCGATCGTGACGTGCGCACGCCCGATGCCGCGCGCGAATACCTGTTCAAGCGCGCGCCAGGGTCATTCGCACACGCGGCACTCGGCTTCTATGTCGTTCTGCTGCGCGAAACCGAAACCGCGATCGGGATATGCACGTTGCTCAAGCGTGATCACCTCGACGCACCGGACCTCGGATTCGCATTTCTGCCGGCGTATCGGTCGCAGGGCTACGCGTTCGAGTCGTCACTCGCATTTCGCGACTTCGCACTGCGCGAGTTGCAGACGTCCCGGCTGCTCGCCATCGCGCTCACGACTAACATTCCGTCGGCGAGATTGCTCAGGCGCCTGGGCTTTGTCGTCGAGAGAACGATGCCGGATGAGAAGGGGAAAGAGTTGAGTGTCTATGCATACCGGAAGCCAACGGTCACTGCTCGATGAGGGTCAAAGTGCAGGCGGTAGTCGGTAGGCTGTAGGCGGTAGTTCCTTTGGTTCTCCTCCTAAGGTTCTTCATGCTTCGACTCGCTTCTCGGTTCTCATATTCGATTCTCGCTTCTCTGCCGCTGCTGTTGAACGCGCAGGCGCACGAAAGCGGCCCCCTGCTTTTGCTGCTGCCGGCCGGGCCTCGTGCCGCGGCGTTCGGCAACGCATGGGTGGTTGGGCGCGATGAGAACGTGGTGTTCTCCAATCCTTCACTGATCAACGCGACGACCGGCTTCGGGATCTCGTACTCGCGTTACGACAACGAAGGACAAGTCGGCACGTTTGCGTACGGAACAACCGTTGGCCGCTTCACGTTTGGGGTGGGCGCGCGAACGGCTGTGTATTCGCCGAGTGTCGGCGCGGGTTTGCCGTTCGAGCCGGCGGAATTGCTCGAGAGCAGCGATCGCCAGGCGATGAGCGTGCTGACCGCCGTCGGGATGAACATGACGTACGCCGGCAATCGCGTCGGTATCACAGCGAAATACGCGGAGGATCGCGTCACGTACTCCGGTTCACCAGCAACGCTTCCGCGCCAATCGGTGTTCTACGCGGACTTCGGATTGTCGCGACCATTCCTGAATGGCACGTTTGGATTTGCGATTCAAAACATTGGATCCGGACGCGGAGGCGAGCGCCCGGCGCAAACATCGCTTGGCTGGACGCGTGCGCGCATACTCGGTGAATTCGATCTCGTCGTCGCCGGCGCCGTGACGATTCGCGACTACTGGGTTTCGCCGGGTGGTGGGGTGGAGCTCGGGTATGGATGGATTGAAGGATGGTCGACTGCGTTCCGGCTTGGTGCTCGCAAAACAGAGACGGACGTGCAGAAGCCGATCTCCGCGGGTTGGACGCTCAATGCTGACCGGCTTGGCCTCGACTACGCCGTTGAACTTTTTGAAGGCGATCGTCTCGCACATCACCTTTCGCTTCGCTGGCGATGAATCGAACGACTCGTGTACTCACCGGCGTCGCCATTGGCGCGACGCTCGCCGGATGCTCGGCCGCGCTCAAACTCGCGAAAGACGATTCGCCGACGGTGCTCGCACAACAGAGCATCACGGCACAAAACCCCGCCGATAGCGGTCCGCTGAAAGTTCTGCGCATGTACTACGGCAGCGGCACCGACAAGCAGCGCGCGGTGTTTCGTGATTCGGTGATGTTCAAGACGCGTACGGTCGATGTCTCTCCATTCGCGACGATTGCGGGTCCGCAAGCCGCGACGCGCAACAAGTACTGGGGATTCGATCTCAAGAAAGCGCCGATCAACGGACGCGTCTGGTATCCCGACGGACCGGGACCGTATCCGCTCGTGCTCGTCGTGCACGGCAATCATAACCCGCAGGATTATTCCGATCCGGGCTACGGCTACCTCGGTGAAGTGCTCGCCTCACGCGGATTCATTCTCGTGTCCATCGACGAGAACTTTATCAACGGTTTATCGGGCGAAAACGACGGACGCGCCTGGCTGCTGCTCAAGCATCTCGAAGCGTGGAAGAAGTTCAACGATTCCACAGGCAGTCCGCTGCAAGGCAAAGTCGATTTCAACAACATCGCGCTGATGGGACATTCGCGCGGCGGCGAAGCCGCGCCGCTCGCGGCGACGTTCAACAAACTCAAGTTCTATCCCGATGACGCGAAGCAGCGTTTCAATTTCAATTTCAACATCAAGTCGATCGTCTCCATAGCCCCCGTCGACGGCCAGTACCGCGCAACAGGTCAATTCACACCGCTCGAGAACGTGAACTATCTCGTGATTCACGGTTCGCACGACGGCGATGTGAGCACGTTCCACGGCTTGCGACAATTCGAGCGCCTGCGATTCACGGACGGAAAACCGTACTTCAAGTCCGCGTTCTACATGTACCGCGCGAATCACGGTCAATGGAACACGGTGTGGGAAAACAAAGACAACGGCCCGCGCAGCGGGCGCTCGCTCGATTTGCGCGCGCTGATTGCACCCGAAGAACAGCGGCAGTTCGGCAAGCTCGTCATTTCAGCATTCCTCGAGGCGACGTTGCACAACAAGCGTGAGTATTTGCCGATGTTCGTGGATCATCGCACGGCAGGACATTGGTTCCCGAAGACGATGTACATCACGCAATTCCAGGAAACGGGATACACAACGCTCGCCAACTTCGACGAAGACATCGATCTCACGACCGGTACTGCACGCGGAGTCTCACTCGACGGTGACAGCCTCGGCACATGGCGCGAAGCCACGTTGCCGTATCGTTCGCGCGGCGACGATCAGCGGCACAACGCCGCGTGGGTTGGCTGGAACAACCGCGTGGCTGGTCCAGACACGACGAAGATGGGTAAGACGGCGTCGTATTCGATCACCATGTCCGATTCGCTGCGCGCCGCAAGAAATGTGACCGGTGCGAGTGCGATTTACTTCTCGATTGCCGCGACGAAAGACAAACCCGGACCGCGCGCTGCTCCGCGCGACACAACGCCACGCGACACCACGAAAGCGGGCAAGGCGCGCGCGGATTCTGTCCGCCGCGATTCAATCAAGAAGGCGAAAGACGCGCCAAAACCGCCGCCACCGCCCAAGACGCCGCCGCAAGACACGATTCCCATCGAAGTCACTGTCGAACTCGTGGACGCCGCGGGCGGGACAGCGCGGCTGCCGCTGAGCCAGTTCGGCACCATTCGTCGTCCACTGGAAACGCGCATTTACCGTCGTGCGGGCCGTGACGAGGCCCGTTTTGCAACCATCTTCGAACTCGTTCCGCAAACGTTCGTGCTGCCGCTGTCAGATTTCAGTGCAATGTCTCCTGATTTTGCACCAAATCAGCTCAAGACAATCCGGCTGTTGTTCGATAAGACGGTGGCCGGCACACTCGTAGTAGCCGACGTAGGGCTGTCGCCCACCATCGATCCGGCGTTTCTCGCAGCGCGTTTGCGCCGGTAGCTGGTTGTGTTGCGCGCGCGCAATATGCGCGCGCAACGCGAAACACTCTGCGAATTGGGCGGTACAGGTTTTGCACCTGCAGGCGAATACGCGACGCCGCGTGCAACTGCAAACGTAAAACCGAAGCGCCACTATGATCAGCAGAGCGCTGGAATCCGCGCCGCTACCTTCGCGTCCGAGGCTGGAGCGGCGAGTCGCTGTGGAAGAACGCCGTCGTACCAATACGCTCGACGAAATCAATCGTCGCTGGTACGAGCGACTGAGTGCGGTCGACGCGTTCTCGACCGATGATCTGCTCGAGCCGCCGCTCGCGCTGACGCTGCTGAAGTACCACGATCACATCGTCGGACAACCGGTACTCGACATCGGTGTTGGAGCCGGCCGAACGACGCTCTATTTGAGCCGGCTCACGCCGGAGTATGTGGGCATCGACTACTCCGACTCGATGGTGAACCATTGTCGCGCGCGCTTTCCGAGCACGCGTTTCGAGCGCTGCGACATGCAGGACCTCAGCACGTTCGGCAGCATGATGTTTCGTTTCGTGCTCATTTCGTTCGCTGCGCTCGACGCAATTGGGCACGGGCCACGGCAACGGACGCTCCGCGAAATCGCGCGCGTGCTCGAACCTGGCGGCATTCTTGCTTTCTCAGCGCACAACCGCCGATGCGCGCGTGTCCGCGGCGGCCCCACGCTCGACCGTTCGCGCAATCCACTCACGCAAGCCGCGAATGTGGTCCGCTGGGTTCGTCGCGCGCGCAATCACGTGCGCATGCGCGCATTCGAATACGAGGGTGCCGACTACGCACTCGTGAACGACCCGGCTCACGATTTCGCGCTGCTGCACTATTACATCAGCAAGGACTCGCAGCGCAGACAACTCGAAGCAAACGGCTTCCGTCTGCTCGAGATGTACGATCACGAGGGCAACCCACTCGCGGAGCGTTCGGACGATCGCGGGTCGCCGTGGATCTGGTACGTCGCGCGACGATCGGCGTTTACACGCGCTCTATGATCGCCGCCATGCCCTGCCCGACGCCGATACACATCGTACAGAGCGCGTAGCGTTTCTTTGTGCGCTGGAGCTCGCGCGTGGCCGTCAGTACGAGCCGCGCGCCGCTCATGCCGAGCGGATGACCGATAGCGATCGCGCCGCCGTTGGGGTTGACGCGCGGATCATCGTCGGCAATTCCCAGTTCGCGCAAACATGCGAGCGACTGCGCGGCAAACGCTTCGTTGAGTTCGATGACGTCGATCTGTTCGAGGGTGAGCCCCGCGTGCTCCAACACCTTTCGCGTCGCGGGTACCGGTCCCATTCCCATAATGCGCGGCTCCACACCGGCAACCGCGCTCGCAACAACTCGTGCGCGCGGCGTGAGCTTGTACGCCGCGACGGCGATCTCCGACGCGATCATCAGCGCGGCGGCGCCGTCATTCAATCCACTGGAGTTGCCCGCGGTCACCGAACCCTTGCCGTCGGTGCGAAACGCCGGTTTGAGTTTTCCCAGTATGTCGAGTGTCGTGTCTGGTCTGATGAATTCGTCGGCGTCGAATACTTTCGGATCGCCTTTGCGCTGCGGGATCGAGACGCCGGCAATTTCTTCAGCAAAACGGCCACTCTCGCGGGCACGCGCCGCCTTCTGCTGCGATCGCACCGCAAACGCATCCTGATCGGCGCGCGAGACTTTGTACTGCTCCGCAACGTTCTCCGCGGTTTGACCCATCGAGTCGGTGCCGTACTTCGCTTTCATTGCAGGGTTGACGAAGCGCCAGCCAAGCGATGTATCGAACATTTCGATGTCGCGCGCGTACGGCTTCGACGCTTTGCTCATCGCATAGGGCGCACGCGTCATCGACTCCACACCGCCCGCGATGTAGACATCGCCATCGCCGATCATGACGGCGCGTGCGACGTTCGCGATGGCTGCCAGGCCCGAGGCGCACAATCGGTTCACTGTTTCGGCAGGCACCGTTACCGGCAGGCCCGCGAGCAGCACCGCCATGCGCGCCACGTTGCGATTGTCTTCGCCGGCCTGATTCGCGCAGCCAAGTGAGACGTCTTCGATTGCGTCAGGATCGACGCTGGGATTGCGCTTCATGAGCTGCGCTATGACGTGCGCAGCAAGATCGTCGGGGCGGACTTCGCTCAAGCCACCACCGATGTTGCCGACGGCCGTTCGTACGCCGTCGACGATGAACGCGTCACGCATTCGCCGTGCCTGGATGTTCGTCTTTGGTTTTGTACACAGTACCGCGGAAGAGCGCGACGATATCGTCGCGCTGGTTACGCACGGTCACGCGATAAAAGCCGAGCCGGTTGGATTCGCTTTCGCCTTTGGCTGTCGCGGTGAGAACGTCGCCGACGTGCACCGCTTTCGGATACGTGATCGCGTTCTCGATGCTCATCGTGATCTTGCCGTGCGTGTTGGACGCGAACGCGAGCGCGCTGTCAGCGAGCGAGAACGTGATGCCACCGTGCGCGACGCCGAAGCCGTTCACCATTTCCGGACGAATTGTTGCGCGCACCGTCGCGCGCCGCGGGCGCACATCCACGACGACGAGGCCGAGCCATTTGCTGAACTCGTCTTTCGCCATCATGCCGGCGACGACGCGCTCGGCGAGCACCTGCGCCTTTTTGCGACCGGCCCGCTCGGTGGAACCCGTCGCGCGTTTTGTCATGCGTGAAACCGTCCGTGCTCATGCGCCAAACGCCGCAGCATCACGCTTGGGCGATATCGGTCTTCGCCGTACTCCTCTTGCAGCTTTGTCAGACGGCTCAACGCCCAGTCGGCGCCGAATTCGTCGGACCATGCGAGGAGTCCCTTGGGATAGTTGACGCCTTTCATCATTGCCAAATCAATGTCGTGGGCCGATGCAACGCGATAGAGAACGGCCTCGGCTGCTTCATTAATAAGCATCGCGAGCACGCGCTCGAAGATTTGCGTACCGAGTGCTTTGTCGCGGTCAGCCTCTATTGGTGTTGCGTCCTTATCGTAGTTGTAGTAGCCGCGTCCTGCCTTGCGACCAAAGTAGCCTGCGTCGGTTAGTCGCTTCTGCGTCAATGACGGTTTGTAGCGCGGCTCCCAGAAACACGATTCGTACATCGACGACGTGACGGCGAAGTTCACGTCGTTGCCGATGAAGTCCATGAGTTCAAACGGACCCATTTTGAACGCGCCGAACTCTTTCATGGCCCAATCGATCGTCGCGAAACTCGCGATGCCTTCGTCGTGAATGCGCAGCGATTCGCTGTAATACGGACGCGCGACGCGATTCACAATGAATCCGGGTGTATCCGCGGCGATGACGGTCGTTTTGCCCCACGAATCCGCGAGCTTTTTCGCGGCGGTTGTGACGTCGGCACTCGTTCCCAGCCACGGAACGATCTCAACGAGCGGCAGCACCGGCGCCGGATTGAAGAAGTGCATGCCGACCACGCGCTCCGGCGCGTCGCACGCTCGCGCGAGCGATGCGATCGAGAGCGATGACGTGTTCGACGCGAGAATCGCGTCCGGCGCGACCGCGGCGCTCAGCGCGCGAAACAGCGATTGCTTGATCGCGACGTCTTCGACAATTGCTTCAATCACGAGCGCGCAGTCGCGATAGCGCGTCATGTCGTCGCTCAACGGCGCGTCCGTGAATGCAATGCGCGCGATGAGCGCGTCGCGTTTCGCGGCGTCGAGTTTTCCTTTCTCGACGAGTTTCGCCAGCGATGCACCGATACTCGTCTTTGCGCGCGCAACCGCGCCGGCATTTGCATCAGCGAGCACGACATCGTGTCCAGCGGCGGCTGCCACCTGGGCGATACCGCTGCCCATCGCGCCTGCGCCGACGACACCAACTTTCGTCGCGGTCACCGGGTCGTCACCGGCCGGTGAACGTGGGTTTGCGCTTCTCGAGAAACGCCTTCACGCCTTCTGCGTAATCCGCGCTGCGTCCGGCCTCGCGCTGCAATTCTTCCTCGTACGCGAGTTGCCCCTCGAGCGTAATGCCGAGTGAGCGATTGAAGCCGCGCTTGATGAGGCCGAGCGCGCGCGTTGGTTGCGATGCGAGATATGCAGCGGATGCGGTCGCTTCTTCTAGCAGCGCGGCCGGTTCGCACACTTTGTAAATCAGACCCCACGCGAGCGCCTGCTCAGCCGGCAATTTCTCCGCGAGCATGGTGAGTGCGGCTGCGCGTTGCAATCCAACGATGCGCGGAAGCATGAAGGTGCCGCCCGTATCGGGAATGACGCCGATCTTTGCGAACGATTGAATGAAGCTCGCTTCGCGTGAGGCAAACACGAGATCACATGCGAACGCGAGATTCGCGCCAGCACCCGCGGCTGTTCCGTTCACCGCGCACACGACGGGTTTCTCGATGGTGCGCACCGCGAGTACCACGGGATTCCATGTCTCGCGCACGAAATCGCCGAGGTCGGGCATGACGCCGTTTTGCGGCAGTGCTTCAGCGAGATCCTGGCCCGCACAAAAACCGCGTCCCGATCCCGTGAGCACCACGGCTCGCACCGCGGGATCGTTCGCCGCGCGTGAAAACTCCGCGACGACTTCGCGCGCCATCTCGCGATTGAAACTGTTGAGGACGTCGGGCCGGTTCAGCGTGATCCGGGCGACGCCGCCCGCGTCCTGAACGAGAATGTGTTGCGGCACACGGGAAGGATACCGCCCGCTCACCAGGCTCGCATAGCGCCCGAGCCAATGCGGAGTCACATTGTGGCAGGTCGCCGACCGTCCATGGTACTGGCCAACGGGACATTCGACGCGGCACGTCGCGACGTGCTGGAGCAGCTCGCCGGCGGAGCATCGCTGGGGACACTGCTGGACCTTCTGGCGCGACATGTTGAGGCGCGCGGTGACGGCGCCCTGTGCTCGATTCTCCTCCTCGACGCTGAACGCAATGTCGTTCGCCACGGCGCCGCGCCGAGTTTGCCGGCGGAGTATTGCCGCGCAATCGATGGCCAGCCGATTGGACCGGTGGCTGGTTCGTGCGGCACGGCGGCGTATCGCGGCGAGCGCGTAATCGTTACCGACATTGCGACGGATCCGCTGTGGGAGAAGTATGCGGCGTTCACACTCCCGTACGGTTTGCGGGCGTGCTGGTCGAGTCCCATACTCGCCCCCGATCGCACCGTACTCGGCACGTTTGCTGTGTACTACAAAGAGACGCGAGCGCCGACCGCTCCGGAGATCGCGCTCATCGACGAAGCGACGCACATCGCCGCTGTCGTCATTGGCACCGATCGCATGCGTGAGCGCGTCGACGCGGAAGGACGTCTGCGCTCGCTCGTGTACGCGAACGTCACCGACATCATCTTCTGTCTTGGCGTCGAGGCGGATGGCGCGTTTCGATTCCTTTCAGTGAATCCGGCGTTCACGCGCGCAACCGGCATTCCCGAAGGCGATGTCGTTGGACGCACGGTGCAACAGATCATTCCGGAACCTTCGCTCTCGTACGTGCTCGGACGTTATCGCGAAGCCATTCGAACCCGCGCGGCCGTATCGTGGGAAGAAGTCACGCCGTATCCGTCGGGAACGAAGTATGGTGAGGTAACCGTCGCACCGCTGTTCGACGCGGCGGGCGTGTGCACGACGCTCGTCGGCACAGTGCACGATGTAACTGCGCGCACGAACGCTGAATCGGAACGGCGCGAACTCGAAAGTCAGCTGCGCCAGTCGCAGCGATTGCAATCACTCGGCACACTCGCCGGCGGGCTGGCGCACGACTTCAACAACATTCTCACGGCCATTCGCGGGTACACCGGTGTTGCGCTCGACGAACTGCCGACGGGATCACCGGGCGTCGACTGCCTGAAGGAAATCGATCGCGCGAGCATGCGTGCCGCTGACCTGGTGCACCGTATTCTCACGTTCAGCCGCCACGAATCGTCGCAGCGCGCGGAAGTGGATTTCGCGAGCGTGGTCGACGAGGCGCTGACGCTGGTGCGCGCGAGTTTACCGAAGAAGGTCGTGATCGAAACGCGTTTCGCGGCAGACACGCCGACGATTCTTGCCGACGCGACGCAATTGCATCAGATCGTGATCAACCTCGCGACAAACGCCGGCCACGCCATGCGCGACGGCGGCACGCTCACCGCATCCATCGATCACGTGACGATCGATGCGCGCATGGCCGACGCGATGCCCGATCTGGATGAGCGCGTGTACGCGCGACTGCGCGTGACCGACACGGGCGTCGGCATGGACCGGCAAACGCTCGAGCGGGTGTTCGAGCCGTTCTTCACAACGCGTCCCGCCGGCGAAGGCACAGGACTCGGTCTCGCCGTTGTTCATGGCATTGTGAAGGCGCACAAGGGTGCGATCACCGTGGACAGCACGCCGGGTGCGGGCACGACGTTCACGGTGTATTTGCCGGCCGTCATCGCAACACAACCGTCGGTGCAGGAGTCACCGCGACGCTCTGCGCCGATTGGACGCGCGCTCGCGCGTTTGCTCGTTGTGGATGACGATTTGCCGCTGTTGTTTCTCACGCGTCGCGTGCTCAAGCGTCGTCAGTACGACGTCACAACGCACCACGATGCGCATGGCGCGCTGGAAATGTTCACGTCGAGCCCCGATTCGTACGATGCGGTCATCGCTGATGTAACGATGCCCGGCATGCCCGGCATCGATTTCGCGCGCGCGGTGCTCGCTTTGCGGCCCAAGATTCCGATGATACTCGTTTCGGGGTACGCCGCGCCGGCAGTCGTAAAAGCAGCGAAGGAGATGGGCGTGCGCGCGGTGATTACGAAGCCGTATTCGGCGGATCAGTACGCGGATTTATTGGAGCCACTGCTGAAGTAGCCGTCATCAACACGGCACAGCCGAACGGCAAACGCAACGCAGAGGGGCAGAAACGCAGAGGTTCGCAGAGAACTGATTGTTGGTAACAACTCTCTCGAGCCGGATACCGGCAGGGAACAAATCACGCCGTAAGTCATAGAGTACAGTGTGCGCCCGTTGAGTCACGCGGCTCCGCGCAACTCTGCAGATGCGTCGCGCGCGTCTGCGCCCAACTCTCGACAGAGAGGTACTCATGCGAACCAAAGCTCTCGCGAGCATTGCGTTGGCAATTCCGTTCATCGCATTCGCAACGCTCGCATCGAACAACACTGACACGCCGGACGTTGCGTGCACAGTGTCGACATCGGACACGGTACCGGTCGGCCTGAAGGCGACCGTGCTCAAGGCGAAGTACACCGAAATGATTGGCGACTCACTCGTTGCGACGTTTGCGCCGCTGTCGAAGATCACGATCTTCGCAGTCGCGAACTCGACTATGGATTCACCGCCGAGCGTGGAACTCACGCTTGATACGCAACGAGCGGTGCCAGGGAAATGGGGACTGGTGCTGAAGGGAGAGCGCGGGGAGTGCGCGGGCGAAGTGCAGGTAGCGCCGCGCAAACAGCCAAGCGTCCTGAGTCGTGGGCAGTGAGTCGTGGGCCGTGTGAGAGGCGTTTGAAGGTTTGAGGGTCACCCCGTTTTCCC
>DATELA010000017.1:0-28659 GCA_035277145.1 Gemmatimonadaceae bacterium | reverse complement strand
TGTGGGGGCGGAGGTGGCGGTGGTGGTGGTGGGCGCCTCGGCGGCGGCGGTGATGCGGCAGCCGCGGGCGATTCCACTGCGGCCGGTGGTCGTGGCGGTGGTGGTGGCGGCGCGGCCGGACTGAATGCCGGCGGCAATACGTTCCTGCAAGGCAAGAAAGTCGGCGACAAGGTCTTCAGCGATCTCTTCACACTGAAGAGCGACATCGGCAATTCGATTTTGCGCCAGACGCCAATTCTTGGCGACAACCGTCCCGCAAAACCGGTGACGTGGGTGAACAAAGGCATGCTCGGCGCGATGGGCCAGCAGCCCGCGAATGTGAACATGAGCCTGGTGCAGGAAGGCTCGAATCTTTCGATCGATGAGATGGTGAAGCAGACGCGGCGTGGTCTGCTCGTCACGTTCTTCTGGTATATCCGCGGCGTGCCTGCCGTTGGTCAGCCGCTGCTGAACACGGGAATGACGCGCGACGGTTTGTTCCTGATCGAGAACGGAGAAATCGTCGGGCCCGTGCAGAATTTCCGTTGGAATATGTCGCCGCTAGTCGGCTACAATAACCTGACGCTCGTCGGCAAACCTGTGCCGATTCACACGGGCGAATCGTACGACGGCGGCGGAACCGCGCTCGTACCTCCTGTACGCATCGAGGAGTTTTACATGACATCAGTTTCGCCGGCGGTGTCGCCATGAGCACGTCACGCCGCACGTTCATCAAAGGCATGGGCGCGTCGGCTGCGCTCGCGATGTATTCGCGCGATCTGATCAACGATCTGATCGCGACATCGCCGACGCGTGACGCACGCGCGTCGAAGTTCAAAGGACTCTCCGACATCGTGCTCGGTGAAGCGAAACTCGCCGGCTGTAGTTACGCCGACGTGCGCTTCACCATGACGACCGCGCTGGGCGGTGGCACCGCGAACTTCAACGCCGCCGGCGGTGAAGGCGGCGGTGGTGGTCGCGGCGGTCGCGGCGGCGGTGGTGGTGGCGGTGGGGCTGGGGGAGGAGGACGCGGCGGCCGTGGTGGTGGTGGCGGCGGGCGCGGCAGTGGTCCCGGTGGAATTCCGACGGATGCTGAACGTCAGTCAGGCGGGTTCGGTGTTCGCGTGATTCACAGCGGTGTGTGGGGATTCGCGAGCAGCCCGATCGTGACGGAAGACGAACTGCGCCGCATTACACGCGTCGCGTCGGAGGTTGCGAAAGCGAGCGCGATCGCGAAGAAAGCTGATCTCAAACTCGCGAACGTTCCGCCGTATGTCGTGAATTACGTCACGCCGATGAAGAAGGACCCGCGCAACGTGTCGCAAACGGACAAGCAGGCGTGGGCGCAGGCGATCGTCGACAAGGCGAGCAAAGTGCAGGGCGTGACCGCCGTGAATGTTTCGTGCAACACGAATTACGAATGGCGGTATTTCGCGTCGAGCGTCGGTTCGTATATCGAGCAGGAAATCTTCACCACGTCGCCGAACATGAGCGTGACGGCGCGCGTGGGTGATGTGACGAAGACGCGCAATTGTCCCGGTGTGCCGGGGTGCGCCGGCTGGGAAATTGCGGACGAGAGTAACTATCTCGCCAAGGCGGAAGAGTACGCGACGGACGCCGTCGAGATGTGTACCGCGAAGCCGCTTGGTTCGAGCGGATTGCGCGATCTGATTCTGTCGCCGTCGCACGCGATGCTCACGATTCACGAAATCGTTGCGCATCCGACGGAGCTCGATCGTATCGTTGGTTACGAAGCGAACTACGCGGGCACGAGCTTCATCAAAGTGCCCGATATCGGCAAGCTCAAGTACGGTTCGAAACACTTCAACATCACGGCGTCCAAGACCGATCGGGGCATCGGCAGCATCGGTTACGATGACGACGGCGTGAAGTGCATGGAATGGCCGATTGTTCGCGAGGGCATTCTCGTCGGCACACAGACGAATCGCGAGACGGCGCAGTACATCAATGAAGACTTCAGCCGCGGTTGTACCTTCGGCAGTTCATGGCGCGACTATCCGTTCCTGCGCATGCCGAACGTGCATCTCGACGCGGGTCCGGTTGGTTCACCGAGCAAGGCGGACCTGATCGCGAACGTGAAGAACGGCGTGATGATCGATGGGCGCGGCAGTTATTCGATCGACCAGCAGCGATACAACGGCCAGTTCGGTGGCCACATCTTCTGGGAGATCAAGGACGGCAAGATCACGCGTCAGGTGACGGACGTGACGTACAATGCGATCACGACGGATTTCTGGGCGAATCTCGACGCGGTCACCGGTCCGAACGAATACGAGATGCACGGTACGGGCGGTGACGCGAAGGGGCAGCCGACGCAGACGAATAGCATTAGTCACGGCAGCCCCTGGTTGCTGATTCGGAACATCATGGTTGGCGCGGCGTTTGATTGACAGCGAGTAGCGAGTAGTCTGTAGTCGGTAGTGGGACTCGGGGTCAGGGCAGTCGCGCCTTGGCCCCTTTCCTTTTCTGCAGACTTTGCCGCAGCCGCACCAACATTCGTCCGATCTCCTCGATCGACTCACGAGTTGCTGCAAGCTGTCCTGCCGTGGTGAAGCCCAGGCGCATACTGATGCTGCAGAATGTCGAGACTTCATTCAGCGACCCGCGTGCAACCGACACCTGGTTCAGGAACTCGCCCGTTGTCGTTCTACCGAACCCCTCGGCGATGTTGGCGGGCACTGAGCACGCCGCGCGTCTGAGCTGTGACGTCAGGCCGAAGCGTTCGGCAGCGGGAAACGAAGAAGTGATCTGATAAACCTCGATCACGAGATTCATCGATTTCTGCCAGACAACAAGCTCTTCGAAAGTTGAAAGGGGCACGGTGTGTTGGGTGGAGTCGATAACACGCTAGCAAGCGGCGTCATCGCGGCGTCAGCGACGCCGTTTCCACCACAGACTACAGACTACAGACTACCGACTACAAGCTCCCCACCAACCACCCCTACGTCATCGCATACACAACGAGATTCACCGCAAACTGCGTGTTGTCTCGCGCGCGGAATCTTTTGTTGCGCCAGTCGTAGTCCCACTCGCACCCGTAATCCTTGTTCGAGTAGATCACGCCGAGCCGGCCGCGGTGCTCGATGCCGCGCAAGTAGTCGTGCACGATGTCGTCGCCCCAACCGTTCAACTCGTGACTCGTCTGCGGTGGTCCGTCGGGGAAACGGAAGAATGCGCGATACAACGGATGCCGGTTGGGGATCTTGTCGAGCACACCCGGTCCAGCGAACGCACGTTTCATTTCTGCTTCGAAACTCTTTGCGTACAAGCCGTCGATGTCGTGATTGCAATCATCTGAGAACAACACGCCACCGTTCTCGACGTACTTCACGATCCCCGCACGTTCGCGCGCGCTGAATCGCACGAGTTTGTGTCCGGTCATGAACAAGAACGGGAACGCCGTGAGTTCGGCGGAGTCCGCGGTAATGACGACTTCCTGCTGATGCACCGGAATCGTGCTGTATTGCACGACGGCGTCCAGCACGTTCGCGCAGACTTTCGGATTGTAGTCCCAGTCGCCCGAGTCGTAGCGTAAGCGCGCGAAAACAAACTCGTGCCCGTCGCGCGGCTCGTCGACCGGAATCCACGCCGCCGCCGCTGCCAGCCCTGCACTCCGCAAGAACTCGCGCCGGTTGAATTGACGCATCGTCGAACAAAGCTCGCTGCAGGAGACGGTCTGGCCAATGGGTGTAGCGAATCGTGGGGCGAAGGGAACGGGGGGCCGCGCTCACCCACCTTTCCCTCAACACCACTACAGCCTACAGCCTACCGCCTCAACCCTACACGCTCTGCTCCGCTCGCGTTGCGCTCGGTTTTGGCCGGCGAACGGGCGCCGGTTCTGGTGAACCAATGACCAGTCTGACCAGTCCCATCAACATCCGTCCTATCGCCTTGAACGTTTGCGCTGTCAGCGATCCAACCGTCACCACCGCCGGCATCGCGTCATCCGCAGCAAACTCGTCGTAGTACATCGGACGGCCGAAATCGCGAATGAATCGCCACACGGCGCGCGATTTCATCGCAGCCGCCACGACGGGTCCGCTACGCCGCGGGGCTAACGCGTCCCACGTCGCCTGCACGTCGCCGCGCAACCAACGCGATCGCACACCCACTCGATATCGCGCGCGCTCGGGCTGCGGATTCCCCAGATGCGCCGACACCGCGTGCAATGGCAAGTTCATTCCCGCCGCCAGACACAACGCCGCCGCTGTCTGAAATCGTCCGCTCATTCCCGTCAGCACGTACGAGTCCGCGCGACGATCGTACGCAAACTCAACCGTACCGACGCCGTGCCACGCCGCGCGTTCGAACAAACGCGTTACGGTGCTCGCAAGTGCTTCATCGAGACGAATGGTTCGCCGCACAACGCTCGCGCCGCCCAGCCGCAGCCATTGCCGTTCCCGTTCATACGCAATCATTGAAATCGGCTGACCGCGGAACCACACGCCGGTTACTGACCGGCCGACGCCCTGGGTTGCTTCATGCACCACGAGCGATCCCGCATGATCCCACAACGGCTCGAGTATCCGCCGCAGCGCATCCTGATTCGGCGCAACGCGAATACTCGTGGCGAGTCCCGACCACTCCGGTAATTGAAACGCGCGACTGCGCCCGCGCTGACGCACCACAAGTGGCGCAGTCAACGCCGACGCATTGCGCAGAATGTCCGGAATGCTCGGCCCGATGCACCATCGCGGTGCCGCGATGCCCAATTCTGCGGCGAGCGCGAACGCGCGCGTGACGTCCAACGCATATGCCAACGACGTCGACGGTGGCACTGCGAGACGCACACGGTGCTCGATCGACGCGCGAGATTCGATCAACGCGGTGAACGCAGCCGGCGACGCGGGCACGATGACATCCGCACCCGCGCGTCGCGCTGCACTCAGGATTTCCGCAACAAAGCCAGACTGATCTTCGCCTGGGGACGGATAGCAGAAGGAATCGCTCGTGTAGCGCGAACGAAATCCAATACTGTCAGGGTTGCGGCCACCTGCGATGACATTCAATCCGGCGCGCCCAAGTCCGCGAATGATCGGCAGGCTTTGCGGATGTTCCGCGCCGGCAACTACGACGGATGTTCGAAGAGTATTCATGGCGCTCGTCATTCAATGCACGAGTAGTGCCATCGTGCGCGCACGATGCGTGTCGGCATTGCAGCGATCTCAAATTGCGCCGCGACGGCCGAGCATCACACTCGGCGTACGCAACATGATGCTTAGATCGTGCAGCGCCGATCGCCTGCGGACGTACTCGAGATCGAGCGCAACTTTGCGGCGCACGTCGTCGACAGACTGGTCGTAGCCGAGCATCGTTTGCGCGAGTCCGGTGATACCCGGACGCACGCAATGTCTCAGGCCATACCCTGACACCGCGCGACGCAATCGTTGCACGATCTGTGGCTGCTCGGGTCGCGGACCGACGACGTTCATGTCGCCGCGCAGCACGTTGATGAGCTGCGGGAGTTCGTCGAGCCGAAAACGCCGGAGCACGGATCCGAGCGGCGTGATGCGTGGATCATCGGGCGCCGCCCACACCTGTCGCTCCTTCGATGCGTCGCAATGTTGCATCGTGCGGAACTTGAGAATCGTGAACGGCTTGCCGCCTGCGTCACGTTCGTCAGGCGTCGCAGCATCACCGGGTGCGCGACCTGCGCGCCGATCGAGTCCCACGCGTACCTGTCGGTAAAACACCGGGCCAGGTGACGTGAGCTTCACGAGCGCCGCGATGACCAGCATGAGCGGACCGGCCAGTGCAAGTCCCACGCACGCCACGGCAACGTTCAGCGCGCGGCACGCGATGCTTTCCCCCGAGGGGATATCGATTCCATGAATTCGCATAGCGATGGCTCCGGCGGGCTATGCGGCGTCTGGCAGGGCGACCACGAAGTAGAACTGTGTGCCCACGCCAGGTTGCGTCTCGACCTCGAGGGTCGTGCCCATTGCATGCAATAACCGGCGGCAAATAGCGAGGCCGAGTCCAGCACCCTTCGTGCGCCAGCGTTCGCCGCTTGCGCCGGGTGACGCGCTGTCGCGCTGTAACGCCGGCGTGCTCCCGCTGTCGCACACGAAAAACTCGACTTCATTGATGCCGGCGACGCGCGCGCCGAACACGACGCTGCCGCGCTCCGTGTATTTCAATGCGTTGGTGACGAGATTCAGCAGCACGCGCGCAATCGCACCGCGACGCCCCATCCATTTTGCCGGCGCATGATTGCGCGCAATGAGCTGCAGTCCGGTGAGTTCCGCCATCGGTTGCAGCGCGTCGTGTACCGATGACAGTGTGTCGTCGATGCTGAACGTCGACGCGGAACCGCGCACGTCGAGCGCGCCGACGCGACCGGAGTCCACCACATCTTCGGTCATCCGCGACAATCCGCGCGCCGCGTTCTGAATGCATTTCAACTGCCGCACCTGTGCGTCCGTGACCGGACCGCACGCGCCGCTCTCCAGCAACTCTGCAATCGTGAGCATGGCGCCGAGTGGTGAGCGCACGTCGTGCGCGAGCTCAACCGCGAGGTCGAGCCCCGGTTCCCGCACGCCGCGCGCTATGAGCACGCGATCGACGTCGGCCACGCGCCGCGGTTCCGTGATGCGCGTCGCCATTAGAGCGCCGCCGGTTGCGGTTCAGGTTCGTGCGCGTGCACCGCCACGGGTTCGGCCGGCGTCGGATGCCGCTCGACAATCCATCCCGTTTGCGGACTGCGATGCAAATCGTGCCGCTCGAGCAAACGGTACAGCGTAGTGCGGTCGACGCCCGCCACGCGCGCCGCGCGCGACATGTTGCCGCCGGCGCGATCGAGCAACCACATCAAGTACTGGATCTCGAATTCGCCGATCGTGCGTTCCCGCGCAGCGTGATAGCCCTCGTCGACGATCGCGGGAGAGAAGCGCATGGTGTCACGCGCAACCGGAGGCCGCGGCGCATCGGGCGAAAGCACGAGGGCGTTCGCGTCGATGGGTGCGTCTGCGTCGGCGAGTACCACTGCGTGCTCGATGACGTTCTGGAGTTCGCGCACGTTGCCGTGCCACGGATGCGATTCGAGTGCGTGGATCGCTGCGTCCGTGAACGGCGGCGCGCCGCCGTTCTTCGCGCGATGCTTCGCCCAGTACGTCGCAACGAAGCGTTCCGCGAGCAAACGAATGTCTTCGCGGCGTTCGCGGAGCGGCGGTACGTGAATCGGCACGACGCGCAACCGGTAGAACAGGTCTTCGCGCAACGAACCATCCTGAATTGCCGTTTCCGGCGGACGATTCGTCGCGGCAAGAAAACGCACGTTCACCACTGCGTCGGTCGACTCGCTGCCGACACGGCGCACCACGCCATCCTGAATGACGCGGAGGAGCTTCGCCTGAATGGGTTTCGCCATCTCGATCAATTCATCCAGGAACAACGTGCCGCCGTTCGCCGTTTCCATGAGGCCCGGCTTTTCGCGCACGGCGTCGGTGAACGCGCCTTTCCGATGTCCAAACATTTCTGACTCGAGCAACATCTCCGGCAGCGCGGCGCAGTTGACGGCCACGAACGGACGGCTCGCGCGACGGCTGCGACTATGTATGAATCGTGCGATGACTTCTTTGCCCGAGCCGCTTTCGCCGGTGATGAACACCGACGCATCGGTCGTCGCGACTTTCGTCGCGAGTTCGATCATGGCACGGAACGCGGGCGACGCTCCCACGAGCGTATCGGGGAGTGCGTCCTGTTGCGGGCGATCGTCGGTTTCCTGACTGATCATGAACGTGTGCGCCGCGCGTCCGACGAGAATCTGGAGCTGCGTCGCAGAGAATGGCTTGGGCAAGTAATCCCACGCGCCCTGACGCAGCGCGTCGACGCTCGATTCGATGCTCGGCTTGCCGGTCATCATGATGACCAGCGAATCAGGATTGGTTTTGATCGCCGTCTGAAGGACGGCGAGTCCGTCGACTTGCGCGAGATGCAAATCGACGAGCACGATCTGGAAACGCTTGCGCGCAAGCAGATCGATCGCTTCCTGTCCGCGTGCGCAGACAGCGACGGAATAGTTCTCGTGGCGCAGGACGCTCGAGCAACTCTCGCGGATCGTGTGCTCGTCATCGACAACGAGCACATTGATGCGCGATTTCGCTTCGGCATCGAGCGTGTTGGGAAGATCGGACGCCGCGGCAACGTCGCGCGGTGTTGAACGATTGGCGGCGCGGTCGGATCGCGACGGGCGCCGTTCGATTGCGGTGGGTGCGCTCATGCCGCGGTACTAAAGCACGGAGCAGGCCACACCCGTCGCGAACGTGCTGCGACTCCGAAACACTTGCGACGTCACGACATACGCACATGTCGTGAATCCGTGACATCGGGCGCGTGCACCATGTTGCGTCGCACGCGGTGAATTCAGTGCACTGAAATAGGACGAACACTAGGCGAAACACCTGAGCGCTTAGGCCGATGTCCCCAGTGCATAGGGACTTTTCCTTAGGCCTGTTGTTTGCAGTTGTGCGTCGACACACATCGCATGGGAGCACCACCATGACCGGCGCCGGCGCATTCTATGATGTCGTTCGACTCGAGTCGCATCGCAGTGGCGATGGCGCGACGGATCCCACACCGCCCGTGCTCGGCACCGTTCCAACCATTACACGTCGCGTGAGCGGCTCATCGCGACGATTCGCAACCGACGATACGGCTGCTTCCGTGCGCGACGTTCGCGGCGCGCTGCAAGTCTTCGGTGATCGAGCGCATCCATTCCGGCTGACACTCTCGAGCATGGCACTCGGCGCCGGCGCGTCGTTCGTCGCGATTCAACTCGCGCGGAGCTTCGCGACCGCTGGGTATCGCACACTGCTCGTGGACGGCGACGTTCATCGCGGGACACTGCACCGCGAAGTTGGTGCGACGCGACGGCCAGGGCTGACCGACTATTTGCGCGGTGATTCGACCGCAACACGTGTTGTGCGACCCACGTCGCAGCGCGGATTGTCGTTCATCGCCTGCGGGAAACGCGTACCCAATGCGTCCGCATTACTGGGCGGTCCCGCACTGGTCGCGTTGCTGTCGCAGATCGAGGCGGATTTCGACATCGTGCTGTGCGACAGCGCGCCATTCACTGCGGGTGCCGATCCATTCGTGCTTGGCGCGCGGACGGGTCATCTACTTGTTGTACTGCGCTCGGGCGTGTCTCCGCGCGCAGCGGCCGATGCGGCATACGCGTGGCACGAGAGCGTGCCGGTCGACTTGCTGGGTGTCGTAATTACGCGAGCGCCGCTTTCTACGACCGCGGTGGACCGAGGCCCTGAACTTCTGAGGGACTGAGCCACTCGAAGTCGGCCGACAACTCTCCGCCGCGCAGCGCCACCGTCGCGCGCGCAAGAATGTCGGTCGGCTCGACGGGTGAATACGCCAGGTTTGGCAGGGCCGTGTATCCGGCGCGGACACGCACGTGTGCATCGGGCGGCAAGGCTTGTGCGAGCGCCGTGCGGAAGCCCGTCGCAAACCGCCGGGCGAGCCGTGCGGCGCCCGCGCTTCCCGTTGCCGGAGCGACGATCAGAAAGTGCGCCGGACCGAGCCTGCCGACGATATCGGAGAGGCGCCCGACGGTACGCAGCATCTGCCCGCAGCGTGCGATCGCGGACGACGGCAGATCCGCGCCGGCGTCAGCGCTCAGCGCGATGAATGCGAGTTCCGTGCGTTGGCGCATTGCTTCAGAACCGAGCTCGCGTCCGCGACGCGCGAGGCCTGCGGCGTTGTACAGACCGGTCTCCTGATCAACGAGGCTTGAACCGTTACCGTGCACACGTCGCTCGCGCGCGGCCGCGTAGTTCGCGATGCGAATGCGCAGTTCCTCGATATCGACCGGCGCGCCGCACACGTGCCATGCGCCGGCTGCGAGCGCGGCGAGCACATCGTCGCGACGCGGCTTTGCCGGTGTCGCCACGATGATCGGTGTGACGCTGCACGACGGATCGTCGCGCAGCGCGCGACAGACCTCGAGCAACCCCACATCCGCGGCTCGGCCTTCAATCACAATCGCGTTTGCGTCATGCTGCTCTGCTGCCGCGACCGTCGCACGGCGCTCGGAGATGTGCACGACTGCGCATCCCGATGCTTCGAGTGCGCGTGCGATTGCGCCGGCGATCTCCTGCGATTCGCCGACGACGAGTACGCGCGCCGTGCCCGATTCCGATTCGTCCATGGTTCCGCCCGAACTGCAAAGTCCACGCCGATAGCGCATACGAGCCGACCGCGTGGATTCGGCGCGCAGTTGTATTGCACCGCGCGGCGAGAGCTACCACACACCTGCGCGGGCAACGAATCCGTGTACAACGCGGCGTGAATCCAGTTCCGTGTAGCATCGCTCGACGCGAGCGCGCCTCAGGGGGATATCCTGGGTCCGTAGTGGTGCCCTCTTGACACCGAGGGGTCCAGCGCACCGAATTGGTGCAGCCAACGCGACCACCGCGCCCAGTATTTAGGCGCACTCGTTCAAGAGCCGATTCGCCGCCGAATCGGAACGCGTTGTAGCACAAGTGGATGCGATGCCGCACCACGACCACACTCGTGGTACTGCCCTTGCGTGTTGCAGCAGGGCGACGCTTCGGCAAACGGACCCGCCGACTGGGTTCGTCCATCCTCACGTGCACTATCAATGAAAAAAGATCTGCCTCCTGCGCGACCGTCTGTGCCTTCGCCACCACGCGAAGACACCGCGGCACTTTTGCGCGAACTCGTTGCTCACCTTCGCCAGAAGCGAACACAACTTCGTGAGGAGTGGGCGCGTCGCATTACGCAGGCGCAATTGCTCACCGCGATGACGGAAGAGGAAATTTTCGCCGAAGCGACGTCGGTGTACGACAACTACGTCGAAGCGCTCGAGACCGGAACGTTTGAAGCGTTGCAGGCATACGCGCGCAACTTGTCGGAGCGCATCATTCCCCGCGGCGTTGAAACGCACGAAGTCGTCGGCATCGTGCTCCTGTTGCGCGACGTACTCGCGCGATCGTTGTTCGCGAAGTACCAGGACGACTTCGAAAAGCTCAATCGCATTCTCGACGCATACGAACCCGCGGCGAATCGTATTGCGAACACGGTGGCCGTCGGCTTCGTACAGGAACGCGAGCGCGTCATTCGCCAGCAACAGGAAGCCATTCGCGAACTGTCCACGCCCGTGCTGCAGGTGCGCGACCGTTTGCTGATTCTTCCGATCATCGGTGTCATCGATCCGCAGCGCGCGCGGCAACTCACGGAGCAGTTGTTGCGCGCGATTCGTACGAACCGCGCCAAGGTCGTCGTCATCGACATCACGGGTGTGGCCGCGATGGACTCGAACGTCGCCAACCACCTCGTGCAAACCGTCGAAGCGTCGCGCTTGCTTGGTGCGACCGTGATTGTGACCGGCTTGTCGCCGGAAATTGCGCAGACCCTCGTGACGATCGGCGTCGATCTGAGCGAGATGACCACCGTCGGCGACCTCCAGGGCGGCATCGAAGAAGCGGAGCGGTTGCTCGGCGTGAAGGTCGTGGTGATTGACGAGGCTGCATAGCCTCCGCACGGGAAAGACATCGTGGAAGTCCCCATTCTCAAACAGGGGCAATACGTCATCGCATCGGTGCAGTCTGCGTTGACGGATGCCGATCTGCGCGAATTACGCGAGCAGATCACGGAGCGCGTCGGCCGGTTCCGGTCGAAGGGCGTCATTGTCGACGTCACCGTGCTCGATGTGATGGATTCGTTTGCAGTCCGCACGTTGCGGGACCTCGCCCACATGACGCGCCTGCGTGGCGCCGAAACCGTCATTGTGGGGATCCAGCCGGAAGTGGCGTTTGCAATGGTGCAACTGGGACTCTCGCTGAAGGGAGTCGCAACGGCTCTGGATCTGGAGGAGGGACTCGCGTTCCTGGACACGCGAGCCCGGGAGCACATGTCGCGTGGGCGATGATGCCATTCAACCGATAACATCCGATTCAGACGTCGTCGCCGCGCGGCAACGCGGGCGAACACTGGCGTCGCAGATTGGATTCTCGGTTGGCGACCAAACCGTCATAGCGGCGGCGATCTCCGAGATCGCGCGCAACATTCTGTTGTACGCGAAACGGGGTGAAGTGAAGTTCGAGTCGATGAAGAACGGGGAGCGCGTTGGCTTGCGCGTCATCGCGCGTGATAGCGGGCCGGGCATCCGCGACATCCAGCGCGCCATGACCGACGGATTCTCCACGTCGGGCGGCCTTGGACTCGGATTGCCGGGTGCGCGCCGGTTGATGGACGAATTCGAAGTCGTGTCGGCGCCGGGCAACGGCACCACTGTTGAGATGACGAAATGGAAGCCATGAGCCGCCCGACGCCCGGCGGATTTGGCATTGCGCCATTCGTCGAGTGGAGCGTTGCATCGCGACCCAAGCCGGGCGAACGCACGACCGGCGATCTCTCGCTGGTCATGCCACACCACGACGGGACGCTCGTCGCCGTGATCGACGGTCTTGGTCACGGAGAAGCAGCCGCCGAAGCGGCCGACGCCGCGCGCGTCGTGCTCGCGCGCGAGCCCGGTGATACGGCGATCAGTCACATCAAGCGGTGTCACGACGCGCTCGTGCGCACGCGCGGTGTCGCAATGAGTATCGCAACCATCGACGCGCGGCGCGCGACCCTGACGTGGATCAGCGTCGGCAATGTCGAAGGGCTCGTGGTGCAATCCGGTCCGGACGGACACGCTTCGCGGTCGCGACTGATTACGCGCGGCGGCGTTGTTGGCTCTGCGCTTCCGCAGTTGCGCGCAGAAATCATTCCGCTTGCGCCCGGTGATCTGCTCGTCTTTGCAACCGACGGAATCGACCAGCGGTTTGCCGACGACTTCCCGCGCGACGCGCGATCGGCCGACGAAATCGCGAATGGCGTACTCGCGCAATTCGCGAAGACGACGGACGATGCACTCGTGCTCGTCGCGCGCGTCGGGGAGCGAGGGTGACCAGCGTCCTGCCGCCCGACGCGCAGGCGGCTTCCCCCCACGCTCCGGCGACGACGAGGCCGCTCCGCGTGTTCGTGGTTGGACTCGATGCATCGCTCGTTACGCGCATTCGCGAGTGGGTGTCGGGCGACGCCATGCACGTCGATGCCGCGCCCGATTTGCCGCGCGCCGTACGCGCGCTGTCCGCGAACAGTGTCGACGTCGTGGTTGCCGCACTCGAAGATCCGCCGGAATCAGGGCTCAACGTGTGGGCCGACACGTTGCGGCGTTTACCCGGTGCTCCGCGGTTGATCGGCCTTACGCCGCGACCAAGCATGGGACTGATTCTGCAAGGCGAGCGGGTTGGGGCATTGGAGATTCTGCCGGTTCCACCGCGTCGCGATGCGCTATGCGATGCGCTGCATCGCTTGCGCGATGCGACTGACGAAATTCCGGTACCGCTGCCTGAAGTGCGCGCGCACATGATCGGCGAGTACGCGCTCGTGGGTGAAAGTCCGCCGATGCTCGAGGTTTACAAACTTCTTGCGCGCGTTGCGCCGAGCTCCGCGACCGTACTCGTCGACGGTGAATCGGGTACGGGCAAAGAAGTCGTTGCACGCGCGATTCATCAGCACGGTCCGCGCTCGCGCCATCCATTCGTCGCGGTCAATTGCGCGGCTATTCCCGAAAACCTGCTCGAAAGCGAATTGTTCGGACACGAACGCGGCGCATTCACCGGTGCTGTCGCGCGCAAGATCGGCCGCTTCGAGCAAGCATCACTCGGCACATTGTTCCTCGACGAAATCGGCGACATGAGTCTTGCATTGCAGGCGAAGATTCTGCGTGCGGTTCAGGAACGTGAAATCGAGCGCGTCGGCGGAGACGTCGTGCCGGTGGATGTGCGCCTCATTGCGGCGACGAATCAGAATCTGACCGACGCCATCGCGCGTGGACGCTTCCGCGAAGACCTGTATTACCGGCTGGCTGTGGTCAACATCCGGTTGCCGCGGCTCGCCGAACGCGGCGACGACTTGCTCGGCCTGACCTCGTTCTTCGTCACCGAGTTCTCGCAGCGCTACAACAAGACCTTCGTTGCGATCTCGCAACGGGCCGTCGACGCCCTGTACGCGCACAATTGGGTTGGCAACGTTCGCGAACTCCGCAACGTTGTCGAACGAGCCGTGCTCGTCGGTGACGGCGGCACGTTACGGCTCGCGCACCTGCCCGATTCGTTGCGTGGTACCGCGGTGCCGACGCAGGACCGCTCAGACAGCACCATTCTCACGCTCGCCGAAGTCGAAGCGCGGCACATCGCGCGCGCGCTATCGGTTACGGGCGGACGCGTTGCGACTGCCGCGCGCATGCTTGGCGTTCACCGCAATACGCTCACCCGCAAGATGAAAGAGTACGGACTCTGATGAACCGCGTGCGTGTGGAACGAGCGTTGCGCTTGCTGCCGGCCATCGATGCGATGGAGCCGCTGCGTGCGCTGCTCGTATCCACACCACGGTCCGACGAACAATCGCGATGGTCGAGCTCCGGTCCGTATCTCACCATCGGCAAGCACGGCGTGGACATCGAGTTGCTGCGCCGGCGCGTCGACGATGTACTGCCGCGTCTCACAGAGCATATGTCGGTGTTGTTCAGTGCGTACGTCGGAGCGCTGTCAGCGGCGGAAACGGGCGACGGCACGGCGATCGTGGCCGCGCTCGTCGCGGGGGGTGCGGCGGAGGAGCGCTCGCACCGTATCGCGCAGGCCGCTGCGTGGTACGACGTCGCGTTCCGCGTTGCGGCCGAACTCAGTGAACGCGGACCGGAAATCGATGTGCTCGATCGCCTCGGGCGCGCCGCGCATACGCGTGCGCGATACGAAGATGCTGCACGGTATCACCAGCGCGCGCTCGTGCTCGCCGAAGCGGTCTTCGACCATGGCGCGACGACTCGTGCATGCGTTGGACTTGGCAACGCAGCGCTCGCGCTCGCGGAACTCGGCGGTGCCAACGCGTGGTTTTTGCGCGCACTCCGTCATGCGGAAAGTGCCGTCGACAGCGCCTGGATTGGTATGGTCGAACATCACCTCGGCGTGATCGCGTGGCGCCAGGGCGACCCCGACCGTGCGCGCACACGACTGCGGCGCGCGCGGGAATTGCTCGAATCCGTCGGTGCAAACGCGGAATTGTCGCGCGTGTTGTGCACCGTTGGCGAAATCGAATGCGCAATCGGCAATCCGGATTCGGGCATTGCGGCCGGACGCGAAGCGCTTGCGTGGACGGAACGTCCGGGGCTTGGCGATGCGCTCAAGGTCGAAGTCCTCGTGCGCGTATCCGACCTGTACGTGCTTGCGGGAAAACTTCTGGATGCGGAGCAGGAACTACGGCGCGCGGAGGCGCTCGCGATCGATCACCGATTTGGTGAGCGCTTGATCGACGTGTACATCGCCATGGGCCGGCTGTGCTCCAAGCGCGGTGACGAAACGGGTTTCGTGTTCTTCGAGCAAGCGAGCGAATTGTGCCGTGCGCTTGCGCCTGTCACCACGCTGGAAGGCCGCCTGTACGAAGAGTACGGCAACTTCCGTCTGCGATTTGGTGAGCGCGACGAAGGCCGTGCGCACCTCGAGCGCGCGCGTCAGATATTCGAAGCCGCTGGTGATGTTGCGTCGTTGACGCGCCTGCGAGAAGAAATCGCCGCGCTAACGGCCTGAATCGCTCATCGCCGGTGTGCGACCGATATCGACCGGGAATCGTGCAACGCTGAGCAACTGGCCGTCGTTCGCGCGCGCGGTCACCACCACTGTATAGCGCCCCGCAGTTACCGCGCGGCCGTCCGCATCACGTTCGTCCCAGTCCACGTGCACTGAATCGGTAATCGGTGCTTCGTACAAGCTGCGCACGCGCGGGCCGCCCTCCGCGAATACTTCCACGGTCACGCGATGCGGATTGATCGCGAGCACCGTGACACGAATAGCGCGGTCGACTTCGCGCACGCGTGCAACACCGTGCAGCGACCGCCGAATGCCGTCGAAGAAATCAGTAACGGATTTCGGAAAGATCAGCGAATCGAGGCGCTGAAATGGCGCGTGTGCAAGCAGTGAACGAAACGCAGCGTTCGCGGAATCGCGATGATGCAGGTACCACTCGGAGGCGCCGAGGTACGTGAGCGCAGCCGAGCGCTGGCGTGCACTGAGCGAATCGGGACTCGTTCCTCCGAGTGCGTAGCGCAGCAAGCGCGCGGACAATTCGTACGCGACTTCCTCGTACAACACGACACCGGAATCCAGTGCGGCCGATGCGCTCATGCTGCGCGTGGACGTCACAACCGGGCGCGTCGCGACCTGCGCGTTCGCTTGTGCGAGCGCCGTCGCCGACGCGATCGTCGAGCTCACGACGATCGCACGAATTGCGAGCGACACGGTACTCACTGCGTCGCGGGATCCAGCGTTACGCGCGTGAGCCGGAACTCACGATTCGAGTCGATGCTGACGTTCGCGAGGAATGCTTTGAATCCGTCGCGCTTGATTTCGACCTTGTGCGTACCCGGCGTGAGCCACACGGTCGCCTGCGGTGTGTTGCCGACCAGGCGTCCGTCGATGTACAAGTTGCCCCACGGCCGGCTGCTCACGACGAGCCATCCTGGCGATGACGACGTCGTCACGACTGGTGCAGCGTTGCTGCCCGCCGGCGGGGCCGGCGGTTTCAGTGGCGGGAGCACCTCTTCACGCGGCCGCACGATCGAGGATTTCTGCGGTGTCGATGGTTTCGGCGGCGCCGTGCGCGCCACGGTGGTCGATGCCGTCGCTGGCTTGGTGCGCGGCGGCGCCGGCAAGGGTGCCTTTGATGACGTCAGCGTTGCGCTCGGCGATCCCGTGAGCCGTGTCACCGCCGCGATGCTGTCTTTCGGCGCGATCCCGAGCAAGCGCTCAAACTCGTCGACGCTCGTGAATGTGTTCGGGCTCACACGATGCACGATGAACGCACCGGCGCCGATCGTGATTGCGCCAAGCAGCGCGTAAGCGGTACGCCGTAAGAACGCTTGTCGCCATAGCCGAAGTCGCCGTTGATCGGCAAAAACGATGTATGGCTCGTTTGGGGCATTTCGTGGCGTGTGCGACACGGACTGATCCCGTTTACATGTGATGTAGTAGCGAGATCACACAACGGCCGGAGGCCGATCTCGCGCCAGCACTACTTGTCAGAGCAACAACCGCACCTGCGGCAACATGCGGGTCTGACTTCACTTACACCGGTTGCGGCGTCGGCGCCTCGCAACACGTGTCGTCGCGGCCCGTGGCGCGTACGCAGCGCGCAACGGACGGCACAGTGGTTGCAACCCCAGCGTCCCGCACGCGTTCCGAGTTCGCACACCTTGACGGGACATATCAACATGACGCCTCCGACCGCTACCAAGACGCGCACGCCCCGCTCCAACGCGACGCAAGCAGCACCGTCGCGATTTGTGGTGTGGCTCACAGATGTCGGCGCATCCGATATCAGTCGCGTCGGCGGCAAGAACGCGTCGCTCGGCGAACTCACTCGGCATCTCGATGCGGGAGGTGTCCGCGTCCCCGAAGGATTCGCGATTACTGTCGACGCCTACTGGGCGTACCTCGGCGCTAACGCGCTGCGCGAACGCATCGCAGCGTGGATCGCATCATATCGTCGCGGTGACCTCGCACTGCTTGACGCAGGCGCAAATATCAGACGCGCGATACTGGAAGCAGAATTTCCGGAACCGATCGCGCTCGCGATTCGCCACGCGTATCGCGACCTCTGTGACGACGTTGGCCGCAAGGTCGAAGTTGCAGTGCGCAGCAGCGCAACCGCGGAAGATCTTCCCAATGCAAGCTTCGCGGGCCAGCAAGACACGTTTCTGAACGTTCGTGGTGGCGACGCGCTCGTCGATGCGTGCCGCAAATGCATCGCGTCGTTGTTCACTGATCGCGCGATCGCGTATCGCGAGAGCCAGGGCTTCGATCATTTGAGCGTCGGTCTGTCGATCGGTGTGCAACGCATGGTGCGTTCAGACATCGGCAGCGCTGGTGTCGCGTTCACCATCGATCCTGAATCAGGGTTCCCGGACGCCGTGCTCATCAACGCGAGTTGGGGGCTGGGCGAAGCGCTTGTCGGAGGAGAAGTGGATCCCGACGAGTTTACGGTATTCAAACCGCTGCTCGATGTCGCGGACTGCGCGCCGATCATCGGCAAGATGCGGGGTCGCAAGCAGCGCAAGGTCGTGTACGCCGAGCACGCGAACGGCGGCACCCGCACGATCGACACAACGGAAAAAGAACGCACGTCGTTCGCGCTCAGTGACGACGACGTGTTGCAGCTCGCGCGATGGGCCTGCGCCATTGAATCGCACTACGGCCGTCCGATGGATATCGAGTGGGCCAAAGACGGTGACACGGGCGAAGTGTTCGTCGTGCAGGCGCGCCCCGAGACCGTGGAGTCACAACGCGATTCGCGTGTGCTGCGCACGTACCAGCTCGAGCGCGCGGGCCGCCGCCTCGTTTCCGGCCAGGCGATCGGTCAGGCGATTGCAACGGGACGCGTGTGCAGGTTGTCGAGTCCTGCGGAAATGCACCGGTTCAAGGACGGCAGTGTGCTGGTCACGTCGATGACCGACCCAGATTGGGTGCCGGTCATGAAACGTGCGTCGGCCATCGTCACGGATCACGGCGGACGCACGTCGCACGCGGCAATCGTGAGTCGCGAACTTGGCGTTCCCGCGATTGTCGGTGCCGGTAACGCGACGACCGTTCTCGAAGACGGCGAGCCCGTCACGGTCTGCTGCGCGGAAGGCGATACGGGCCATGTATACGACGGCGAAGCGGAATTCGATGTGAGCGAATGCGCGCCCGACGATTTGCCAAAGGTGCACACCCGACTGATGCTGAACATCGGCGATCCAGGCGCGGCGTTTCGGTGGTGGCGTCTGCCGAGTAAGGGCGTCGGGCTCGCGCGACTCGAGTTCATCATCAGCAACTTCATTCGCATTCATCCGCTCGCGCTCGCGCGGTTCAACACGGTTACGGATCCGGCGGTGCGGGCTGAGATCGAATCCATTACCGCCGGCTACGACGATCCGTCGCAGTTCTTCGTCGACACGCTCGCGTATGGCATCGCGCGGATCGCTGCGGCGCAGTTCCCGCATCCGGTGATCGTGCGCATGAGCGATTTCAAAACCAACGAATACGCGGAGTTGATTGGCGGGAAGCAGTTCGAGCCGCACGAAGAGAATCCGATGCTTGGCTGGCGCGGCGCGAGCCGCTATTACAGCGACGATTACGCCGATGGCTTTGCGCTCGAGTGCCGCGCGATCAAGATGGCGCGCGAAAAGCTCGGACTGGCGAATGTCATTATCATGATTCCGTTCTGCCGGACGCTCGCTGAAGCGGATCAGACGCTCGAAGAGCTCGCCGCGAACGGACTCATGCGGGGCGCGAACGGACTGCAGGTCTACGTGATGTGTGAAGTCCCGTCGAATGTGATTCTCGCCGAGCAGTTTGCTGCGCGTTTCGACGGCTTCTCCATCGGCAGCAACGACCTCACGCAGCTCACGCTTGGCGTCGATCGCGATTCGGCGCGACTGTCAGGGTTGTTCCACGAGAACGATCCTGCGGTGACCATGTTGATTGAGCACGCGATCACCACGGTACATCGCGCCGGACGCCCGATCGGTTTGTGCGGTCAGGCGCCCAGCGACAATCCGGAATTCGCAGAATTCCTGGTGCGGTGCGGAATCGATTCGATCTCCGTCACGCCCGACAGTTTTGCAAATGTCGTGCAGCACATCGCGAAAGCCGAAGCATCGGGCCCGCGCGGAGTGCTGAAGGCGAGCTAAGTCGGCTACAACGCCCCAAGCCGGCGCAGTGCAACCTCGCATTGCCCCGGCGACGCAAACTGGATTACCGCGATCCCGAACTGCTCGGCCGCGTCCAGATTCGCGCGCACGTCATCAATGAAGGCGGTCTCGGCCGGTGACAGCGAGAACGTCTTCAACAGATGTGCGTAGATCGCGGGATCCGGCTTGCACAGTTTGACGCGTGACGAAATCACCTTTCCGGTGAACACGTCCCAGAAATCGTGCGTGCGCTCGAGGTATTCGATGGAGCGCGTGGGCATGTTCGACAAACAGTAGACCGCGTGGCCGCGCGCTTTGACGCGACGCATGAGCGACACCGTCTCGGGAATTGGTGTGAGCAGCGGCGGCACGCGATCGAGGAACCGCGCGATCTCCGGTTCGGGCAGTCGCGTGCGCTTCGCGGCGCGCTCAATGGCGGCCTCGTACGAGATGGTGCCGCGGTCGAGGTCCAGCCAATCCTGATGACCAATGACGTCCTGGCGCACGACGGCGCGCACCGCCGGGTCGTCGAACACGTTGGCTATGATCGCGTCGGGCTCCCAGCGCACTACGACGCCGCCCAGGTCGAAGATGATGTTCATCTATATAGAAGGACTGTCGGCGCCCGGCCGGTGTGACATCGCGGTCAGTGCCCTCGGGACGGCGGCCTTTGCGCGGTGTAGCTTTCCGCGCCGATGCGACTCGATCCCACCGATGTTGCGACGTGTGTTGCCGATGATGGGCCGCCCGGACCATCGGGTGCAGCGCCGGTCTCGACGCCAATCGTGCAGACGTCGTTGTTTGCGTACCCGACGTTTGCCGCGCTGATCGAAGGACTGCGCAACGAGCATTCGCACAATGTGTATACCCGCGGCCAGAACCCAACGGTCGAGGCCGCCGAACGCAAGCTCGCGCTGCTCGAACGCGGCGAAGCATGCAAGTGTTTTGCGTCGGGAATGGCGGCGATCAATGCCGTGATGATGGGGACGTTGAAGTCGGGCGATCACGTTCTCTTTGTGAATCAGGTGTACGGCCCGACGTTGCAGCTCGCGCGGCACCTGGAGCGCTTCGGAATTTCGCATGATGTGCAGCTCGACGTGGACGTCGCGTCGGTCGAGCGGTCGATCAAACCCAACACGCGCATTATCTGGATCGAGAGTCCAGGCACGATGATGTTTCGTGTCGTCGATCTCGAGGCCATGGCGGCGCTCGCGCGTGGGCGCGGCATTCTAACCTGCGTCGACAACAGCTGGGCAACACCGCTCCTGCAGAAACCAATCGAACTCGGTATCGATTTCGTCGTGCACGCCGCGACCAAATACCTCGGCGGCCACAGCGATCTCGTCGGCGGCGCGCTGATCGGTACGAGCGAACGCATGGTGGAGATCTTCCATCGTGCGTTTTTGTTGAGCGGCGGGATTCTCGCGCCGTTCGACGCTTGGGTGCTGTTGCGCGGATTGCGCACGCTTCCCGTGCGCATGGCGCAGCACCATGTCGACGCGCTCCGCGTCGCAGAGTTTTTGCGTGGTCACCGCGCGGTGAAGAACGTGTTCCATCCTGCGTTTGACAAGGACACGGCACTCGTTGCCAAACAAATGCGCGGCCATTCGGGGTTGTTCAGTATCGAACTCGCCAACCCCGATTTCGCGAGCCTCAACCGCGTGATCGATTCGCTCGAGCACTTCCGCATTGGCGTGAGTTGGGGTGGAGTTGAGAGCATCGTGATTTCGCCGGAGCGAGGCAACAACGGCAAATACCTGGAGTCGCAGCGCATTCCGCGCGGCGTGGTGCGGCTCTCGATCGGACTTGAAGGTGCTGACGTGCTGATTCACGATCTCGATCAAGCATTGTCGAAAGCGTGACCGTAGGACCACTCGTGAAGGGAGGTGTGCGATGAACGTGGCGCGAGGTGCGCTGATTGCGCTCGGGTTGGCTGTTGCGTCTCACGCGGGTGCGCAGCAAGCAGCTGGATTGAAGGTGTTCATCTCCATCGATATGGAGGGCCTTGCGGGCGTCGTGGCGAGTACCGACGTAAGTCCAACCGGTCCCGACTACGCACACTTTCGCAAGATCATGGCCGGCGAAGCGAACGCCGCCGTTCTCGGCGCTTTGCGCGCGGGTGCAACAGAAGTCGTCGTTCGCGACTCACACGGCTCGAAAACAAATCTTTTGCCGAGTGATCTGGATCCGCGCGCGAAATTATTGCGCGGACAGGGCACGGGGCCGAAGAACATGATGGAAGGCATCGACTCGACGTTCGATGCGGTTGTGTTTGTTGGCTATCACGCGAAAGCGGGAACGCCCAACGCCATTCTCGAACACACGTCGACGGGTAACGTCGTCGACTTCTCGATCAACGGCGTTTCGTTACCGGAAGGCGGATACAACGCGCTCGTCGCGGGACTCTACAGCGTCCCGGTTGTATTTGTCGCCGGTGATCGCGCTGTTGTCGAGCAGATCCGCGGATTGCTCGGCCCCATCGAAGGTGTCGCGGTGAAGCACGAAATCGGCGGCGATGCATCGCTCGGCCTATCACCTGAACGAGCGCAGACCGAAATCCGGGACGGCGTGGAACGTGCGGTGCGCAATCGCGCGCGTGCGCGCGTGTATCGCCTGGCATCGCCGTACACGATGGTGCTCAAGGTCCGCACCGAGCGTCCGCTCTACGAAGGTGCGCGGCGGCTGAATCCGAGCGAGTTCACGTTTACGCACGCCGATCTGCTCGAAGTGCTCAACGCCTTCAACGCGATGAAATGACGACACTGCACGCGCGGAGCGCGCCATGAGTCTTACGCGCGCGTCGCAGCCGCTCACGTTTGGTGAAGCGCTGCTCCCGGTCATCACGATGGCAGTGATGTTCGGTGTCGGCGCCGCGACGATTGGTTTCGGCGGCGATCTGCTGGTCGTAACGCTTTTGCTGTGCGCGGGCGTCGCCGGATTCATCGCGGTGCGTCACGGCCGCACATGGGACGACATCCAGGTGTCCGCGGGCGAGAAGTTCAAAGGTGTTCTCCCCGTCGTGCTCATTTTGCTCGCGGTTGGTGCGTTGATCGCGGCGTGGGTGATGTCGGCAACCATCCCGTACATGGTGTACTGGGGCGTCAAGCTCGTGAGCCCGCAGTATCTGGTGCTCACCGCGTTCCTCGCGACGTCGATCATGTCGCTGTTCACGGGAACGTCGTGGGGGTCCGCGGGCACCATCGGCGTCGCATTAATGGGAACCGCGGCCGCGATCGACGCACCACTCGCCGCTACCGCGGGCGCAGTCATTTCGGGCGCGTACCTCGGCGACAAGATGTCGCCGCTGTCTGACTCGACGAACATCTGCGCGATCGGTGCCGGTGCAGATCTCTACAAGCACATCCGGCACATGATGTACACGACGACGCCGTCGTTCGTCATGTGCATCATTCTCTACACGTTTGCATCGCGCATTGCGCCAACGGGCGGTGCGGGCTCTGCGGGCGCGGCGCGTGTGTTGCTTGACGATCTCGATAGAGTGTTCACGCTGAACTGGATCGCGCTGATTCCCGCCGTGCTGGTGGTGTGGGGAATAGTGAAGCGCGTTCCGCCGGCGCTCGCGATTTCGCTTTCGGCGATTGTCGCCGCAATCATTGGCATTGTTGTGCAGGGCTTCACGGTCCCGGACGCGATCACGTCGCTCGTCAGTGGATTCAAGCTGTCGATGGTTACTGCGAGCGGGACGGACGCGAGCGCGCTGTCAGATGGATTCAGGATTCTGGTGGAACGCGGCGGACTGTATTCGATGGCGACGACGCTCGTGATCGTCATCTCCGCGTTTCTGCTCGCGGCGGGCATGGACGTGTCCGGCGCGCTCGATTTACTCGTGTCGCGCATGCTGGCGTCGGTGCGTTCCGTGTTTGGATTGGTCGCGGCAACCATGGCAGCCGGCGGCACGATGATCGCGATGACGAGTCACGGCGGCGTGACCGGTCTCGTCATCGGCGGCATGTTCCAGAAGGCGTACCGTGAGCGCGGACTTGCACCGGAGAACTTGTCGCGCACACTCGAAGATTCGGTGACAATCACGGAACCACTGATGCCGTGGACCGTGTCTGCGGTGTACATGGCGACCACGGTTGGTGTGCCGACACTCGACTATTTGCCGTGGGCGCCGTTCTGTTATGGCGGGCCGATCTTCTCGCTCACACTCGCGGCATTGTACAGTCGCACGAAGTTCGGGCTGCTGCCGCTCGACAAGCGGTAGTTCGGGTTGAGCACAACGACGGCGGTCGTGCTCGCGGCAGGCAAGGGTACGCGAATGCAGCGGCCCGACGCTGGCGTTTCGTTGACGAGCGAGCAGGCGCACGCGGCTGATTCCGGATCGAAAGCGATGATTCCGATTGGCCGCCCGTTTCTCGACTATGTGTTGAATGCGCTGGCAGATGGCGGCATCGAAGACATTTGCATTGTCGTGTCACCTCGCGACTCCGCGATTCGCGATCACTACACCCGCCGCGGAACGCTTTCACGGTTGCGGGTCACGTTCGCCGAGCAAGCGGAGCCACGCGGTACTGCGGACGCGGTGCGTTGTGCACGTGCGTGGGTTGACGACGAACAGTTTCTCGTGCTGAACGCCGACAACGTGTACTCCGCGCGCACGCTGCGCGCCGTGTGCGCCATCGACGGGTGCGGCCTCGCCGGCTATCGCGCGGGGCCGCTCGTACAACTCAGCAACATTCCGCGTGAACGCTTGCGTGCGTTCGCCTTGCTCGATGTGGACGCGTCCGGACGATTGCGCTCGATCACCGAGAAACCAGCGAATGCGCCCGATTCTGCATTCGGTGACGACGCACTCGTGAGCATGAACCTCTGGTCGTTTACGCGCGCGATGTTCGACGCGTGTGATCGCGTTACGCCATCCATGCGCGGCGAGCTCGAGCTCGCCGATGCAGTCCGCATTGCCATGCATGAACTCAGCGTGACGTTTCATGTGACAACTGTTGATGACGGCGTGATCGATCTGTCCAGCCGCTCAGACATTGCGGCGGTCACCAAACGATTGCGCGACGTCACGGTGTCGCTGTGAGCGAGTTCTGGGTTCCGGGCCGCATCGAAGTCCTTGGCAAGCACACGGACTATGCGGGTGGGAGAAGTCTCGTGTGTGCCATCGACCGCGGATTCAGCGTTCGGTGCACGCGTCGTGCCGATGCGGAAATCCACGTAATCGATACAAAGCGCAACGAAACGTTCACGACGTCGATGTCACCGGCTGCCACTGCGCCCGCGGGTTCGTGGGGCAGCTACGTCGCGGCGGTCGCGCGCAGACTGTCGCGCGATTTCCCGCGGGCAACACATGGCGCAGACATCGCGTTATCGAGCACGCTACCCGCGGACGCCGGGCTCAGCAGCTCGAGCGCGCTCGTTGTGTCTATCGCGCTTTCGTTGATCGATGCCAACGACCTGGAAACGAGCGATGACTACAAACGCGCGTTTCCAGTCCGCACGGATCTCGCCGGTTACCTGGGCGCCGTCGAGAATGGGCGTCCGTTCGGCTCGTTTGCGGGCGACGCCGGTGTCGGTACGTTCGGTGGCAGCGAAGATCACACCGCGATTCTCTGCTGCAGGCAAGGAATGCTCGGGCAGTACTCGTACGCGCCCGTGCGCCACGAAACCGACGTGGCCATCGATCCATCGCTCACGTTCGTCATTGGTGTGAGTGGTGTCATCGCCAAAAAAACCGGCGACGCGCTCGGCGATTACAACCGGCTTTCGCTCGGCACGTCGGTGTTGCTCGATGTGTGGAATCGCGGCGCGCATCGCGCTGATGAAACCCTCGCTGCTGCGTTACACAGCAACACCGGCGCTGCGCCGCAATTGCGCGCACTTGTTGGCGACGCGTCGCATCAAGATTTCTCCGCCACAGAGCTCGTCAAACGCCTCGACCAATTCGTCGAGGAGTCGCATTCGCTTGTTCCTGCAGCGGCGAAAGCGTTTCGCGACAACGACCTCGCGGCACTCGGCACCATCGTCGACCGGTCGCACGAACTCGCTGTTACGCACCTCGGCAATCAGGTGCCGGAAACCATCACGCTGCAGCAATCAGCGCGCGCGCTCGGCGCGCACGCCGCGTCGGCATTCGGTGCGGGTTTTGGCGGCAGCGTCTGGGCGCTCATCGAAGCACAGCGCGCGGGCGATTTCGCTCAACGTTGGTCGGCCGAGTATCGCCGCCAGCATCCATCGCGAACCAACGCATCGTTCTTTTCGGCGAAGCCCGGAGCACCAGCGCGCCGCGTGTAGCGCTACTGGTACCTCTGCCTGATCCGGACCGTACGCTCGAGATCGTCCACCGTCTGCAGCACCTTCTGCTTCAGATCGAGCGGCAGGTTCGGCTTGTCGGCAAGGAACTTCCGCACGATGGCCAGCGCTTCTGGCGATCGATGTCCACCGATGAACGACCCGAGCCAGTTCTGCAAGTAGAAGATGCGCCGGTTCGCCTGGATGTACTGCAACGAGTCGAGCGCGGGCCGCAAATAGGGAAGGGTGAGCGCGGAATGCTCGTCCGAGTTGAACGCACCGAGCGATCCACTCGCCCACTCTTCGTTCAGCGCTTTGTCGCCGAAGTAGCGCCGGAAGTAATCGCGCTTCACGTCGGCGCTCTTGCGCGCCGCGCCGGCGACGAACGCACGCCGGCGACCATCGGGTGTGGTGTCGCGTGCGGCTTGTGCGCTCACGCGATCGCTTGCGCCTGGTACGTCGAGCACCGTCATGCGGTTCACGATCTCCCAGCGTGTCGGGTCTCGCATCGGCTCGCCCGCCACGGAATCGGCCGCGAGCAGTGTGTTGAGTTTCGCGAGGCCGTCGGGTGTTTCGGCGATTCCGATGAACGCGTCGATACTCGCGCGCCGAATGCTGTACGGACGCGCGCGATCCATTCCCGTCTCCCACAAGAACTTCTCAACGTCAGGCAGCAGCGCGGTCTTCGCGCTCGCGGACGCATACGATCCCACCGAGCGCGTCATGCGGCCGGTGATGTTCGGGAACAGTTGCTCGTCTTTCTCGTTCGGCAATTCCTTGAGCGCCAGTTTCGCAAATCGCACCGGATCGAACTGCGCGGCGCGCACCTGATCCCACAGCGCACCCCACAACATCGTGCGTAAGAACGGATCGGCGATTGCGCCGAGTGCGCCACCTTCGAGCGCACGCACGCTGGTCGAATCGAGCAGAGTCAGGAAGTATCCGAAATCTTCGTAGTTCGCGAACACGAATTGCGGCGCGGGATGACCGCGTGCGCCGGCGACATCGGTCACTGAATCGCGCAGATCGACGGGAATTCGCACCGGCGGTCGATCGGTGTAAGCGAGCAATACTTGCGTGCGCACCGGCCACGCGGACGCACCGCTCATCGACTGCGCCGCGCGCTGCACGAGTTCGAGCTTGTCGATCGCGCCGAGTCGGAGGGTGAGCCGCTGCTCAACGATCGGCATGCCAGGGCGCAGCATGAAGTTCTTGCCGAATTCATCGAGCGATGTGCCCGATGCTTTGCCCACAGCGCCGAGCAGATCCTGCCACGTCGCGTTCGCGTATCCGTGATCGACGAGAAACTGCCGAATGCCTTTCTGAAACGCGTCCTCACCAACCAAATAATTCAGCTGCTTCAACACGCTCGGCGCTTTGTTGTACACGATCGCGCCGTAGTTGCTCTTCGCCTGATCGAGATTCGCGAGTTGCTGCCACAGCGGCGTCGTGCCCGCGGTTTGGTCGACACCGTACGCGGACGGCTTGTTGCTCTGATAGAACGTCTTCCACGCGCCGGTCGTCGAATCGAGCGACCACTGCGCCTTCGCGGCCATGTACGTCGCGAATCCTTCTTTCAGCCAGAGGTCGTCGAACCATCGCATCGTCACGAGATCGCCGAACCATTGATGCGCGACCTCGTGCAGAATCGTCGAGAAACGACCGATGCGTCGCGCGAGCGTGGGCCGTTCGCGGAAGATGAACGAGTTCTCGTTGTAGAAAATCGCGCCGGGATGCTCCATGCCGCCGAACGGGAACGCCGGCGCGAGCACAATATCGAGTTTGTCGAACGGATACTCGCGCGCGAAATACGACTCCATCCATTCGAGCGCGCGAAAGTTCAGCGCGGCGATCGTGTCGAGATCGGCTTCCTTTGCACGCGATGCACGCACGTACGCATTCATCGTGCGGTTGCCGCGCACCACAGTTGCTTTGTGCCACGGTCCCGTCGCGAACGCAATCAGGTACGTGCTGATCGGTTGTGTTTCCGCGAAATAGTGCGTCGCGCGGCGTGCCGACATCGCGGAACTCGTTTGCGGACCGTTCGCGACCGCGAGCCACGTCGGGGCTGTCGCTAGTGTCAGTGTAACGCGCGCTTTGAGATCGGGTTGATCGAAGCACGGAAACAATTGATTGGCGTCAGCGGGAACGAGCAGCGTGTACAGATAGTCGCTGCCGTCGGTATCGTGCGAGCGAATGATGCTCGCGCCCGCGGGCGCGACGTCGCTCACGAAGTTGAGTGTTGCGGTGTTGTCGCCGGCCTTGAGCGCGGACGCCGGAAGGCGCACGTGAGCGCGGTTGAACGCAGTGAGCGGAACGTCAGTACCGTTTGCGGTAATGCGCGTGAGACGCTTGCCGCGGAAATCGAGAATCGCATCGCCGGTGCCGGACCGCGTCCATCGCACCGTGACGCGGCCGATCGCGCTGTCGAGCGGACTGACATCGAGCGCGAGATCGTAGCGCACATCGCGCACGGTTTGTGCGCGCTGGCGCGCCAGTTCGAGCGAAACGCCGGGACCCATGAAAGAATCGGAGCCGCGCTGCGCGTGAACACTACTCGCAGCAACGAGCGCCGCGGCGACGAGCCACGTGAGAGTCTTCAGCACGCCCCCAAGCCGGAGTCGAAACCTTTCACCTCAGCCCCCCTCACCCCT
>DATELA010000016.1:0-17955 GCA_035277145.1 Gemmatimonadaceae bacterium | reverse complement strand
CTCTCGTCATCTCGTCCTCTCGTCTGCTCGTCTTCTGTTTCTACGGGATAATCGGCTTGAGCCGCGCACCCCACGTCGGCGGCGGCGGTTCCTTCATCATTCGCTTCACGGGATTCGCGGCGAGCAATCGCAGCGCTTCCTCCGTCGCTTTGATCAACTGCATGTCCTTCCCTGCTGCAACGTCCTTCGGCCAATTCTCGACGTCGATGTCGGGTGCGGCGCCTTCGTTTTCGACGGCCCACTTGCCATTGAGATCGAAGAATCCGCCGCGCGGCGCGATCATCGTACCACCATCGATGAACGGCGGCGTGTCAGCCGTGTGCACGAGTCCGCCCCACGTGCGCTTCCCGACTAACGGACCGATGCCGCGGTGCTTGAACATGTACGGCATCAAGTCACCGCCTGAGCCGGCCATTTCATTGATGATCATGACCTTCGGTCCCCAGATGCCCGCCGACGGACTCGTGAACGGCACGCGATCGCCGGCAACGTTGTTGAAATAGCCGTCGAACTTTCTGCCGAGTACATCGATGATGTAATCGGCCGCTTGTCCGCCGCCGTTGTACCGCTCGTCGATGACTGCACCCTGCTTGTCCTGCTGCGCGAAGTAGTAACGATTGAACTGCGCGTACCCACCAGCGCCGGTGTTCGGCAAATGCACGTAGGCGAGTTTGCCGTTCGACATCGAGTCGACAAGACGGCGATTGTTCTCGACCCACGCGCGTGAACGCAAACCTTGTTCACTTGCAACCGGTGTGACCACAACGCGGCGCGCGCCTTCGGGTACCGGACGTGAGTTGAGCGTCAGCGCAGTCTGACGATTCGCCGTACCGTCGAGCAGACGCCAGATGTTGTCGGGCGCTTTGAGATCGATGCCGTTGATGGCGAGGATGTAATCACCGACGCGTGCGTCCACGCCCGGCGTTGCAAGCGGCGCACGCAATTCCGGATTCCAACTCTCGGCGTCGTAGATCTTCGTGATCTTGTAGCGGCCGTTCTCGATGACGATGTCCGCGCCAAGCTGACCACCGCCGCCGCCGGCACCACCCGGCGTGTCGGGCATTTCGCCACCGCGCACATACGAGTGACCGACGGCGATTTCCGCACCCATCATGTCGAGCACGTAGTTGAGATCCGCGCGATGCATGACGGACGGCAACAACTGCTCGTACATCTTCTTCATCGCCGGCCAATCGGATCCGTGCTGATTCTGCACGTAGAGATAGTCGCGCTGATAGCGCCATCCCTCGTTGAAGATCTGCTTGTATTCCTGCTTGAGATCGACGTACGCGCGCAGCGTCGTATTGATGCGGCCCGCGCCCGCTGCGGGCGGATTGCGATCGGCGTCAACGATGAAGACTTGTGGCCCCGCAGCCGCTTCAGCGCCGCCGCCACGTCCACCGCGTCCGCCGCCACCACCACCGCCGGTGCGGTACACCATCTTGCGACCATCGACGCTGACTTCGTAGTCGCTCACACCCGCGATGAATTGCGACGCGCTGCGCGTGCTCAGCTGATAACGCTGCAATCCACCGCCGCCACCGCCGCCACCACCGCCGCCGCCGCGTCCACCACCGCCGCCGGCACCGGGATCGAGATAGAACACCGAGCCCGCGACGCCAGGACGCAGGCGCGAATAACCGCGCGCCGGAACTCCAGGCACTGCGAGAATGCGATTCTGCAAACCATCGAAGTCGATGGTGACGCTCACCGCACCGCGCGCTTGTTGCGGTGCCGCAGCCGGCGGCGCTTCCGCCGCCGCACCATCGCCACCACTGGCAGCGCCACCGCGACCACCGCCGCCACGTCCGCCACCGCCGCCTGCGCGACCGCCACCGCCGCCGCCCACCGGCTGACCCTCTTCGTCGGATTCGGGCAGGAACGGCGACGGATCTGCTTTGCTCAACACCGCGACGTACAACCCGAACGTTTCATCGTACGGCGTCGACGACATGTCGAGCCACTGCGAACCAAGTCCGAGATCGGTGGACGCGAAGAACCAGAGATACTTGCCGCTCACATCCCACGCGGGCCACGTCGCGTCGCTCAAACCGTCAGTGACTTGTTTCGTCTGCCCGGTTTCGACGTTGTACACGACGACTGCTTTGTACAACGAGTTCAAATGCTTCACGTACGCAACCCATTTCGAATCCGGACTCCACACGGGATTCATCGTGCGTGTCGGCACCATCCACGGATCGTTGCCAACCGCTTTCGCCTGCCCCGTTGCGACATCCATCACCCACAACTTCAGATCGGTGTCGTGATAAAGAATCTTGCGGCTATCAGGCGACCACGCGGACGTGTAGTAAAACTTCGGCGTCGGGAGCGCGAGTTCGCGCGGTGGCGCCATGCCATCCGCCGACGCGATGATGAGTTTGTATTCGCCGGATGCGTCGCTGAAATACGAAATCGATTTGCCGTCTGGACTCCACGCCGGCTCGCGCTCAGCGGCACCAGGCGTGTTGGTGATGTTGCGAACGTCACCGCGCGCCGCGGGAATGGTGAAGATCTCGCCGCGCGCTTCCACCACCGCTCTCGCACCACTCGGCGAAATCGACATGTTGCCGAGGCGGCTCGAGACGTCCTTCCATTCAGGCATCATCCACGCGAAGTCACCGGCCGCGGTGATGTTCACGCGCTGCGCGCGGCCGTTTGCGGGATTTAGTTCGTGGATGTAGCCGGCTTGTTCGAACACGACGACGCCCGCGCCCGCGTCGACTGATTTCACGTCGAAGTCGGTGAAGCGAGTGACCTGCGCCATACGCTTCGACTTCGTGTCGTACGACCACACGTTCGCGACACCGTCGCGGTCCGAGATGAAGTACACGACATCGCCGACCCATGCCGGATCGATGTCTTTCGAGTCGGTCCACGGTTTGGCTTCGGTAACGTCGAGCGTTTTGAGATCGGCAATCCAGATCGGACGGTTTTGCCCGCCGCGATAATTGCGGCGTTCTTCGTCCCACGACGTGTTCATGCGATACGCGACGCGTCCGCCGTCGGGCGAAATCTTGCCTTGATATGCGCGGTTGATGCCCATCGCTTCTTCGATACCGCCCTCGATCGGAATGGTGAAGAAGCGCGGCGCCGCGTTGGGCCCGTTCGATTCGCGATTCGACGCGAACATGATGCGCTTGCTGTCGGGCGTCCAACCCTGCACCTGATCCGCGCCGTTGTGCCAGGTCAATCGCTTCGGTTCGCCGCCTTCGACAGGAACGACGTACACGTCGGTATTGCCGACGTACGCCGCGCTGAACGCGACGAGCTTGCCGTCAGGTGAGAGTTGTGGATTGGTCTCCTCGCCAGGGAACGACGAGAGGCGCCGCGCGAGACCGCCGTTGCGATCGACGACCCAGATATCCTGGGCATACGCGAACGCGATATGGGTTTCGCTGACGGACGGCGTGCGCAGGAGGCGAGTGCCGACTTGAGCAGACGCGGGAACGGCGGCTGAGAACAGAGCGGCGAGGAGAAGGAAACGGGGGCGCATAGAGAATGGAGGTTGAACAGCAACTGCGTTATTCGAACTGCGTTATTCGAACTGCGTTATTCGAACTGCGTGACCTAGCGGCCAGCGCGCACGGTCACTCTTATCGGTGCCGATGCCAGGTCTGGCCCAATCACTTTGTGTTCATGATCCGCGAGCACCAGCCTGAGCGTGTAGGTGCCCGGCGCGAGCGTGAGACTCGTTTCGATCTGCCCGCCACCGAAGTGACGGTGCAATGAATCCGTCGGAATCACCGTGCCGACTGCGGGCACGGCGACGTTGATCAGAATGTGAAAGTGCCCGGTGCGCGCGACGTTGATTGCCGCAGGCGCGACGCCGTAGTTCTTGAGGCCGAACACAACGGGAAACGTCGCGTCGACGGTCGCGTTATCCGCTGGCGCGCGGAAATACACCTCGGGCTTTGGCTGCGGCGGCGGTGGCGCGGCGCCCTGTGCGGTCGCGAGGGACGGAATGAGCAAACAGACCAGCGCAACGACACGCATTGCGACGACTCCAAGAGCGAAAAGGGTGAGCAATGTTGCCACCACTCACACCCGGGGGTCAAGCGCGGCAGGCTTATGCGCGCGAGAGGTATTTCCGCCGCAGCGGCTCCGGAAAACGCTCAATGGCGTACCGCAGCATCGTCCTCGGCATGTCTTTCGCGTGTCGCACCAGGAATCGCTCTTCGACAGCGCGGTCGCGGTTGCCGATTTCCCGCAGCATCCAGCCCACCGCTTTGTGGATCAAGTCCTCGTCATCGCCGAGCAGAATCGTGGCGATGCGCAGCGCATCGTCGAATTTCTTTTGTCGGATGTAGTGGAACGTCGAAAGCATGGCAATGCGACGCTCCCACAGATCCTTCGACTTTGCCAGGCGGACGAGCACCGCCCGTTTCCCGGGAGGCAAATGCGGACCGACAATGTGTTCGGCGGACAGATCCACCAGGTCCCAATTGTTGATGAAGCGCGTGCTGCGCATGTACAGCGCGTAAATCGCAGCGCGCATGCGCTCGTCGCCTTTCTGGTACTGCCGCACAAGAACGATGAGTGCGAGCAATCGTTCTTCGTGCCACGCCGATTTCAGGAGCGACGTCGCAACCGAGAGCGACATGTCGCGATGCTCGCGCGCGACGCCGCGGAGAAATGGAACGCTGAGCCCGATGAACTTGTCGCCTTCGGCGTATTCACCGGGCCCAGTTTTGAAATAGCCCTCGTTGACCTTGCGCCGCGCAGGTGAGGCCGCGGCGCGTAGCTGTTTTCTGATCGACGAGAGCGATGCCAATCCGGAGTTACCTCGTGCTCGTGACCGCGCGTCCGTCGTTCACGAATGCCGCGAGCGCCGCAATTTCCGCCGGCTTGAGGCCGAGGTTCGGCATGCGCATCGCGTTCGGAGACGACGGCGGACGGATCGACGGATCCTTGAGAAACATCTTCAAATACTCAGTCGCGTAGCGCTTGGTCGTGAGATCGGGACCAACCTGTTTGAGTTGCAATGTCCCTTCCGGGTCGACCGCGTTGTGCACGTGGCACGTGATGCATCCCTTGGCGACGAACAATCGGCGTCCGCGCTCAGTGTCGGTGACCGTCGGTGGGGCACTCTTTTCATCGACCGCGCGCAACGGCATCAAACGCGCGTTGCTGTTCCCAAACCCACTGTTGATCGCAATCGTCCAGTCACCCGCGCTAGGCAGCGTGATCGACGCTGTGTAATGCGCGCGACGCGCTTCACGCGCGGTCACGCGGACAACCGAACTCCCGGAACGCGCGACGATTTCTCCGTCGAGTTTGTCGAGCGGATCGACGCCGTGCTGCAGCGCGATGTACTCGAGGTTCACCGGCGCGCCAACCGTGGCGTAGTCGGGCAGATCCTGGACGCTCAACACAGCCCATCCACCCATGTAGAACGCGGATGCGGTGAGTAGTACGGCCGTCGGGAAAGCGAACTTCAACAGTCGGCGGGTCATCGGAGTCTCCGGGTTGGTCCCACCTTGGATGCCGCACCCATCGCCAACGCTTAAAGCTGCATTATCGGGCCAACGGACGCGCGAAAATGCTGTCGTAGGTGGCGAGCGAAAGCTTTGGTGCCAGGTCGACGTCCACCATCCCGTTCAGTGCGAAGATGGGCAGCGCGGAACCGGGCGGCAGGCCGAAGGATTCGACGTCGAGATCGGTGTACGTGAGCTGGAACAGGCCGGACACCTTCGCGGAATCCAGCATTTTTTCGTGGTGGCGCAGGTACCGCACCTGCTTTTGCGGCGTCGATACGACGGTACTCACGTTGCCCGAGGCCCAACCGCCCTCAACGACGAACAACGGCGTCGTGCGTCCATTTCTCAAGCGCGCGTAGTAGTCGAGCGGAACGTCTTCGGGTTCCGGAAACGCGAGATATGCATACGACGACAACCCGAGCGCGGCGACAAATGGGAAGTCGGTGAAGTCCGTCTCGACGCCCTGGTACACGTTGCCGCCAATCAAGCGTCCCCACGCGACTTCGACTTGCACGCTCACGCCAACCGCTGGGCGCGGCGCAGGTAACGCTGCGATGTCGCCGGCGGCCGCGTTGGTCATGGTCACCATGGCGTCGTACACAGAATCCGGGGCCGCCCACCGAATCAAATTCGTTTCCGCAGCGAGAAACAGCTGATCCGGTTTGATGATCGATGCGACGGCCAGCGCGTAATCGCGATACAACTGCTGAATCTCTGCTTCGGTAATACTGCGTCCAAGTGTAACGAGATCAGGCGCTTCGGCGGAACGGTCGAGTCCGTTGGTTACGTCAAGCGTGACAACGATGCGCAGGTTTTTTCCGCGGTAATAGTTCGCGAGCGGCAGATCGACCGCGTTGACGTACGTCGTAGCGGAATTCCCGTCGAGCATCGAGCCGTACGGAACGCTGACGTGCATGATCGCTGCGTCCGCTCGCGCACTCCACGCCTCGATCGTTTCGAGCACGCTCTCTTGCGTGAGCCGCGGCGGAATTGCCGAGAAGCCCATGCGGAACGTGCGCGCGGGAAGATTCGAACCCGGTCCCGACGAATCGCTGCACGCGACGAGTGCAACAACGGCGATGGCAAACGCACGGCGACGCACGGCGGCGGTTCGGCTATGCGTGCGGTGGATGCACGACGCGCTCGAGCAGCGTGATCTTTTGCCAGATCTTGTTCGACAGACCGGACGCGAGGGCTTCGATGTCGTTCACCGCGGCTAGTACCACCGCGTCATTCAGATGTTGCACGTGGAGCGCGGCGAGCTTGGCAACGAGTGACAGCATTTCGCTGCAGTAATCCAGATAGCGGCCCAACTCGACAGGCGACATGGTCCGCGCCGGCGAGGACGCGGTATCACCACTCGGCAACATCAACTGTTCCGGATCCTTCGTGAGTTGATGCATGTCGACGATGTGCGCAATGCTGCGCAGTTGGTGCAGCGCCGCGAGTGCGCGCGAACGCTTGAGTCGCGTCTCCAGACTCACCAGAAAGAACACCGTCGCGCCGAGAAACACGAGAATGCTGACACCGGCTTCTGCACCCTGAATGAAATCGACCACGCCGGACACGCTGGTCGAGAGTCGCGTGACGAATGGCAGGACGACGATGACTGCGAGCATCGCGAGTAGCACGACAGCGACACCGATGCGAATGGGCCAGTTGGGCGCGGCGAGATACGCTACGCGCGCAGAGGTTTCGTCGGCAACGGACAACAGTTCCCCGCACACGCGCCCGAGACCAGAATCAGGAAAGCGCTCGTTGATTCGGTCGCGCAACTTTCCCAACGTGCGGACGATATGATCCCGGTCTAGCGTTCGCGGCATTCAACAAATGTACGGACCTTCTGACACTTTGTCCTTTTCCGTAACATTTGATTCTCGACCCTCGCTCCTCGCTCAGTGTAGTTCGGACTTACTTCTCCGCCATGAAAACTCCCATCGTGTTGTGCGCCCTCGCGTTTGCGGCGGCCTGCGCTGCCCCGCCCGCCGACGAGCCGCCGCCTGCGCAATCGCCCGTCGCTGCGAAACTCGCGAAGTACACAACCGTGCGCCTCGACGCGGATACATCCGCGCTCAAACCGTGGGAGAAGCGCATTCTTCCAATTCTCATCGAAGCCGCGCGCGCAATGGATTCGGTATTCTGGGAGCAAGCGTACGGGTCTCCCGATTCGCTGCTCGCTCCAGTCACTGACGCCGGCACGCGACGGTACCTCGAGATCAATTACGGTCCCTGGGACCGGCTCGACGACAACGCCGCGTTCCTCACAGGCATCGGCGAGAAACCGAAGGGCGCGAACTTCTATCCGCGCGACATGACGAAGGAAGAGTTCGAGCGCGCGCTCACCGGACGCCCGCGACGCCGCGTCGACTCGCTCAAGAGCTTGTACACGCTCGTGCGTCGCGACGCGCAGGGCAATCTGAAATCGATTCCCTATCGCGACGCGTTCCGCGAACAGAACCTCATCGCGTCGGCAAAGCTGCGTGACGCCGCTGCCCTGACCGAAGAGCGCGAACTGCGCAGCTATCTCGACCTTCGCGCGGCCGCGCTGCTCACGGACGATTATCAGCCGAGCGATCTGGCGTGGATGGACATGAAGAACAACACACTCGACATCATCATCGGCCCGATCGAGACGTACGAAGACGAACTGTTTGGATACAAAGCAGCGAACGAAGCGTTCGTGCTGATCAAGGACAAAGCGTGGAGCGACCGCCTGTCGAAGTACGCGGCATTGTTGCCCGGATTGCAGAAAGGCCTGCCGGTTGCTGCGAAATACAAGCGCGAAGTTCCAGGCACCGATTCCGATCTCAACGCGTACGACGCGGTCTACTACGCGGGCCAGGCCAACGCCGCGGTAAAGACCATCGCGATCAATTTGCCCAACGATGAATCGGTACAGCTCAAGAAGGGCACGCGCCGGCTGCAGCTCAAGAACACGATTCGCGCCAAGTTCGACAAGATTCTCACACCAATCGTGCAGGATCTCATCGCAGCCGATCAGGTGTCGCTCGTGGACTTCGACGCGTTCTTCGAGAACGTGATGTTCCACGAAGTTGCGCACGGGCTTGGTATCAAGAACACGATCACACGCCGGCCGACAACCGTGCGCGCGGCATTGAAAGAACGCGCCGGCGCGCTCGAGGAAGAAAAAGCCGACGTGCTCGGCCTCTACATGGTGCAGTCGCTCACCGCACAGGGCGAAATGCGCGGCGACGTGAAGCGCAATTACGTCGCGTTTCTCGCGAGTCTGTTTCGCTCGTCGCGATTTGGCGGCGCTGATGCGCATGGCCGCGCGAACATCGTGTCATTCAACTTTCTCGCGGAACGCAGCGCATTCGTGCGCGACTCCACGACGGCCACGTATCGCGTGGACTTCGAAAAAATGAAGTCTGCGCTCAACGAGCTCACGCAAAAGATTCTGACGATGCAGGGCGACGGCGATTACGCGGCCGTCGAAGCGTTCCAGACGCAGTACGGCACAATCGGACCGCAACTCCGCGCCGATCTCGACAGACTCGGCACAAAGGGAATTCCGGTGGACCTCGTGTTCGAGATGCCGCCGCGCAGATAGCGCGGCGGGCCGTTACTGCGCGACGACCTGCAACACGACGTTGATCGCTGACGCGACCCGCTGCCAACCACGGCCAGCGGGAAGCGTCGGAAGATTCATGGTCGTGAAGTCGCCCACGATTCCGTTCTCGGTCGTCAGGATCGTGAAGATGTCGCCAATGTTAGGTACGAAGCCGTTGGCGAGTTGCACGTCGAGCGTAGTGCCGGCACTAATGATGGCACTACCACCGACCACCGCGAGACGATCGTAGTCGGTATCCTGTACAACACCGCCGATCTCCACGGCGTACTTGCCGCTGATCGTGAGCGCAGTCGTGGTCATCGTGAACTTGCCGAACGCGCCCGGCGTAAGCGTGATGTCGCGCATGCCGAGCAGCGGCCCATTTAACGTGCGCGCGCCACCCGTACCGGCCAGCGTCGTGAGCGACGACGTTGCGCCGGCGACAATCTCACCGTTCGCAAGCGCGATGTCCGCGGGGAACGCGCCACCAACGCTCGTCATCTCGATCGCACCGGCGTTGAGGAATCCGTTCGCAATGCTGAGAATTCCGAGCCCGTAGGTGTTGTTGGCCTCGACGCGAATAGTGGATCCTGAGTTCGTCGTCAACGAACCGTTAATCGCTGAGATGCCGCGCGAAATGACGGTGCCCTGATTGTTGAACGTCGACAGACCGATGAGCTCGGTGTTGTCGAGCACGAGCGTCTTGCCCGTCGCATTCGTGATCGTGCCAAGCCCGCCAATCTCGCTATTGACCGCGATGAGCGTGGTGGCCGCGTTGGTGAACGCGGTATTGAAGATGGCCTGAACTCCAGTGAGGCTGATCGCACCAAGGCCGTTGACTCCGCCGAGATCCTGCACGAACGATCCGCCGATGATACCAAAGGTGCGGCCCGCGCCAATCTGAATCGTCCCGGTGTTGCCAAATGCGGCGTCAATCCCGCTTTGCGTGACCACGAAATCGCCGCCGGCAACGTCAATCGTCCCGACGTTCGCGTGCGTGACATCGGGCGCGGACACCAGCGCGAGCGGCGCGTCGACGTTCACCGTGCCAAGGTTGGCGAGTTGCGTGTTGAGCGTACGCCCGCCACCGGTACCTGGCATCGAAATGATCTTGCCGCCGACGGCATTCGTGAGCAGTCCGGTGCTCACGATAAGCGTCGACGGGAACGCACCCCCCGCACTTGTGAGCTCGATCGTACCGCCGTTGGTGAATTCGTTCGCGACGGTCAGCGTCGCGAATCCAAAGGTGTTGTTGGCTTCGACGCGCAGCGTCGAGCCGGGGGATGCCGTGTACGCGCCGTTGATGCTCGAACCACCATGCACGACGACCGTTCCGAGATTCACGAATGGCGCGGTCGCCTCGACCGTGCTCGCGTTGAGCGTCAGCGTACGGCCCGCGGCGTTGGTGAGTGTGCCCGGTCCGCTCACCGTGGTGCTCGTGAGCGCGAGATTCGTGAGCACGTTGTCGAAGTTGACGCCCAGCGCCGCGTTCGCGCCGATGAGGTTGAGCGTGCCTGTGCCTGTGATCGTGCCCGCTTGATTCAGCGTGGCGTTGTTCATGATGAGCGAGAAGCCCGCACCGATCGTGATCGTTCCGGCGTTGTTCAGCACACCGGTGTTCTGCGTCAAATCGCCGCCGGTGATGTTGAACGAGCCGTTGTTCGAATGGATGGCGTTGACTTCCGTGAGCCCCAATGGGAACGCCACGTCAAGCGTGCCGTCGTTGTTGAGTTGCGCGTCGAGCGTGCGACCGCCACCGGTTCCGGGGAGAGCCGCAATCGTTGCGCCGGATTCGTTTTCGAGCTCGCCGTTGAGCACGTTGAGCTGCGCCGGGAACGCGCCGCTGCTACTCGTGAGCTCAATGAGGCCGTTGTTCTGGAATCCGTTCGTAACGGTCAGCGTTGAGAATCCGAACGTGTTAATGCCTTCAACGCGAATGGTCGACGTCGGCGACGTGACGATTGAACTGTTAACCGCCGAACCGCCGTGCGCGAGCAGCAGACCGTCGTTGATGAGCAGCGCCCCCGCACCGATGGTGGATGCGTGCAGCATCAGCGTGCGGCCCGCTGCATTCGTGATGGTGCCCGGACCGTTCGCGACTGAACTGTTGAGTTCGAGCGTCGTTGTCGCGTTCGTGAAGTCCGTCTGGAACGTCCCCGCAACTGCGGACAGCAACAGTGTACCCGTACCGGTAATGGCACCGGCGTTCTGATTGAACTCGCCGTTGGCAACCGTCAGCACGCGACCCGCACCGATCGACAGCGTACCGGCGTTGTCCAGGCTTCCGCCGGCGAGTGAGAACGACAGGTCTGCACCGACGAGATTGATGGTGCCGGTGTTGTTGTGCCCGGCGCCCGGCTTCGGAATGGACAGCGCCTGGTTGACCGTGATCGTGCCGTTGTTCAGCACTTGCGCGTTGATCGTGCGGCCACCACCTGTGCCGGCAAGCGAGGCGATGGTGCGCGTCGCTGCGTTGTTGAGCGTACCGTTGAGCACAACCAGGTCCGCCGGGAACGCGCCCGTACTGCTTGTGAGCTCGATGGCGCCGTCGTTCGTGAATCCGTTCGCGAACGTGAGCGTCGAGAATCCGAACGTGTTGATGCCCTCAACGCGAATGGTGGACCCGGGCGACGTGATAATGCCGCCGTTGACTGCTGACGCGCCGTGCGCGAGGAGAAGACCGTCGTTGATGAGCAACGAGCTCGCGCCAATGGTCGACGCGTGCAGCATCAGTGTACGCCCAGCCGCATTGGTGATCGCGCCCGGACCATTCACGATCGAGCTGTTGAGTTCGAGCGTCGTCGTTGCGTTCGTGAAATTCGCGAGCAACGTCGCCGTAAGATTGGACAGCACAAGCGTGCCGGTACCGGTGAGCGAACCGTTCTGAACGAATGTGCCGCCGGTGATCGACAGCGTGCGTCCCGCACCGAGCAACATGGCGCCGACGTTCGTCAGACTTCCGGTGCCGATGGTGAATGACATGTCCGCGCCCACCAGATCGATCGTGCCGACATTGTTGTGCGCGACGTTCGCGCGCGTCATCGACAGTGGCTGATTGACGGTGATCAGCGCTTCATTGAGCACCTGCGCATCGATGACACGTCCACCACCCGTGCCGGCCATCGATTCGATCGTCGCGCCAATTCCATTGGTGAATTGGCCAGTGAGGACGCTCAGCGTCGCGGGGAAGGCGCCGGTCGCGCTCGTGAGCTCGATGCGTGCGTTGTTCGTGAACGGAATCGTTTGGAGCAGCGCAAAACCGTACGTGTTGATGCCTTCAATGCGAATAATCGAACCGGCCGTCGTCGTAAGCGCACCCTGAACGCCGGTCGAACCGTGCACGACGAGCGTGCCCTCATTCACCAGGGTAACGTCGGAGCCAATGGTCGACGCATCGAGCACGAGCGTGCGCCCCGCGGCGTTCGTCAGCGTCACGTCACCGCTGAGTATCGTCCCCGTCAGCGCGAGTCCGGTCACCGCGTTGCTGAAATCCGTCGAGAACGTGCTGACGACGCCGACCAGGCTCAGGGTGCCGGCACCGGTAATGGCGCCCGCGTTCTGCAGGAGTTCGCCATTGTTCACGGTGAGCGTGCGGCCGGCGCCGATCGAGAGCGTGCCGGCGTTCACCACCGCGCCCGTTATCTGCGTCACCGAGACATCGCCACCAACAATGTCGATCAGCCCGTTGTTGTCGTAATCGAGATTGCCGGCGTTGAGGCCAAGCGTCTGATTGACCGTGATCGTGCCGCTGTTATCGAACCGGCCGTTGAATTGGCGTCCGCCGCCCGTGCCCACCGACGCCACGATCGTTCCGTTCACCGTATTGATGAGCGAGCCGGTGAGCATCGTGAAACTCGACGGGAAAGCGCCAGTCACGCTGGTGAGATCGATGGTGCCGTTGTTCAGGAACGTCCCGCCGAACGCGAGGGTCGCAAATCCGTACGTGTTGTTGCCCTCGACGCGTATCGTCGAACCCACGGCGGTCACAATCCCGGCGGCGAAGTTGACGCCGCCATGCGCGACCAGCGTGCCCTGATTAGTGAACGAAATGCTCGCAGCGATGTTCGACGCGTTCACCACCATCGTGCGTCCGGACGTATTGAACAACTGGCCTGGGCCGGACAGCGTCGACGCAGTCAGTACAAGGTTCGCGTTCGCGGTTGAGTACAGCACACCGAACGCCGCGACCACGTTGGTGAGCGAAAGCGTTCCGGTGCCGCTGAAGGATCCGGCGTTGTGATTGAATGCGCCGTTGTTCACCGCGACGGTGATCGACGGCTGAATGTTCATCGCGCCGTTCTGCGTGAACACGTCGATGCCTGCGTTATCCACTGTCAGATCGGAGAACGCGTTGATCGTGCCCGTGTTGGTCAGCGACTTCGTGATAGTGAGCGGCTGCTGAACCGTCAGCGTGCTCTGGTTGATCACGCGGGTGCCGATCGTGCGTCCACCGCCAGTGCCGGAATTGCTCAGAATCAAGGCCGCGTTCGTCAACGTGCCCGCTGTACTCGAAAGGATCGCGGGGAACGCGCCAGTCACACTCGTCAATTCGATCGTGCCGTTGTTCGTGAACGAGCTCACGTGCGTGAGCTGCGCGAATCCGTACGAGCTGTTCCCCTCAACACGAATGCCGGAACCAGCGGTTGTCGTGATCGGATTCTCGATCGACACGCCGCCGTGCGCGGTGATCAAGCCGGAATTCGCGACGACCCCAGTGCCGAACAGGTTGCTCACTGCCAGTTCGAGCACGCCGTTGGTGTTGATCGTGAACGCGTTGTCGATCGTGATCGACGCATCGACCAGCGAGAGCGATTGCGTTCCAGGCGCGGCACCAAGCGTGACGTACGAGACGGTCGGACCAGACCCGAGCGTGACGGTGTAGTCGCCTGCGAGCGTGATGACAACCGAGTCACCCGCCTGCGGTACGCGATTCAGGTTCCAGTTCGAGGGCGTTTCCCACGCACCACCACTCGCGTTGGTCCAGATAATTGCACTCAGACTGACGTTGAACGAACCGCTGATCGCTGACGTCAATCCCGGCGACGATGCAATCAGCGTGAAGTCCTGACCGATTGCGGAAACGCCAACGGTCGGGAACGACGCGACACCTGCCACCGCGTTCACCGTCGTTGTGCCAATCAGTGTCGCGCCAGTTGGATTCGCACCGAACCCGAGTGACACCGCGCCGTTGAACGTGGTGACGACGTTGCTGAACGCATCGAGAACAATGACCTGCACCGCGGGCGTGAATGGCACGCCCGCATTCGTCGCACTCGGCGGAACGGTGAACGCGAGAGCCGCCGCAGCCGCAGGCGCGACCGTGAAGGTGTTGCTCGTCGCTGACGTCAGTCCTGTGCTCTGTGCAGTGAGGCTGTACAGGCCTGTGAGGTTGAGCGAAACAGCGGTGAACGTCGCGACACCATTCACCGCATTCACACTCGTCGTGCCAATGAGCGCCACGTCGCCCGGTGATTGACCGAGTCCGAGATCGATCGCGCCGTTGAACGATGTCGCAACGTTTCCGCCCGCGTCGCGCGCAGTGACGGTGACGGGTCCGTTCAGCACCGCGCCCGCGATGCTGTTCCCCGGCTGCGTCGAGAATGTCAGTTGCGTCGCGGCCGTCGACGTCACGTCGAACGTCGCACTGAACACCGATGTGGGACCTGGCGAGGACGCTACGAGCGTGTAGCCGGTGCCCGCGGCCAACACGCCCACCGTCGGGAATGTCGCAACGCCGGCAACTGCGTTGACGGTCGTCGTACCAATAAGCGTCGTGCCCGTCGGATTCGCGCCCAACAAGAGTGAGATCGGAGCAACGAACGACGTCACGATATTTCCGAACGCGTCGCGCGCCGCGACTTGCACCGGCGGTGAAATCGGCGAACCCGCGTTTGACGCAGTCGGCTGCACGATAAACGTGAGCGCCGCCGCGATACCGGGCGACACGACGAACGTGTTACTGGTCGCCGTCGTGAGCCCTGAGGCCTGCGCCGTCAGCGTATACGTCCCGACGAGGTTGAGCGACGTGCTCCCAAACGTCGCGACGCCGTTCACCGCGGTGACGAGCGTCGCGCCGTTGAGCGTCGCGCCGCCCGGCGCCTGCCCGAGCCCAAGCGTGACGTTGCCGTTGAACGCCGTCGCGACATTGCCACCTGCATCGCGCGCCGTCACCGTGAGCGTTCCCACAAACGCGCCCGCGGCGACGTTGGCCGGCTGCGTCGTAAACTCGAGTTGCGTCGCGCCCGCAGGCGAGATCGCGAATGTGTTGCTCGTGGCGCCTGCGAGCCCGATCGCCTGCGCGGTGAATGAATACGTGCCCACTACGGCGAGCGTGATGTTGGCGAATGTTGCGACGCCGGCAACCGCTGCAACCGTCGGTGTGCCACCGAGCGTGGCTCCGATGGGCGACTGCCCGAAGCCGAGCGAGATGTTGGCGGCGAACGACGTCGCCGTATTTCCAAACTGGTCGCGCGCGGTCACCTGAATGGCCGGCGCTATCACTGCGCTCGCAACGGTCGCGCTCGGTTGCACTGTGAACGCGAGTTGCGCCGCAGCAGCAGCCGCAATCGTGAACGTGTTGCTTGTCGCGCCCGTGAGTCCCGCACTCTGCGCAGTGAGCGTGTACGTGCCGGCGATCGGCAGCGTCACGTTTGCAAACGTCGCAACACCCGCGACTGCGACCACGGTCGGCGTACCGGCAATCGACGCACCACCCGGTGCTGTACCAAGCCCGAGCGTAATGTTTCCGTTGAACGTTGTCGCGACGTTGCCGAATGCATCGCGCGCAGTGACCGTGATCGGTCCGCCGACGTTTGCACCAGCGGTGCCATTCAGTGGCTGTGTTGTAAACGCGAGATTCGTCGCAAGACCAGCGACTGCGGTGGCGTTGAACGTGACGGGTGAACCGGTGAGTCCTGCGACGGTTGCCGTGAGCGACTGCGCGCCAATCGCGCCACCGAGCGTCCACGTCGTTTGCGCATTGCCTTGCGCGTCCGTCGCGACCGTGGGTGCACCAACGCTGCCGCCGTTTCCGGCGGCAAAGCTCACGATGACTCCCGCAACACCGACGCCGTCGCTTGCTGTGACACGAACCACTACAGGCGCCGGGAGCGTTGCGCTTGCACCCGCGGACTGATTGTTCCCAGACACGAGCGCGAGCGCACTCGGCGGCAACTCCACCGTGACGAGCGCGGGCGAAGTCTGGCCGGTGAGCAGATTCGCAGTGATCGTCGCAGTCCCGCGCACGTTCTTCGCGGTGGCAACACCCGCCGGTGTCACGTCGACAATCGACGCGTCGTTCGTGGTGAAGAACACCGGCGTGCCGGGCAACAACGTGTTGTTTGCGTCGAATGCCTGCGCGGTGAACGTCGTCGACTGATTTGCCGAGAGCGTGATCGCAGTCGGATTGATGTCAACGCGTGTCGCTTGTGCACCAGGGCCGACGTAGTCGGCCGGAACGTCGACCGGTGTCGGCGGCGGACCACCGGGAACGAAGGGAACGATGAGGACAACGACCGGACCCGCGCGGAACACGACGTTGCCGGCGGCGTTGCGATACTCCATCGTGAGCGAAAACGCTTCGCCCTCAGATGTCGCGCTGTTCGAGAGCGGTACGCTGATCGCGAGCGAGATCTCGTCGGCGTTCGACGGGAACGGGACGATGGTATCGACCGCGATCGATTCGTCGCTGCGCCGCAAAACGATGCGGACGTTTGTGAACGGGACGATGTCGCCACCACTCACCTGCGATGCGCGCGGCAACGTCGGATTGATCGCCAGAGCACCGAACCGTACGCGCGAACTGTTCGGGCCCGTGAAATCGGGACCGCAGCTCATCAGCGCTGCCGCCGTGCCCAAGAGAGCAAAGGCGACGCGTCGCATCATCGCGGCTCGGCGGTTTGGCTGCATCAAGTGTCGCCCCTCGGTGGGCGGCGAAATTGGACTTTGTAGAGGGGGATGGCAAGGGCGGCCAGCCCCTCCGAAGCCTAGTCGGGGCTAGCCCTTCGCAAGAGTGACCACGGTCACTTCAGGCCTCACGTTGAATCGCACTCTGAGCAAATGCCCGACGCCCCGGCTGATGTACATGCTGCGATTCCCAGTGAGTTCGAACGAGCCGGACGAATAACGCCGGTTCATGACGGGCAGAATGGGCGGTGGAAGGAACGGCGGTTTGCATTGTCCGCCGTGCGTGTGGCCGGAGAGAATCCAGCCGCGGTACGGTTCCCATCCGGGTTCGTCCACTGAATCGGGATTGTGCGATAACACGATCGTCGCCGCAGATGGATCGCGCGCGGCGAACGCCGATTTCGGCGCGAAACGATTCGCCCACAAATCATCGAGTCCAACAAACTGCAGCCCGCCCAAGTTCGCGACGCCGTTCTGCAGAATCTGCACGCCTGCGTTCGATACGACGCTCGCAACGCGCGCAGCGATTTCCGGATGCGACCAATTCGGTCCGTAGTCGTGATTGCCGAGTATGCCGACGGTGCCGATGCGTCCGACAGGCGTGTGACTCATGACCGTTTGCAGCAGCGAGAGATCGCTTGCGGCGCTGTACGAAATGAAATCGCCGCCGTACACAACGAAATCCGGACGCAATTCTCGCGCGCGATCGAGCGTGCGCATGAGATATCCCTCGTCGACGCGCGGCCCGACGTGCAGATCACTCAGAAACAGCAGCGTGCGTCCCTCGAGATCGCGGGGCAAATCGCGAATCGCGAGCGAACGCTCGGTGAACTGCACCCAGTGTGGCTCGATGCGCCAGGTGTAGAGGCCGATGCCTGCGCCCCCAACGCCCAACGCGCCGACCGAGCGGCGGATGAATTGACGACGATTCATTGACGAAGACGGAAGACGGAAAAAGAAGTGAGAAGTGCGAGGAAAGCCACTGCGCTCTCCTCGCACTTC
>DATELA010000015.1:0-12497 GCA_035277145.1 Gemmatimonadaceae bacterium | reverse complement strand
GGCGGCGCCGGAGGAGGCGCTACAGCCGGGCGGTTATTTGCGACCGCGGGAGACGGAAGGTCCGGCACCTCAGCTTCGGAGATTGCTCGCACCTGGCGCGACGGACGTGTCGCGTCGCTGAACAATTCCTTGACGCGCGTGAGCTCCGCTTCGCGCATCGTGCGCTCAGCGTCGAGTGCGGCAATCGCGCGGTCGTGCTCTGACGCTTTCTTCTGCCACGCGTCGCCTTCGTACTCGCCGACCAACGAGCGCAACTCGTCCTCGGCGCGCGCGTCGCGCTTCGCGTTCAGGTCAGTGGACAATGCCGTAATGCGCTGCTCGAGCGACGCCGTCTCCGTGCGGAGTTCGTCGGCGCGCGTCTTCAGTTCCTCGATGATGCGCGTAGCGCGTTCCTGATAGTCTGCGCGAACACGTTCGACCACGTGCGCAGGAACCGTTGATGCCTTCGCCGCGAGCTGCGCCAGCCACGCCTCGTAGCGGGTGCGCTCCGCGAGGAGCGATTCAATGTCGGGGCGATTCTTGCGAGTCATGCGCGGCGGTACTCGTCGCGTCGCGCGGACAACTCGCGCAACTGTTCCGGCGTCAACTCACGGACAGCACCAAGTGCCCGCGCCGCGAAAACAATCCGCGCCGCGTGCTCCATCGTTTCCATGCGCTGATGCGCCACGCGGAGGGTGGACCCCAGCGTCAGCGCTCCGTGATTCACCATGAGAAATGCGTCGTGGCTGGCCCACAGCCCATCAAACCGGTCAGCCAGTGCCTCCGTTCCCGGTGTCGCATAGGGGACGAGTGGCACCGGGCCGAGCAACGCCGCGATCTCAGGAAGGACGCGCTCCGGGAGTGTCTCGCCGACCACTGCGAACGCCGTAGCCGTGGGAGGATGTGCGTGTACTACAGCGGCAACATCACGGCGGCGCGCGTATGCGCGCAAGTGGACCGCGACTTCAGACGAGGGTTCGCATTTGCCACGGATCTTTTTGCCCTGCAGCGACAGCACGACAAGGTCCGAGGCGGTCACATCGATCTTCGAGAAACCCGCGGGTGTGACGAGAATGCGCCGAGCGTCGAGTCGCACCGACACGTTGCCGTCTTGCCCCGCGATGAGGCCGGCGTCGGTAAGCCGGCGGCACACGTGTACAACAGCGCGACGTAGCGCCGCTTCAGACGAAGCGCGCTTCACCGTCCTCGGGCGCGCTGGAACACGAGACGGCCACCAACAATCGTCGCCATCGCACGTCCTGTCAGGGACCGGCCGTTGTACGGCGTGTTGCGTCCCTTCGAGACAAACTTGCTCGCATCGACGGTCCACTTCGCTTTCGGATCGAACACCGTCACGTCCGCGACGCCACCGATCGCGAGTTTTCCGCCCGGGAGTTTGAAAATGCGTGCAGGCGCGCACGCCATGCGGTCGATGAGTGTTGGCAGCGAAATGATGTCAGCTTCGACGAGATAGTGGATGTTCACGCCGATCGCCGTTTCAAGGCCGACGATTCCGTTCGGCGCATCCGGGAATTCGCGTTCCTTCTCGTCGTAGTGATGCGGCGCGTGATCGGTCGCGAGAATGTCAATGGTACCGTCCTTCACGCCTTGCTGCAGTGCTTCAACATCGTCCGCCGTTCGGAGCGGCGGATTCATCTTCGCGTTCGTGTTGTAGCCTTCGACTTCGTTCTCGGTCAGCGAGATGTGGTGCGAGCATACTTCGGCGGTCACATTCACGCCGTTCTCCTTCCCCCACCGAATCAATTCGACTGAACCGCGCGTGCTCATGTGGCACAAATGAATGCGACCGCGCGCGCGTCGCGCGAGCAGGATGTCGCGGATGACGAAGATCTCTTCTGCTTCCGCGGGAATCCCTTTGAGGCCGAGTCGCGCGCTCACCACGCCTTCGTTCATCACGCCGCCCTTCGCGAGCGACATGTCTTCACAATGTTCCGCAACCGGCACATCGAACGTGCGCGCGTATTCGAGCGCCGTGCGCATCAAGTGCGCGCTTTCAACCGGACGTCCGTCGTCTGTGAACGCAATCGCGCCGGCGCCGAGCATCTCACCGAACTCGGCGAGCTGTTCACCTTTTTGTCCGACCGAAATTGCGCCGTAGGGAAACACGCGCGCTTGCCGCGCGAGAATTCCCTGCCGCACGACGAATCCAATCGCGGCCTGATTGTCCGTGACGGGATTCGTGTTCGGCATTGCGCACACCGACGTGAATCCGCCCGCCGCGGCCGCTGCTGCACCAGTCGCAATCGTTTCGACGTCTTCGCGACCGGGCTCGCGCAAATGCACGTGCACGTCGACGAATCCCGGTGCGACAACGAGGTTGCTGCAATCGATGCGCTCTGCATTCGGCGGACCGGCGATCTTTCCACCGATGCTCGCGATCTTACCGTCGGCAATCAACAGATCGCCGACCTCATCACGATTGGTGCTCGGATCGAGCAGTCGACCGCCCGCGAGGAGGAGAGGCGTGTCGCTCACGCGCGTGCCTCCGCTTTCGTCGGACCTTCACCGTGTGTGCGGGCGCCCGCGAGGAGATAGAGCACCGCCATTCGAATCGCTACGCCGTTCGTCACTTGATCGAGGATGACACTGTGCGGACCGTCGGCGACGTCGGAATCGATTTCGACGCCGCGATTCATCGGGCCCGGGTGGAGAATGAGAAGGTCTTTCTTCGCGCGTTCGAGTCGCTCGCGCGTCACGCCGAACACGCGGTTGTATTCGCGCGGCGAGGGAATGTATCCCGAGTGCATTCGCTCGTGTTGCAAACGCAGCACGTTCAGAGCGTCGGCCCATTCGATCGCTGCTTCAATGCGGCTGAACACGCGCACGCCGAGCGCTTCGACCGCGGACGGCAGCAGTGAATGTGGTCCGCACACCGCGACATCCGCGCCAAGCTTTGTGAGTCCAGCAATGTTCGATCGCGCAACGCGCGAGTGCAGCACGTCGCCGACGAGACACACTTTGCGTCCGCGCAAATCGCCGAGCTTGTCGCGCATTGTGAGCAAGTCCAGCAAGCCCTGCGTCGGGTGCTCGTGCATGCCGTCGCCGGCGTTGATCACGTTCGACTCGATGCGCTCCGCGAGAAATTGCGCCGCGCCAGACGATGGATGGCGAATCACCACCATGTCGATGCGCATCGCTTCGAGATTGCGCGCCGTGTCGACGAGCGTTTCGCCTTTGACGACGCTCGATACGGACGTCGCAACGTTGACCGTATCGGCGGAGAGGCGCTTCTCCGCGAACTCGAACGAGATGCGCGTTCGCGTGGATGGCTCGAAGAACAGATTCACGACCGTCATGCCGCGCAGTGTCGGCACTTTCTTGATCGAGCGTTCCGAGATTTCCTTGAACGGTTCCGCTGTATCGAGAATGAATCGAATCTGCTCGGCGGAGAGCGGGGCCAGCCCCAGCAAGTCCTTGCCGAGCGGGGCCGTCACGCCGCCTTCCCCGGAGATTCGACGATCACTTCGTCACGCCCGTCGAGTTCCTTGACGAACACATCGACGCGGCCGCCGCGCGGGACGTCGATCTTCTTTCCGACGACATCGGCGTGGATCGGCAGCTCTCGTCCACCGCGGTCAACCAGAACTGCGAGAGCAATGCGCGACGGACGTCCGAAGTCCGTGAGTTCGTCGAGCGCGGCGCGCACCGTGCGGCCCGTGTAGAGCACGTCGTCGACGATCACGACACAGCGATTCTCGAGCGTCCACGGCAATTCCGTTTTGCCGACGACGGGCCGCGGACCCACGGTTTGCAGGTCGTCGCGGTAAAGCGTGATGTCGAGCGCGCCGCGCGGAATGTCATCGCCTTCGGTCGCTTTGATGATCGCAGCGAGCCGGTCGGCGAGTTGCACGCCGCGTCGCTGGATACCTACGAGGACCAAGCCTTCGGTCCCTTCATTGAATTCCACGATTTCGTCAGCGACGCGCTTGAGCGTTCGCTCGACGGCGCGGGCATCCATCAGGACGGACGAGGAGCCGGGCATTCGATGGGCGAATATAAGCAGGGTGCGGTGTGCGCTTCCGAGAAGGGGTGAGGGTTGGGGGTGAGGGGTGAGGGAATGATGGGTGTCTGCTTGAAAAGTGCGCACTCGCTTGCTCAAACAGACGCCTAGTCAGTCCCTCACCCCGCACCCTTTGCCCCTCACCCCTGTTCCTACGGACAGGGCGGGATTCGAACCCGCGAGACCCTTTCAGGTCCACACGCTTTCCAGGCGTGCGCCTTAAGCCACTCGGCCACCTGTCCTTGGTAGGGTTTAGGCGGTAGCGAGTAGGGTGTCGGACTGCTCCCCGCACTGCTGGCTGCCGCCTCTACCCTACCACGGACAGGGTGGGATTCGAACCCACGATACCGTTTCCGGTATGCCGGTTTTCGAGACCGGTTCCTTCAGCCACTCGGACACCTGTCCAAACAGTCCGCAGTTCGCGGCCCGCTAATCTAGCCGGGCGCAGCCAGCGGCCCTAGTGCGCTGTCCCGCCAGGCGTGCGGCGCGCGGCGAAGAACTCTTGGAGCAGCGCGGCGCTGGCGTCGCGCATGATGCCGGCCATCACCTGCGGGCGATGATTGAGCTTGTTGTGCCTGAGCAGATCGCCGACAGAGCCGGCCATCCCTGCCTTGTCGTCGAACGCGCCAAACACAACGCGCTCGAGCCGCGACAGGACAATCGCACCGGCGCACATCGCGCAAGGCTCGAGTGTGACGTACAGCGTGCACTCCGACAAACGCGCGTCACCGAGCACGCGAATTGCGCCGCGAATCGCGCGGATTTCTGCATGCTCGAGTGCGTTCTTCTCTTTCACCATCGCGTTGTGCGCCAGCGCTATCTCGCGACCTTCGTGCACAATCACGGCGCCAACAGGAACCTCACCATCAGCGCCGGCCTTGAGCGCTTGTTCAAGCGCGCGCGCCATCCAGCGCGCGTCTTCCTGTTCGCGGCTCACTTCCCTTTCTCGAACGTGAGCTCACCGTCCTTCATGGCGACGCGTACGTGATCGCCTTCGGCGAAACGGCCCTCGAGCACGGCCATCGCCAGCGGATCCTGCACCAATTGTTGTAGTGCGCGCTTGAGCGGCCGCGCGCCGAACGCGGGATCGTACCCTTCGCGCGCGACGAACGCCTTCGCTTCCGGCGTTAGATCGAGCGTAAGCTTTCGATCGGCGAGCAATCGTCGCAGGCGCTCGATCTGCAAATCCACAATGTGCGCGATCTCGCCTTCACCGAGCGGACGGAACACCACGACGTCGTCAACGCGATTGAGGAACTCGGGACGGAAGTGCGAGCGCAATTGTTGCGTGACCTGCGTCTCCACTACCGCCCAGTCCTGGCCGACGCTCTCGAGAATGAATTGGCTGCCAATGTTCGACGTCATGATGATGACGGCGTTCTTGAAATCGACGGTGCGTCCTTGCGAATCCGTCAGGCGTCCGTCGTCGAGGATTTGCAGCAGCGTGTTGAACACGTCCGGATGCGCCTTCTCGATCTCGTCGAACAGCACGACAGCGTACGGCCGACGCCGCACCGCTTCGGTCAACTGGCCGCCTTCTTCGTATCCGACGTACCCCGGCGGCGCACCAATCAAGCGCGCAACCGCGTGCTTCTCCATGTACTCAGACATGTCGAGGCGCACCATCGCGCGTTCGTCATCGAACAAGAATTCCGCGAGCGCGCGCGCGGTTTCCGTTTTTCCGACGCCTGTTGGCCCGAGGAAGATGAACGAACCAATCGGTCGATTCGGGTCTTGCAATCCCGCGCGCGATCGGCGCACCGCGTTTGCAACCGCACGCGCTGCCTCTCGCTGTCCGATCACGCGGCGCGACAATTCATCTTCGAGTCGCGTCAGTCGCTCCCGTTCACCTTCCATCATTCGCGAAACGGGAATGCCGGTCCACTTTCCGACGATCTCCGCGATGTGATCTGCGGTGACTTCCTCTTCGAGGAAGCGCGTGCCTTTCGCCTGCTCGGCGAGTTTGGCTTCGACGTCCTTGAGTTGTTTCTCCAACTGCGGAATGGCACCATAACTGATCTCAGCGGCTTTGCCGAGGTTTCCGCTGCGCGTTGCCTGTTCAGCTTCAGTGCGCGACTGCTCGATCTTCTGTTTGATCGTTGCGACTTCCGACAGCGCGCTTTTTTCGAGTTGCCATTGCGCCTTCATGGCGTTGCTGCGCTCACGAAGCTCCGCGAGTTCGCGCTCGAGAGCGGTGCGCCGCTCGACGGATGCCTTGTCTTTTTCTTTTTGCAGCGCGGTGCGTTCGATCTCGAGCTGAATGATGCGGCGTTCGACTTCGTCGATTTCCTGGGGCAGCGAATCGATTTCAATGCGCAACCGCGATGCGGCTTCGTCGACGAGGTCGATCGCTTTGTCGGGCAGGAACCGGTCACCGATGTAGCGATTCGAAAGTGTCGCGGCGGCGACAATCGCGCCGTCCGTGATGCGAACACCGTGGTGCGTCTCGTAGCGCTCCTTCAATCCGCGGAGAATCGCGATCGTGCTCTCGACCGTCGGTTCGCCGACGAGCACGGGCTGAAAGCGGCGTTCGAGCGCGGCGTCTTTCTCGACGTGCTTGCGGTACTCGTCGAGCGTCGTCGCGCCGACCACTCGCAATTCACCGCGCGCCAACATCGGCTTGAGCATGTTGCCCGCGTCCATCGCGCCTTCCGCCTTGCCGGCGCCAACGAGCGTGTGCAATTCGTCGATGAACATCACGAATTGCCCTTCGGACGACGTCACTTCTTTCAGCACAGCCTTCAGCCGCTCTTCGAATTCACCGCGGAACTTTGCGCCCGCGATCAACGCGCCGAGGTCGAGCGCGAGCAATCGCTTGTTCTTGAGACTCTCCGGCACATCGCCATTGACGATTCGTTGCGCGAGTCCTTCAGCAATCGCGGTTTTGCCGACGCCCGGTTCGCCGATCAGTACTGGATTGTTCTTCGTGCGCCGCGACAACACCTGCATCACCCGGCGAATCTCTTCGTCACGGCCGATGACGGGATCGAGTTTGCCCTTGCGCGCAGCATCAGTGAGGTCGCGTGTGTATTTCTGCAGCGCCTGATACTGATCTTCCGGCGTTTGGTCGGTCACACGATGTGCGCCGCGCACTGCGGTGAGCGCCTCGCGCAACGCGTCCGCGGTCGCACCCTGCCCCGTGAGCATCGGCTTCGTCTCGGTGCCGGAGACATCGGCCAACGCGAGCAGCAAATGTTCCGTCGAGAGGTATTCGTCCTGAAGCTCTTTGGCTTCTTTCTCGGCTTGATCGAACACCTTGTTGACTTCGCGCGAAAGCGTTGGCTGTGCGCCATCGCCGCTTTGCTTTGGATAGCGCGCGGTTTCGCGGAGCAGTTGTTCGCGCAGCGCGGCGACTCGCGCTCCCACTTTCTGAAGCAGCGGAACAACGATGCCTTCGTTCTGCTCGAGCAACGCCAGCAGAAGGTGCGTGTCATGCACCTGCGGGTTTCCGGCACGTCGCGCGAGCGCCAGCGCATCGTTGAGCGCTTCGCCCGTCTTCACGGTCAGTCGGTCGGGATTGATCACAGGGAGGTTTTGGGAACGTCAGCCAGTTCGTCAACCTTCATGCCAACACGGAGCGGCCCATCTGGCAGAACAACCCGACGAGACAGTGAGCGCACCGCGCGCATCGTGTCGCGTTGTCAGGTTCATACGGCCCGCCTTACTTCGATACCGTCATGGTTCGGGTTGCGACCACACGTCCGTCAATCTCCAGCGAGTACCGATACACACCAGGTGCCGCGTCTTCCCGGCCGGTTCGTTGCTTGCCGTTCCAATACGCGGTGTACTCACCGCACTTCAGACGGACACCGTCGAGCGCAGGGCCACGATCTCCCGCAAGTTGCAGTACAGGGACCGCGTACAGTTGCGCGAGCACGTTGTAGATCCGGAGAGAGACTTTGTATTCGCGATCATCACCGCAGCGCGGGTGGTCACCAACGGTGAACGTGATACGGGTATCGGGCTTGGGCGGATTCGGAACGTTCTGCGACAACTCGCCCGCGCGTTGCCCGCTCCGTCCATCCCGGCCCGGCTGCGCAGCACCGCACCGAAACGCGATGCACGACGCGGTCAACACAGTGAGCAGCGCGGTCGGGGCTCGCATCATCCGCGAAGGTTATGGATCACTCTCAGAGCCGTCAACGACGTTCAACCGCGCCCCAATCGTTTCGCTCCCACACTGCGAACGCGCGGAGGGGTCGCTCGTCCGCGAGATGTTCGACAAGAAAGTGACGCAACAAGCGGAGGTGCGCGCGCACGATGAGTTCGTCGAGCGGCGCAGGTGCATCGCGTCCCTCGAGCCACGCGGTGATTGCCGCGCGCGCTTCGGGCGGCAGCGGCTTGGCCGACGCAACTTGCGCGACGCACCGCGCACACAGCGCGCCGCCGGCGCGATGCGCGAATTGCACGACGGCGTCGGGCGCGAATGGTGTCTCGCATGATGCGCACGAATCCAGTACCGGCGCGAATCCCAATTCGGCGACGAGACGCCACGCTCCGCCGAGCCCGACGGCATCACCAGAGCCGGGGCGCGCGCTCGCCAGCGAATCGAGTGCATGGGCGTACGCGTCGAACAATTCCGCGTGCGCATCGTCGCGCGCGAAGCGCAGCATGATTTCGCTGAGCGCATTGGCGGCGGTGAAGCGCGCCCAATCACCCGCAAGCGCCTCGCGCGACCGCGACACATCGAATGACACCAGGGTGTGCAAGTCGCCCGACGCGTGTAATGAAATCCGCGCCGTCCCTTCGGCAAACAAATCGACCGCGGCGCCAAAGCGTTCCTTCGAACGCCTGGCGCCGCGCGCAATCACCGAGCGCACCCCCACCTCACGCGTTGCGAGGCGGAGAATCCGCGATGTCTCCCGATAATCGAACGCGTGCAATACGATCGCGTCAGTGACGATCTGCGACACACGGGAAAGCTAAACTGACAAACTACGAATCGCGGAACACGCGGACAGTCGCGGACGAGCGCGGATACTGCGGAGCGATCAACGAACTGCTCAGTCGCCGATACGCAGCCCCGCGAACAGCGTCCAACGCGGCGCATCGTACCCGAAGCTCTCCTGATACGACTTGTCGAGGACGTTGGCTATGCGGACAACCAGAGCCGTCTGCGCGCGCGTACCGCTCGTCAGTGGTTGTGTCAGCGCGACATCAACGCGCGTGAACCCCTTCATGACGATTGGTGCTGCCGGGAACTGGTTGAAGTCGCGATCATCGCGTTCGCCGGTGTACGTCGCGGTGGTGGTGAGTGACGCGCCGCGCAGCGTGAACGTTTGCAATGACAGCGTCGCGAAGTGAGTCGGACGGCGGAGCAAGCGATCGCCCTCCACGAACGTGGCCGACGGACCAGTATCGGCGCCCGCATCCGTCACCTCGGTGCGCAGATACGTGTACGACGCGCGCGCCGTTACGCGCGGTACGAGGCGCGCCACGCCCTCGAGTTCAATGCCATCAGCCAACGCCGCCGCCAGGTTTCGATAATTGGGTTCACCCGGCGGTGCCGCGCCGAAATACTGAATCAGGTCCGAGAAGCGTTGCACGAACGCGGTCGCTCCGATGCTCACGCGTCCGCGCGGAGATACGTACTGCGCTCCTGCTTCGTACGACCGCGTTTGTTCAGGCGTGAGATCGGGATTCCCCACCGTAAATCCCGTCGCAAAGTTCTCGAAGAACGTCGGCGCTTTAAACGCGTTGGCGATCGATGCTCGAATCGTCCAGCCACGCGTCACGCGGTACGCGGCTCCTGCGCGGGCAGTCGTGAAGTCGCCGAACTCGCTGTTGTCGTCGAACCGGACGCCCACCATGTAGGTGGTTCGACGCGCAGCGTTGCCGAGCAGTTGTGCGGCGTACGCTGTGTTCGTGCGCGTTGCGCGGAGCTCGCTGTCGAATGTGCCGAACGCGCTTTCTGAGGTCGACGAGCTTTCCTCCCGATCGCGTGCGCGTTCCGCGCTCACGGTCAGTGCGTGTCCACCTGCGATAGTTGCAATCGCGCGGAGCTCCGTAACGTTGCGCGTCACGTCGGCATCCGAGATCAACGACTCCTGATCTGCAACGTCGTCCTTCTGGTCGCGCGTTATCGGAAGCCCGCGCCGGTGCGCAGTCCGCGCGCGCAGTTCCAACCACGGCGTGGCGCGCCATCCCGCATCGATCGCGCCAATGGCCCGTTCTTCAGCGTTGTACGCGTTTCTGTCCTCGACAACGCCGGCCGAGTTCGTTGGATAGTGATATGTGTGATCCGTAAAGCGCGCGCTCAGCGATACGTCCGCACGGGCACCGCGAGCGTGCGCCGAAGCACTGAGTATGTCGTTGCGATACTGGTTGTTGAACGCGAGAATGCCGTCGGTGTTGTGGCTTGCAGCGCCGAGCGACCAACCGCGCAACGAGTTGCCGCCACCGAGACCCACCTCGTATCGCTTGGTGTTATTCGAGCCACCGCCGGCAAGGGCGGTGAATCGCGATGCGCCACCGTCCCGTTTCGTGAACACCTGAATGACGCCGCTAACTGCGTCACTCCCGTACAACACGCTCGCAGGCCCACGAAGTACTTCGACGCGATCGACATTGTCGAGTGTGAGCGTGCCGAAATTGTAAAACCCGCCGGGTTCATTCATCGGCACGCCGTCAACCAGCACCTGCACGTAATCGCTTTCGCCGCCGCGGAAAAACAGCGACGTCTGACTGCCGTATGATCCGCTGCTGAGTACCGTCGCGCCCGGCAACAGTCGTACAACATCGGCGAGCTGTGTGATGCCCGCGGCGCGGATTGCCGCGCGATCAAACACGGTCACCGTCACCGGAAGTGCACGCGTCTCCAACGGCGCGCGCGTCGCAGTCACGGATACGGACGGCAGAAGCACGGGCGCCGTATCGCGAGCTTGTGCAGCGACAACGGCCGGCGTGATTGCAGCAAGAATGGTGAGACGCAACATCATTGACTCTTGGGAGGTGTGAGAGGTGATGGAGTACGCGGTGCCCGCAACGGCACGAGCGCCGGTGCGCCAACCGCTGGATCGCGTGAGACAACGAGCGGCCATTGGTACACGCGCTCGAGCACGTCAGCGCGCATGACGTCGCTCGGCGTTCCGTGCGCCACGATCGTGCCCGCGTCGAGCAGCACAATCGTATTGGCGAAACGTGCGACAAGGTTCAGCTGATGACTCACCAGCAACACCGCGCGTCCGCTTGCGGCCAGCGCGGCGAGGACTTCGAACTGCGCCATCTCATGCGCGATATCCAGAAACGTGCTGGGCTCGTCGAGCACGAGGGCGTCGGCGCCTTGCGCAAGCGCACGCGCGAGACGCACGCGCTGCCACTCGCCGCCCGACAGCTCGTCCGTGCGCCGCTCCGCAAGTGAATCCGCACCGGCGACGTGGAGCGCGTCACGCACGGCTGCCGCACCGGTTCGATCTGCGAACGTCCACGCGGTTCGGTGCGGATAGCGCCCGAGCGTGACGTAATCAGCGACGGGAAGCGGAAACACGGGCTCTTCACGCTGCACGACAACGGCGCACCGGCGCGCGACATCGCGGCGCGCAATCGCATTGAGGTCGGCGCCGTCAATCACGATGCGTCCTTCCGAAACCGGCACCCGGCCGAGTAGCGCGCGAACAAGCGTGCTTTTGCCACTCCCATTCGGACCGACGACAGCCGTTACCGCGCCGCGCAACGCAGTAAACGAAACGCCGTTAACCGCGGCTGCCGGCGAGCCGGTGTACCGCACAACCGCGCGCTCGAACGCAATCATCGCAACCGTCCGAGCCGCATGAGAAAAAATGGAACGCCGACCAGCGCCGTCACCGCACCGACGGGAAGTTCCGCTGGTGCTTGCATGGTGCGCGCCAGCGTGTCGGCGACGATGAGCAACGCCCCTCCCGCCAACGCAGAGCCAACAATGGTCTCGCGTGCACGCCGCGCACCGATCGCGCGCACGAGCGCCGGAATAACGAGTCCCACAAACCCGATCAACCCCGCGGACGCGACGGTTGCCGCCGCCAGCAGCGACGAGAGGAGAAAGAGCGTACGCGCCGCGCGTTCGACATCGACGCCAAGACTTGCCGCCGCATCTTCGCCGAGCGCGAGCGCATCGATGTCGTGCGATCGCGCAACGAGCACCGCGCCCCCGAGTAATACCACGGGTGCGAGCCAGATCGCGTCGCGCCAGGTCGCGTCACCCAGTGAACCCATCATCCACCAGAGCGCGCCGCGCACGCTGTTCGCGTCCGCATTTGCGAGCGCGACCATGATCGCGGCATTCGCGAACGCACCAACGACCACACCGGCCATCAACAACACGCGCGGATCGAACCGGCCGCCGGACAACCGCGCCAATCCAAGGACGATGAACACTGCGGTTGCAGCGCCGCCAAACGCGGCCGGCGCGATCGCAAAAAGCGCCGTGGCGCCGGCTGATGTCATCAGCACGGCACCCACGGCAGCGCCGCCCGACACGCCGAGCAAGTACGGCTCCGCGAGCGGATTTCGCAGCACGCCT
>DATELA010000014.1:0-20420 GCA_035277145.1 Gemmatimonadaceae bacterium | reverse complement strand
GGCTGCAGCGCCCGCACCGTGGCCAGATGGCGTCGCGGTTTGCGGCGGTGGTGGTGGCCGCGGCGGTGGCGCTGCCATCGGCGGTGTGTCGATTGTGAAGCCGAAAGAATTCGGCGGCATCACGGGCTACGATCTGAGCACGGGTGACAAAAAGTTCTGGCATCCCAACGGCGGCGTCATGTGCCGTCCGCGTCCCACGGGTCCGCTGTTCGATGGCGTCACGCCTGCGGCGCAGGCTTCAGGCGGTGGCCAGGCGCAAGTCATCAACACGCGTACACTCGTGATTTACGGAACCGGTCGCAGCGGCGGTCCGACGTCCGCGCCGTTCTATCTGCACGCGCTCGACAAGTCGACGGGCCGCGAAGTTGCGAAAGTGCAAATCCCGGGCAAGACGAGCGCAGTTCCGATGACGTTCATGCACCAGGGCAAACAGTACATCGTGTTTGCGACTGGTCAGGGAACGAGTACGGCGCTCGTTGCACTGAAATTGCCGTAAGCATGGTTTGAACGGCCACGGATCAAAGGGCAAAGGAGAAGGGAAAGTCAGAAGTGCAAGGAGATCGATTTCCTTGCACTTCTGACTTTCCCTTCTCCTTTGCCCTTATCTGACGTACCGCTGCAGCCGCCGCGGCCCAACTTCAGCACCGAAGATCACGCCGTTCTTGTCGACCGCGACGCCTTCCGCGGCGCTCGTGCTCGTCGCACACGGTTTTTCCGGCGTGTTCGTTTGTCCTTGTTCGCACTGCGGCCACGGATCAGGAATGAACGCCGTGAGTTTTCCGTCGCGCGCACTGCCGATGCGCACGCCGCGCTTCCAGTCGCCGTGCGCAGGATTCACCGAACCTGACTCCGAATCCGTCGCGTACAACACATCATCGCGAATGTACAAGCCGCTGATGCGACTGAACTGATACCACGTGTCGAGCAATTTGAGATTCTGATCCATGATCAGCAGGCGATTGTTGCCGCGGTCCGCGACGAACAAGCGTCCGCGCGAATCCATCTCGAGCGCGTGCGGTTGATCGAGCTCGCCATCGCCTTTGCCGAATTTGCCGTACGTCAACAACAACTTGCCCGTCTTGTCGAACTTGTAAATGCGCGCGCTCGCAGTCGCCGCGTTCGACGAATGTCCTTCGACGACATAGATGTCGCCGTTGGGCGCCGTGTGCACGTCGTTCGGTTGCCAGAAGAACACGCTGTCGCGTCCGCCGCCTGCGCGACCCAACGTCAGCAAAAGTTTTCCGTTCGGATCGAACTTGTAGATCTGATGTCCCGTCGTCGGTGCAGTCGGCGCTGCGGGCGCTGCACCGCCGCCGCGTCCGGCGGAATCACCACCGCCCGCGCGACCGCCACGTCCACCGCGCCCGCCGCCGCCGAGGCACGAGCAGTCGGTGACCCAAACATTGCCATCACGATCGACGTGAATGCCGTGCGGCGATCCAACCATTCCCGCGCCAAAACTCCGCACGAGATTTCCGTTCTTGTCGAAGAGCAATACGGGATCGAGCGGAGATCCGACGCAACTGTTCTGTCCGCATCGTTCGGCGACCCAGATGCTTTCGCCGTCTTTGTCGATGTCGACCGCGCTCGTCGAACCCCACGTGCGACCCGCGGGCATCTTGGCCCACCCTTCGATGGTCTTGTAGGGATTGGGCGCGTCGTTCGTCGGCGTAGTCTGCGCCGGTGACGCTTGCATCACTGACGCGAGCAGGACGAGAGAAAGCATCGGTAACCCTGGAGTTTGGCGGTTCAGGATTCTAGCACGCGAAGGGCAGCGGCGCGCACCACGGTCGCCGCAGCAGCAGCGCTATTTGCGTCGTCATCACTCGGTTCTTCCCAAAGCGGATATCTCGACTTGCGGTACCCGCAGAGCAGAACGGCGCACGCGTGCCGCACATCGGGATCCAGCATCAGGTCCGCCGGGCACAGATCGAGAAGTTTGCCGAGCCGGTGTGTTTTGCGCACTGGCCGCCATTGTGAAACGATCACAGCCTTGAGGAACTTCTCGGCGGATTGATGCGCGTGAAATACAACGGCGTCGGTGATCGGCGGATCGCGCCGCAGCATATGATGCGCCGTGGCGTAGTCGTTCTCTGCACGGCACAACCACAACGAAAGCGATCGCGGCGGGCCGGGCGGACGTTCACGCACCGCTGGCGGCGGCGTCAGTTCGCGCGAGACGCCTTCGTCCGCGTACAGCACAATTCCTTCGCGCGCGATCTGGTACGCGAGCAAACCAACGTCGGTGCGTTCCTCGACGAAGCGCGCGGGCGTCACAACCCACACATCCGCGTCCCAGTCGTGATCGTCCATCACCGAGTTCAGCGCGGGCTCGAGACGCTCCGGCCGACGCCCATCGACCTCGACCATGAGGTCATAGTCGCTCTCCGCGTGCTCATCCCCGCGTGCGCGGCTCCCGTACAACACCACACGCCGCGGGCGGCAACGCTCGACAATCGTGCGCGTGATGTCCGCGAGCACGGGATCGGCGAGAGGCGATGGGCGAATCATTCCGCAACATACGCTCGGCCAGGCCGAACCGTGGCACCGAATTCGCGCATGCGGTAGCGAACGAACGCACCGCGCCGTAACCTCTCGCGCGTGAACAACCCGGCCGCAGGTCCGATCGAAGCGCGATCGAGTCTTCCACCGTGGACTCGCGCGGAGCTTCCGGTGCCGCCGAATCCGCGCGGCCTCGCATGGGCAGGAGTCGTCGGCCCCGGCGTCATCGTGCTCGGATTGTCGATTGGCAGCGGTGAGTTCTTGCTCGGCCCCGCGACGTTCGTGCGACATGGATTGTCGCTGCTGTGGGTGACGTCGCTCGCGATTTTCTTTCAAACGATTTTCAACACCGAGTTGATGCGGTACACCGTCGCGACCGGTGAACCGATCTTCACGGGATTCATGCGGACGCGTCCGTCGTCGACATTCTGGGCGTGGACGTATGCGCTGCTCTACTTCTGTCAGGCAGGTTGGCCCGCGTGGGCGGCGACGGCAGCGGGCGCAATCTTCTTTCTGTTCAACGGCAGCATCGCGACGCCGGCCGACGCGGGCGTGGTTTACATGTTCGGCGTGTGCGCGTTTCTGTTGTGCGTGTGCGTGCTGCTCGTTGGACGCCGCATCGAGCGCACACTCGAGATTCTCAATTGGGTGATGGTGGCGTGCATTCTCGCGGGGTTTCTCGGACTCGCGCTCGCGTACACACCCGCGCGTACGTGGGTCGCGGGCGCAGCAGGTCTCGTCGGATTCGACACGACAACGCAGCAGTTCCAGTTCCTGCCGGCCGGCGCTGATTTCGTGTTGCTCGCGGCGCTCGTTGCGTACTCGGGCGCCGGCGGATGCGCGAACCTCACACTCACGAATTGGGCGCGCGACAAAGGTTATGGCATGGGCGAGCGCGCCGGGTACATCCCCGCGATCGTCGGTGGAAAGAAAGTGAACCTCGCGCATTCGGGATTCATGTTCGATGCGAATGCGGAGTCGATGTCGCGGTGGCGCGGATGGTGGCGCATTGTGCGCGCCGACCAGTACGGTGTGTTCTTCGCCGGTGCGATGCTCGGCATGGTGCTGCCCGCTCTTCTCTACGTCACGTTCATCGAACGCGGGAACGACATTCGCGGACTTGGTATTGCCGCGCAGCTCGCTGCGAACGCGGGCGCCATCGCCGGACCGTTTCTCGCGACGGCCATCGCGTTCCTCGGTGCGTGGTTGCTGTTCAAGACGCAGCTCGACAGCATGGAAGGACTCGTTCGCTCAGTCACGGACATTCTGTGGACCGGCAGCAAGCGAATTCGCGATTGGCGCGGCGGCGATGTTCGCGCGATTTACTACGCGGTCCTCGCGATTGAAGTGATCTGGGGAATGATTGCGCTCCGTCTCGCGGCACCGATCGTGTTGCTGCAAATCGGCGCCAACGTTGCGGGCGTAGTGTTCATCATTTCGTCGCTGCACGTGTTGTACGTGAACACGGTGCTCCTGCCCGCCGAGCTGCGTCCGCCGATGTGGAGGCGCGCGTGCCTGGTCGCGATGACAGTGTTCTACGCGTTCTTTTCGACGATGTCGATTCGCGCACTACTCTAGTTCTGTCTACCGCGAATCGCGGATGACGCGGACGAGCACGGATCACGCGGATACGGCAACAGCAGACCACGGACGACACGGATGGTCACGGAACAATACGGATAAGGCAACCACAAAGTCCTTGTTAACAACGACAGCAAAGGCTTCTGTAGTATCCGTGCTCGTCCGTGTTATCCGTGTGTTCCGTGGTTTGTAGTTTCCGCGCTCGTCCGCGGTTGTTTCCGCGTGTTCCGCGATTCGTAGTTGCCTGACTAGCGATGCCCGTGCGCGGGATCGTCCCGATGCTGCGCGTAGTGCTGCCGCAGCAGATCCTTCCCGTAGTCGTTCCCGTTCGGCGTGCGTAGCACTGTGTGAATGTGCTGTTTGTTCGGAACGCGCGGGCCCTGCAACGCGACCGGCGTCTGGTGGTCGAACTCGATCAGCACAACCGGACTTTGAATGCGATAGTAGAACACGCTCGACGTATCCGACTCACCGATCCACGCGAAGTACGTGTTATCCAGATGCGCGCGCACTTCATCCATTTTTACTCGCGCGTGTCCGTCCGCCATGTTGCCGACGTACTCGCCGACGAGCGCGAGCAGTGCATTCTTTTGCGCATCGTTGAACGTCGACGCCTTCACGCCCGCGTAATCGAGCACGAGGTTATCGCGGAACGCTTGCGACAGCGCGTTGTTCGCGGTCTTCGATGTTTGAATGGTCGCTGTTCGGCGTTGATCGTCGCTCAGACTCTTCATGAGCGCGATGCCCTTCCCTTCTTCGTCTTTGAACAACGTGGTTCCCGCGTAGCGTCCCGTCGTCGCCACAGTCGGCTCCGATCCCATGAACGCGGGCGACATCACCACCTGATCGCCGAGTACGAAGTAGTTGATGATCAGATGGTGACCGTCGAGCTGCCATCCCCATGGCGCGGTATCCGACGGCACGCCCATCACGGTGAAGTAGTACATGCCCTCCCCGTATTCCTCGGCGCGATTCAGCATTTCGCCCAGGTAACCGTTGAGGCGCATGACGTCGCGCGAGCGCTGGAATCCTTTCACGCTCAATGCGGCGGTGAGCAACGCAAACGCACGCTCACGCTGCGCGTCCGTCATTTCCGCGACGCTCGTTCCCTGGCGCGTGTACCGATGCACGTTGTTCCATTTGCGCCATTCGAGATCGTCGACCGGGTACGTGGTCTTCGCGCGCTGCTCCGTCGTGAGCGACGCGAGAAAACGCTCAGCGGCAACGCGCACCGGTTGTGTCGAAACGCCGGTGCGCTTGATCGTGAAGAGATTCGGCAGCAGCTGTCCGTTCGTCGTCACGCCTTTGAATGGCTCCGCGAGCGGATCCTGTTGTTGTCGCGTGAGCGTCTCTGACCGCAGCGCGGCCTGCGCGCCGAAGATCAGGATGCAACAGGCGGCAATAGAGAGATCGCGAACGGCGATGCGGCGAGCGGTCATGGCGGCTGAGGTGAGTGCGGCTCAAATGTAGGCGCGAAGGGGGCGCGGCGTCATGCGAACGGCGTCAGACGAACGGCGTCAGACGAACGGCGTCAGACGAACGGCGTCACACGAAAGGCGTCAAGCGGACTGCGCCGTTCAAGCAACGCCGTCCGAATAACGCCTTTCGAATAACGCCCTTCGAATAACGCCTTTCGAATAACGCCCTTCAAATAACGCCCTTCGAATAACGCTTTTCGAATAACGCCCTTCGATTAACGCCGTTCGTCTAACGCCGTCGATTCGCAAAGCTCACAGTGTACCCCCCTTACCCCTCACCCCTCACCCCTCTATAGTCGGCGCAATGCATTCGCCTCCACCAATGCCGTTGGTCGGCCGCACGGAAGAGATCGCCGCGTTGAGTGCCGCGCTCGACGGCGCCGCGCGCGGACGAGGCAGTGTGCATTTCATCGTGGGCGAAGGGGGCATCGGCAAAACGCGCATCGCATCCGCCGTCGCCGATATCGCTGCGACGCGTAACTTCGCGCGAGTCATTGGCCGCGCGTATCCCGTCGAAACCGGCATTCCGTACGCACTCTTCGCTGACGCGTTCCTGCCGCTGCTCCGCTCACTGCCACCATCGGTGTTGCAGGTGCTCGCGCGTGGCAGCACAACGGAGATTGCGACGCTCTTCCCCGCACTGCGCGCCGACGGATTCACCGCCATCGCGACCGAGACGTCACAACTCAAGCCGCGCTTGTTCGACGCGTTTGCGCGGTTCGTACAACGGCTTGCGCAACGCGAGCCCATGCTCGTCGTGCTCGAGAATCTGCACTGGGCCGATCCATCCTCGCTCGAGCTGCTTCATTTGATAGCACGCGGCGCCGGCGCACACCGCGTCGTGTTGTTGTGCACGTACGACGAAACGCGACGCGACGCGCATCCCACGCTGCGCGCCACAGAGCATTCGCTGCGCTCGCTGAGTTCGCTCCGTGTGCACCACGTCGCGCCGCTCACACGCACCGAAACGCAGGAACTGATCTCCCGTCAGTTCAGCATGCCCGGCGAGGCCGTCGTGGATTTCTCGACGCGCCTCCACGAACGCACGCGCGGCAATCCGTTCTTCATTGAAGAGACCATCGACGCGCTCGCGGCAACCGGACAACTGCGCGAAGACGCGGGTCAATGGACCGGATGGAGCACCGACTCGCTCGCACTCCCAACAACCGTCCGCGACGCAATTCAATCGCGCATCGACCGGCTCACGCCCGACGCTGTGCACACGGCGACCATCGCCGCGGCAGTCGGCGCGCAGGTGCCGCACGCGTTGCTCGAATCATTGGCCGGACTCAACGCGGACGCACTCCTCGCCGCCATCGACGTCCTGCGCCACGAACGCATTATTCTCGAAGTCGACGTCGACCGGGAACTCGGCTACGAGTTCGCGCACCCGCTGTTGCGCGAAGTGCTGTACACATCCCTGTCGCGCGCACGTGCACGCGCTCTCCACGCAGAAATCGCATCTGCGCTCGAGACACATTTCGGCGCCAAGGCGATCGCGCACGCCGACACACTCGCCGCGCATCTGTTACGCGCCGAAACACCACTCGACTCACCGAAAGCGCGACGCTACCTGCTCGCTGCGGGCCGGTCGGCGCTCGAACGCGGCGCCGATCGCGAAGCCGCCGAAATACTCGACGCCGCGCTGGCGCACGTCGACCGCCCGAATCCGGATCCGCAGGAACTCGAATCGGCGCTGGACCTGCTCGCACGCGCGCGACAACGGCGCGGTGATTACGCGCGCGCGACAGAACTGTGGACGCGCGCCGTTGCAATCGCAACGCAACGCAACGACACGCAGCGTGTCGCCGGTCTCGAACGCCGGCTTGGCGTTGCCGCGTTCTGGAGTGGCAAGTACGACGACGCGATCGCGCACTACGATCGCGGGCTCGAAGCAGCAACGGCCTCGCATGATGACGGCCGCATTGCACTGCTCCGCCTCGCGCGCAGCGCCGTGTTGCTCGAGGTTGGTCGCGCCGATGAAGCGCAGGCCGACATCCGCGCGGCGCTCACAATTGCGGAACGCGTTGGTGAACCTGCCTTACTCGCGCGCGTACACCACGCCATGCAATTGCACGCAGTGTGGCGCGGTCCCGCGCCGGCCGCGCGTGAACACGGCGAACGCGCACTCGCGTTCGCGCGCCAGGTTGGCGATAGATCAGCAGTCTGGGCGGCCGAATGGGCGCTCGCCGTGCAAGCCGGTCTCGTTGGCGATCGCGCGGGAATTGCGGAGCATCTTGCTGCCGCGCAGAGCGTCGCGGATGAATTGCGCTCGCCAGTGCTACGGCTGTGGACCAACGAAGTCGCGATCGAATACCACTCCGGCGTCGGCGATTGGGACACCGCGATCGCCATCGCTGATCGCACCATCGCCGACGCACGCGCGTTCTCGCAACACACGTTGCTCCCGCGCGCGCTCGTGTGGTCGTCGCTCGTGCGATTCGCGCGCGGCGATTTCGATGTCGGCACTGCGCAGATGCTCGAAGCGTGGGCAACATCCGGCGCAGATCGCGCCGCGAGCGGCGCACCCGTCAACGTGCACGCGGTTGCCCCGGCGCACGTGAGTCGCGCAACCTGGCACCTCGCGCAAAAGCAGTTCCGCGAAGCACTCGCCGTCGCCGAAGCAGGCCTCAAGATAACCGATCGCACCGGTTACACCGCGTGGGCGATTCATCGGCTCGTACCCATTGCCGGCGAAGCATCGCTGTGGATTCAGGATTGGGACCGGTGCGAACGCTATGCGAACCGCCTTCGCGAACAAGCAACGCAGCTCGGTCACGCGCTTGGATTGGCGTGGGCCGATGCGTGCTTCGCGCTGATCACCATGCTCAAGGGTGACAAGAAGGGCGCGATTGCACCGCTCGAAGCCGCGGCCTCGGCGCTCGAGGCAATACCATTCGTTGATCACGCGACGCGCGTGCGTCGCAAGCTCGTTGACTGCTACTACGAAACCGGCGACACGGAATCAGCTCTGCGCGAACTCAGAAAGATTCACGATGTGTTTGCGAAACTCGGCGCCGCGCCGGCGTTGAGCGACGTGCGTGAGAAACTGCGCGCGCTTGGCGCACGGCCGCCCGCACGCACGGTGTCCGAAGGCGCGGGCGCGCTGACGCCACGCGAAGCCGAAATCGCGCGCCTGGTGGCTGCGCGCAAGACCAACAAGGAGATCGCGGTCACGCTCGACATTTCCGCACGTACGGTTGGCACCCATCTCTCCAATGTGTTCGCGAAACTCGGCGTCGACTCGCGGGGCGCGTTGACAGACTTGGTTCGCGCGGGCGCGTTGGAACCAATTACGGCGACGCGCATAGATTGACGACACGTCGCTGCTAACCATCCGCGACCCTGGGTTGTCTCAATCACATCTCGATACTTCAACGCAATGCGCAACCTGATTCCGGTCGTTGCTGTCCTCTCCTCACTCGTTACCGCGCCACTCGGCGCGCAGACCTGCCTCGGCTTCCCCGCGTTCAGTGGTGGCAAGCTGGCGCTCGGCGGCTCGGTGTCGTCGGGCAACAACGCATCTGAACTCGCTGCAACACTCACGATTGGATCGGGCGGCGGCGCGTTCGGCGGTGCAAGTCTGGGTCGAACCGAGTTCGACAACTCGACGAACAGCGCGATGTCGCTTGGCGTAAACCTCGGCTTCGAAATTCAATCACAGCCGACCACCGGTTTCACGCTGTGCCCTGCCGGGTCGTTCACGCGTGTGTTCGGTCCCGATTTCAGCGTTGCGGGTGTTGAGACCGAATCGAACGGCACGATGATCACCGGAGGCGCGACATTCGGTAGCTCATTCAAGATGACCGACGGGTTCTCGTGGATTCCGTTCGGCGGCGCGAGCTTCGTGCACCTGCGCACGTCGCAGGAAACGGCCGGCGTCGAAACGAGCAACACGGAGAACTACCTCGGCGTCAGCGGCGGATTGGGCATGTCGTTCAACGGCACGCTCACGCTGACACCGAGTGTAGTTGTTCCGTTCGGGCTCGAAGGCGCGGACCCCGTGTTCACGCTCGCCGTGCGTTTCAACCTCGGAAAGCGCTAACGCGCGCCGATCACCCCCGCACGGTTACGAGTCCGAACCGGCCCAGCTGACACCCGCGCGCGTACGATTGCGCGCGTTGTCCTTCGCCGAGCGCTCGCGCAATGGCACCAGCAATGGCGCTGTTGCGCGATGTGTTTTTTACCGCGGTGCGAAACACGTGCGGACCAAGTCGCGCGCTCGACGGCGTGAGATCGCGCAGATACACACCTTCGCGTCGTGCGTCGGCGATGATGTCGACCGCAAGCCTCGCCGATGGATCGAGGTGCACCATCAGGAAGTTGGCATTTCCGCTCACTTCTTCCACGCCAGGAATGCGTTCGAGCATTCCGCGCAGCCGCGCGCGCAACGCCGCGGTCTCGCGCCACCGGCGCGCGTAATACGGAACGTCTTCGAGCGCACGCACAGCAGCGAGCTGCGCAGGCAGACTCACCGCCCACGGCGGAGTGAGCGGACGCAACGCACCAATCGATGCCGGCGTGCCGACGAGATACGCGGCGCGCATTCCGCTCAACGCGTACACCTTCGACAACGACTTGCACACGAACACGTTTCCGCGCGTTGCCGCGACGGGTTCGAGTGAATCGTCGGGCGCGACATAATCGAGATACGCTTCGTCGATCCATACGCGCGTGCGATTCGGAACGCGCGCGAGCAATTGTTCGACGACCGTGCGCGGTAAGTGATGTCCCGTGGGATTATTGGGATTCACGAGTACGACGAGATCGTATTTGCCGCGTTCGATGCGCGCGCCGAGTGCGTCGATGTCGGGCGCCCAGCCATCGGCGCGTTGCAGTTCGAAGCGATCGACCGTGCAGCCGATCACACGCTCGAGTACGTGCGCGTATTCGCCGTACGTCGGATCGAGAATCAGCGCGCGCGACGTTGGTGCAAGCCACTCGCGCAGTGCGAGGAAAATAAGATCGGACGATCCCGCGCCGGTGAGCACACAGTCGGGATCGAGTGTGCGCGATGTGGCAAGGACTTCGCGCATGCCCGCGCAATTCGTCGGTGGTGACGTGCGCGAAAGCCACTCGAGATGTTCGGTGAGACTCGCGAGCACGCCGGGCGCCGGCGGAAACCACGCATCGAGTACATCGGCGTTGATGATCGAGTTGCGTCGATCGAGTGCATCGAAACGCTCGCCAATCGCGCCGAAAAACGCGCCGCCGTGAAAACAGCCTGCATCGGCCCCGCCCTTTCGTCCGCTCATCATCGTCTCCGGATAAGGAAGCCAGCGTTGGACGACGCGAACTTTGCGGACCGGGGCGAGCGGCTCCCATACGTCAGATGACGTAGTTGGTACGATGGCGCATGGCGGACACCTGCAGGGCACCCGTATCTTCTTGCCGTGCAAACGCTTCGACGACTCGCGTTGGTCTCTTTCGCGGTGGCTCAGGGCTCTGGGCTCTGGGCTCACAACGCCGGCGCGCAAGCGCCAGTGCGCGCCATGACCTTCAACATCCGCTACGGCACCGCGAACGACGGTGCGCACCGGTGGCCCAACCGCGCCGCGCACGTCTTTGCGACGATCCGCGATTACGCACCCCACATACTTGGCATTCAGGAAGCGTTGCGCTTTCAGCTCGACGAAATCGGCCGCGCGCTGCCCGGCTACCGCGAATTCGGTGTGGGCCGCGATGACGGTCTGACGAAGGGTGAGTACGCAGCGCTGTTGATCGACACGACGCGCTTCACGCCCATCGCCAACGGACACTTCTGGTATTCGGATACGCCAACCGTCCCGTCCAAACACTGGGGCAACAACGTCATTCGCATTTGCACGTGGGTCCGCGCAGTGGACCGCGCCACTGGCGACACGCTTCGCTTGTACAACAGTCATTGGGATCACGAGTCGCAACCGTCACGCGTGAAGAGCGCGGAAGCGCTGCTCGCGCGCATTGCGGCCGATTCATCGCAGCGCGACGGTGTGCTCGTGTTCGGCGATTTCAACACCGACGAAGACAATCCAGCGTTCAAGTTGCTCATCACCAACGCACGCGTTTCGCTGCGCGATACGTTCCGCGCGAAATACCCGAACGCGACGATGGTGGGCAGCTTCAATTCGTTCCGCGGCGATTCGACGCAAGGCAAGATCGACGCGATTCTCGCGACACCGAAATGGGATGTGATTGACGCGGGCATCGATCGGCGCCGTTTCGGTGAGTTGTGGGCGTCCGATCATTTCGCCGTTACCGCCATTCTCCGTTACAAGCGATGAAGACATCACTCCGCGTTGCAATCGCCGCAGCGTTCACGGGCGCGTTTGCGCTGCAAGCGCGCCCCGTGTTCGAGCCAGTCCAACCAGAGATGTTTGCGCTCGGCGCATCGATGCTGAACGCATGGGCTGACTACGACAACGATCGCGATCTGGATTTGTACGTCGGCTTCAACGGCACACCGAATCGTTTGTATCGCAACGATGGCGGCACGTTCACCGATGTCGCCGCGCAAGCAGGACTGGCCGCAGCACGCGCGACGCGCGCCGGCGCATGGGGCGACTTCGACGCCGATGGCGATCAGGATTTGCTGCTCGGCTTCGCGCCGGGCGCTGCCGGTGCAGTGCTCAAACTTTTTCGCAACGATGCGGGCACGTTCGTCGATGCCACTGATGCATCGAAGATCACCGCACCAACAGGTGCCGTGCGCCAGATCGCGTGGATCGATTTCGACGGCGACAACGACCTCGATGTGTTCGTCGCGTTTCGCGATCGCGCGAATACGCTCTGGCTCAACACTCAGGGAGTGTTCACCGATGTCGCCGCCGAGCGCGGCGTTGCGGATTCGTCGCGCAGCGTTGGCGCCGTATGGTTCGACTTCGACGATGACGGCGATCTCGATCTCGTCGTCGGCAACATGGACGGCGACCAGAACGCCATCTACAGCAACGCGAACGGACGTTTCACTCGGCAATCATCTGATCTCGTGTGGGGCGGCCGCATGACGCGCGACTCAACCAACGGCACGGTGCGTCCTTGCGCGGCCGATGTGAATGGCGATGGACGCCTCGATTTGTTTTTCGCCAACTACGGTCGCAACGGACTCTTTCTGAATCGCGGTGGTGGCCGCTTTGAGGACGTCTCCGCAACCTGGGGCGCCACGCAGGAAGGCAAGTACGATGCGTGCGCATTCGACGACATCGACAACGACGGCCGGCTCGATCTGTATGTGAACGGCACCGTCACGGGTGGCATCAGCTATCCCGATTTCCTCTACCGCAACAACGGCGCGAAATACGACGACGTCACGCCCGACAACGTTCGCGCGTTGCAAGCGGACCATGGTGTGCAGTGGGCCGACTTTGATCGCGACGGTGACGTCGACCTCGCACTCACCGGCTCACGCGCAGACGGTATGCATTCCCTGCTGCGCAACGCACTCGCATCGAGCGACGCAGCACGTTCGCTCGCAGTACTCGTCGTCGACGGACGCGACCGGCTCACGCGCGCCGGCGCCGTTTTACGCGCGTTCAACAGTGAGTCGCGACAGTTGATCGCAACGCGTCTCGTCGACGCCGGCTCAGGGTACAACACGCAAAACCAGATGCCGGTGCATTTCGGCCTTGGCGCAGCGCGCATCGTCGACATCGAGGTCACGTATCCGAACGGGAAGACGCGCTCGGTCGTTCGTGTCAATCGCGTCGACGTGACTCAGCACCGTGCGAGCTATCTGACGGTGCGCGTACCCTGACGTTCGATTCCGCGCGCGTCTTGTGAATCCGAAGAATGTCCGACTGCACGCTCGCCATGATGCGATCGGCCCACCAATTGCTGTAGCGATTGAAGTGCGTTGACACGCGGTAGTGACTGGTAAGCGTCAACCGCGTCGCGCTATCACCGAGCGCGCGCAGTTCATAAGTCCCCGTGAGCACATCGAAGTATGCGCCGCCTACAGTCACGTGCGGATCCAGCGCGGTGCGCGGAATCTCCGCCGTGTTCGGTTCGATCGTGAAATGCAATCGCTGCTGTTCGACCCAGTCGACAACTGTTTCTGTGAATACAACGCCGCGTTCGAAGCTCGCGCGACGAACGCCGCCAACGCGCCGGTAGTCGAGCGTGGCCGCAATCGGCGCGGGGAATCCAACGGCACGATACAACGACCGGCCAAGTTCGTTTGTGCGAATTGAATCGACGCTCACCACGAACTCCCACACATCGCGCGGCACCGCGTTGATCTCGATCGCAACGGTGTGCGATCGCATGTCTTCAGCAGTCGGAACGCGCGTCTCGATCGGCATCGCAATCAACGGCGCAATCGCGACGAGTGTGCCCACTTGCTTGCGTCGCTTGGATTCCTTCACCAACGCCGCCGCAACGCCGCCGAGTGACGAGAACGCCATGAGCCACGGCAGCGCCATCACGATGCAGATGGTGCCTTCCCACTGCGCGGCGAAACAGATCAACAGAATCAGCGCAAACGCGACCCACGGCGCGGTGATGCGCTTGACCCAACCGGGTTGATGCATCGGGAGGATCGTGAGATATCCCACCGCGAACGGAACGCCCGCGAGAAACGACAGCGTCAGCGCGGAATACAAAACGCTCAACGCCGAATTCGCGCCGAGTACGTACAGCGCAATGCCGTACGCGACCGGGACTCCCAGTCCGATGACGACCCACCCTCGCGGTCCGACTTTCATAGATGCGCGCGGTTAGGATTGACGCATGCGACGAGTACCGCACCTGCACTGCACGATTGTAGCAGTCTTGGCCATCACTGGCACCATCGCCTGTACCGGCGAAGATCCAAAACGTGCCGCCGAAGCCGCCGCCGCGGCCGAACGCGCCGCGATTTCCACCCAGGTGGCACTGGGCGCCGAAGCCACGCGCACCAAGAACATCGACGGGTACATGGCGCAGATCCCGCCCGATCTGGATTTGCACGGGCCCAATAACGCCGTGATGACGCGCGAAGCGCTCCGCGCACAGGTGCTCAAAGCGTGGGAGTCCATTCGCGCAACGCGCGCGCTCGAGGCCAACGTGACGAGCGTGATCCTGCACCGCGACTCGGCGACGGTCTTTCTCACGCAGAAATGGGACCGCCTCGTCATCCGCCCCGACAGCAAGGCGGTGGACACAATCATTACAGAGAGCGCCCGCCGGGAAACGTGGCGTAAGACCGGAGGCATCTGGCGGTCATATGAAGGGGTGACCACTCAGAGCCGGACGACGGTGAACGGGGCCTTGCTCGTTACGGTGCCTGGGCTCCGATAACGGAAAGGAGGACGGAAGACGGACATTGAACTGAGAAGTGAGAGGACCACGCGCCCTCCTCGCACTTCTCACGTCACGGTCCGTCTTTCGTCCTTGTCGTTAACACGCACCTGCGCCCGCCGTCTCCCCCAGTACCACTACGTCAAGCAGAGCACCGGACCATGAGACGAACCACCTACATCTCCGCCCTCGCGACCGCCCTCGCGCTTGGCGCCTGCGATTCCGCGACTGACCCGGCGACGTCTGCCGCGATCAACGACGACTACGCGCTCGTGATGTTCGGCATGCCGGGCGCTGCGCTCGAATCCACACTCGGCCCCCAGACCGACGCGCGTCCGTTTGACGGCCGCCGCGGCTGGCCGCGCTTGCCGGATGAGTTGGCGCTGACCGACGAGCAGCGCGCTGAAATCCAGGCGCTGCGCGAAGCGTTCCGCACCGAACACCAGGAAGACCTCGAAGCATTGCGCGCGGTGTTCGTCGAAGCGCGCACGGCGCGTGAAGGCGGTGCAACTCGCGAGGAAGTGCGCGCAATTCTCGAAGGCGGTCGCGAGATCGCCGTGTCGCTGCGCGACGACGTGTTCGCACTTCACGAGGCCATCAAGTCGGTGTTCACCGACGAGCAGCTCGCGTGGATCATCGCGAACCGGCCGCGTCCACCACGCGAGCTAGGCGACCGGCGTCCTCGATTGCCGTTCCGCAGATAGCACGCACGGCGGATCGAGATTAGGGGCGAAATGCGAATTGCGAGGAGAAGCCTCTCCTCGCATTTTGCATTTCGCCCTCCTCCTCGATCCTGAATTGCGGATTATTCGTGTAGTCGCGCTGTTGTCGGCCGTTGCGTGCGCCAACTCAGACAAGCCGCAATACCAACCCGCGGCGGATTCCTCGATCGCACAATCGCCCGCGCTGGACACGGCACCGACGTTTGCGCGAGGCGTTCTTCCGCCGATCGGCGTCGCCGTTGCGGACTCAGCAGGTGGATGGTGCGCCGAGTTCGTGGCGACGGCTGCGCCGGATTCGACGCAACCGTCGCACATCGCGAACATCGTTTTCGGAAAACCTGACGGCGTGGTTTCGGTGAGGGCTCGCGTCGGAGCGCGCCGCGGCGGCGAATGCCCGGCTGCTTTTCCTCAGCCCCGATGGGCTGACTACGTCGCGTTCAACGTCGAGCTCGTCGATTCGATTCCGTCGCGTGGCGCCCCTGCGCCGATCGTCGGACTGATTGTACTCGGCAACGCCCAGTGGTCTTTCGGGCCGAATGGGCACGCTCGCGCTGACGTCGACCGCGATGATGCACCGGATGAGATGCGCCGGTGCGCCGCGGACGAAGGGGAGCATTTCACCATTTGGGGCGTCGATGGGGCGGGTGCGCGGACCCGGCGCTGGCACGAATACTTCGACTGGGGAGGCATCGTCGACCCCACCTGCGGCCCGGGCGAGAACGGCCGCTAGCCGTTGCAAGTCCGCATCAATAGCGGACTTAGACCGGATCGAGACATTATGGGGGGTCGCGCCGAGCGGCGCGAATGCGCATCTTGGCTACCCCCCGATGACCACGCCCACTTCCACACCGATGCTGTCGTCGCGCCCCGATCCACTCGGGCAGCACGTGCGCGCACGACGGTTTGCGTTGGTGGGAGTCTTTGCGTTCGTGTTTGGCGGGCTCGCGTTGGCGGCCGGTGCCTACGGCATGTATGACGAAGTGCGCATGCAGGCGTGGCAAGCGGCGCAGGCGGACATTCTCGTGTCGCGCGTTACGACCGACACCGTTGGCGTTACGGTGACTGAGTACGGCGCGCGTCCTGTCACCGAGCATCGGTTGCACGTCGTGTATTCGTACTCGACGGGAACGCAGGACCTGCGCGGCACCACGATTTCGCGACGACACACAGCGCGCAACGTGCTGTCCGACGCGGAGCAGTATCGCGTTGGTGCGCGCGTCCCGGTCTACTTCAATCCGAGCGATCCGAGTTACGCGGTGCTGGAACGTCCGATTCCGTCAACCGCCGTGTCAGCAGCCGTAGTTGGCGCGCTACTCATGCTCGTGGCGATCTGGGGTTACTGGGCGCAGCGCGTCGCCGGCGGTGTGTTGCCACGCCGATCCGATCCGAAGATCGCTGTGGTACCCGATCCGATGGAATTCAAGATTCCGGTTCGCACGTAGTCACCGCGGCCGCCGCGTGACATCTTTTTCCGCGGCCATGTCGACATTCACAGCACAGCGGACTCACGCGCGCATCGCGTTTGCAACGTGCGCGTTATTGAGCGCATTCGCGGGCAAATCAGTCGCGCAGCAATCGACGGATCCTGTGTGGCCGACACCCGATGTGTTCTGGTTTCGTCGCGCAGTGCAGGGCGGAACCATGTGGTTCAAAGTGGACGCGCAGCACGGCGCGCAGGAACCGTTGTTCGATCATACGCGTCTCGCGGCGGAAGTCACACAGAAAACCGGCGTTGCGTACACAGCGCTTTCGCTGCCGTTCGACGAGCCGCGCGCGCAGTTCGTGGTGAAGTACGACGGATCGAACGCGATCATTTCGCACGGACTGCTCGCGATCGAGTTCAATCACGGCGCACAGCATTGGCGCTGCGAGTTGCAGGCGGAATGGGATTGGGCGCGCACACCGCCGTCGGATTACGAGTGTCAGAGCGACGGACCGCGCACAGCGCTCGGCGTCGCGGCCGATGATGCGCCACGCAAATCACCCGATGGTCGGTGGGTCGCATTCGTTAGTGCGCACAACGTTGCGGTGCGCTCAACCGGGGCCGACTCGTTGCGCGTGCGTGTACTGAGCACGGATGGCACCGCGACGGACGCGTATCACGTCGGCTCCTTGCAATGGTCGGCCGATGGCAAAACGCTTTCGGCGGTTCGCATTCAGAGCGCGCTGATGAATTCCGAGAGCGCCACGGGCAGCGTGAAGCAATTCATTGTCCGTCGCGACTGGAAACTCTGATGGCAATGACGTGGCCGCGATCGGAAATGGGGCGCCACGCGCTTGGCGCCGTGGCGGCGAGCGCGGCCGGAATTCTTACAATGATTTTGTTGCTGTCGAGTCTTTTCTTCCAGTCGCCTGAACAGGTTGCTTACGTCACGTACTTTGCGTTCGTTCTGTTGTTCGTTCCGGGTTGCATCGTCGCGTGGTTTGCGGGACTGGCCGCGTCCTACGCCCTGTCGAGACGGCACAGCACGATCATGCGCCGCGCGCTGTTTCCAATCGCGGGCGCTGTAGTCGGCGGAGTGATTGCGATGCTACTCGCGCGCGAAGTCGACGTCCGTGCGATTGCACTGGGAGCCGGCCCGGGTTTGCTCGCGAGTCTGGCGTACGTGAGCGCGGCTGGTATCGGCAACGATGGTCGCGGACGCACGGGCATCGGTTGGTGGGAAGAGCGCGGTGCGTAACTCCCGGCTCGTTGCTTCGTAGTCTTCGTTCGTGGACGCCACCTTTGGAATCGGCGCATCGGCACCGTTGCCGCGCGATCCCTCGCATCGCATACGCGCCGCGAACTCGTATCGTCTTGTCGCGATGTTCGCGTTTGCGGGCGGCTTCGGTTTCGTCGGAAGTTCGTTGTATCGGCTGTACGACGACGTACGTGTGTTTGGTTGGACGCGGACAGTTGGCGAGATCGCGGCGGCGAGCGTTGTAGACACAGTTATCGGACAAAACGGACCGACGAAGTTCTCATCCGAGACTCCAGTGCGCGCGCGGCACCTTGCAGTCGTGTATGCGTTCACGACGCGCGACGATGTCGCGTACAAAGGCACCGTGATTTCACTCCACCACTCCGGCCGCAACGTCGCGCGCGCGCGGAAGCGTTATCCCGTCGGCGCTCGCGTCACCGTGTTCTACGATGCGAACGATCCCCGGCGCGCGGTGCTCGAGCGGCGCGTGTCGCTGCTACCGATCTTCGGGCTCACGTCGGGCATTCCGCTGCTGATGCTCGCGCGCTGGGCTTCGAGAAAACGCCGCAGCACACAGTCGGCGAACAACGCTAGCGGCGCGGAAGTCCAGTGACTGAGAGCGCCAAGTGGTGCGAATACCCCAGCGATCCAGTTGTCACGGAGTTCATGCGCAGGGTTTCCGAGCTGAGCGGGCCAAGCCGCGCATCCGCAGATCCTGACCATATCACGCCTGGCATGATGCCGCTGGCCTTCATTAAGCGCGCACTCACGCTTGGTCTCGTGCGTTTAGTCTCGGCGCGCGTCGCGCGCAACATGGCCGTGATGGGTTGCTCCGATCCGTTGGCGTTTACCGCGTACACGCGATTTCTCAAGGAGCTGCGATTGTCCGGGTGGTCTCGTCGAGGGCGGACTCGCGTTGCCACGTCGCTCTATGCGTTGCGCGCGCGCGCCGTATCGCCCTCGGCGCTCCGCATGATGGACGCCAACATCGCGAGCGCGATCAAGTTGCAGGAACTCAATGTGACAGCACCCTAGAACGGCGCGACCGTCATGTCGCGGGGACAGTCCGCGAGCGACGCGCATCTCCGGATCCACGGTCGCGGTGCGCTAAACGTGACGCAGCGCGCACACAACGTGACGCAGCGCGCACGCGCCTGAATTTGATGCGACAAATGACGCATCAAACACGTGCGCATCTGTGAAACAGGTTTGTGGCAGCGCGTGACACCCCACTTGACCCGACCCCGGGGGTGTGGTGTAGAAATCAGACCCGCGGCTGTAGCACCTTCGCATCGGTGCGCGTGCGCCGCACCATGACTCTCGACGCAGGGAGTTTTTGCTCGTATCGCGGGACTGGAACTGGAATGCTGACACCGGAGCGCGTCGACGCGCAAAGGTCCATCGCGCCGTCGGAGCATCATCCGCATCGCAGCAACGCGTACGTTCTCGCGTTGGCGATGCTCGACCGATACGCGCGCTCGGGCGTGCCGGTACTCATCGAAGGCGAATCAGGAACCGGCAAGACCTTGCTCGCGCGACGAGTGCACGACCAATCACCGCGCGTCGGCCGTGCGTATCACGCCGTCGCGTTGTCGTCAGTGGACGACACGCTCGCCGGATCGGAACTCTTTGGGCACGTCGTTGGCGCGTTCACCGACGCGCGGGCGAGTCGCGCGGGAATGTTTGCCTCTGCACATGGCGGCACGCTTTTCCTCGACGAGATCGGCAAAGCGTCGCCGGTGGTTCAGCGACGGCTGCTGCACGCCATTGAAGCGCATCAGGTGCGGCCAATGGGGACCGACCGCGACGTCGCCGTCGACGTTCGCATCGTTGCCGCGACAAACATCCCGCTTGCGACGTTGGTTGATCAGGGTTCGTTCCTTCCCGACCTGTACGCGCGACTGGAAACGTTTCGCGTGCGCGTGCCACCGCTGCGCGAGCGACAGGCGGACATTCCCGATCTCGTGCGCGACGCTGTGCGCGCTCATTCAACAGAGTGCGGCTACACAACGCCGCCGGAGATCGAACCGGCGCTCCTGCAGGCGCTGCAACACGAACGCTGGCCGAACAACCTTCGCCAGTTGGATGCAGCGGTATACCGCTTGCTGCTCGACGCCGAAGGCGCGGGTGTGTTGACGCTTGCGATGTACCCGCATTCGCAACTCGAGCAGCACGGGCATTCGCAATCAACGCGCGCCATT
>DATELA010000013.1:0-12376 GCA_035277145.1 Gemmatimonadaceae bacterium | reverse complement strand
AGGTCCTGCTGGCGCGGCGGCGGCGAAGGTGATGTCGGTGCGCGCGAGCTGCGTGACGAACGCACGCTCGCGCGCGATCACGGGCTCAAGATCGGGCGCGCCGACAATCGTTGCGTTGAGCATGTTCGCGGGCGGCACGTTGTACTCGCCGCGTATCTGCCGGATGCCGGCGACCACTTCGCGCAACCGATCGAACTCGCGGGCGCGTTCAACGCTTCCGCCGCGTGGACGTGGCCACGCGGCGGTCGCGATGAACGCGCCCGCGGGCCGTCCGGGCAATCGCTGCCACAGCGCCTCTGTAATGAATGGCACGATTGGATGCAGCAATCGGAGGGCCTGATCGAACACGTGCAACAACACGGCGCGCGCCACGTCGCCATCTGCGCTGGCGCTTTGCAACCGCGGCTTCACCGCCTCGACGTACCAATCCGCGAGTTCGTTCCACGCAAAACGCCGCGCGGATTCAGCGTACTCGTCGAGACGCAATCCGCGGAAACGTTCGTCGAGCGGCCATGCGCCGTTCGGTGGTCGCGCACCGCCGAGCGCCGCGTCGCATTCTGCGATTGCGGCGTCGAGTCGCGACAAAATCCATGCGTCTGCCGACGCAAATGACTTCGCGTCGATCGTATCGAGAGCAGGTGGTGTGCGATCGCCGATGTTCTGCAACAGAAATCGCGCGATGTTCCACAACTTCGTGACGAAGTTTCTGCCGGGCGCGAACGACTTCTCGAGATCCTGCGGATCGAGAATGACGTCCGTGCCCATGCCGAGTCCGGATACGACCGTCCATCGCAACGCGTCGGCGCCGTAGAGCTTGATGACATCGAGCGGATCGATGCCGTTGCCGAGCGATTTGGACATTTTGCGGTGCTGCGTGTCGCGCACCGTGCCGTGCAAATACACGGTGTGAAACGGCGCTTCGCCCGCGAACTGGTAGCCCGCGAAAATCATGCGCGCGACCCAGAAGAACAGAATCTCGGGCGCGGTGACGAGTACGTCGGTCGGATAGAAGGCTTTGAGATCGGCCGCGTTTTTGTCCGGCCAGCCGAGCGTCGACAGCGGCCACAACCACGACGAGAACCACGTATCGAATACGTCCTCGTCCTGGTACTTGAGGTCGAGCTTCTTGATCGTTTCGGGCGACGGATCTTCGCGGAACGCGTGCGGTTTGCCCGCGCCGTCGTACCACACGGGCACGCGGTGGCCCCACCACAATTGACGCGAGATGTTCCAGTCGCGAATGCCTTCGAGCCACTGGATGTACACGGCTTCCCAGCGCTCCGGCAGCACGCGAATGCGTCCGTCGCGCACCGCAGCCAGCGCGGGCTCGGCGAGTGGTTTCATGCGCACGAACCACTGATCTGACAAACGCGGTTCGACCACCGTGTTGCAGCGATAACACCGGCGCACAGCGTGCGAGCGCGGCTCAGTTTTTTCGAGGCGGCCCAGACCCTTAAGCTGAATCACGACCTGTTTGCGTGCTTCGAAGCGATCCAAGCCCAACAGCGTTTTAGGTATTGAGTATTGGGTCGTGGGCAATGAGTCGCCTGAGATCATCTTGCCTTCGGCATCAATCACGATTGGCATGTCCAGCTTATGCCGCAGGCCAACTTCGAAATCGTTTGCGTCGTGCGCAGGCGTGATCTTGAGCGCGCCCGTTCCAAACTCGCGATCCACGTATTCGTCCGCGATAATCGGAATTGGCCGGTTCGCGACGGGCAACATCACCATCTTGCCGACAAGATCCTTGTACCGATCATCGTCGGGGTGCACAGCAACCGCGACATCCGCCAACATCGTCTCGGGTCGCGTTGTTGCGATCGTGATCGAGCGCGACGGATCGTCGACGAGCGGATACGTGATGTGATACAGATTCCCGTTCTCGTCGTTGAACTCGGCTTCTTCATCGGACAACGACGTGAGACAGCGCGGACACCAGTGAATGACGCGATGCCCGCGATAAATCAACCCGCGTTCGAACAACGTCACGAACGCTTCGCGCACCGCACGCGATAATTCCGGTGAGAACGTGTACGCCGTGCGCGTCCAATCGCACGAACAACCGAGCGCGCGCAGCTGCTGCAGGATTACGCCGCCGGTTTCTTCGACGAACTTTTTCGTGCGATCAACGAACGCGTCGCGACCCAGGTCGAAGCGCGTCTTGCCTTCGGCAGCGAGCTGCTTTTCGACGACGTTTTGCGTTGCGATGCCGGCGTGATCGGTTCCCGGTACCCACAACGTCAGGTCACCGGCCATGCGACGCCATCGCACAATCACGTCCTGCACGGTGTCATTGAGCCCGTGCCCCATGTGAAGCACCGCTGTGACGTTTGGCGGCGGAATGACGACGACAAAGGGGGACCGGGTACCCCGCGCACGCGAGCTCTCGGCTGGATCAGCGGTCAGCACTCCCGCGGATTCCCACGCAGCGTAGAGCGCGCGTTCGGTCGCGCCCGGGTCGAATCGGTCCGGGAGTGTCGTTCGGTCCTGCACTGATGTCATGGTGAAAAACTAACTGGCCGCTAACTGGCCGCTAACCGCCTGCTAGCGTCGCGATCGCTCCCGAACACGCAGGCGGTTCTCCACGCTGGTCACGCCGGGCGTACCGCGCGCAATGGTGACCGCATGCGCGGCGTCGCGCGCGCTCGGCACGCGCCCCGTCAGTTCGATCGTACCGGGTTCGGGCTCGTCGATTTCGATGGCGCGTTCAGACAGCACCGGGTCGTTTTGAAACGCCTGCAATACGCGCTCATCGACGCTCGGTACGTCCGGCCGCGACGCCGATGCACGAGCGGGAGGGGCATCGGCTGGTTCGTCGTCGTAGGCGTCGTGGTACACGTCGTCCATGCTCCGCATGAACCGTGACGCAGATGAGAGCAGCCCGCGAACGCGGCGCGTGATGTTCCGTGTACCGCCGCGCCGGTTGGCGAGCAGGACGGCGAGTGCGATTCCCGCGGCTGCGCCGGCGGCGAGCCACAATGCGGGATTGGACGATGAACGACGGACGACGCGTGTCACGAGATCGATGGCAGAATTGCTATGGCGAGAAAACCGTTGCGACGGCTAGCTTAAACACTACACCGTTCACCATAGATGCGCCTGACTATCGCTACGGGAATGCCCGCCGCGTCGCTTCTGCGTCGCGCCGCGCCTTGGCTGCTGATTGTCGCCGTGCTCGCCGCGGGGATCACACTGTGCCTCGTGTACGGGCGCGCGATTGTCCCATTTTTCGGACCCTCGGTGTGAGCGCACAGCTGGTTCTTACGCTCCCCGACGGCGCCAAACGCGAAGTTCCCGCAGGCACTCTTCCTCGTACGGTGGTGGAGTCGATCGGGCCGCGTCTCGCGCGCGATGCAGTCGCCGTTGCGGTCAATGGCGAGGTGCAAGACCTCGGTACTCCGCTGCGTGGCGACGGAGCTTTCGTCGTTCTGACAAAGAAGGATCCGCGCGCCCTCGCGGTGCTGCGCCATTCGGCGGCGCACATTCTCGCGACGGCGGTGCGCAAGCTGCGCCCCGATGCGAAAATCGGATTCGGTCCAGCGATCGACGAAGGCTTTTACTACGACTTCGAAGTCAAACAGCCGTTCACGCCTGACGATCTCGCCGCGTTCGAAGACGAAATGCGCCGCGTGGTTGGCGAGTCGCTGCCGTTCGTGCGCGCCGAAGTCAATCGCACGGACGCGAAGAAACTCTTTGCCGACGATCCGCTCAAACTCGAGCGCATCGACGATCTTGGCGCGGACGAAATCATTTCGACGTATACCGACGGACCGTTCGTCGATTTGTGCCGCGGTCCGCACGTGCCCGACACCAGTTGGTTACAGCATTTCAAATTGCTGCACACCGCGGGCGCGTATTGGCGCGGCGATGAAAAGCGGCAAATGCTGCAGCGCATTTACGGCACGGCGTTCTGGACCGCCGATGAACTCGCCGCGCATTTGCACCAGATCGAAGAAGCGAAGCGACGCGATCACCGCCATCTCGGACAGGCGCTGGACTTGTTCTCGGTGGATCAGCGCGTTGGACCGGGACTCATTCTCTGGCATCCGCGCGGCGGCATCATTCGCAACGAGATCGAGAATTACGAACGCGATTTGATTCGGCGGCACGGATACGATCTCGTGTACACGCCGCACATCATGAGCGAGAAGTTGTTCGAGATTTCCGGGCACCTCGTGAACTTCAAAGACGGGATGTTCGGAGCGATGGACGTGGAAGGCGGCGCGTATCGTCCGAAGCCGATGAATTGCCCGGGACACATCTGCATCTACCAGGCGAAGCAGCGGTCGTATCGCGACTTGCCGCTGCGGTTCGCGGAGTTCGGTACGTGCTATCGCTACGAACGCAGCGGTGTGCTGCACGGCATGCTGCGCGTGCGCGGATTTACGCAGGACGACGCGCACGTGTTCTGCACACCCGAACAAGTGCGCGGCGAGATCGTGCGTCTGCTCGAACTCGTGCACGAAATGCTGACCGCGTTCGGCTATCCGTACACCATCGAACTTGCGACGCGTCCGTCAAACGCGCTCGGCGACGAAGAAACCTGGAACCGCGCGATTGGTACGCTCGAGAGCGTGCTGCGCGAGCGGAATCAGGAATTCACGATCGACCCGGGCGGCGGCGCGTTCTACGGGCCCAAGCTCGACTTCAAGCTCATCGACGCCATCGGACGAAAGTGGCAGGGGCCGACCGTACAGCTCGATTTCAACCTTCCGGAGCGTTTCGCACTCGAATACATAGGCGAAGACAACGCGCGGCACCGTCCCATCATGTTGCATCGCGTGCTGGTTGGATCGATGGAGCGATTTGTTGGCGGACTCATCGAGCACTATGCGGGTGCGTTTCCAGTGTGGCTGGCACCCGAGCAAGTGCGCGTGATTCCGATCGCGACCGATTTGAACGAGCACGCGCACGCAGTGACCAAAAAGCTCGCCGATGCAGGCGTGCGCGCGCATTGCGATGATGGAACGGACACGCTCAACTATCGAATTCGAAACGCTGAAATGCTGAAGGTTCCGTACATGGCCGTGGTTGGGAAACGCGAAGCGGAGCAGGGCACGCTCGCGATTCGCGCGCGCGGCACCGGCAAAAAGCAGGACATTATTGCGGTCGACGAGTTCATTACGCGCGTGGTGGGCGAAATTGCGTCGCGTACATAGAGCGGCCGCGCTCGCAACGATCCTCGCGACCGCCGCCGGCGCGAATCCATCAACGATCGTCGCGCAGGAAGCGGAGAAACCCGCGCTGGAAGTTTGGCGCGTCGGTGGTGAAGTCGTCGGCGGGATGTACGCGGGCTACGTCGGTTATTTCGCGGGACGTTTCGTCGGTACGCACGTAGCCGATGTGTTTGTGCGCGACAACAACGACGCGGCGTGGTCCGTGATTCGCCAGACGTTTGGGTACACGGCGGGCGGATTCGCGACGGCGGGCGCGGTGTACGGCATCGGATCCATTCAGGACCAAACAGGCGAGTTCGGCACGACAGTACTTGGCACCGGCATCGGATTCGTGACCGCGCTGGCGCTGAATCGCGTGTTGTTGCCTCCCGCGAAAGCGGGCGAATCCGGTGGGCGAAAGTTTGCGCGCAAAGCGGCGGAAGCGACGCAAGTGTTGTTGCCGGCGATTGGCGCGACCATCGGATTCAACTCGACGCGCGCCCGCCGCTGAACTGATAGGAGCGAGGAGCGAAAACAGAGGATCAAGAAGCGAGTTGGAAGAAGGCGAGGCGGGGAGGGTGAGAATTGAGGTTCTCCCCCTTCACGTCTCTTTTCTTCAACTCGCTGCTCATCCCTTCCGTTTCGCTTCTCGCTCCTCGGTTAGCTTTCCGGCAACGAGGCCAGAAACTCCGTGACGAATCCTGACACAACTCCCGTAATCGTCGGCGCTGCCCGCACGCCCATCGGCCGTTTTCTCGGCGGACTTGGTGCGTTGAGCGCGCCTGACCTTGGTGCCGTTGCAATCAAGGCGGCGCTCGAACGATCGAAGGTCAACGCGGCCGACATCGACGAAGTCATCATGGGCCACGTCGTACAGGGCGGCACGGGGCAGGCGCCCGCGCGACAAGCGGCCATCAAAGCGGGAGTACCGAACACCGTGCCCGCGTTTGCGGTGAACAAGGTGTGCGGGTCCGGTTTGCAGGCGGTGATGCTCGCGGCACAAGCGATTCGCGCGGGCGATCAACGCGTGGTCGTCGCGGGCGGACAGGAATCCATGTCCAGCGCGCCCTTCTATATGTACGGCGCGCGGACGGGCGTGAAGTTCGGCGATCAGTCCATGGCCGACGGCGTCATTCGCGACGGACTGTGGTGTTCGTTCTATCAGCGGCACATGGGCGGCCACGCGGAATACACGGCGAGGAAAGCCGGCGTCGATCGCGCGCGTCAGGACGAATTCGCGCTCAAGTCGCACCAGAAAGCGGTTGCGGCAATGAACTCCGGAAAGTTCGAAACGGAAATTGCACCTGTCACGATCGCAGGACGCAAAGAGCCGACGATTGTGAAGACCGACGAATCGCCGCGCGCGGACACGTCGCTCGAAGCGCTCGCGAAACTCAAGCCCGCGTTTGCAAAGGACGCGCCGAAAGACATTCCCGCTGACAAGCTCAGCGTCACCGCGGGCAATGCGCCGGGACTCAACGATGGTGGCGCCGCGGTAATCGTGGTGTCGGAAGCGTACGCGCGCGCGCACGGACTCAACATTCTCGCGCGCATCACGGGTTATGCATCGGGCGGCGGTGATCCGCAGGATTTGTTCTTCGCGCCCATCGTTGCGGTGCAGAACCTGATGAAGAAAACGGGTTCAAAAATCGGTGATTACCAACTCATCGAAGCCAACGAAGCGTTTGCCGTGCAGGCACTCGCCGACGGCGACGCACTCGGCTGGGATTGGGATCGCGTGAACGTCAACGGCGGCGCGATTGCGCTCGGACATCCGATTGGTGCCAGCGGCGCGCGCGTGCTCGTGACGCTGCTGCACGCAATGAAGCAGCGCGGCGCGGGAACTGGCCTCGCGACGTTGTGTCTCGGCGGCGGCAACGCCGTCGCGCTGTCGGTCGAAGCGGTTTAGGACGCGACCATGACAGACCGCATTGCCGTCGTCGGCGCTGGACAAATGGGCAACGGCATCGCGCACGTGTTCGCGGTTGCCGGCCATCCGGTCACAATCATTGATGTATCGCGCGACGTGCTCGCCAAGGCGCGCACCACCATCAGTGGCAACCTCGACCGTCAGGTGAAGAAGGGCACCATCGACGCGGCCGCAAAGGATGCCGCGTTGGGACGCATCACTGACGCGACGGGACTCGACGGCGCGAAAGGCGCGTCGTTGATCATCGAAGCAGCGACGGAACGGCCCGATCTCAAGTTTTCGATCTTCGAAAACCTCGACAAGCACGCGGACGCGGGCGCAATTCTCGCGTCGAACACGAGTTCGATTTCGATCACGAAGATTGCGTCGCGCACCAAGCGGCCGGAGAGCGTCGTCGGCATGCACTTCATGAACCCCGTGCCGGTCATGCAGCTCGTCGAAGTGATCCGCGGCCAGGCCACGTCCGATGCGACGACGGCGAAGGTCGTCGCGCTCGCGAAAGCGCTCGGCAAAACGCCCGTCGAAGCCAACGATTATCCCGGCTTCATCGCGAATCGCATCCTCATGCCGATGATCAACGAGGCCGCGTTCTGCCTCATGGAAGGCGTCGGCACTGCCGAAGCAATTGACACTGTCATGAAGCTCGGCATGAACCACCCCATGGGCCCGCTTGCGCTCGCCGATTTCATCGGCCTCGATACGTGCCTCGCGATTCTCGAGGTCATGCACGCGGGGCTGGGCGATCCCAGGTATAGGCCGTGCCCGTTGCTGCGCCGGTATGTGGATGCTGGTTGGGTGGGTAAGAAGGCGGGGCGGGGATTTTACAGCTATGGGGTTTAGGCGGTAGTCGGTAGGCGGTAGTGGGGTCGAGCTAGACCCATCGCGGCCTGCCACTAATTTTCGCTCCGATGCTTCTGACTCCACTGAGCGAAGAGCAACAAGCAATCGTCCAGACGGCGCGCGAGTTCGCCGCGACCGAGCTGGCGCCCAACATCGCGCAGTGGGATCGCGACGCGCATTTCGAACCATCCGTCGTGAAGAAGCTCGGCGAACTTGGCTTTCTTGGTATGCTCCTTCCTGAGACGTACGACGGTCTCGGGCTTGATACGCTTACCTATTTGCTCGCCATGGAGGAAATCGCGGCCGTCGATGCATCGACGGCCGTTCTGCTTTCCGTCCACAACACGCTGCCGTCGCAAATGATTGCGGCGTTCGGCACTGAAGCACAGAAGACGCAGTACCTGAAGAAACTCGCGCACGGCGAATTGCTGGGCGCGTTTGCGTTGAGCGAACCCGACGCGGGTTCGGATGCCGCTGCGTTGCGATGCCAGGCGCGTCGCGATGGTGATTGCTGGGTGCTCGACGGTACAAAATCGTGGGTCACGAACGGCAACGTCGCCGGCCTCATCATGGTCATGGCGCGCACGGACTCGCCGAAAGAGCGCCGCGGTTCACGAGGCATCTCCGCGTTCATCGTCACGCCCGACATGCCAGGTTTTCGCGTGAGCAAGAAAGAGAACAAGCTCGGTTTACGCTCATCGCCCACCGTGCAGATCGTGTTCGACCACATGCGTTTGCCCGCGGATCGTTTGCTCGGCGAAGAAGGACGCGGTTTCAAGTACGCCATGCAATCACTCGAGCACGGCCGCCTGGGAATCGCGGCGCAAGCGATTGGTATCGCGCGCGCTGCGTGCGATGCGAGCGTGGCGTACGCAAAAGAACGGAAGCAGTTCGGGCGGCCCATCGCTGATTTTCAGGCGATCCAGCACAAGCTCGCCGATATGTCGTCGCGCGTGCACGCGTCGCGTGCGTTGTTGCATTCCGCGGCGAGCGCAAAAGATCGCGGCGAGCGCGTTGGCGCAGTGGCGTCGATGGTCAAGCTGCTCGCGTCGGAAACCGCGATGTGGGTGACCACGCAGGCGATTCAGGTGTTCGGCGGATACGGGTACGTGAAGGAGTATCCGGTGGAGCGGTATTTCCGCGATGCAAAGGTGACGGAGATTTACGAAGGCACCAACGAGATTCAGCGAATGGTGATTGCACGCGCGCTGCTGCACGCGTAGCCGGTCGCGTTTCGCCATCTCTCAAACTCACTTCAGCGCAATGCAACTCTTCGAAACAATATCCACGATGGGGCACGAGCAGGTCGCTGTGTGCCACGACAAGGCGTCGGGCTACCGCGGCATCATTGCCATTCACAACACGACGCTCGGGCCCGCGCTCGGCGGTACGCGCTTCTGGAATTACGAATCCGACGACGCGGCCATGACCGATGCGCTGCGTCTCGCGCGCGGCATGACGTACAAGAGCGCAGTCGCAGGTTTGAATCTCGGCGGCGGCAAAGCGGTGATCCTTGGCGACAACCAGACCAAGAACCGCGAGCTGATTTTCCGCGCGCACGGTCGCTTCGTGGAATCGCTCGGCGGCCGCTACATCACCGCTGAAGATGTGGGGACGTCGCCGAGTGACATGGATTATGTGCAGATGGAAACGGATTACGTGGCGGGGCTTGGCAACAAGTCCGGCGATCCGTCACCGGTGACTGCGCGCGGCGTGTTTCGTTCGATCGAAGCGTCGGCGCAATATCGCTGGGGCAGCACGAAGCTCGCGGGCAAGACGGTGATCGTGCAGGGCGTTGGTCACGTTGGGTATTACTTGTGCAAAGAGCTCGCGGCCGTCGGCGCGAAGCTGATCATTTCCGATATTCACGCGGAGCGCGTGGATCGCGTCGTGAAAGAGTTCGGCGCCAAAGCGGTTGGCGACAAAGAGGTGTACAGCGCGAAGGCGGACATCTTTGCGCCGTGCGCACTCGGCGCAATTCTCAACGACGACACGATTCCCAAGTTGCAGGTGGAGATCGTCGCGGGTGGCGCGAACAATCAGTTGCACGTGCCCGACAAGCACGCGGCTGCGCTCGTGACGCGCAACATCCTGTACGCACCGGATTATGTCGCGAATGCGGGCGGCGTGATCAACGTCTATTCCGAACTTGTTGGCTGGACGCAGGAGCGTGCGCTGCGCAAAGCCGATGCGATCTTCGATACAGTGCTCGGCGTGTTTCAAATTGCGAAAGAGCAGGGAATTACGACGGCGCTCGCCGCGGACCGTCTCGCGGAGCGTCGCGTCGGTCAGGTGGGCGGCATGATGCGCACGTGGCCGCAGTGGCCGCGGAAGTCGTAATGGCGGAGCGAATTCCGATCGCGAGCGATCACGCCGGTTTCGAAATGAAGGCGAAGCTGGCTGGCGTGCTTCGCACGCTCGGCTACGACGTGCAGGATCTTGGTACGCATTCACCGGCGTCGACGGATTATCCCGACTATGCGCATCCGTTGGCGAAGATGGTGGAGGACGGCGAAGCGCAGCGCGGTGTGTTGTTGTGCGGTACCGGACTCGGCATGTCGTACGCGGCGAACCGTCATCACGGCGTGCGCGCGGCGGTGGCGTGGAATCCTGACATTGCGAAGCTTGCGCGCGAACACAACGATGCGAACGTGCTCGTGGTGCCCGCGCGTTTTGTGAGTGAGGAAGACGGCGTTGCGATTTTGAAAGCGTGGCTCGATACGCCGTACGAAGGTGGGCGGCATGCGCGGCGTGTTGCGAAAATCGACGAGGGCGCGAGCGAATGAGTGATTGGGTTGCGTGGGACCGGTGCCCGCCGGGCGCGGCGCTGAAGAATGGCGATCCTGCAATTGCGCGATTGATTGGTGAGGAGATCGCGCGTCAGAACAACGGTATCGAGCTCATCGCGAGCGAGAACTTTGTGTCGCCCGCGGTGATGGAGGCGATGGGTTCGCCGCTCACGAACAAGTATGCGGAGGGGTTGCCGAAGAAACGGTATTACGGCGGCTGCGAAGTGGTTGACGAGGTCGAACAGCTCGCGATCGATCGCGCGAAGCAATTGTTTGGCGCGGAGCACGCGAACGTGCAGGCGCATTCGGGTGCGCAGGCGAACGCGACGGTGTATCTGGCGTTCTGCAAACCGGGCGATGTTGTGCTCGGCATGGATTTGTCGATGGGCGGGCATTTGACGCACGGATCACCGGTGAATTTCTCCGGCTTGTTGTACAAGCCTGTGCATTACGGAGTGAACGACGACGGCATCATCGATTACGACAAGATGGAGTCGTTGGCGCGCGAGCATCGGCCGAAGATGATCATTGCGGGCTATTCCGCGTATTCGCGGCGGCTGGATTACGAGCGGTTTGCGCGCGTCGCGAAAGAAGTGGGCGCGATTTTCTTCGTGGACATGGCGCACTTCGCGGGGTTGGTTGCGACGGGGCTGTATCCGTCACCGGTTCCGCACGCGGATGTGGTGACGACGACGACGCACAAAACGTTGCGCGGACCGCGCGGTGGCATGGTGTTGTGCAAGGCGGAGCATGCGAAGGCGATTGACAAGGCGAACTTCCCTGGAATTCAGGGTGGTCCGTTGATGCACGTGATTGCGGCGAAGGCGGTGGCGTTCAACGAAGCGTTGCAGCCGTCATTCAAGGCGTATTGCGAGCACGTGGTAGCGAACGCGAAGGCGCTCGCGGCTGCGCTCATCACGGAAGGATTCCATGTGGTGAGCGGCGGCACCGACAATCATTTGATGTTGGTGGACTTGCGCAACAAGAAGTTGACCGGGAAGGTGGCCGAGAAGGCGTTGGATCTTGCGGGGATCACGGTGAACAAGAACACCGTGCCGCGCGAGACCGAGTCGCCGTTTGTGACGAGTGGTATTCGGATTGGCACGCCTGCGGTCACGACTCGCGGCATGGGTGAGCGTGAGATGCGCACGATTGCGCATTTGATCGCGCGGGTGGTCGCGGCGCCGGAGGACGGCGGTGCGGCGGAAGCGGTGCGGAGTGAAGTGCGCGCGTTGGCGCGGGCGTTTCCGCTGTATCCGGGCTAGTGCGGCTCCGCCGCGGACGCGTGGCCGCGCCGCGCGGGGTGTGCGCCCCATCCGCGGGATGCTCCAGGTCCGAAACCAAATGTTGCGACGTTATGCAGACTCAGCTGCGCAGCATAACGCGTCGCGTCTGCGTGCTCGTTGCGGCTAACGTGGTGTGCGTGGCGAGTTTACGCGTGCGTGTAAGACGTGGCGTCCGCGAATCCTTGCATTCGGGTACAGACCGACAGGATCGCACGCGAATAGACCGGGCTGATTGGTGAGGACTTCGGCAAGTTCAGCTGCCTCAAGGAGGCGGCCGTGCCGTGGAGTGAAATCACCATTATGTCTCAGCGCCGAGAGTTTGTCCGCCGGTATTTGCAGCGCAGCGCGACCATGTCTGAGCTGTGCGCAGAGTTT
>DATELA010000012.1:0-75066 GCA_035277145.1 Gemmatimonadaceae bacterium | reverse complement strand
TTCTTCATCACGAAAGCCATGGTGCGCAACAGCTTGATGTCGCGCGTCGGATCGCCGCGCACCGCGACGATATCCGCGAACTTGCCCGCAGCGAGTGTGCCGACGTCCTTCTCCCAACCAAGCAGTTTTGCGGCGCCTGCGTTTGCGGTCGCGATTGCCTGCAGCGGCGTCATGCCGCCCCACTCGACGAGTAGTTCGAATTCGCGCGCATTTGCTCCATGCGCACCAACGCCGGCATCCGTTCCGAACGCGATCGGTACGTTATTGCGAATCGCCGTCTTGATTCCGTTGCGCATCGCTGCTGCCGCGGCCAGCGCCTTTTCCGCGCGTAGGCCTTTGAGCACGCCGTTCTTCGCCGCGATCTCCACCGTCTCGCCGGCCATGAGCGTCGGCACGAGGAACGTTCCACGTTGCGCCATCATGCGCGCGCCTTCGTCGTCGAGGAACGACCCGTGTTCGATCGACGCGACGCCGGCGCGCACGGCGATCTTGATGCCTTCGGTACCGTGTGCGTGTGCGGCGACTTTGCGCTCGAGCTTCGTCGCTTCGTCGACCATCGCTTTCAGTTCTTCGTACGTGTACTGCGGCACGCCGACTGCGTCGCCCTCGGAGAGAACGCCGCCCGTCGCGCAGGTCTTGATGACGTCGGCGCCGTACTTGACCTGATAGCGGACCGCAGCGCGCACCTGATCGGGTCCGTCAGCGATGCCGGTTCTGAAATCGCCATCGAACATGCCGGGCACGAATCCATTTTCGTCGCAGTGTCCGCCGGTGATACCGAGCGAATGCGCTGCTGCTTGCATACGCGGACCGGGCACGGCGCCTTCGCCGATCGCGTAGCGGAGCGCAACATCTTCGAATCGCGGTGCACCGACGTTGCGAATGCTCGTGAATCCCGCGAACAACGTGCGTCGTGCGTTCTCGACGCCGAGTATTGCGGACAATCCGGGGTAATCGCGCGTTGCTTCGCCGTCTTTGCGCGGATCGTTGAGCGCGCGACCAATGATGTGTGTGTGCGCGTCGATGAATCCCGGCATGATCGTCGCATCACCGAGATCGATGACGCGCGCGCCGGTGGGAACAGTGACTGACGCAGCGGGCCCTGCGGCGACGATACGCTCACCGCGCACAACGACTACGCCATTCGCAATTGGCGCGGCGCCGCTGCCGTCGACCAACCGCGCAGCGCGAATGACCGTCGTCGTTTGCGCCGCTTGCGCGTTGGCGAGTTGCGGCGCAACGACCGCGAGTGCAACAAGCAATTTCCGCATCGGAATTCCCGTGTGTGTGAGCAATCGTGCGCGCCGAGATGCCGCGCGTTTGTTATTGGCGCCGGCCGAGTTTCACCGTGACCGTTACGCGCTCGCCGTTGCGCACGACGACGATGCGCACCGTGTCACCCGGTTTGTGCGCGTTCAGCGCGTCCGAATACGACTGGAGATCCGTCACCGGTTTGCCGCCGAATTCAACCACGAGGTCGTTTGCCTTGAGCCCGCCGGCATCGCCGGGACTGCCCGGCGTGACGCCGGACAGACGAAGACCCGGCGCGTCACTTGCGGCCATGTCAGGGAGGGAGCCGAGGTACGGCCGTTCACCCGATGAACTCGCTGTGGACTGGGCGCGCGTCTGCGCAACGAACGTCAGCGGTGCGCGGTCGGCGACATCGCGAGCGACGCGCAGTGCGTACTCGACGACGCGTGCTTCGCCTGGTGCGTTGATGAGCGCTGCCGCGTCCGTCGTCTTGTGGTATTCGAAGTGGTAATCCGTGAAGAAATGCAGAACCGGAATCGTGTCAGCGTAGAACGACGCATGATCCGACGGTCCCGCTCCATCCGGATTCGTGCCGAGCTTGAACGCATGCGGGCCGTTGTTCTGCGCAGCGACAATTCCGGCCAGCTCACTCGCCGTACCGACGCCGAACACGAGCAGGCGGTCGTCTTTCAGGCGGCCGACCATGTCGAAATTCAGCATCGCTTGCACACGGCCCGCGGGCATGTTCGTTCTCACGAAATCCGCGGAGCCGAGCAAACCCCACTCTTCGCCGCTGAACGTCACGAACAACACGGAGCGGCGCAGTGGCTGTTCGCTGATCAGGCGCGCGAGCTCCAGCACGGCCGCGGTACCCGACGCATTGTCGTCGGCGCCATTGTGAATGAGGTCGCCCAAAACGGTTCCGCGCGAGCCCACCAGCGACCGTCCCAGATGGTCGTAGTGCGCGCCGACGATCACGAACTCGTTGGCGAGCGCCGCATCCGTTCCGCGAACGATGCCGGCCACGTTTTGGGCCGCGCATGCGTTCACGCCGTAATGCGCCTGGCCCCCCGACGGCCGTGCGGTGTACCGATGCATGAAGCCGATGCGGCCTGTCGCGCTGTCGCGCGACCCGGCCGGTGCCAGCTTCAAATCGGCAAACCGTTTTGCGATGTATCCGGCTGCGGAATCGATACCCGGCGTGCACGTCGCACGGCCTTCCCATCGGTCGTGTGCGAGTACCTCGATGTCGCGCTTGATCCGGGTTGCATCAGCGCTTTGCTGAGCGCCCGCGTGATCCCAGATGCAGGCCGTCGCGATCAACGTGGTGCCGGCGGCGCGCAGCCATGTAGTTGCTCTCATCATCGTCGCGTATGTTACCGCTGCGACGAGTTGCCCTCCAGCCATCGATGGATTTCTCGGTCTTATTTGGACGGTTTTTCGCTCGACTGACGTGGCTCATCCGGAGTCAACCGGAGTCGGTTGACGAACAGAAGGGCGCGTTGCGCGCGCTGGTCATGGCCGCGAAAGACGGCGCCATCACGCTGCGCGCGGAAGGCGGCCGGCTCACCGCGAACGGCACACCACTCCCCGAAATCCTGACGGGCGTCGAACCCGTTGCGAAAGCGTTGTCCGGCGCAGTGTCGTACGCGCTGCACATCGACAAAGGCGCCGCTCCGGCCGACATACTCGGCGTTGCACGCGTTGTGGCGACGGAGAGCCCCGACCCGCTCGTCCAGCGCATTACGCAACTCGCGCCGAAGAACATTCGCATTGAATCCGTGGGCGAAGCCGCGGCACCGGCGCGCGCGCGAGAGACCGCGCAGCTCACCACGGAAATGATTGCGGAGATCGAAGCGGACAAAGCGCGCACTGCCGCCGCCGAAGCCGCTGAGATCGCAGCCGCAGAGTCCGCGGCCGCGGAAGCTGCCGCAGCACAAGCCGCAGCAGCGGAACAGGCGGCGGCGAAAGTCGATGACACGCCTGCCGTGGCGGCGCCTGCGGCGGCAGCCGAACCGGAGCCCGCACCGCCCGCACCGGAACCGGACGTCCGCACGACCGGTGACGACACGCTCGACGCGCTGTTCGAGCGTCTCGCCGCAGTGATGGATCCCAAGTCCGCGAGCTCCGTGCTCGAAGAACTTGCTGGGCGGATCGATGTTCACGCGCGACAAGGCAACGTGCCGATGGTGTTGCGCGGGGTCGCTGTGATGATCGAACGCGAGCAGTCGATCACCGACGCGGATATTCGTCGCGCGTATCTCGTGTCCGTTCGTCGTGTATTCCGCGCACCGGTGCTGCGGTTGATCATGCCGGCTCTGCAACGCGAAGACCAGCGCGAGATGGTGCGACTGGTGCTTCGTCATGCCGGCGACGACGGCGCCCGCGTCGTGTTCGACGAGCTGCAGCGTGCCCGGACAATCGGCGAACGGCGCGACCTGCTCGCACTGATGCGCGAGTTACCAGCGACCGTGCCCGCGGCAATCAAGTTGCTCGAAGACCAGCGTTGGTACGTGGTGCGTGCGGCTATCGAAGTTCTCGGCGAACTCGGCGGCGACGGCGCTGAGCGCGCGCTCGCCGATACGCTCAAGCACGCCGATGAACGCGTGCGTCGCGCGGCAACCGCGGCACTCGCGCGGTTCGAGTCGGTGTTCGCCGTCGACGCGTTGTATCGCGCGCTCGCGGATCCGTCTGCGCAGATCAGACTACAGGCGGTGTACGGTCTGTCGATGCGCAAAGGCAATGCGAAAGCGGCGCTCGTTGTCGTGAGTGCGATCGACGAGGAACCCGAAATCGAAGTGCAGCTCGCGGAGATCGCCGCGCTCGGACGTTTTGCGACGAGCGAAGCCGTGCAGAAACTCGCGCGCGCCGCGGAGCCAGACGGACGACTGTTCGGGCGCAAGAACTCTGCGTATCGCATCGCGGCAGTGCGCGCGCTCGCCGATGCGCGCACTCCCGCAGCGATGGCAACACTGCAAACGCTGACCGGCGATCGCGAGAAAGACGTGCGCGATGCTGCGTCGCGCGCGATGGGCCGCTAGCGCGGGTTAGTTCGCGGGTTCGTTCACGCGAATCGCGTGCGCCGCGTCGAGTGGCGTGAACAACGACGGATTGAACATGCGCGCCATGATCTCCACGCCTTCAACGAGGCGCGGGCCCGGGCGTGACGCAAACGCATTTGCGTCGATAGCCCACACGGCGCGCGTGCGTGCCCAGGACCAATCGTCCCGCGCAAGCAATGCGCGCGCCTCGGTTGCTGCACGCTGCAGGTTGTAACCGCACGGCGCAACGATCACGATCTCCGGATTGGCGTCGCGCAATTCGCCGGCGTTCATGGTGCGCGAACGTTCCGCGGATTTGCCGATGACGTCGGTGCCACCCGCGCGGCGAATCATGTCGGGAATCCAATGGCCGCCGGTGAACAACGGATCGCACCATTCGACCAGCGCGACACGCGGTCGTGGTGCCTTCGCGGTCTTGAGCGTGTGATGCACGTTGTTCAACCGCGCGTGCAATCCGTCGAGCAGCTCTTCGGCTTCTTCGGGCAACCCGAGCGCGCTGCCGACCCTATTGATGTCGTCGAGCACCGCGTCGAGCGTCGTCGCGTTGAGCGCGACCACGTTCGGTGACGGCGACAACGCGCTCGCGAGGGAGCGCACGTCGCCTTCGTGCACCGCGCAAACTTCGCACAGCGCTTGCGTGAGAATCAGATCGGGATGGAGATCGCGAATCGTGCGTTCTTTCAGCGCGTACAGCGGCGTACCGGCGTTCGCGAGTTCACGGACCTGCGTGTCGATCTCGCGCGGTGTTCGCGTCGAATCAACCGCGGATGTCGTGACGCGTGCGCGTGACGACACAACCGGCGGCCAATCGCATTCGTGCGTTACGCCGACGAGATGCTCCATCGCACCAAGCGCACCGACGATTTCCGTCGCGGATGGCAGCAACGACACAACTCGCACTGATCAGCTCTCGCGTTTGATCGGAAGAATCTGAAACGCCGTGACCATCAGCAACACGCCGGCGATGTACCAGTTCTGGTTGCCACCCATGTACCACGTGACGCCGCCAAACAGCGCGGTACCTTCGGCCATCGCGTATCCCGTCATGTACTGCTGCACTGCGGCCGTGCCTTCCACGCCCTTTTCGAGTCGCGAGCGCACGAAAAACATTCCGCCGAGCGCCGACACTGCGAGCGCGATGAAGATGTACCCGAACTGTTGCGCGCGATCCGCCGGCATCGGGACGATGGTTGTGCCGCGGCGGATGTACCACGTCGCAGCACCAAAGAGCAGCAACCCGGCGAGCAACGCCGTGCGAATGAGGAGCAGTTGTGTCGCGAGTGCGCGCGGAAGTGGCGTGATCACGGCGTCATCTCCGATACACCGCTTTGCCGCCGACGTACGTCGTGAGCACTTTCGTCGCGAGCACCTGCTCGGCGGGAATCGTCATGATGTCCTGATCGAGCACGACGAAATCCGCGCGCTTGCCCACTGTGAGCGTGCCGAGTTCCGATTCCTGAAACGCGGCCATCGCGGGCCACAGCGTCATCGAGAGCAATGCTTGATCGCGCGTCATGCGCTCTTCGGGACGCCAGCCGCCCGCGGGCCAGTTCTTTTCGTCCTGTCGCGAAATCGACGAGTGAAACGAAATGAGCGGATTCACTTTCTCGACGGGAAAATCGCTGCCGTTTGGAATGATCACGCCGGACTCGATCAGTGCATGCCACGCGTATGCACCTTTGAGCCGCGTGTCGCCGAGCCGGTCGCCGGCCCAGTACATGTCGCTCGTCTGGTGACTCGCTTGCATGGACGGAATGACGCCGAGCGATTTGAAACGCGGAATGTCTTTCGGATCGAGAATCTGCGAGTGCTCAACGCGGAACCGGTGATCGGGTTTGGGATTCGCTTTCAGCGCTGCTTCGAATGCGTCGAGCACGAGCTGATTCGCGCGGTCGCCGATGGCGTGCACGCCGAGTTGGTACCCGTGTTGCAGTGCTTGCCCGGCGAGTTCCTGGATGTGTTCCGGTGTCGTGCGCAGCAGTCCGACGTTCTTCGCGTCATCGCTGTACGGCGCGAGCAGGGCAGCGCCGCGCGAACCGAGTGCGCCGTCCATGTAACTCTTGATCATGCGCACCCAGAGATGTCCGTCGTATTCGCCGATCGCGGGTGCGCGCGCAAACCATTCTTTCAGCAGCGCGGCGTCATCGGACAGCATGATGTAATAGCGCGCCGAAAGTTTTCCTTCTCGGCCGAGCGCCTGATATGCGTCCATCGCGAGCGCGGACGCACCCGCGTCGTGCACGCCCGTGAGCCCCCAGCGCACCATTTGCTCCTGCGCGGCGAGAATAGCGTCGCGCATTTGCTGGCCCGTCGGCGCAGGAATGACGCCGCGTACGAGGCCCATCGCGTTGTCGATCAGAACACCCGTTGGCGCACCGTTCGCCTTCTCGATCTGTCCGCCTTCGGGCGAGCGTGTCGACGCGGTGAGCTTCGCCGCCCGCATTGCTGTCGCGTTCACGAGCAGCGCGTGTCCGTCAACGCGCGTCAATGCAACCGGATGGTCCGGTACTGCAGCAGAAAGTTTTTGATGCGTCGGGAACGCTTTCTCGGGCCAATCGTTCTGATCCCATCCGCGTCCGAGAATCCATTCACCTTTCGGCGTCGTCTTTGCGCGCTCGGCGATCATTTGCACGATCTCGTCGTACGTTTGCGTGCCCATGAGATCGATGCCGCGCAATCCGAGGTTCGCAACGTGCGCGTGTGCGTCGACGATACCCGCGACGACCGTCGCGCCATTCACGTCCTCGACTTGCGTCGAATCACCGCGATACGCCATCGCGTCGCGGCGCGAGCCGACGAACACGACACGGCCTTGTTTGACGGCGATGGCTTCGGCGTTCCACTGCGCCGTGTCGGAGGTGTAGACCTTTCCCCCGACTATGAGAAGGTCAGCGGGATCCTGCGCAGCGGGAGAACAGGCTACGGAGAGGCCGAGTGCCAGCGGTAGGACTTTTCGCATTTGAGCGTAGCGTGTGACGGGAGGCGCAAAACTACAAGGCGCGAATGCCAAGGGCGAAGGGAAAGGGAAAGTCAGAAGTGCAAGGAAGGCAGTGACGCGTTCCTTGCACTTCTGACTTCCCCTTGCCCTTTGCCCCTCGTTCAGCGCGTGGCGTACACGCTGGTCTTCCCGTCCGCGGCGATGAGGAGCACGTCGTATTTCTCCCCCGGGATGTCCATGCCCGGTGCGCTGCGCGGCATGCCCGGTATCGCGAGTCCGCGCGCGTTCGACTTTTGCGCGAGGAGTTTGTCGATCAAGTCGGCCGGTACGTGTCCTTCGATCAGGTACTTGCCGAGGACCGCGGTGTGGCACGAGGCCAGCGCTGCGGGGAGGCCCAGGTCGCGCTTGATCGGGTCGACGTTGTCCATGTCCTTGACCGTGACCTTGAAGCCGGCTTTTTCGACGTGCTTGACCCACTCGCGGCAGCAGCCACAGGTCGGCGTCTTGTAAACGGTCATGGGCGGACGCGTGCCCGCCTTCGTCCGGAAGTCCAGCGCCGATACGATCGGCAATACGGCCAGGCGCGCAATGAAATCGCGGCGGTGCAGAGGAGCGCTCATCGGTGTGTCAGCCTCACGGTAGTCTTTGCGCGCGGTTTCCGCCGCACGCCCCGGGGGATGCTGGTGAGTTGCTCTACGCGTAGGTTACCCCGGCTGTCGGCGTCTGTCACCGGGCATCGTGCAACAACGCGGTCATGCTCGGATGCGTACGCCGGTTTACCCCGTCCCCGCCACGTACCGTCCCAACCAGCAGGAGATCGATCGAATGCGGCGTCTCGTCTTCTCGTCTTCCCGTCTTCTCGTCTTCTTGTGTGCGGGCGCCGCTGCGCTCGGCGCGCAGGGCCCAACGTCTCCGAGGCAGTTCTTCGGCCACGACATCGGTGCCGATTACGTGCTGCCGAACTACACCAAGTTCCTCGAGTACTTCCAGCGTCTCGCGCGTGAAAGCGACCGCATGGAACTCGACACGATCGGGTTGAGCGAAGAGGGTCGTCCGCAAGTGATGGCGATCGTCAGTTCACCGGCGAACCTCGCGAACAAAGAGCGTTATCGTCGCATCAGCGAACAGCTCTCGCGCGCGGAAGGATTGACCGACGCGCAGGCGCGACAACTCGCGAAGGAAGGCAAGACCATCGTGTGGATCGATGGCGGATTGCACGCGACCGAAGTGCTCGGCGCGCAGCAGCTCATCGAGACCACGTGGCAACTCGTAAGCGCGACTGACGAAGAAACGATGCGGTTCCTGAACGACTGCATCATTCTGCTCGCGCACGCGAATCCGGACGGCATGCAGCTTGTCTCGGACTGGTACATGCGCAATCCAGACACACTCGCGCGTTCGACGGGTGGATTGCCGCGGTTGTACGAGAAATACGCGGGTCACGACAACAATCGCGACTCGTACATGAACAACACGTCCGAAGCGCGCAACGTGTCGCGCGTGATGTACACGGAGTGGTATCCGCAAATCATGTACAACCACCATCAGACCGGACCGCAGGGCGCGGTGATGTTTGCGCCACCGTTCCGCGATCCGATGAACTTCAATCTCCACCCGCTGATGAAGACGGGTTTGGATTTTGTCGGTGCCGCGATTCACCAGCGCATGGTGCAGGAAAAGAAGGGCGGCAGCACGATGCGCACGGGATCGAATTATTCGACGTGGTGGAACGGTGGTTTGCGCACGACGGCGTACTTCCATAATCAGATCGGCATTCTGACGGAAACGATTGGCAATCCCACGCCGACGACTGTGCCGTTCATTCCGGGCTGGCAGATTCCGAGCGCGGATCTTCCGCTGCCAGTGAAGCCGGGTGTGTGGAAGTTCCGTCAGTCGATCGATTACTCCGTTACGGCAAACAAAGCGATTCTCGATCTCGCGTCGCGCATGGGCGAGACGTGGCGCTACAACATTTACGCGATGGGCCGCGACGCGATTGCGCAAGGCAACGCGGATTCGTGGACGATGTGGCCGCGCAAAATCATTGCCGCATGTCAGAGCCTCGGCGTCGGCGGCCGCGGGTGCGGCGCAGCAGGCGGCGGACGCGGTGGTGCAGGCGGCGGACGCGGCGGTGGTGGTGGTGGTCGCGCGGGTCCGGAGCAAATGGCGCAGCTGTTGCAGACGCCTGCGACGCGCGATCCGCGCGGATACATCCTCTCCGCCGATCAACGCGATTTCGGCACGGCCGCGAAGTTCATGCGCGTGCTGCAGTACACCGGCATCGATGTACAGCGCGCAACCGCGCCGTTCACGGTGAGTGGGAAGCAGTATCCCGCGGGCTCGTTCGTGGTAAAGACTGCGCAGGCGTTCCGTCCGATGGTGCTCGACATGTTCGAGCCGCAAGATCACCCGGACGACTTTGCGTATCCCGGTGCGAATCCAACAGCGCCGTACGACGTGGCGGGCTGGACGGTGGCGTTGCAGATGGGCGTGCAATTCGACCGCGTTCTTGAAGCGTTCGATGGGCCGTTCGTGAAATTGCGCTATGACGATTTCGCGACGCCGGTTGCTCGCACGGTAACGGCTGGTGGCGCGGCGTACCTGATCGATCCCGCGCAGAATGACGCCGTTGTACTCGCGAATCGTTTGTACAAGGCGAACGTGCCGGTCTTCCGCACGAATGGCGCGGGCACGGTTTCGCAGGGCACGTGGGTCGTTGCACGCGGTGGTGCGGCCGATGCGATCGTAAGTGATGCGGCGCGCACGCTGGGACTACGCGTTGCAACGGGCGCGCGTCCCACGAACGTGTCGCAAGTGCGCGCGCCGCGCGTTGGCTTGTTCGATCGGTTCGGCGGCATGATGCCCGAAGGCTGGACGCGCTACATGCTCGAGCGATTCGAAGTGCCGTTCACGCGCGTGTATCCGCAAATGCTCGACGCGGGCAATCTGAATGCGCAGTACGACGTGCTCGTATTCGTGAGCGGCGCAATCACCGGCGGCGGTGGTGGTCGCGGCGGCGGTCGCGGTGGCGATGCACCGCCGGCTGACAGCGCAGGCGGTGGCGGTGGTCGCGGTGGTCGCGGAGCGGGCGCAGGTGGCGGTGGCCGCGGTGCCGCTGTTCCGCTCCCGCCCGAACTGCAAGCGCAGCAGGGCAGCATTACGACCGAGCGCACGATTCCGCAAATCAAAGCGTTCATCGAAGGCGGCGGGCGTGTGGTCACCATCGGTGGATCGACGTCGCTTGCGCGAATTCTTGGATTGCCGGTCGACGATCATCTCGTTGAGAACGGCGTCGCGCTTCCGAATTCGAAGATCTACATCCCGGGTTCGGTGCTCGAAGTCGCCGTCGACACGACGCTTGCGATTGCGTCGGGCATGAACGCGCGTGCGAACGTGTTCTTCGATGACAGTCCGGTGTTCAAGCTCGGTGCCGACGCTGCAGCGCGCGGTGTGAAACCGATCGCGTGGTTCGAGTCCGCAACGCCGCTCAAGAGTGGCTGGGCGTGGGGACAGAATTATCTCAAGGACGGCGTCGCTGCTGCGCAGGCGAACGTCGGCCAAGGCACGCTCTACTTGTTCGGCCCCGAGATCCTCTTCCGTGCACAGCCGCACGGCACGTTCAAGTTTCTCTTCAACGCGATTTATGGCGTGAAGTAGTGCAATGAACTGACACGTTTTTTGACGTTTGTGGAGAAGGTCGAACGCGAGGTGTGACTGCTGTCACACCTCGCGTTGTTTCTGCCGCATTTCTGTGCCGAACACTTGGCATGTCCGTCTGTACAACCACAGGCATGCGACGTGTGAATGAGACGCAACGACAAGACGCCCCCGACGACGGCCGCGCACGTCAAGCGAGTCAAGCGAGTCGCTCCTTCAAAGGCATCGATGGCATTAACACCAGCCATTCGGTTGCATGATGCGAGACGAAGGAAATCGCCACCGACGCCATTCGGTTTCGGCCGGCTGTACATGTGGTTTCACGATCTCGAATCGCAAGCGAAAGTCGTTCACTATCTGACACGCAACGCGTTCCGGTTTCAGCTCGCCGAAGGGAACTGCGTACTCGTCGATGACGAGTGGGAAAAGCTGCGCGAGCTCGCGGTGCCGGTGCGTCGCATACTGACGCAGCTCGAAGCCGATGACTTGCGCGTGTTGTTCAAGTCCGACGGCGCCGATTTGTCGACCGCGGATTTTCCGAACGTGCACTCGTTCACGCAATTCTCGCTCGTCAGCCAATCGAGTTGGCTGCACGAAATGCTCGACGATCATCGCTTGACAACGGTGTTTCAGCCGATCGTGAGTACCGGTGATCCGGGCGCGGTGTTCGGGCGCGAAGCGCTCATGCGTGGTCTCGGACGCAACTCGACCGTGCTCTATCCCGGATACATCCTCGACGTTGCGCGCGCATGCGGCATGCTGGCGCAAGTCGATCACGCGGCACGCGACGCGACAATCAAAGCGCTCGCGAACGGTGCCGTCTCCGAGCGTGTGTTCATCAACATTTGCCCCGGAACGGCGCACGATCCCGTCGAAGCCGTAGACAGCACGGTGCGCCTCATCGATGCCGCGGGCATTGCGCGTGAACGCGTCGTCTTCGAAGTGACCGAAGCGGATCACACGATCAACCTCGATATGCTGCAGCGCATCCTCGCTGCGTATAGAGACGCGGGATTTGGCGTGGCGCTCGACGACGTTGGCGCGGGGTATTCGTCGCTCAATCTCGTGCACCAGCTGCGCCCGGATTACATCAAGCTCGACATGGCGTTGGTGCGCGGTGTGCATACCGACGGCTACAAGGCGCTGATCGCACAGAAGATCATCGAGATCGCCAACCCACTCGGCATCAAAACGATCGCCGAAGGGATCGAGTCCGCAGAGGAGCTCGCGTGGGTGCACGGCGCAGGGGCCGATTTCGCCCAGGGGTATCACATATCACGTCCGACCGAGCCCCAGTTTCTCACGTGATGTGACTGTCACGTCGTAGTTGTGACGTGACCCAGCCCCCGGGTGACGGCTCTCACCCGTGGACGGCGTAGTGACCCCTAGCCTTCACAGTGGTGTAATGGGGGACGCCCCACCCGACGATACTCGAGGCTTCATGGGCCACAGGATTCCGGATCCGCGCGATGGAGCGCGGCACGTCAAAATCGTGCCGCCCGCCGCAGGCGCGCCCGGACGACCCACGCCGCACACGCTGTCCTCGATTCCGGGGATCGTCGATCCGCTGTTGACTGCGCCCGCGGACAAATCCGAGCAGTTGCAGCGTATGGGCAAAGCCGCGTGCTCGCTGCGCGTCTTGCTCGCGGAGGACAATACCGTCACGCAAAAACTCGCGAAGAGTTTGCTGACGATGCGCGGTCATGAGGTCACGACCGTGGAGAACGGACTCGAGGCCGTCGAGGCATGGCGCCGCATGCCGTTCGATGTGGTGCTGATGGACATTCACATGCCCGAAATGGACGGCATCGCCGCGACGGCAGTGATTCGCGATCTCGAGAAATCGCTCGGTCGTCGCACGCCGATCGTCGCGATGACGGCACGCGTGATGCGCGGCGATCGCGAGCAATGCATCGCGGCCGGCATGGACGCGTACGTCGCGAAACCCATTTCGCCGGCAGCATTGTTCATCACGATGGAGCCGCTTGCGACGATGGACACCGCACCGGTCGATGACTCATCGGGCGTGGACATGAAGGAACTGCTGTCCATCGTGAATGGTGACCGCAAACTGCTTGGCGAGATCATCGAGTTGTTCCTCGACGACGCGCAAACGCAGATCACGCGGATCGCGAGCGCGATTGGCAGCGGCGACGCGCTGTCGTTGCGGATGTCGGCGCACGCGCTCAAGGGTTCCGCGGGCAGTGTGCGCGTGAATCGCATTGCCGCGATTGCCGCGCAACTGGAAAAAGCTGCGCGCTCAGGCGATCTCGCCGGCGCGGACGAGACGCTTGCAGAACTTCAGTTCGCGTTCAACATGGCGCAGGGCACGCTCGACCCGATCATGCGAGCGTGGTAGCTCGTCAGCGAATAATGCTCTTCGCGATGGTGAGGAGCTGCATGTTCGACGTCCCCTCGTAGATCGTGCCGATCTTCGCGTCGCGATAAAACTTCTCGACGGGATAGTCGGTGGTGTACCCGTACCCACCGAACAATTCGACGCAGAGTGACGTGACTTTGCCGCACACCTGCGACGACAGCAGCTTCGCCATCGCGCCTTCACGCACGATGTCCTGGCCTGCGTCTTTCAGCCGCGCCGCGTTGTACACGAGCAACCGCGCCGCTTCGAGTTCCGTCGCTGCCTGCGCGAGCTGGAATTGCACACCCTGGTTCTCGGCGATCGGCTTTCCGAATTGCTTGCGCTCTTTCACGTATGCGATCGCGGCTTCGAGTGCGCCGGCCGCAATGCCGATCATCTGCGCGCCAATGCCGATGCGGCCTTCGTTGAGCGTTTCCATCGCGACTTTGTAACCCTGGCCAACCGGGCCGAGCACGTTCTCGCCCGGCACTTCGCAATCATCTAATAGCAACTCGGTGGTGCTCGACGCGCGAATGCCGAGCTTGTCTTCTTTCTTGCCGACCGCGAATCCTTTGAAGTCGCGCTCGACGATGAACGCCGTGATTCCTTTGTGTCCGGCATTTGGATCCACCGTTGCGAACACGATGAAGATTCCCGCTTCGGCACCGTTGGTGATCCACAGCTTGCGTCCGTTCAAGCGCCAACAATCACCATGCTTCACTGCGCGCGTCGTCAAACCAAACGCATCGGAACCCGAGCTCGCTTCTGACAGCGCGAATGCGCCGATCGTGTCGCTCGTGAGTCGTGAGACGTACTGCGCCTTCTGCGCGTCGGTGCCGTAGCGCAACATCGGATACTCGACGAGCGTGTTCTGCACGTCGACGACGATCGCCGCTGCCGCGTCGACTTTGCTCAGCTCTTCGACAGCAAGCGTTGCCATCATGAGCGAGCCATCGCCACCACCGTATTGGCCGGGCACTTGAATGCCCATCAACCCCATCTCGAAATACTTCGCGAACAGCGCCGGATCGAGCTTGCCCGCGGCTTCCATCTTTCGCACACGCGGCGCGATTTCGCCGCGCGCAAATTCGGCGACGGCTTCGCGAAACGCCTGTTCCTCCTCGGTGAGGCAGGTCAGCGCGCTGGGAGTTGTGGTGGTTTCCGTGGACATTGGGGGGATGGGAACGCTAGTCCTGTGCAATCCATTGCGACAGTGCAGCGCGCTCTCTCGCGCGCGCATTCATCGCGTTTTCGATGGTCATCGGCGCAAATCGCACCATAGTGCCCGGCGCGCACTGCGCAAACCGGCCGAGTGCGAACGCGGGAACAACGCCAATGATCGGGTAGCCGCCAATCGTCGGATGCTCTGCGAGGAGCACGATGGGATTGCCCTCGGGCGGCAATTGCATCGCGCCGGCGCAGGCGGGTTCTGACGCGAGGTCCGCCGCGAGACGGCTCGCGATTCGTGCACCTTCGAGCCGATATCCGATGCGGCTCGACGCGCGCGAGACGGTGAACGTCGTGCGATAAAACGTGTCCCAATCGTGCTCGGTGAGCGCATCGGAGCGCGGCGCGGGCGTGAGCGGAATCGGATCGGTGTCGAGTGCAGCGCGCAGTTCTTTCGGTACGGCGGTTCGCGCGCGCGGCTTCGCGAGTTTCCTGGCGATCGGGATTTGCGCGCCGTTCCTGATCGGTTTCCCGTCGATGCCGCCCAGTTCAGCAGCGATCAGTGTGGCGCGACTTCCGAGAACGACCGGCGTGTCGATTCCACCGTTCACACCCAGGTACCACGCGGCGCCGCGCACAATGCGTTCGACAATCAGTTCATCGCCCGGGTTTGCAGTGTGCGTCGCGTACGATGCAACCGATTTGCCGGCACACGTCGCAGCAACTTCGGCGCCGGTGAGTGCAAACGTGAATGTTCGCTCGGCGCGAAACGTCGCACCGCCGAGACATCCTTCCAGCGCGGCCGCGTCGAGTGCATTGCCGGCGAGCGCGTTCGCAACGTCAAGCGCGAGCGGATCGAGCGGGCCGGATGGTGACACGCCATCGGCGCGATAACCAAAGCGTCCACGATCCTGGACCGTGAGGAGCGGCGCGCTGCGCACAACAGTCAGCATGGCTTACGAGATCTGCGCGAATCGCACGCGGTCGCCTGCGCGGAATAGCGCGGGCTGCGTGCGCGTGGCGTCGAACAGCACCGCGTTTGTCGTGCCGATCAGGTTCCACCCACCGGGAGACACGCGCGGATAGATCCCCGTTTGCGCGCCCATGATGGCCACTGCACCGGCCGGAATCCGCGTGCGCGGTGTTGAGCGGCGCGGCAGCGCGAGCGCTGCGTCGAGTGGACCGAGATATCCCCAGCCCGGCATGAAACCGATTGAGAGCACGCGATACTCGCGCGACGCATGACGGCGAATCACTTCGTCGCGATCGAGCTTCACGCGTTCGGCGACTTCATCGAGATCGACGCCGTCGTAGCGCGTGGGAATCGTGTGCGTCGCAAACGTTCGCGTCGTCGTCGCGCCGCTGGGTGTGTGCGCGAGCACGCGCTCCAATTCCGCTCTCAGCCCGGCCACCGGTATCCGGTCCCCGGCAAAGACCGTGACCGACGCAATAGCGGACACAACTTCGCGCACCCCATCGATACCTGCCGCGCGAATCCGCTCCGCGATCTCTGCGCACTGCTCGGCGACCTCTATGCTGGCCGTTTCGGCCAGACGAATCGTGAGCGCGGTTTCGCCGAGTGGCAGGATCGCAGGCGCGGTCACGCCGCGAACGGAGCGAGTGTGTAGCCGCGCGACGTGAGCCGCGCGGACACGGCACGAAGCAGATTCACCGAACCCGGCGTGTCGCTGTGCACGCAAATCGTGTCGACGCCCGACGCGAGTTTCTCTGCTTGATCTGCCGCAGCGTTTGGATCGGTGAGCAGCGCGCCCGGTTCTGTTCGCGGCACGAGCGTGCCATCTGGTTTGTATCCGCGATCGGCAAATCCTTCGCGAATCGGACGCAAGCCCGCGCGTTCGGCCGCTGCGAGCAACGCACTGTTCGGCAAACCGAGCATTGCGAGTGATGAATCGACGAGCCGAATGGCCTCCGCGATTGCGTCGGCAATGGCGACGTCTTTCACCGCGCGATTGTACAACGCGCCGTGCGCTTTCACGTAGCGCAAGCGCGTGCCCGCGGCGCGACAGATTGCATCGAGCGCGCCGATCTGCGCGATCACATACGCAGTGACTTCTTTCGCGCTCGCGTCCATGTTGCGCCGTCCGAATCCTGTCGGATCGGGATAGCCGGGATGCGCGCCGATCGCGACGCCGCGCTGCGCAGCTTCCACAACTGTGCGCCGCATGAGTACCGCATCGCCCGCGTGATATCCGCACGCGATGTTCGCGCTCGTCACGATCGTGAGGAGCGTTGCGTCATCGGGCGGAGCGACGCCGGCAAATCCTTCGCCGAGGTCGGCGTTGAGATCGATGTGGGACATGGGAGCGGGGACCGGGGACCGGGGACCGGGTACGAACTGCGTCCCGGTACCCGGTACCCGCTACCCGGTGTAGTTCAGGTTTGGCGCCAACCAGCGCTCCATCTCGCGCAGATCCATTCCTTTCCGCTTCGCGTAATCGATCACCTGATCCTTCTCGACGCGACCGAGCCCGAAGTACTTCGCGTCCGGATGCCAGAAGTACCAGCCGCACACAGCCGCCGTCGGAAGCATCGCGTAACTCTCGGTGAGTGTCACGCCGATGCGTGACGTCACGTCGAGCAATTCGAACAGCGTCGATTTCTCCGTATGATCGGGGCACGCGGGATAACCCGGCGCGGGACGAATGCCTTGGTATTCTTCTTTGATGAGCGCCGTGTTGTCGAGCGATTCATTCGGCGCATACGCCCACAACTCGCGACGCACGCGTTCATGCAGCCACTCGGCGCCGGCCTCCGCGAGACGATCGGCGAGCGCCTTGGCGAGAATTGCGGAATAGTCGTCGTTGTCCTTCTCGAACTTCGCGACGACCGCATCGAGCCCAACGCCCGCGGTCACGGTGAACGCGCCAATCCAATCATTGATACCGGTGTCACGGGGCGCGACATAATCGGCGAGCGCGCGGTTCGGACGGCCAGGCTCCTTCGACATTTGCTGGCGAAGGGTGTGCACGATGGCACGCGTTTCCTTGCGCGATTCATCGGTGAACAGCGTGATGTCGTCACCGGTGCTCGCGGCAGGGAAGAAGCCGACCACGGCGCGCGCCGTGAGCAGCTTCTCACGCACGATGCGTTCGAGCATGATCTGCGCGTCGCTCCACAGTCCGCGCGCCGCGGCACCCGTTACGGGATCGTTGAGCACATCGGGATAGCGTCCCGCGATTTCCCACGTCTGAAAAAACGGTGTCCAGTCGATGCGCGTGACGAGCTCGCGCAGCGGGAGATCGTCGAGCGTGCGTGCGTCAGTGTACGACGGCCGCGTGGGCGCGGGGCTCGTCTTCCAGTTGATCGGGACTTTGTTCGCGCGCGCCTCGTCGATTGTGCGTTTTGGTTGCGCGTTGGTACGCGCTGCGCGACGCACGCGAATGTCTTCGTACTCCGTACGCGTTTTCTGCGAGAACGCCGGGCGCTGCTCGGTGCTCAGCAACGCGGACGCGACGCCAACCGCGCGCGATGCATCGAGCACGTGCACGACGTCGCCTTCGTACTCGGTCGCGATGCGCACCGCGGTGTGCACTTTCGATGTCGTCGCGCCGCCAATCAGCAGCGGAACCTCGAAGCCCTCGCGTTTCATTTCGCGGGCGACGAACGCCATTTCTTCAAGCGACGGCGTAATCAACCCGCTCAAGCCGATGATGTCGGCTTTTTCCTTGCGCGCGACGTCGAGAACCTTCGCGCACGGGACCATCACGCCGAGGTCGATGACTTTGTAGTTGTTACACTGGAGCACGACGCCGACGATGTTCTTGCCGATATCGTGCACGTCGCCTTTGACGGTGGCCATGACGACGGTGCCGACGGGCTTCGACGCTTCGGACTTCGACGCCTCGATGTACGGAATGAGGTGTGCGACCGCGCGCTTCATGACGCGCGCGCTCTTCACGACTTGAGGCAAAAACATTTTGCCGGCGCCGAACAAATCGCCGACGATATTCATGCCGTCCATCAGCGGACCTTCGATGACCTGAATCGGGCGCTCGAACAATTTGCGCGCTTCCTCGACGTCTTCGATCACGAACTCGTCGATGCCGTGCACGAGGGCGTGCGACAATCGCTCGGTGACCGGTGCTTCGCGCCACGTGAGATCGGGACCCGTTGCGCGCGCCGCGCTCTTGTGCGCGTCGGCGATTTCGAGCAAACGCTCGGTCGAATCCGCCCGGCGGTTGAGCACGAGATCTTCCACGCGCTCGAGCAATTCTTTCGGGATGTCGTCGTACACAGGCAGCGCGCCCGCGTTGACGATGCCCATGTCCATGCCCGCGTGAATCGCGTGGTACAGGAACACGGCGTGAATCGCTTCGCGGACCGGATTGTTGCCGCGGAACGAGAACGAAACGTTGCTCACGCCACCGGAAACCCGCGCGTGCGGCAGCGTGCCCTTGATCGTGCGCGTGGCTTCGATGAAATCGACCGCGTAGTTCGCGTGCTCTTCGATGCCGGTGCCGATCGCGAAAATGTTCGGATCGAAGATGATGTCTTCCGGCGGGATGCCGTTCGCGGTGAGCAAGCGATACGCGCGCGTGCAGATCTCGATCTTTCGCTTCTGCGTGTCGGCCTGTCCCTGTTCGTCGAACGCCATCACGATCATCGCCGCGCCGTAGCGATTCACGAGCTTCGCGCGGCGAATGAAATCTTCTTCACCGTCCTTCATCGAAATCGAATTCACGATTCCGCGGCCCTGCGCGTGCTTGAGGCCGATCTCGAGCACCGACCACTTCGACGAGTCGAGCATGATCGGTACTTTCGCGATCGATGGCTCGCTGGCGATGAGATTCAGAAAACGCGCCATCGCCGCTTCGGCGTCGAGCAAGCCTTCGTCGAAGTTGATGTCGATGATTTGCGCGCCGCTCTCGACCTGCTGCCGCGCCACCGCGAGCGCCGCCTGGTAGTCGCCCGCCTTGATCAACTCGGCGAATTTTTTGGAGCCCGTGACGTTGGTGCGTTCGCCGACGTTCACGAAGTTCGAGTTCGGACCGAGCACGACCGGTTCGAGTCCGCTCAGTCGCAGTTGCGGCGGTACGACGGGACGCGCTCGCGGCGCGACGCCGTGCACCGCGTCGGCGATCGCGCGCACGTGCGCGGGCGTCGTGCCGCAGCAACCGCCCACGATGTTCACCATGCCCGCGCGCGCGAATTCATTGAGCACGCGCGACGTGTGCGCCGGCGTTTCGTCGTATCCGCCGAACTCGTTTGGCAAGCCCGCGTTCGGATGCACGCTCACATAGCACGGCGCGACGCGCGCGAGCTCCTGCACGAACGGACGCAGATCTTCGGCGCCGAGCGCGCAGTTGAAGCCGATGCTGAACGGCTTCGCGTGCATCACGGAATACCAGAAGGCTTCCGCGGTTTGTCCGCTGAGTGTGCGTCCCGAGCGGTCGGTGATGGTGCCCGAGATCATGACCGGCACGCGTTCGCCGCGTGCTTCGAACACCGTCTCGACGGCGAACAATGCGGCTTTCGCATTGAGCGTGTCGAAAATCGTCTCGACCATCAGGAAGTCGGCGCCGCCGTCGAGCAATCCGTGCGCAGCGTCGGCGTATGCGGCGGCGAGTTGATCGAACGTGATGTCGCGCCGGCCGGGATCGTTCACGTCGGGTGAGAGCGACGCAGAGCGATTTGTCGGTCCGAGAATTCCCGCGACGAAACGTGGGCGCTCCGGTTCATCGGCTTCGAATGAGTCCGCGACTGCGCGCGCGAGGCGCGCCGATTCCACGTTCAGTTCGCGCGCGAGATCCTGCATCTGGTAATCGGCCTGCGCGATCGACGTACTCGTGAATGTGTTCGTCTCGACGACGTCCGCGCCGGCTTCGAAATACTTCGCGTGCACACCCTGCACGATTTCCGGCTGCGTGAGGGTGAGCAGATCGTTGTTACCGCGCACGTCGATCGGCCAATCCGCGAAGCGCGCACCGCGATAATCGGATTCCGTGAGTTTGTGTTCCTGCAGCATCGTGCCCATCGCGCCGTCGAGCACGAGAATGCGCTGCGCGAGCAACGGCTCGAGCATAGCGAGCCGCTCAGCGCGGGTGCGGACGCCTGCGGCCGTGGTCATTGCGGTGCCCCGGTACCCGTCTTTGGCCGCAGTCCCAGGATGTGGCAAATCGCAAAACTCAAATCAGCGCGGTTCAGCGTGTAAAAGTGAAATTCACGCACGCCGTTCCGCGCGAGCGTTTGGCATTGTTCGGCGACGACCGTTGCCGATACGAGTTTTCGTGTGTCGGGATCGTTCTCGAGTCCGTCGAACAACCGCGCCATGCTGTCGGGAACTTCCGTTCCGGCTTTCGCCGCAAACTTGCGCATCTGCACGAAGTTCGTGACCGGCATGATGCCCGGCACGATCGGCACCGTGATACCTGCGCGCTGTGCGCGCTCGATGAACCGAAAGTAGACGTCGTTGAAAAAGAAAAACTGCGTAATCGCGCGCGTTGCCCCCGCGTCGATTTTGCGTTTGAGGTTGTCGAGATCCTGCTGCGGTGAAACCGCGTCCGGATGTCCTTCGGGATACGCAGCAACCGAGAGTTCGAAGTCGCGGCGCTTGCGAAGTCCTTCGACGAGATCCGCGGCGTACGCATATCCACCAGGATGCGGCGCGTACGTGGTCGTTCCCGCCGCGGGATCGCCGCGCAGCGCGACGATGTGCCGCACGCCCGCGTTCCAGTAATCGTCCGCCACTTCATTGATGTCGTCGCGCGTTGCGCCAACGCACGTGAGGTGCGCCGCCGGAACGAGCGACGTTTCGTCGACGATGCGACGCACCGTGCGGTGCGTGCGCTCGCGCGTACTGCCCGCCGCCCCGTACGTCACGGACACAAAGCGCGGCGCCAACGGCTCGAGTCGCTTGATGGAACGCCACAACGTCTCCTCCATTTCCGGCGTGTTCGGCGGAAAAAACTCGAAGGAAACCGAGAATGGCTCTGTCAGCGGCGTCGCCATCAGATCGTCGACGTACGTGTACGCAAAAGAAAATGCCCCTCAGCGCGTGGCACGGGGCCGGCGCTTTAGCGAGTTGTTTTACGTGGCCGCAAGTTGCCGTAAATCGCCACGAGGTCAGTTGTCGCGCTCATTCTCGCCATTTCATAGCGAAGACGCAAGGGATGTGCCCTGCGTCACGTCTATAGAGCGCGCATCAGCAGCGGCTGCACGATCCAACTGAGGAGCAGCCACAACACCAGCGGCGACAGGTCGAATGCGGACACTGGTGGAAGCACGCGACGAATGGGCGTCAACAACGGTTCCGTAATCGCGCGCGCAGTGCGCACAATCCGTCCAAATGGATTCAGCTGCAGCCACGATGAAATCACCGAGATCAGAATGGCCGCGTACATCAGGTAGAACGCCCACTGCACAACTTGCCGCAACACACCGCGCGGTCCCGCGTCGAGCGCATACGAAAGTCCGGCCAACTGCGAGCGGACGAAATCGAGCGTCGACAGCACGAGAATTCCGAGTACGAAAAACGCGATCAGCATGAACCACGGTGCGGACACCGGATTGCCCCCCGCGCGCAGTACGCGATGCTCCACGATCTTGAGCGGGCGTGCGAGAAGGCGGTGCGTCGCGCGCGCGACGGGCGAGAACGCGCTCATGCGATTGGTGCGCGTCGCCCATTCAATGGCGCACAATGCCGTCAGCGCGGCGCCTGCCGCGAAAAAAACCCCGCGGAGGAAGTCGAGCGTGCTTCCGAGCGCGTGCACGACGGAGTTCACGGGGTCAATCATAGCGGACGCACCACGTCACCCAGCCTCACGTGTCCGTAAGTGGCGGCGAAATAATGGGTTACACGACAGCGACCGCCGGCGCCGACGCGGCGGGCACCTGTGACCTGACTCTGGCTGGCCGGGTAGGACAGTGTGCCGACTAAACCCAACGGCCAGCATCACTTGGCCCCGGGCTTAACCGGTGAGATTGTGTAGCAGGAAGCTCCTGGACAATTGACCCTCACACCGAGCTCGATCCGTCGTGGCTGTTCTCGATCCTGACGTCATTCATCGGGCGAAGGCTGGCGACGAACGAGCGTTCGCAACGCTCGTGGAGCACTACCACGCGCGGTGCGTGCGGTTCGCACAGCAGATGTTGCTGAGCGCCGAAGACGCCGAGGAAGCGGTGCAGGACGCGTTCGTGCGAGTGTACGACGCGCTGCCGCGATTCGACGAGAGCTTGCGGTTCGAACCATGGCTCTTCCGAATCCTCGCCAATCGGTGCCGCACGTCGAGAGTGCGACGGCGACGGCTCGATTCCTTCGTCGTCTTCAGCGATAACACGCCGGAGCTGGCGGTTGGGCCGCTGGGAGACGATGCAGCACATGAGGAATTGTGGGGACTACTGGATTCTCTCGGCGCGGAGCAGCGTGAAGCGTTTCTGCTCCACCACGTCGAGGGTATGAGCTACGACGACATGGCGGCGATCAGTGGTGTCGGCGTGTCGGCGCTCAAAATGCGAGTGAAACGCGCGTGCGATGTACTGCGCGCACGAATGCTGGAGGCCTACCGTGCCTGATGATCGGGACTTGGACTCAACCGACGACGTGATCGGCGGTTTAGTGAAACGCCTGCAAACTTTGCCGGCGAGCGACCTGCGTGCGCGGGCCGCGATACTCGCGCGTGTGCGCGGGCGCCGGCAGTCTCCATGGCGCGCCGCGCTCGCTGAAGCGTGGCAGCCGTCCGTGCCATTGCTCGCTGCGGCGACGATCGCGGTGGCGGCACTCGGGGTCGGATACGCGGGGCGTGTGCTCGTGGAGCCCGCGCCAACGCTGGTTGATGGCGCGGACGCATCACCCGTGACGACACCCGTCGTCCCCGTGTCCAATGATGGAACGATTCGCGTGTCACAGCAGTTTGTACTCGATGCCCGGACAGCAAACCGGGTGCTGTTGGTCGGTGACTTCAATGGATGGGATCGCACGCAGGCCCAGCCATTGCAGCGGCTCGAAGGCGGTGTTTGGGCGGCGACGGTGCCGCTGCGACCCGGGCGGTACACGTACGCGTTCCTTGTGGATGACTCTTTGACGATCACTCTCGATCCCCGCGCGTCGACTGTACGCGATGAGTTTGGACGCGAGAGTTCAGTGATTCTGGTGACTGACCGATGAGGATTCTGTCGTTGCGCCGCACGGTGTTCGTGGCCGGCGCGCTTACACTCGCAGCCTTGGTCGCCCGCGATGCGGGTGCCCAGGGCACTCAGCCCGTTGATCCGCGCACGGTGCCCGAACTGATGCCCGTGTTCGAGCGCGCCGCACAGCTTGGTGTTCCGACCGGCCCGCTGGTGGCGAAAGCGCGGAAGGCGTACCTGACGCCGCAGGTGTCAACGAAGGAAATCCGCGAGGTGCTGCAGGGAATGACGTCGCGACTGGTCACAGCGCGCGACGCCCTCGCACCGGTGCAGGATGACGCCGAACTCGATGCAGGCGCCGAGGCGCTGCGTCACGAGGTCACGCCGGCCATGCTCAAGAAGCTGCGCGCGGCGCAGCGGGGCCGGTCTATCGAAGTGGCACTTGGTGTGCTGACGCAGCTTGTCCTGCAGGGCGTCAAGCCGCAGGACGCGGCGACCAAGGTGGCGACGTGGCTTTCGGCGGGCGCGACCGACGGACGCATCATGGCGGCCGCTGAGTCGGTGGCCGGGGACGTAGCGGCGGGGCTTGCGCCATCGCGTGCGCTGGCCGTCCGTTCTCAGGGTGTGCTCTCGCTACTTCCGGCCCCAACGCAGGGAACGGCGGCAGGTCAAACCAACCGCCAGTAATCCTCCGTTCGCGAGAGCAGTTGCTGTCGCGGTCGCGCTGATTTGCGCGACCGCGACAGTCGTTTCCGGGCAAAACACATGGGGAGTCGACGCAACGCTGACGCGGCTCAAGCCGGCCGGGAGCGGCGCGCGCACCGCGGTCTCGCTTGCCGCGATCGCTGAACAGCAAGTCGGACGGTTCTCGCCGTCTCTGAGTGGTGCCGCGACGGTCGCGGGCGACAGCGTTGCCGCGGCGCAGATCGGATTTGGGGTCGTCGTGCTGCCGCCGTGGACCACGCGCGCGCCGATCGAGTTCGGCGCGCTCGTCGCACTGTACGGTCTCGCGGCGGGCGACCGCGGCCAGTCGCGCGCCGCGTATGCGCAGCAATGGCTGCACACCGGACTTGGGAGCTACTGGATCGGCGCAGCGATCTCGGGCATCGATCGGGTGACGTCGTTTTCATCGAATGCCGTCGAGACCGGCGCGCGGTTCACGGACGGGCGCACGCACCTCACGGTGGCGCTGTCGTCGACCGTGACTAACGATCGCGAAGTGTTCCGGTTCACGAGCATGCGTCCGAGTGAATTCGCGGAAAAGCTGCGCGTGGCGGACGTATCGCTTGGAATTGCGCACGCGCGGTCGCGGTTACAACTCGAGTTGCGCGGCGGCGTGCGACTTGCCGTAGAAGGACTCAACGGGGTTCAGGGTTTCGGTGTGGGCGCGGTCGGCTGGCGCATCCGCGGCGACGTGTCGATGCTCGCGAGTGGCGGGTACCAGGTGTCCGATCCGTTGCGCGGCACACCGCAGTGGCGATTCGTTGCGCTCGGCGTGCGCATGGGCGGCCGGTCTCGTGGTACCGCCGCGTCGTCGGATGCGCGTGCTGGTCCGCCGGTGCACGCAGATCGCATTGACGAAGGCAGCGTGAAGCTCGTGGTGAACGCACCGCCGGATGCGCAGACTGTAGAGATCGCCGGCACGTTCACCGAGTGGAAGCCGACACCGCTCACACTCGGCGCCGATGGCTGGAGTGCAACGGTGCGCACGAGCGGCGGTTCGCACCGCGTCATGATTCGCATCAACGGCGGCGAGTGGCGCGTGCCCGGAAACCTGACACCTGTCTCAGACGAGTTTGGACAGCGGGTGGGGATGCTCATCATCCCGAGATAGCCGTTTGCGCCGTATGTTCAGCCAAGCCTCAACCGGATGCCGCGCATGACTTCTCGCCGTGATGTGATTCGCGCACTCGTGGGTGCCGGTGTTGCCGTTCCGATGTTCAACCGCGATGCGTTCGCGGTACTTCGAGACGCGCGGACCGTTGCGCGATCGCGCTCGCCGGAGGCACTCGCGAGCGACGAAGATTTCTGGGGCGAGATTCAGCGCGCGTTCGACGTTGATCGCACGATGATCAACCTGAACAACGGCGGTATTTCACCGGCTCCCGCGTCGGTGATCGCGCAACTGGAACGCGACATCCGGTTTACGAACGAACTGCCGACGATTCACAACTGGCAGGTGCTGCAGCCGCGCATGGAAACGACGCGCGTGGATCTCGCCAAAGCATTCGGCTGCGCGCCGGATGAAATGGCGGTCGTGCGCAATGCGTCCGAAGCGCTCGAGACGATGATTCTCGGTCTCGACCTGCAGCGCGGCGACGAAGTGATCGTCACGAATCAGAACTACGGGCGCATGGTGACGACGTGGGAACAGCGCGAGCGCCGCGACGGCATCGTGATCAAACGAATTTCGTTCAAGGTTCCGCCGCCGTCCGACAAATACATCGTCGATCAATTCGCCGCAGCGATTACGCCGCGCACGAAAGTCATCGAAGTCACGCACATCACGAACCTCACCGGACAGATCCTGCCGGTGCGCGACATCGTGCGAATGGCGAAGCCGCGCGGAATCGAAGTGTTCGTCGATGGTGCGCACGCGTTCGCGCATTTCCCGTTCACGCGCGACGAACTCGAGTGCGACTACTACGGCACGAGCTTGCACAAATGGCTGCACGCGCCCATCGGCGCGGGGTTCCTGTATGTGCGTCGCGAGAAGATCGAGAAACTGTGGTCGTTGATGGGCAGCAGTGCCGCGCAAGTCAAAGACATTCGCAAGTACGAAGAGATCGGCACGCATCCGCAGGCGAACTTCAATGCGATCTCGACGGCGCTGTCGTTCCATCACCAACTGGGACCGGAACGCAAGATTGCGCGGTTGCGATGGCTTCGCGATTACTGGGCGAACGCGCTGCTGAAAGAGAGTCCGCGCGTGAAAGTGCTCACGCCGTTGGGAGCGAATGTCGGTGGTGCGATCGCGCTGGTGAACGTCGAGGGCATCGAGTCATCGAAGTTGCAATCGTGGCTGTACGACAAACACCGCATTGTGACGGTCACGATCAATCACGACGAGTTCAACGGGCTGCGCATTACGCCGTCGGTGTACACAGCGCGCAGCGAACTGGACCGGTTCGTGGAAGAAATGACGAACGCGATTCGCAAGGGGATCTGACGCACGAATGGCCAAACCACCAAAGGCGAAACGCCCGAAGGCGAAACGTCCAAGCGCGAAACCGCCAAAAGCGAAGAAGGTTGCGCGGTCGTTTTCAACGCCGACGCTGCCCGAGCACGCGAAGCAGAGCGGGAGCTGGTTTTTTCCGCGGCGAGTTCCGGGGCAGCCGTTCTATTGGTTGCTCAAGCAAGAGCCCACCGACTTTTCGTACGAGGATTTGCTCAAGGCGCCGAGTCAGACGACGAACTGGAATGGCGTGCGGAACTTTGTGGCGCGCACGTTTCTCCGCGATCACATCAAGAAAGGCGACAAGGCGTTCTACTATTACTCGGGCGGCGAGCCGTCGCGTGTTGCGGGCATCGTCGACATTGTGCGCGACGGATATCCCGATGCGACGCAGTTCGACAAGAAGTCGATGTACTACGATCCCGACTCGACGCCGGATGCTCCGCGCTGGTTTCAGGTCGACGTTCGCGCGTCGGAGAAACTTCCGTATGAAGTGACGATCGCGGACATCAAGAAAGAGCCGGCTCTGGCAGCGCTGGTGTTGCTGCACATCTCGCAGCTGTCGGTGCAGCCGGTGACGAAGGCGGAGTGGGACGCGATTGTTAGGCTGGCTCGAGGGCGGTAGTTGTTCGCTACCGCCTACCGCCTACCGCCTTGATCAGTTGTATCTGTCCGGCGTGATAGAAGTCATGCGCCGCCGCGCCGACGATCGTCGCGCGAAAATCGAATTTGCTTTTCTCGGGATGTCGCGACAGGCGTGACACGGGGAACGCCGCGATCACACGGCGCAACTCGCGGTGCATTCGATCGAGTAGCAAGACGTCCGAGCGCCACGCGGCGTCGGTGCCGCCCTTGCGCGGAAACCAGTTCGAACCTGCATGCGCAAACGTTCCGCGTTTGCCGCCTGTGAGTCGTTGCGTCACCACGTACTTCCAGTACGCACAGTGCACGACCAATTCCCAGATGTTGTGCCGCCCGCGCCCAGGACGCTTCGCGGCCTGCTTCGCCGTTAGGCCACGCAACGAGCCGCGCAGATTCGTGCCGTGCCACGCGCGGTGATTGTACGCCTGGTCGATCATGTCGAGCAGCGCGTCCTTCGATTGGGCGTAACTCATGTTCTCCGTCGTTCAGAATTCTGCCTTCAGCTGTTCCGCCTTCAGCTGTTCCGCCTTCAGCTGTTCCGCCTTCAGCTGTTCCGCCTTCAGCTGTTCTGCCTTCAGCTGTTCCGTCTTCAAGCCGTTCCCTTCTCAAACACTTCAGCACCAATCGATAGCACGGCCTCGACCAGCGCATCGAAGTCTTCATCGCGCGTACGGAAATTCGTGTTCGCGCTGCGGATCGCGTAGCCTTTCGGCAGCGTCGTCGCACTCGGCAATGCAATGCCGCGTTCCTGCAGCAGGAACAGAATCTCGCGATTAACCGCGTCGAGTTTGTCGCGCGGAACACCGCGCGGTGCCCAGCGCATGCACACAATGTTGAGCGGAGCAGGCGCGAGAAGTTCGAGATCGGGATGCTCCTCGACGATGCGCGCAAAGCGCTGCATCTGCGCGATGTTGCGACTGATATGTGCAGCCCACGCGCTCACACCTTCCGCGCGCAGCGACATCCAGGCTTTGAGTGCTTTGAAATCGCGCGACAACTCGATGCCGCGGTCGGAGTGATAAAAGCCGCCGGCTGTTGCGCCGCGCGATTCCGCTTGCAGGTACGCCGCCTTCGACGCGAATGAATTGACGAGGTCGTCGTCGCGCCGCACGAGCGTACACGCGATATCGTACGGCAAGTATCCCCATTTGTGCAGATCGAACGCGATCGAGTCCGCGCGCTCCATTCCGCGCACGATGTGCGCGTGCTCCGGACACAACGCAACGAGCGCGCCAAATGCGCCGTCGACGTGGAACCAGAGCTTTTCCTTTTCGCAGATGTCCGCAAGCGCGACGAGATCATCCGTCGCGCCGGTATTCACCGTGCCCGCGGTGCCGATCACGCAAAACGGACGATGACCCGCCGCACGATCTTCGGCGATCATCGCGCGCAGTGCGGCAACGTCGATTTCGAACGCGTCGTTCACCGGAACACGTCGAAACGCCGACGCACCCAGGCCAAGCAACTCGCACGTCTTCTTGAGCCAGCCGTGCACTTCCGTCGATGCGTACACGAGCAAACGCGGATGATTGCCGTTCAATCCTTCCGCGCGAATGTCGAAACCCGCGCGCATGTTTCGCGCGACGGTGAAGCCGAGCACGTTCGCCATCGTGCCACCGCTCGACATGATGCCGCCGGCGGTCGACGGAAACCCGAACAGTTCTGCGAACCACGCGACGACGCGACGCTCGACGAGCGCCGGCGCCTGATCGAATCCGCCGACGTTTGGATTGAGACTCGACGCAATGAAATCGGAAAGCGCGCCAAGCGGTGTGCCGTTGCCGCGCACCCAACCCCAGCTGCGCGGATGCAGGTTGCCGCTCGGATACGGACGCACCAGCCGCACGTAATCGCGATACGCGGCTTCCGCGCCGACGCCCTCGTGCGGCACCGGATCGTTCATGATCGCCGTGCGCACGTCCGGCGGCATGGTGTTCCAGACTTTCGTGTCGCGAATGGTGCGGATGTGCTCGAGCGTGTCGTCGACGACGCCGTGCGCGAAATGCTGAAATGCGCCCCAATCCGCCGGATCGAGCGGCGGTGGTTCGCGGTCTGCGTGATCGGTCATGTGTGCAAAGTGACGACTGTGAAGTGCGCGCGCGACCCGAAACTTGCTGGTGTTGGAAGAACTGCAAACGCAACGCAGAGCAGCAGAGAACGCAGAGGGCCGCAGAGAAGGACCTGATGGTAACAACGCTCGCGCGGCGTAGCTATGCGTGCACGCGCAGTTATCAAAGCACTCCTCTGCGAAGCTCTGCGCCCTCAGCCCCTCTGCGTTGCGTTGTCGTTCACTTCAGGCTTAGCGTGAAAGATGATACTGAGGCACGTGACGCCCCCCTCGGCTTTCTCAAACTCCGAAAGGGGAGTCGCGCGAACGGTGAAGCCGAGTTGGCGCACCATCGCCGCAGTTCGCGGGTTGGTGTCGGACATGATGATCGTGTCACCGACAGTCGCGAAATCAGCAGCGAACGGCTCGCTTGGATCAATCGCAACGTGTGTGAAGTCGCGCAGCGCGTCGCCCTCGAGCCACGCCGGGTTTACCAGCAATCGGCCGTCGGGGAGCGCACAGCACGCGCTCTTCAGGTGAAGACAATCGCGAAGCCCGACGCGGTCGACGTGATAACCGAATTGCGCGACGATCGTCTGGAGCGACCGCGCACCCGCTTCGTTGCTCCGCGCCGACGCGCCGACGAAAATGCGCTTGCCTACAACCACGACATCACCGCCGTCGATGGTGCCCGGCAGTTCGACGCGCGCGACCCGCCGGTATTTGCGCAGCTCGGGCTCGATGCCCGCGATTTCGGGCCGCCGGGACACCGCTCCCGGTGACGTCATCACTGCGATTTCATCGAGCACGATCGCGGTATCCTCGACGAACACGGCGTCCGCGTGCGCGGCGTTCGCGTCGAGGGTGGTCACCCGCGCACCGCACGCCCCCAGGAGGGCGCAGTACTGGCCGTGCTGTCTCAGCGCCAGCGAAAAATCGATCGGGGCCCGCCCGACGTAGGTGCGCTCGCCCTTTTCAAGCGTCCGCGGGGGTACATGCGTTATGGCTATGAGGGGTGCGTCGCGCATCGGAGACGAGAATATGCGCGGTGCATACGGCTCGCCACGGATTGCGCGTGTTGCCGCCTGTTGCGCGCGAAACCGGGCAGAGGTGCGAGCAGTACATTGGATCGACACGCGGGGGTGAAGCTTGCCCCGCTGATGAGGTGATCCATGGTTGCAGTGCGTACGCGTTCGTTGATCGCTCTCACCGTCGTCGCGCTGGCCGCGGCGTGCGCCGGGAGCCCTGCGCGCGTATCCCCGCCGCGGGTGCTGCCCGCCGGTCCGCCGACCATTCCGGACCGAATCCCGGACAGCACGTATTGGCGGATGATCGAGGAGTTTTCGGAGCCGAGTGGGTACTTCTCGTCCGACAATTTCGTGTCGAATGAAGGCGAGCTGCAGTACGTGCTGGCCGAACTGGCGCCGCGGACGCCAAAGGGTGGCGTGTACGTCGGTGTTGGGCCGGAACAGAACTTCACGTACATCGCGGCGTTTCAGCCGCGCATCGCGTTCATCTGCGACATTCGTCGGCAGAATCTGCTCGAGCACCTGATGTACAAGGCGCTGTTCGAGCTGTCGTCGGATCGCGCGGATTTTCTTTCACGATTGTGGTCGCGCGAACGGCCAGCGGGGCTGACGGTTCTTTCGTCCGCCGACACGATGGCGGCGCGTTTTGCGAATGTCCCCTCCGACAGCGTGCGCTATGCGCGCAACATCGCCGCGATCTTCGATGTGCTGGTGAACCGGCACGGCTTTGCGTTGACGAGCGACGACTCTGCGTCGCTGCGCTACGTGTACAGCGCGTTCTATGTATTCGGCCCGTCGGTGAGTTACACGTCGCGGCCGAACGTGCCGGGCCCGACGTTCGGTGCGTTGCAGCGCGCGGGGTCGACGTTCCCGATGCTTTCGCTCAACGACAGCCTGCAGCGCGTCGCGGACAGTCTTGCGCGCATGGGGATGCCGGTGCGTGTGACGGTGGATAGCGCGGGACGCGCAGTGACCACCGTAACGATGGGCGCCATGCTGAGTATCACGCGCGGCGCGGCCGGGCTGATGCCGACGTTTGCAAATCTGATGGTGGAGGACGATGGCACCGGCGCGCAACGCGGCTGGCTGGCGAACGAGCAGAATTTCCGAATGCTGAAGGATTTCGAGGCGCGTAATCTGCTCGTACCGGTCGTCGGCGATTTCGGCGGACCGAAAGCGCTGCGCGCGATCGCGACGTATCTGCGCGAGCGTCGCGCGAATGTGAATCTGTTCTACGTGTCGAACGTCGAGCAGTACCTGTTCCCCGGCGATTCCTGGCACCGGTTTTACAAGAACGTCGCGACGTTCCCGTACGACAGCAACAGTTCGTTCATTCGTTCGGCGTCGAACTCGCGCGCGGTGCCGGTGCGCAATCCGCGGTCGCGCATGGCGCAAATGACGTCGTCGATTACGCACGTGATCGCTGCATATGAGGCCGGGATGCTGACATCGTATGCGCAAGTCATCGAAATGCGGCGATAGTTGAACTGCAAACGCAACGCAGAGAGGCAGAGAACGCAGAGGTTCGCAGAGTAGAACTGTTGTAACTGCTCGCGCATAGCGGACCCTGTCTGGCGAGTGCTGTTGCCAACAAGTATTTCTCTGCGGTCCTCCGCGCTCTCTGCCCCTCTGCGTTGCGTTGTCTTTGTCGTTCTGATCTGCAATGACTACTCGACGATCATTCATCGCCGCCGCTGCCGCGGCGTGCGTCGTTCCGCGCCTCCCGCTGTCGTGGCCCACGGCGCTTCAGCAGCGCCGGCCGGTGCCGTCTCCCGCGCAGCTCACGTGGCAGCGTGACGAACTCGCGCTGTTCCTGCACTTCGGCGTCAACACGTTTACTGATCGTGAGTGGGGTGACGGCAAGGAGAGCCCGTCGATCTTCAGTCCCACCGCGCTCGACGCGCGTCAGTGGGCCCGCGCTGCGCGCGCCGCGGGATTCAAAGCGATGGTGCTCACGGCAAAACATCACGACGGGTTTTGCTTGTGGCCCACAAAAACAACCACGCACTCCGTCGCGAGCAGTCCGTTCCGCGACGGGAAAGGCGATGTCGTGCGCGAGTTCATCGACGCGTGTCGCGCGGAAGATCTTCGCGCGGGACTCTATTGCTCGCCGTGGGACCGCAATCATCCGGCGTACGGCGATTCACCGCGTTACAACGACATCTTTTGCGACCAGATCACGGAACTGCTCACGAACTACGGACCGATTCACGAAGTGTGGTTCGATGGCGCGAACGGCGAAGGTCCGAACGGCAAGAAACAGGAATACGATTTCCCGCGATTCTGGTCGCTCGTGAAAAAGCTGCAGCCCGAGTCGGTGATTTTTTCCGACGCGGGTCCCGACGTGCGATGGATCGGCAATGAACGCGGCGTCGCGGGCGAAACGAATTGGTCGACCGTCAATCCAGCGATTGTACCGGTGCCGGGATTGAGCGGCGCTGAAGTCATGCGTTCGCTGCAACAAGGCGATCGCGACGGAACCGTGTGGCGTCCCGGCGAAACCGACGTGTCGATCCGGCCCGGCTGGTTCTATCACCCGGCTGAAGACGAACGCGTGCGTACCGTCGACAATCTCGTCGGTTTGTACTTCACGTCGGTCGGGCGCAATTCGAAATTGTTGCTCAATGTGCCGCCGACGCGCGCAGGATTGTTGCACGAAACAGATGTCGCGCGACTCGCGGGCATGCGCGCACGACTCGACGCCACGTTCAAGACGGACTACGCGCAGGGACGGCGTCCCATTTGGCGGCAATCGAGCGCGCGTACCGCAACGATGGAAATCGATCTCGGGCAGAGCGTGCGTGCATCGATCACCGATTTGCGGGAGAACATCGCGAACGGGCAGATCGTTGCGCGCTATATGCTCGAAGGGTCGGACGGTGGCGCGTGGTTTGAACTCGCGCGCGGCACAACGATCGGGTACCGCAAGCTGGACCGGTTCACACCGGTGCAGTTGTCGCGCGTGCGGCTGACGATCGAAGATTCTGCCGAGCCGCCGCGGCCGCTGACGATCGGCGTGTACGCGTCGAGTTAAGCGGTCGCAGACCGGCGCGCCGGGCGGCGCATCGCGAATCCCGCGACGCCGCGTTCACAACCGATACGTTCAAAGAACGGTGCAAACGCAAGCGGTGCGATCGCAACGAGTGTACCGCGCGGCGTTGCGTTGAACGCGCGGTTCATCAGCTCCCGGCCGACACCGCGCCGTTGATAGTCGGGATCGACGGCGATTTCCGCGAGCGTCGCAGCGAGAAATCCATCCGTCAGAATGCGCGCGATGCCGATGAGTTTGTCGCCGTCCCACGCACAAATGTTCTGCGTGGCTTTGAGCGCGCGTGTGGTGCGCGTCTTGTCGAACGTTTCACCGGTGACGCGTTTGATCAGCGGTGCGTACTGCGCCGATGTCACTGACCGGTCGTCGTAGACTATCGGCGGCAATGCGGGCAGCGCTTCAATTGCGCGCCGTTCCCTTTCAACGGAATCCCATTGTGGTGCAGCCTGCTCCGCGTGCGGATGGGCAACACGCCACCGGCGATGCGAGCGCTCCCACATCCATCCGCCCACGGAGCCGAGTCCGAGGCCGGCGAGTCCGCAGCCGATTCCCGCGCCGAACACGACGACGGCAAACCGAAACACACCGGCGGTTGGATCACCCGACTCAAATCCCGCCGTGATGTATGGCCACGCGAATGGCGCTGAACCGAGCCACCCGAAGACGAACAGGATGAGAGCTGTTGTGTCTTTTATCGTCGAGCGGCGGAGCGCGTAAAACTCGGACACGTGATTGGCTGTTGACTCGGAATTACGGCAGGATCGCGCTACCTGGGTTTCCGTTGCCGCGGTGACACGTGATGCACGTAATGCGCGGCGTGTTACCGCTGCGGCCCGCGGGCATTTTCGACAAATGCTGGCTGTTGATCGCGTTCACCATTTCGATCATGATGCGCGTGCGCCCTTTATTCGGCCGCGTTTCGGCGGCCCAGTCGCCGGCGACGTGGCACGACGCGCAACCGAAACTCAGCGCGCGGCCAAACGTCGAATCCATCGCGACCACGAATTGCCGCGCCGGCATGTCTTTCAGGAGCTGCACGTTCGTGAAGACCTGACCCGCGGGTTCGTTCTCGCGTCCGGCGATTGTTGCGAGCACTTGTCGCACTGCGTCGGCGCGCACCGCACTCAACGAATCCCGGCGCGCGGCGCGCTGTTCAGGCGTGAGCTGGGCGCGTCCGCCGGCGCCGGGTACGCCTCCTGTCGGGGCCGCAGTGGGGGCCGGGGACGTTGGCGCCGGTGTCGTCGGCGCAGGCGTTGCCGCCGGCGGCGTGGCGCGCGAACACGAAGCCGCAGAGAGCACGGCGGCCGAAAGAGCGAGTGCGAGTCTGTTCATGCGCATTACGAAGCAGCGTGCTGTTTTGCCAGTCAAGTGCCGGCGCAATACGTTGATGCCCACATTCAGTCTCACGTATTGACCAGGGCACCGATGATGTCACGCCGATCGATTCCGTTTGCTCTGCTTTTTGTTGTGTTCAGCGCCGCCACCGCGCGCGCGCAAGTCAGTCGCCCCGCGGCGCCGACGGCACCCGCGCGCGCACCGATGATGGAGTCGGTTGATGACGCGCTCTTCCGCGGACTCAGCTACCGTCTCGTCGGCCCGCCGCGCGGCGGACGCGTGACATCGGTAACCGGCGTGCCATCACAACCGCGCACGTTCTACATGGGCGTCGCGAGCGGTGGCGTGTTCCGCACCACCGACGGCGGCGAGAGCTGGTCGCCGATTACCGACGGCAAGGTGCCGGTCGCATCGATTGGCGACATCGCGGTCGCGCTGACCGATCCCAACATCATTTATGTCGGCACGGGTTCCGATGGTGTGCGCAGCAACGTCTCAACGGGACGCGGCGTTTGGAAAACCACCGACGGCGGTTCGACGTGGACGTTCGCCGGTCTCTACAACGTCGGACAAATCGGTGCCGTGCGCATTCATCCGACGAATCCCGACATCGTTTGGGTCGCGGCGAACGGCGACATCTTCAAGCCGACGCCCGATCGCGGCATTTACAAAACCACGGACGGCGGGCGCACATGGCGTAAGACGCTATTCGTGTCCGACAGTTCCGGTGCCATGGATGTCGAATTGCAACCGGGCAATCCGAGCGTTGTATACGCGTGGGCGTCACGCATCGAACGCAAACCGTGGACGATCATCAGCGGTTCGCGCGAAGGCGGTTTTTACAAGAGCACGGACGGCGGCGACACATGGCAGCGCGGCCGCACGGGACTTCCGTCCGAACTCATCGGCAAGGGCAACCTCGCGGTCACTGCAGCGAACGCGAATCGCATTTACGCGTTGATCGAAGCCAAACCCGGCGGCGGTCTCTATCGCTCCGATGACGCAGGTGCGACGTGGGCGTTGGTGAATTCCACTGGCGGGCTAGTGCAGCGACCGTTTTACTACACGACGCTCGGTGCCGATCCCACAAACGCGGATGTCGTATACGCGGGCGCGGAATCGTTTTACAAATCCGTCGACGGCGGCCGTACGCTGACGACGTTCCGCACACCGCACGGCGATAACCACGACATCTGGGTGAGTCCGCGCGACGGCAACACGATGATTCAATCGAACGACGGTGGCGCAAACGTCTCGTTCGACGGCGGGCGCACATGGTCGACGCAAATGAATCAGGTGACGTCTGAGATGTATCAGGTGTGGCCCGACAACGCGTTCCCGTACGTGTTGTGGGGCGCGCAACAGGACAACAGTACGTGGGGCATTTCGAGCCTCGCCGGCGCATACGATCGCGAATCGATTCAGCGCGCACCGGGGTGCGAGACCGGTCCGGTGATTCCGCATCCGCGCGAACCGAACATGGTCTATGGTTCGTGCAAAGGTCAGTACAGTGTGATGAACAAGGAAACCGGCCAGTCGAAGAACTATTGGGTCGGCGGGCAGTCGTTGTACGGCAATCCCGCGCGCGATCTCATTTGGCGCATGCAGCGCGTGTCACCGATGGCGACGTCTCCGCACGATCCCGACGTTCTCTACTACGGTTCGCAGTACGTGCACCGCACGCGCGACAAAGGCGTGGTGTGGACCGCGATCTCGCCCGACCTCACCGCGAACGACCCGTGTTGCCAGGGCGCAAGCGGTGAACCAATCACGCGCGACGTCACGGGCGAAGAGTTCTACAGCGTCATCTACGCGATCACGGAGTCGCCGCACGAACGCGGCGTCATCTGGACGGGCGCGAACGACGGCCCGTTCTACATCACGCGCGATGATGGAAAGACGTGGAAGAACATCACGCCGCGCGATTTACCGAAAGGCGGACGCGTTGCATGGATCGATGCATCGCCGCACCGTCGCGGGTCAGCATACTACGCGGTGTATCGCTATCTGCTCGGCGATTACGCACCGTACATCTACAAGACCGACGACTACGGCGCGACGTGGACGCGGCTGACGACGGGAACGAACGGCATCGCCGCCGACAATCCGACGCGCGTTGTGCGCGAAGATCCGAGTCGCGAGGGTCTGCTTTACGCGGGCACGGAATTCGGCATGTACATCTCGTTCGACAACGGCGCGCATTGGCAGCAGTTCATGCTCAACATGCCCGTCGTTCCAATCAACGACATCAAGGTGTATCGCAAGGATCTGATCGTTGCGACGCAGGGCCGCGCGCTCTGGATCATGGACAACGTATCGTCGCTGCATCAGATCACGCCGCAAACGCGCGCGACAGAGTTCACGCTCTACACACCACGCGACGGATATCGCACGCAAGCGGGCCGCGAGTTTCTCGGTCCCACCGTCGAGTACTATTTGCCGAGTGCACCGGGCGGCGATGTGCGCGTCGAGATTCTCGATGAACGTGGCGCAGCAGTGAATTCGTATTCGAGCGCCGAGCCCGCCGGTGGTCGCGGCGGACGTGGAGGCCGCGGTGGGCGAGGCGGTGGTGGCGGTGGCGGCGGGGGCGATGATCCCGATGAAGCGATGATGGCTGGTCGTCAGGCGGTTGTTGCTGAAGGTCCGCCGCTCAATCGCGTCACGAAGGTTGCCGGGCTCAATCGTTTCGTATGGGACGTTGGCCATTCCAACGGACTCGGCGCACCGCCTGGACGCTATCAGGCGCGCGTGACGGTCGGCGCAATGACGAAGACGGTGCCGTTCACGGTGTTGATCGATCCGCGCGTCGCCGCCGAAGGAATCACCGCTGCGGATTTGCGCGCGCAGTTCGAGCACAACACGCGCATGCGCAACATGGTCGCCGAAGTGGGAGAGGTCGTGCAGCGCGTGCGTGCAGCGGAGACGCGTCTACGCGCGGCGTCAGGCGCGGCTGCTGCCGATTCGTTGACGAAGGTGCAGGCGATTGCGGCGAAGCTGAATACCGAGCCCGTTCGGTACGGCAAGCCTGGGCTTCAGGCGCACATCTCGTATCTCGCGGGCATGATCACGCGCGTCGATCAGAAAGTCGGGAAGGACGCGATCGATCGTGCGGTTGTTTTGCGGCGCGAACTTGATGCGGTCAAGGCCGAAGTCGCGCGACTTCTCGGTCCGATCATGTAACCCTTGAAACGCAACGCAGAGGGGCAGAGAACGCAGACCACGGATCACACGGATGCACACTGATTTGGCACGGATACAACAACAGCTTTGCCGTATCCGTGTTTATCAGCGCTTATCCGTGTCATCCGTGGTCTGCAGTGGTAGTGCCCTGCGGCTCGGCGTTGCGTTTGTCCTGCAGTTGCGAAGCGACGAAGCTCAGCGGGTTCCGATGCCGATCATTGCAAGTCGGCCAAGCGTAGGCGAGAGGTTGTCGCGCACGTAGTCGGCGGAGTTGGCGGGATTGTCCACGCGAACAAACAATTGCGCGTGCGCTGAGACTCGCAGCGAACCGGTGATGTACGGGCGAATCACGCCGGGATAGCGCATCCAGTAGTCGCGCACGGCGTCGCGCGCAGTGGCTTGGCCGAGTTCGACGCGCATCACTTCGATCCAATCGTATCCAGTCCACGGACCGAGCACTGTCGCACCGAGCTCGGCTTGCACACGCGCGTTTTCGTAGCGCAGTGATAGCGCGCCCGCCGCTTCGGGAACTTCGACGAGGGCGTCGCCGGGTTGGAATTCGCCCGAGTAACGCGGCGCGAGTTTCACGACTTCGCTGCGGGGCAGATACATGGATGCCGATGCGGTGAATGCGCCGACGCGCCTACCGCCTTCGAATTCAACGCCGCGATTGCGAATGACGCCGACGTTCTGATACTGGTATGTGCGACGCGTTGTGTCGTTGTCGCGCAGCAGGACTTGCTGAATCAAGTCCGTCGCGCGCTGGTTGTACGCCGTGACGCGAATGAACGGGCCGCTCGCGAAGTACACATCGATGCCGCCTTCAACGCCGCGTTGGCGCTCCGGCGCGAGTTCATCGTTCGCGGCCTGACGCAAACCGTCGGTCGTCGCCTCGCGCGCCATGCCTGCTTCAGGTGGTTTGATTCCGCTCCCCCACGCCGCGCGCACGCGAATCGTCGCAACGCTGAGTTCGTGACTCCACGACGCACCCGCAGTAGATGCCCACACGGTGCCGAGATTGTCGCCGACTTCGGAGAGACGCTCACCGCGCGCACCGCCGCTGACCACGAGACGGCCCAGTCGCACACGTGCTTGCGCGAATGCGCCGGCCGCGTGCGTTTCGTCGCTGTACAAGCGGGAAAGATCTGTCGTGGTCGTGGCACGTCGCGCGGCGCGTTCGACGGTGAGATTGCTCGCCTCCGCGCCACCCGACAGCGTGACCGCGCGCGTAACGTCCGCGGTGATGCTGTATCGAAGCGAAGCGCGCTCCGCCGTTTCATGTGTGGCACCAAGCGGCAAGCGTGGCGGAAGAACCGGCGAGCGAAATGGTTCACGAGCGCCTTCGATCCAGTGCACACCGGCAACAAGCGTTTCGCGCAACGAACCGGTGATCTGATGTACCGCGGATAGAGCGACCGCACGCTCTTCAATGGTTTGCGGCACGCGCGATCGTCTGTCCGCGGCACCAACCAGGCTTGCGCGCTCGAGCGCGTAGTCGTGTTGCGCGCCGCGCACTGATGCATCAATCACAACAGGTCCCGCGAGCAAGCGCGCGCCGGCTTGTCCATTGAGTGTTCGCGCCAACGGGACTGTCGGCCCGATCCCTGTTTGCGCGAACGACGCGCTCGCATCGTACGACGCGCGGCCGTTCGCCTGCTGCAATCCGCCGAATACGTCGTGCGCGATCTCCGGCGCTGGCAAACCAGACCGATCGTACACACCGCCGCTTGCGCTCGCGCGTCCGGTTGTGGGTGCGCCGAACGCGCCGTGTGACGTTTCGATGCGCAGGATTCCGTTGAGTGCGTCGGGACCGTACAGCGCAGCGCCTTGTGGGCCGCGAATCATTTCAATGCGCGAGATCGCACGCCCGTCGAGGAGCGTGAACAAATCGGGCGACGCGAGTTCAATGCCGTCGACGTAGGTCTTGAGTGCGCGTGTCGTGAACGATGCAACGCCACGCACACCCGCGACCGGCGCCGGTGGTCCAATCGGTCCGCGATCCCAAAACACCACGCCGGGCATCGCGGTGCGCATGACGTCCGTCGCACGCGCGTGCGACAACTCTGCAATGCGCGCGCTCTGTACAACGGCGACCGCTGTCGGCTGTTCGCGTTCCGGCGACGCTTGCACCGGACTGCCGATCACAATGACCCGATCGAGTTGTTGAACGCCCGTCGCTGCCAGCGCGCGTGCAACATCGGGATTCGCGCGTGCGTCCGGCGCAGCCGGCGGCGGTGACGGGCCAGGTGTCGTGATTTCCTGGCGACGCGGCACAATCACCACTGTACCGCCCGCGGTCACGACCACATCGAGTCCGCTCCCTGCGAGAATTGCCGTCAACGTGTTGCCGAGTGGCGCATCGCGAACCGAAAGCGTTACGCGCATCGACGCGGGCAGCGCGTCACCGCTCCACGCCATCGGAACTCCGTGCACTCGGCGAATCGTCATCAATGCTTCGCCCAATGGCGCGTCTACCAGAGACAGCGTGATCTCGCGCTCCAATACGGATGCGCCGTTGTTCCCTTTTTGCGCAGAGACGGTTGACGCGGTGATTACCAATGCGCAAGCGACGCACATCGCGCGCGCGCCGAACACAAACCGCCGGACGTTCAACATCTACCGGACGACGAGCGTGTCGCCGGTGCGCACGATCCGCACGCCAAGCGCGGTCTCTATAGAACGCTGCGCCTCCGCGAGATCGTTCGTTGGCACCGGACCGGAGTAGCGGCGCGCGGCGACAGCCGAATCTGCAAAACGAACAACGACACCGTACCAGCGCGCGAGTTCTGTGGCGATGTCGCGCATCGCGGTATTGTCGAAATCGAGCGAGCCGGTGCGCCACGCGACAAGGCGAGCTGCATCGGCGTTGCGCTGCACGGTTGCGACGCGCGCCGTGGCGCGCATGATGCCTACGTCGTTTGCGGTGAGCGTGACTCCTTCCGCCGGTTGCAGATCGCTGTGACGCAGCGATGCGCTGCCCTCGATCAACACAACGCGAACAACGGAATCGCCGGGAAACGCGCGAACGCTGAACGACGTGCCGATATCGCGCGTGATGGTCGTGCCGGCGAGGACTTCAAACGGACGGCTGTCGTCGTGTTTCACTTCGAACCACGCTTCACCGCTCAATTGCACGCGGCGTTCGCTACCGCCGAATCCCGCGAGCACGCGAAGCTCCGATGCAGGTCCAAGCGTAACGCTCGATCCGTCCGGTAATTCGAGATCGAGCCGGACGCCCGCTGCCGTCGCGTGGACTTGGGTCGATGCCAACGGCGATCCGGCCCACGGGCGCCACGCAAACGTGATACCGGCGAAAAGCACGAGCGATGCTGCAAGTGGAAGCAGAAATCGCGCGCGCGACGGCGCACGCGGCCGCAGCGGGATGACTTTGTCATCCATGCGCGCCGCAACCGATGACCATGCGCGATCGACATTCCACGCGCGTCGCTGCGTTCGATGCTCCCACGCGCGTCGCAACCGGTCCAGTTCCGCGCGCTGCGCATCGTTCGCGCGCGCCCAGGCCTCGACCGTCGCACGGTCGTCGGCGGTGGCTTCGCCGGCGAAGTACCGTGCCAACTGTTCGTCAGATGGCGTGTGGAGGGTCATGAGCGTCGGTCAGCAGGGTGTCAGTGGTGCCGTCTGTGGTACCCGGTAGACACGCGGCGGCCACTCGTTCCCTGACACGTCCATAATATGGTGATCGTGGACACGGGCCTGCTCACGCCGCACACCGTCGCTGCCGTACGCGGCGGTGATCGCGGCGCCTTCGAGCGGCTGTTCCGGGCGACGTATGCGGATCTTGCCGACTACGCAGCGCGAATCGTCGCGAGTCGCGATGCCGCGGAAGACGTCGTGCAGGACGTTTTCATTGCAGTGTGGAATAGGCGAGACGCACTGCCCGATGCGGACAAGCTTGCGTCGTATTTGTACCGCGCCGTGCGCAATCGCGCGCTGAATTACCTGCGTGCGCAGCGTGGTACGGAAAGTCTGATCGATTCCGACGGTGGTCCGGCCATTGCGCCGGAAGCAGACGATGCGCTCGCCGCCGATGAGGTGCAGACTGCGCTCACATCGGCGCTCGGCGCGCTTTCACCGCGAGCGCGTGAGGTGTTTTTGTTGAGTCGTGAGCAGCACCTCACCTACAACGAGATCGCCGTCACACTCGAGATTTCCGTGAAAACGGTGGAAACGCTGATGGGGCGCGCACTTCGCATGCTTCGCGAGGCGCTGGCGGACCGGCTCCGGGGATAGCATTCTGTGTGTCAGGGTATGAGGGGCACTCGCGTGTCTTCTCCGTGAACGTGGGCGGTGCAAGTCGGTCCGAAGCTGGGCGCGATTCGCCGCCACAAAACCCGGAGCTTTCCATGTTGAACGTTTTTGTTCGTCGAACGGCGTGCGTTGCAGCTGGTATTGCGATGCTCGCGTGCAGCGACAGTCCATCAGAGCCGACTGCGCTCGAAATTGAAGCTGCGGTCGCAGACCTCGCGTCGCTCCAGACGCGCACCGCACCAGATGCATCAGCGTCGACGGTATTCGATGGTGCAGCGATCGCGCGTCGTATTGGTGTTCGCCCAACGCCTATTGAAGTGTCCGTTGGGGGCGAAGTCACGCGCTATCACGCACTCGTCATCGCGTTCGTCGAGCGCACGTCGACGGGTGAAGTCGTCACGCGTCGCCGGTTGATGGCGTGGCGCGGACTCGATCGTCCGTTCGCGCTGTTGCATGTGACCACGCTGGGCGACGGAGGTTCGTTCGCGCCGATTGTAGATCGCGTGAACGATTTGCGCGTCCGCGCGGCGGTTGGGCGGTGGTTCAACCTGGCGCGTGGCACGCGCTGGCTCGCAACGGACGGCAGCGCGAAGATCGCGATGGCGAATGTGATCTCGGCGTGCCCGACGCTCGAGCGGCTCGAAGGTTCACGCTGCGGCATCGCGCAATTCGCGGTCGAAGTGGACGGACTGTTCCGCCTCGGCGGCACGACGACGGACGTGCGCAATCCTGCGGTGCGCATCATGACGAGCGCGGAGGCAATCAACGGAATCGTGATCGCGCCGGCGCCGGCAACCGACTGAAACCACGGATGACACGGATGACACGGACGAGCACGGATACTACAAGAGCCTTTGTTTTGTAGTTAACAAAGAATTTTGCGGTTGCCGTATCCGTGGTTATCCGTGTGCTCCGTGGTCTGCAGGTGTCGTAGTGAAACCGGTTATACCGTCGCAATACACGTCACTTCAACGCGCCCACCCAACGCCAGCCCCGCTGCGCCCCACGCACTGCGCGCGGGCTTCGGACCCGGGAAATACGACGCATAAATCGTATTGAACTTCGGCCACTCGCTCATATCAGCGAGCATGACCATGCACTTCACCACGCGGTCCATCGACGACCCGCTCTTGGTGAGAATCTGTTTGATGTTCTCGAGCGCCTGACGCGCTTCCGGTTCAATGCCGCCGGACACGAGCTTCGGCGCGCCGTTCTCGATGACCGTTCCCATCTGTCCTGACAAGTACAGCATGTTCCCGACTTTGACGGCTGACGAGAACGGATAGGGCCAATTGTCGTACAGGTTGATGTGCTCCATGGGAGGCTTCACAGGGGTGAGGTCGGCGGCTGGCTCGATCGTACATCCAACGAGCACAATCGCGGCGAGCGCAGTGGCAAATCGCATGGTGGTCTCGGGAAACAGGCGCCTCAACGATGCCGACGGATCACAATCTCCACCAGTGGGACTCGTCTTCTCGTCTTCTCGTCCTCTCCGATTACCTTATCTGTCCCTCGCGACCTCTGAACCTTTGCACGCGCCATGAATCTTGGACTGACCGACGTTCCCGTCATCGTCTGCGCATCGAGCGCAGGACTCGGCAAAGCGACCGCACTCGAATTCGCGCGCGAAGGTGCGCGCGTCATGCTCTGCAGCCGGCGCGACGCCGAGTTGAAACGCGCGGCGGCCGAAATCAAAGCGGCAACGGGCAATGAACCGCGCTACACCGTTGCCGACGTTACGAAGCCCGCGGATGTTGCGAAGGTGATCGATGCAACCGTCGAAGCGTTCGGCGGTGTACACACGCTCGTCAATAATTCCGGCGGACCGCCGGCTGGTGTATTCGATCAGTTCGACGACGCCGCGTGGCAAGCCGCATTCGAACTGAATTTGCTGAGTTACGTGCGCACGATTCGCGCGGCGCTTCCGCACATGCGCAAAGCAGGCGGCGGACGCATCGTGAACTTCACGTCGTCGTCGGTGAAGAGTCCCATCGACAACCTCATTCTCTCGAACACATTCCGCACCGGCGTGCTCGGGCTCACCAAGACGCTCGCGAGTGAACTCGGTAAAGACCGGATTCTCGTGAACGTGCTTGGTCCGGGACGCGTGCAAACGGATCGCATCGAACAACTCGACACGATGCGCGCGCAGAAAGCCGGAACGACGATCGAGCAGGTCCGCATTGATACCTCGAAAACGATTCCACTCGGCCGCTACGGAACGCCTGATGAATTCGCGACGATCGCGGTGTTTCTCGGTTCCCCGGCAAATACGTACATCACCGGTCAGACCGTGCTTGTCGACGGTGGCATGGTGAAGGCGTACTGATGCGGACACCGAGTTTCGCGGGCGTCGTTCCGATTCTCGCGACGCCGTTTCACGACGACGAATCGCTCGATCTCGAATCGCTCGACAAGATGATTCGCTTCAACGTCGCGGTCGGCGTTGATGGCGTGACCGTGCTCGGTTTGCTCGGCGAATCGAATCGTATGAGCGACGCCGAACGCAGTGCGCTCGTGAAAACGGCCGTAAAAGCGGCGGGCAAAACTCCGGTGATTGTCGGCACGAGCCACACCGGCACGACTGCGACGATCGAGCTGAGCGAGGAAGCGCGCAGGCTAGGCGCGGCGGCGGTGATGATCACGCCGTCGGCGCAACCGGTGCCGAACGACAAGATCGTGTTCGACTACTTCCAGCGCATCGCATCAAAGACCATCGCGCCGATCGTGTTGCAGGATCACCCGGCGATCAGCCAGGTGCACATGGGTGTCGATCTTCAGTTGCGTTTGGTGAAGGAGATCAAATCGATCGTGTGCATCAAGGTGGAGTCGGTGCCGAGTCCGCCGAAGTTTGCCGCGTTGAAGGCGGGCATGGGCGCGGACGCAGCATCGTTGCTCACCGGGCTCGGCGGCCTGTACGGATTCTTCGATCTCGAGCGCGGGTCCGATGGGTTCAACACCGGTTTCGCGTTTCCCGAAGTGTTGATGGCGATCGTGCGCGAGTTTCGCGCGGGCAATGTCGACGGCGCGCGGCGTATTTACACGAAGTACTTGCCGCTGATTGTTTTTGAACAGCAGCCCGGCGTTGCGATTCGCAAAGAGATTCTGCGCCGGCGCGGTTTACTCGCCAGCAATCGTGTGCGGCATCCGGGTGGAACTATCGATGCTGCTGCGAGCGATCAGGTGGCGCGGTTGCTCGATGCGACGTTCGCGGGTGTCGACATCACGAAGCCAATCAAGATCGACGCGTAAAACAAAACGGGCGCACCAATCGGTGCGCCCGCTCTGTTTCGTCTCGCGATTACCTAACGCGCGCCGTCCGCAGGTGCTTTGAGCGTGATGCGTTGCGTGCGACCGCCGTACCTGATGTCGAGGTTGAGCGGATAGTGCTGCGCCGGGAACATCAGGATCCGCGATCCGGCTTCGCTCGCCGCCGCTTGTCCGTTCACGCGCTCGATTACGACGCCTTCGTGCAGTCCGGCAGCGCGGCCGCGACGAATTGCGTCGAGCACCGGCCAATCGGCGTCGGTCATTTGCCGCGGATTCGGTAATGGCAGCGTGCGCACAACAGGTGGATCGATGAAACGCCAATAGATCGTGCCGGCTCTGTCGCGGGCGCGGTAGCACGCGGTTGCGCAGGACAACACGACACCGAAGTCCGCGAGCGAGACTGCTTCGGATAGTGAGTCGTTCACAATGTCGGCGGGAATTGGCACCGGGCGCTGTGGCGCCGCCGGTGTGGGAGTGATGCCACCCGCGGCGACGCTACCCGCGCTTCCACCGCCCGCACTTCCACCCCCTTGTGTCCCGGCCCGCACGGCGCCTCCGCGTGTCCCGCGCACGCGCGTCGGTTCAGTAGTAGCGCTACCCGGCGACGCGACAACGCCACCCACAACCCCCGGAGATGTCACCGTTACTCCGCCGGCACCGCCGCCCTGTCGCGCCGGTGAGGGCCGCGTAGTTTCTCCGGCCGCGCACGTGGGCGCGTTCACCTCGATGCGCTCGCCGTTTCGACGCACGGCAATCACCATATCAGAACCAGTCGGTGGATTGCCGAAATAATCCGCGCCACCGCGTGTCGTAATCGGTTCACCGTTGACGGAAAGAATCACATCGCCGGGTTTGAGCGCGCTCCACGACTCGACTTCGATAACCACCGGTTCCGATTGGAACGAGTAGACCGTTTCCGTGCCACTGCGCCGCCAACTCAGGCTCGCGGCTTGCAGTCCGTTGACGCCGAAGCGTGCGCCGGGGCTCGATGGACATGTCTGCTGCGCGCTGCCGACGAACGTCGTCGTCCCAGCCCGCAGCACAGCCGCCGCCGGCTCGGTATGCACCTGCCCCTGCGCATCCACCGATGTCATCTCCATGTTCAACTCGCGGCGCACGTCACCCCGAACGACAACGTTCTCGACTTCGATGGGCGAGTAACCGACGATCCGCATAACAACCGTGTACGTGCCCACCGGCACACCGAGAATCGTGTACGTGCCGTTCGCTTTCGTGCTGGTCCCGTAGGCGCCGCCCTGAATGAACACCTGCGCGCCTTCTATCGGTTGTCTTGTGTACCGGTCTCGAACGACGCCGGCGATTGCCCCCGTTGCCTGCTGCACCGGAGGATTCTGTGCGATCGCTGCGCTGGAATACGCCATCGCGAGCGCGAGCGACGTTCGTCGCATGAGAGTCTTCATTGAGAAATCATCCGTTGAGGTGAATAGCTGGTTGATTTCAGCATCGCGGCAACCCACGCGCTTGCGCCGCGATCCATGTCGCGTCGCGCAACTGCTTGCGCTGCGCCGAGGAGCACCTGGCTTGCAACTTCGGTGGCGGCGGAGTCGATCGATGCGGTTGCATCTGCGTACCCGTTTGCGGCGTGGATGTACGCCGAACCCGCGCGTTGCAACAACAACACGCGGTCGCCGACGGTGAGATCTTTGCGCGCGAGCATGCGCTCGAGTGAATTGCGTTCGGCGTACCGCGCACCACCGTACGCGCCGCCCGCGAACAACGCGAGCGCAGCCGCCAGCTGAAACGCCCAGCGCGTCGTCGATTGTCGCTTCCGGAAATACCCTTCGGCGCGCAACGCGTCGACCAGATGATCTTCCTGGCCTGCGTCAATCGCACCCTCTCGCGGAAGTGCCGCGAACATCGTGCGCTCCGCGTCGCTCAGTTGGGTTTCGTTGTGTTCATCGTGCATGTGCGAGTCCTCCATTCAACAATCGTCGCAAGTTCGTTCGGGCTCGTGAGAGCGTCGCTTTGGATGTTCCGGTTGCGACGCCGAGCTGTCGCGCAATTTCCTGGTGCGTGAATCCTTCGATGTCGTGCAACACCACAACCATTCGTTGATGCTTCGGTAACAGTGCGAGCGCTCGCTCGAGATCCACCGCGCCTGCCGGTTCGGGTCCGTCGTTTGCGGGGAGTTCGTCGAACAACTGTTCGTGTGACTCACCGTTGCGCGCGAACCGCGAATACACCGTGCGAATACCAATCGACGTGAGCCACGTCGAGAACTTCGAATCGCCGTTGAACGCGTGAATGCCACGGCACCCTTTGAACCACGTCTCCTGCAACACGTCATCGACCTCGGCGTCGTTCTGGCCCATCAGGCGCCAGATCACCATCCGCAATCGCGGCGTATGCCGGTGATAGAGCGTGCGAAACGCGCCCTCATCGCCGTCGAGAAAACGGTGGATGAGGACAGAATCCGGAAGCTCTGCCGTTACGACCGAGGCCGTCACAGGCATTGTGTGCTTTGGAGCGTGTGAAAGGGTTGCAACTACGAGGAGCGAGGAGCGAAAAAAGAGGAGCGAGGAGCGAAAAAGGAGGAGCGAGGTGGGAGAAACGAGGTGGGAGACCAGAGAATGAGGGGGTAGTGACGTCCTCATCCTCAGCTCCTCACTTTCTCGCTACTCGCCGCTCGCTCCTCCGTTTTCGATTCTCGCTCCTCAGTAGTTCAGCTTCCCCGCCTGCCGGACTTTTGGCTGGTCGAGTGCGGCTTGATCGTCTGCGCCGACGTGGCCGGCGCCTGGGGCGCGGGTGCTTCGCCGGGCTTCGACGGGAGCTTCGACGGGCCCTTCTTCGATGAGAAATCGGGGACGCGTTGCATCTTCTTTTTCATAACCGTTCGCTCCTGATGCTCTCGACCGTCGTGTGGTTCTCTGTTATCTCTGTGCGGTCACCCAAAGATATAGGGAGCACACTCATGTCGCGCCACGCGTTTCGCGCATTCGCAATCGCATTCACGCTCTTCGCCACGGCCGGTCATGCGCAATCGCGCGGCCGCGCGCTCACGGTCGAGGACTACTATCGCGTGAAGAGCATCGGCGGTGTCGCGATGTCGCGTGACGCGCGCTGGGTTGCGTTCACAGTCAGCACGCGCGTCGAGTCGACGAACGGGAATAAAGGTGAAGTGTGGCTGGTGCCGTTCGACGGGTCAGCGCCCGCGCGACGCGTCGGTCCGGATACGGGAAGCGCGACGGGACCGTCGTGGCAACAGGACGGAACGCTACGATTCACCGCGTCGGGCCGAATCATCGTGATCGATCCGCGCACACCCGATGTGATGGGAATTGCCGGCGCGAGCGAAGCCGGCGGTGGTCGCGGCGGTGAAGGACGAGGCGGCGGTGGACGCGGTGGTGGTCGCGGCGGTGGCGGCGGTGGCAATGCGCGTGTGCCAAGCCCCGACGGACAACTCGTTGCGATGCTCCGCGACACGCCTGTCGCTCGGCGCGATGTGTTTCCACCGCTCACTGAATTCGAGAAGCGCCACGAAGAACGTTTCAAAGGTGTCACGTTCGACTGGATGGATTTCCATCGCGACGGCGCGCCGTTCCCGACGCCGAATGCGAAGGATCCGCTGATCAATCCGCCGCAGGAGATCGTGGTCGCGAGCGCGAACGGCAGCAACGAACGAGCGATCACGCGGCTTGGTGTGCGCCCAACGGGCATTCAATGGTTGCGTGACGGCAGCGCGCTCATCTTCAGCGCCGATTCCGCGTACCGCGACGAACTCGTGTACGGCCGCACCGATGTGTGGAGCGTTGCGAAGGATGGCACCGGACTTCGTCGTCTCACGAACAACAACGAACTCGACTACAACGGCGCGCGATTGTCGCCGGACGGCAACTGGATTCTGTGCTCGCGCGGGACAACTCGCGACGCCGTCATTGCGAAGAAAATGGATAACGGCGGCCCGGTCGATCTGGTGTTGATCCCCGCAACCGGTGGCGCCGAGCGCGTGCTCACCGCCGACTGGGATTATTTGCCGACTGCTGCGCTGTGGAGCCCCGACAGCAAGTACATCTATTTCCAAGGCGGCGTCGGTGGATCGACGCACCTGTTCCGCGTCGCGACCGCCGGCGGCGCGGTGCAACAACTCACGACGGGTCAGCGCGATGTTGCGTCGCTGTCGATCAGCGAAGACTTCACGAAGATCGTGTACATGGTCGGCCGGTTCGAAGCGCCGTCTGAGGTGTACAGCGCGAACATCGATGGATCGAACGAGAAACAACTCACACGTGTGCACGACGCATTCACGAGTGAAGTCGAGCTGAGCAAGTCGGAGCGCCTGCTCTTCAAGAGCGCGGACGGCACGGACATCGAAGGCTGGCTCCTGTTTCCGCACAACTATTCGGCAACATCAGGACCCTATCCACTCATCGTCAGCAGCCATGGTGGTCCGCACGCGGCTGTGAACTACGGATTCAATTTCAAGAATCAGTACTTCGCGGCGAACGGTTATTTCGTGCTCGAAGTGAACTTCCGCAGCTCAACTGGATACGGCGAGAAGTTCTTGTGGGGCACATGGGGCGCGTGGGGCACGAAGGACGGACAAGACGTGATCGCGGGAATGGACTTCGCGATGAGCAAGCATCCGATCGACCGTCGTCGCGTCGCGAGCATCGGCCATTCGTACGGCGGCTTCATGACGAACTGGTTGATCACGCAGTATCCCGAGCGTTTCGCGGCGGCCGCATCCGGCGCGGGCATCGTGAACTGGACTAGCGACTACGCGAACTCCGACATTCCCGTCACGAAGGAGATGGAGTTCTGGGGCGCACCGTGGGACGATCGGGCACGCGAAACAATGATCAAACAGTCACCGCTCACGTACGCGAATCGCGCCAAAGCAGCGACGCTGTTCATCAACGGCGAAATCGATCAGCGCGTGCCGTATTCAGAGAATCAGCAGCTGTACGTCGCGCTCAAGAAAAACGGCGTCCCCGCGAAGATGATTCAGTACGCTGATCAACCGCACGGCATCGCGGGGAGCTGGAACGCTGTGCACAGGATGCTGAATGAGCGGAGATGGTTTGATCTGTACCTCAAGGGAAAGTCGGCACAGTAAGCACCGAGGACGGAAGACGGATAGGGAAGTGAGAAGTGCGAGGAAATCCACGGCAGTTTCCTCGCACTTCTCACTTCCCTATCCGTCTTCCGTCTTCTTTCTGTGGCCGTCAACTACTTCATCATTGCATCTCGCTTCGCTTTGAATTCAGTGCCCGGTTTCCACGTAGGGAACGCAGGCGTTTGCGCAACGATGTAGCCGACGCGGAATAACGTGCGCGCTTCGTCGACCGCGCCGCCGAGATCCCAATCGGGCTTCACCTGATCACTCGGCTTGTGATAGTCGTTGTTCGTGTATTCGTCGCGCTTCTGCTGGCTGTAGCCTGCGGGTTTGCCGATGTATTCCGTGCCCGCATCGGTGTAGAGCGCAGGCACGCCTTCTTTCGCGAACTCGAAGTGATCTGAGCGATAGTAGAAACCCTTCTCGGGTTCCGCGTCGGGTCGCACCGTGCGGTTGTCGTGCTGCAACACGCCGAGCAACACGTCATCGAGCGTTGAATTGCCGAGCCCGATCACGGTGAGATCGCTCGTGCGTCCCCACTGATTGATGCCGTCCATGTTGATGTTCGCGGCGGTCTTGTTCAGCGGATACAACGGATTCTTCGCGTAGTACTTTGCGCCGAGCAATCCTTTTTCTTCCGCGGTCACTGCGAGAAACAGAATCGACCGCGACGGCGGCGACGGCAGCGCTTTGAACGCTTTCGCGATCTCGATCAGCTCCGCCGTGCCGGACGCGTTGTCGAGCGCGCCGTTGTTGATCTGATCACCCTTGAGCGACGGGTTGACGCCGAGGTGATCCCAGTGCGCGGTATAGATCACGTACTCGTCTTTGCGCGAGCCGCCTTCGAGTTTCCCGACGACGTTCTTCGACTGGATTTCGCGCGTCGAGATGTGGACCGTGAAGTTTGCTTTGGCGTTGAGCGCGACGGGCGCGAATCCTTTCGTTTCAGCCGTGGCGTGCAGTTTGTCGAAATCCTGGCCAGACGCGCGGAAGAGTTCACGCGCTTTGTCGAGCGACAACCATCCCTCGACGGGAACGCGGTTCGCGGCCGTGGGCGATGGAACGTCGAATTGCTCCTGCGCGAAGCTGCCGCGCACGACTTCATACGGATAACCGGCGGGCCCTGTCTCGTGCACGATCAACACTGCGCCCGCGCCTTTCTCCGTCGCGATTTCGTACTTGTACGTCCATCGGCCGTAGTACGTCATCGCCTTGCCGCGGAACATCGCAGTGTCGAGCGAGCCGTCCGCGCCTTTCACCTGCGGATCATTCACGAGCATGATCACGGTCTTGCCCTTCACGTCGACGCCTTTGTAATCGTCCCAGCCGTACTCGGGCGCGACGATTCCGTAACCGACGAACACCACGTCCGAGTTTTCGACCTTCGTCTCGGCGCGTTTGTGGCGCGAACTCGCGACGAAATCGTCGGGGAATCGCAGCGCCATCGTGCGGCCGCCTGCCGTGAACGACACGATCGGATGCGATGTGTATCCGATCAGCGGCACTTGCTGCAAATACGTGCCGTCAGGATTACCGGGTGCGAGTCCGATAGACTTGAACGTCGCCTGCACGTACGCAACGGCCTTTTCTTCACCTGGCGTTCCGGGTCCGCGACCCTCCATCGAATCCGCGGCGAGATCCTTGATGTGCTGCATGAACCCGCTGTCCGTCACGGCATTTGCCGCCGTCGACAGCGCCGGTGTGAATGCGTCAGCCGATTCGCTGTCGCCGGCACTCGTGCACGCGGCGAAGGAAACCAACGTCAACGTTGCCGCAAATCTTGTGAGTGTTCGCATCGTTCTGGTGTGAGTGAATGTCAGTGCGACGCGGCCGGCGCTTGTCCCGATTTTGCCAGCGCCATGACCACGTCCCATTGGAATCGCACGTATCGGTGCAACTCGGCTTCGAGAATGCGCTCCTGATCGCTGTGCGCTCCAAATCCTTTCTGTGCGTCTTCAGAATCGATCGCCGGACCGATGCCGTAGCACTGCACGCCTTTCGCGCGCAGATACGCCATGTCCGTCGCTCCCGTGAGCATCGTCGGCAGCGTGATCGTTTTGTAATGCGTTTGCGCCGAGGCTTCGATGGCTTTGAACGCTTCGGAGCCGAGGTCTGCGGGCGGCGTGCCTGGGCGTACGTCGCGGCGCGCCCACGTCACTTCGACCGCGGGATCGTTCACGACACCTTTGATGGTCTCGAGGAATGCCGTCGTGTCTTCGCCGGGGAACATGCGCACGTCGAGCGTCGCGACGGCTTCAGACGGAATCACGTTCACGCGGTAACCCGCCTGCACCATCGTCGGTGAGATGGATGTCCGCAGCATCGACGCGTGCGCCGGTTCGCTATCCAGGAAGAACTCGTCGGCCGCGTTCGCGCGCCGCGGATAGCCGCTGACCACGTCGAGGTAGCGCGCCGCACGATCGGGTGTCGAGATCGTCGCAAGGCGTGTGAAGTACTCGCGCGTCGTCGCGTTGAACTGAACCGGCGGTCGCCAGTTGTCGAACTTCGCGACGGCATTCGCGAGATGCACGACGGCATTCGAGCGCAACGGTACGGAGCCGTGTCCTGCAGTTCCGCGTGATGTGAGCGTAATGGCGCGCGGAATCTTTTCCGTTGTCGAAACGGTCGCGTATCGTGCTTCCCCACCCGAGCGGCTCACGCCTCCACCTTCCGCGAGACAAAACTCTGCGTCGATCGCGTCGAAGTGCTGATTCGCCATGAACTGAATACCGACGCGCGTCGAGCCTTCCTCGCCCGCTTCCGCGAGGAAGATCACGTCGCGGTCGAGCGCAATCTGCTGACGTTTGATCATCAGCATCAGCATCAATGCCGACGCGAGGTTGTCTTTGTCATCGACGGCGCCGCGTCCGTACACATAGCCGCTGTCGCGTGTCGCGCTGAACGGTGGGAAGCGCCACTTCGCGGTGTCGACGTTCACGACGTCCATATGGCCCATCACGAGTAGCGGGCGCTTGCTCCCGTTGCCTTTGATGCGCGCGACAACGTTCGGGCGATTCGGTTCGAGCGAGAAGATCTGCACATCGATTCCTTCGGCACGCAGCGTCTTCGTGATGTACTCTGCGGCCGGCCGCTCTCCGCCTGGCGGGTCGCGCGTATCCGCACGCAACAGCGTCTGAAAGTGCTCGAGCGTTTCGGTCTCGATGGCGCTCCAATCGAGTGTGCCCGGCGTCGCGACGGTTTCGTAGGTGGTGTCAGGCGCGCAGGCAACGAGCGCACCGGCGAGAAGCAGGAGAGAAGAACGCACGCGGATTGAGTGAGAGAAGCCGAAAAGGTACGACGCGAGCGGGCTAACGACAAACGCAACGCAGAGGGGCAGAGAACGCAGAGGTTCGCAGAGAACTGACTGTTGGTAACAGCTCTCGCCGAGCACTGGTGGCGTGGCGAGTGCTGTTACCACAAGTCTTTCTCTGCGCACCTCTGCGTTCTCTGCCCCTCTGCGTTGCGTTTGCTGTTACGGAGCTGCGCCGCGGCGCGCGGGAGATCGCGTGACCGCAGCGGCCAGGCCTGACGCAACGTCGGGGACAGCCACGTTGACAACGTTGAGCTCGTCGAGGCCGAGCAGATCCGAACTCAGCGCCGTCCCGACGGTGATCGGACCGAGACAGCGCATTGGCACGAGCGTAATCAGCCGGCGAATGCCGCGCGAGAATACGTCAGAGAGTAATTCGACGTATCCGCCCGCGCAGGTGGTGCGACCTGAGTGCACGAGGCAGTACTCGCCGTGCTCTTCGCTCGTGACGGTGATATGACTCATGTCCGGCGTCGCACGGACGCCGGCGCGCGCGGGATCCTTGCTCAATACGTCTCGCAGGTGACGCACGTGTGCAATGCGCAATTCACGCTCGGAGAAAATCCAGCGCCCGTTGTTGTTCTTGAGCATGTCGCGCTCGTCGAGCCCGTGCGCCGTGAGCCGGTGCATGTGAAAGCGCGGGAGCGTTGGCGTTGCGGCGAGATACTGCGTCACGAGCGCATCGGCGAGACGTTCCTGCATGCGACGATCGTCGAGCACCGGAATGACGAACTGCAAATCGTCCACCAGCACGAGCAACTTCGCGCGATGCGCGCGCGCGGCAGCGATCGCTTCACACGCCGCGTTCCACGTGAACTTGGTGAACGCCAGCATTTCCGCCGGACCGCCGCCCGTTTCGGGCGCGTCGAGCAAATCGACCGCCGTGCTGCCGCCCGTGAAAATGGCGTAGTGCCCCGCCAGCACCGCGGTCTCGCCCTCCGCACCACTCGCGACCTCGTCAGCAATCCACCGCGACAGATCGGCCAACCGTACCGAAGACGTCACTCGCTATTCCCGTTTCCTGTGGCGTGTTCGCCGAGTGCCGATTCGGCGAGCCGCGCAATTGCGTACGAGCACAACCACTTCGTCCGTTCGCGCACACCCGCTTCGCGCTTCGAGCTGAACCGCGGTGCTCCACCGCGTTCGAAGCTCTCCACGAATGCAGATGGCTTCAGGTGCGTGCGTGTATGTCCTTCTGTGTATCCCGGCCCACACACGGCAAACGACGGCGCGAAACGTTCGAGCGTTGCTTCGGGTGACGCGTGCGTGCGTGAACGTTCGGTGCGAATGAGCTGCCGAACACCGGAAATCGGGAACACTGGCGCAAGCAAACTCTCGTCACGGTTCAGGTCAAGCAGCGCAGGCGGCGGTCCGAGGTATCGATCGTGCACACGACGAGCGTGGTTCGGTGCGGTGCGCGGAACCGGCACATCGGCCGGAGAGCCGCAAAGCAATAAGACCGCAGTGTTGAGTGCGCGCGTCACAGCATCGGAAACTTGATGCGGTCGCGGCCGGAATTCCTTACCGAGCCGGTACCAGCTCAAGTGACGAATGAGCGTGACGAAATCTGCAGTGACCAGCGCTCGTAAGTCCGCGTCGTTTCGCGGGCCCGGTGTGAGACGGCGTGGCGGTGACCATCCGTGCCGTTCGTAGAGTGCGCGCACACCTTTGTCGCCCGCCGCGCGACGGAGCAATTCGTATGCGGCCGCATCGTATGGAAAGAACCAGTGATGTCCGAACAAGAGTTTCACGACGAGCTGCAACGCTTCGTCGCAGGTTGGATCGTCGAGCAACTTCTCGAGCGCACTGCCCGCGAAGTTCGCGCCGAGATGTCCCGCGCCAAACAAATGCGTGGCGCGAATCTCGAGCACTTCCTCCGCTATGAAAATTGCGTAGTCGACGAGATTCGAATACTCGCGGAGCGCCGCGGGGCGCGCCTCTTTCGTAACGGTGAAGACCGTACCGAGCACCGGAATGCGTCCCGTGTGCAGCGCGGTGAATGAATGCACACTCGGCGCGAGCGCGAGATGGTGGATGTGCCAACCCATCGGCGGACCATCAGGCGTTTGCGGCGAGAATCCGTACCGCGCGGCTTCGATGGCGATCTGCGCTTTGCGCGAGTCCGCGCGGCCGTTGTACGCGCGATAGCTGTCATACGCGCGCTGGTCGATCTCGGTCGTTTGCGGAACGCGCTGCGTGCAATCGTCAGCACTCTGCAGGAACGATCCGGTGCGACCGGCCTCGGCGCACTGATACAAGAGATCGCGATCGATGTCGCGGCTGGCGTCGGGAATTGGTCCGACGTCGAACAGCGCGCCGGGTGAGGCGTCGCGGAGTCCGGCCCCTTCGATGGGCTGGAAGAGGTAGACCGAAACGCGCGCGTCGGTCGGGAGGATTTCCTCGACGAACTCGCGGACGGACTCTCGCTCGACCTCTGCGACTTTGGCGAGATGCAGGTTGATCGCGTCACCCACGGGGATTCTCCGACGGAGAAAACAGAAAAGAAATACTGTTAGTAACGCTTTGTTTCTCTACGTCATTCTTTGTAAAGCATTACACCGCAAGGTTTTAGCTCGATCGTTTTCGAATGTACTTATTGACTTGTACCCGCGCAAGCACGATTGTTCGCGCCGTTTATCGGGACCTGGTCGTCACACGCGTTCACCCTAATCCCTGACCCGTGTCGCTATTCCATCGGAAGTCGCTCGAGGAGTTGAGGGCCGAAGCAGACAGCGGAGTACTGCGCCGTTCGCTCGGTCCGGTGCAACTCACCGCACTCGGCATCGGCTCGATCATCGGTACGGGCATCTTCGTGTTGAGCGGAACCGCGGCGTCGTTGCACGCGGGGCCTGGGTTGTGGATCTCGATGATCTTCGCGGCGGTCGGGTGCGCGTTCGCGGGGCTCTGTTATGCGGAGCTCGCGTCGATGATTCCTGTTGCAGGCAGCGCGTACACGTACGCGTTCGCGACGGTCGGCGAATTCGTCGCGTGGATCATCGGCTGGGATCTGGTACTCGAGTATGCACTCGCGACTGCGACGGTCGCTGTTGGTTGGTCCGGGTATTTCGTCAGCCTCATGCACACTCTCGGCATCGAGCTGCCGGCGCAACTGACCGCCGCGCCGGGTGTGATGGCGATGTTGCCGGACGGATCAGAATCCGGTGTGACGGGTGTGTTCAACTTGCCTGCGGCGCTCATCGTGTTCTTCGTTGCCGCACTGCTGATCAAAGGAATCAAGGAATCCGCGAACGCGAACACCGTTATGGTCGTGATCAAGGCGGCGGTGCTGGTTGTCTTCGTCGTCGCGGGCATCAACTACATCAAGCCGGAAAACCTCACGCCGATCATTCCGCCGAATACCGGAGTGTTCGGCGCGTTTGGATGGAGCGGCATTCTGCAGGCGACGGGCATCATCTTCTTTGCGTACATCGGATTCGACGCCGTGTCGACTGCCGCGCAGGAAGCGCGCAATCCGCAGCGCGACATGCCGATCGGGATTCTCGCGTCGCTCGCGATTTGTACGGTGATCTATGTGTCCGTCGCGATCGTGCTCACCGGTATCGTGCCCTACGCGCGGCTCAACGTACCCGATCCGCTCGCGGTTGGTATCGACGCAACCGGCCTGACATGGATCAGTCCGCTCATCAAAGTGAGTGCGTTGTTCGGATTGTTCAGTACGATGATCGTGACGCTGCTCGGTCAAACGCGAATCTTTTTTGCGATGAGCCGAGACGGATTGTTGCCCTCGATGTTCAGCAGAGTGCACGAGCGATTCCGCACACCACACTTGAGTACCGCGCTCACGGGCGGCATTGTCGCGATCGCGGCGGGCGTCACGCCGATCAAGATTCTCGGCGAGTTGGTGTCGATGGGCACGCTGTTCGCGTTCGTGCTCGCGTGCATCGGCATCATCATCCTGCGTAAGCGCCAGCCCGACGCGCCGCGTCCGTTCCGCACGCCGTGGTCACCAGTCGTGCCGATTCTCGGTGCGCTCGCGTGCGCGACGATGATGTGGGCGCTGCCGCACGAGACCAAATGGCGGCTCGTGATCTGGCTCGCGCTCGGGTTCATCGTGTACTTCGGCTACGGGCGTGCCCGTGCCGCGCGTATGCGGGCAGCCTAGTCATACGCTCGAAACGCAACGCAGAGCCGCAGAGAACGCAGAGGGTCGCAGAGAAGGACTTGTGGTAACAGCTCTCGCTGAGCCTACATGTGCTTGGCGAGAGCAGTTACCATCAATCAGTTCTCTGCGAACCTCTGCGTACTCTGCCCCTCTGCGTTGCGTTTGCAGTTCCGAAGCTCAGTTGCTGGCGGCTGCTCTCGCGCGAAGTTCTTTCTCGATCTCCGCAACCGACACCGGCGCCGGTACGGTCCAGTTGTCCTGCCGCTTCGTCGGCACGCGCACCGATGCCACGCGGCCATCTGTCCCGACGTTCACGATTGCCTGCGCCTGATCATCCTTGCCCTGCGCAACCGCGATCATCAGCGCCCACGTTCCTGCGTCGCTCCACTGTTTCTTGAGCGCGAACACACCAGGACGGCTGGTGCGCGCAAACTCGAGAGACACGGTGCGGCGTTTTCCATCGACGATTCCTTCAGCAGTACCGCGCACCGGGAATTCAGTCGGCGTGCCGTGATGGTACGCGTGCACGACGAGATACGCGTCGCGCGTGGTCTGGTCGTACGGATTCACCGGGTACTCGATGGAGATCCACGGCGGACCAAAGGCGGTAGGGTCTGGGCGGTAGGCTGTAGGACCGGCGGCGGCGGTAACGCAGAGCGCCGCGGCGGTAAGAAGAGATTTCATGGTATAGCTCCGAGTATTTGCAATGTGAGTTACTTCATCCTGCTCAAACGGATATTCCCCTTGAAACTCGTGATATCGACGCGGCCGTCGCCAAACGCGAGTTCAAGTTCCAGCTCCTGTCCGCGTCCGTCGCGACGCGTGCTCGCGCTCTTCGACGTGAACAGGTTTTCAATCACGCCCTGCATCGTCGTCGCATTGATGACGACATCGGGCTTTCCGCCGAGCATCACGTCAATCGCACCGTCGTGCGTGTTGAACGTGAGCGCGGCGCCTCGAGCGAGTTCACCGGCGTAGGTGACCGTGCCGCTCAACGTTTCGAACTTCCCTCGTTCTAGTACTGCATCGACGCGGACATTGCCGCTGACTGAATAGAACGACGCATCGAGCGCTCGTCCGCGCGCGAGAATGTTGCCGGCAGCAGTCTTCATGTTCAGCCGGCTCGCTGCGCCGTCGAACGTGACTCTGCCGTCCATCGCTTCGAGATTTGCGACGCGCGGATTTCCGTCGACCGTGACCCAGCCGCCAACAAGGCTCACGTCGATCTCACCGGTGATTCCCGCGACGGTGACCTCGGAAATTCCGCCCTTCACCCACACGCGCGCAGAGCGTGGCACGCGCATCTCGATCACGGTGCCGCCTTTGACCATGTCTTCGGGTCCGCGGATATACACCTTGGCACCCTTTGGACGCAGGCCAGGATCACCCGCGAACACATTCTCGATCTGCGCGCCGTGCATGAGCGTGCCGGTGATCGCAACGGAATCGAACGCCCACGCGACGATGTTGAGTCGCGCGAACGGACCCTGCAGCGTGACCGCGACGTCCTTCGCCGTCGCACGGGCGATGTCCACTTTTTGCTGCGCGCCGATTGCCAGCGGCAATGCAAGCGCCAGCAGCGCGCCAAACAATGTTCGTGTTCGCATGGTCATGTCTCAGGACGTCGTGTGTTTGGACACACGACGAAGCAAATCGACTTTCTGTTCATAGCTCTTGTTCAGAATTTCACGCAGCACGTCGCTCGCCGGATCGCTGAGTAATGCATTGCGTGCCTCGGCGATGGCTGCGTCGATGACTTTCAGGCTGCGCTGTACGGCTTGAATTGTGCCCGGCGCAAACGTGTTCGACGGATCGTTCAGCACCGAGACGAGTTCGTCGACGGTGCTCAAGTACGTGCGTTCGACGTTGGCGATGTCCGGTGGGAGTGCTACCAGTTGCGTGTTCGACGGCGTTTGGTCGATGCGCGTCGTTGCACTGCTCGGCAAACCGGTGTTGCGCATGAGGATTGCCGTAACGCTGGACGATGCGACGACGAGCAGCACCGCCGCGACTGCCAACCGTATGCGCCGGTTGCGCGCCTCGAACGACGCATGCGCATCGCTCGCGCGTCCGGGTACGCGACCGAGCTCGACAACCTTTGCTGCATCGACCTTCGCCGCAATCGCGGCCCATGCTTCGCGTGGCGGATCGATCGTCTGCGGGAGTGCCGACGTTTCATCGCGCAATCCGCGGATGCGCGAGATCATGTCCCGGCAGATGGCGCAGGTGTCAACGTGTGCCGCGACGTCGGCGCGCAACTCGGGCGCGATCGAGCCATCGACAAAATCGTTGAGCGTTTCCCATTCGGGGTGCTGCGTGTGTGACATCATCGTTCGAGCATCTCCATCAAGAGCTTGCGTGCGCGGTGGAGCTGTGCGCGGAGCGTTCCTTCAGCGAGTCCGGTCATCTTCGCGATTTCGTTGTGTTGATACCCTTCGACGTCGTGGAGCACGAAGACTTGTCGCGCACCGGGAGGCAGTTTTGAAATGGCAGCTTCGAGGTCCAGGCGATCCTCGATTCTCGGTCGCGTCGCTCTCTCCTCGGTTCTGCTTTCCTCTCGTTCCTCGAGATTCGATCCTCGCTCCTCGTAATTCCCACGCCTGCCTTCTTTGCGCCGCGTTTCGAGCACCGTGTTGATCGCGAGGCGGTGCACCCACGTGCTGAATGCCGACTCACCGCGAAACAACGACAGCTTTTCCCAGATTTTTACGAACACGTCCTGCATGAGCTCCGTCGCATGCACCTGATCGCCCGCCATGCGCATGCAGAGCGCGAACACGCGACCCGACGTCGCGTGGTAAAGCGCTTCGAAGGCGGCGACGTCACCGCGCTGCGCCCGCGCGACCAGCGCGCGTTCGTCAGCGTGTGACGCGGTGCCGGGCTCCGTCATGCGTTCACGGCGCGGTTTGAGGAGAGGGGCGGTTGCCATGCACCGTATGCGATGCCGGCAGGCTGGCGAACGCTTGAATCCGCCGTGTATGATGCCCCCGGCTCACAGAGAGGCAAGCCCCGTGCACCTGAACGGCAAACGCAACGCAGAGATGCAGAGAACGCAGAGGCTCGCAGAGAGGAGCTGTGGTAACTGCGCTCACCGGGCATTTGCCGGCGCGGCGAGTGCTGTTGCCAAAAAGTTTTTCTCCGCGGCCCTCAGCGTCCTCTGCGGCTCTGCGTTGAGTGTCGCAGTTTCGTGTGCCCCCGCGAGTGGCGCGCGGATCGCGACTGGTGTGCCCGAGGCGAAGGCTGTTTGGCCCGCTCCGATTGATCCGCAGATCGTGCGCGATCAGGACGCCATGACGTGGGCGGACTATCGCCCGGTTCCGGGAATGGATTGGACGAATCCCGAGCGAAAGGCGACGCAAAAACAGGTGCGCCTTGCTGTCGTCACCGCGGATTTTCCCGATCAGCCGTTTGTGATGACGCTGCGTAAGCGATCGGATTTATACGGGAATCCGCAGGTGGATCCCATCAAGCGCGAAGATGTGCCCGCCTTCTTTCGCGACTTCTACATGGTGCCCAACACGTTCAACCACGGGCGCACGATTCACGAGTACTGGATGGAGCAGTCGCGCGGACGCGCGGGCGTGAGCACGACCGTGTTTGGTCCGTATCGCATGCCGGGCCCGACGTTCGAGTACGGCGGATTGCCTGCTGATGAATTGCCGGCAGGCCACGCGCCGCAGGCCCGCGGATTGCAGCGTCACGTCGATTCGTTGTGGCAGCTCGATAAAGGCGCGAACGTCGCGCGCGATTTTGATCTCGTGTTGCGTCTATTCGCGGGTTACGACGAAACCGCGGTATGGCAGGAATTCGGCGAGATGAAGTTCCAGACGCGCGAAGATATTCCCGCCGCGTGGGGCAATCCTGATACGACGAAACCACGCTGGGTGCGCAGCCGGTACGGCGCGTGGACGCCGTGGCAGGTTGGAAAATGGCTGTGGAGCAACGCTGCGATCGTGCAGGGCGAATCCATCAACACGATTCGACACGAACTCGCGCACGCCGCGTTCGGCATCGGTGACAACTACAACAATCCGTTTGCGGAACCGCGCCGTCGCGCACCCGCAGGCCCGTGGGATTTGATGGATCGCGGTTCGTTCAACGGCCCTGGTGGTCCGCACTCGCGCTGGATCGTTCCGCCCGATGCCGGTGGTTCGATGTCGGCGGGATTGATGTTGCGGCAGCGGATGTTGTTTGGGTTCGTCGATTCGAGTCAGGTGTTGTTGTTGCATCGTCACGAACTCGCGAAATCAGGCGTCGCCGTTGCGCGCCTGATGGCGCGCGCGGTCGATCCCGTGCCGGGCACGGTCGCGGGCATTCACGTGCGTCTCGACGGCGATTCGGGCAAACGCGATCTCACACCGCCCGACGATCCCGCGACGAATCCATTGTCGTCGGGCGTTCCCGACTACGACTTCTACACAGTCGAAGTCGTGCAGCGTATTGGCTACGACTCATTCGTACCTGACAACGGCGTGCTGATCGCGAAGAACAAGGATCGCGCGCGCGCGGTGGGCGGGCCGAACGGATTCAACACGTTCACGTGGACCATCGACGCGAATCCGCAGGACATTCGCGTCGCCGATTTCAAACGCCCGAATGGTGAAGTGGTCATGCGCAGCGTCGCAGACTATCGCCAACTCAACGACGCGCTGTTTCACGCGGGCGCGCATTCAGGCAGTCGCGCCGAGTGGGTGGACAGTGCGAACCGGCTGCACTTCTACATCGTCGGCAAGCAGAGCGATTCGCGCGGAATTCTGTCGTACACGGTGGCAGTGCGGTCGCTCGATGGCGCGGGCCCGCATACGCGCGGTGCCGCAATGGCGCGCAGCGGCAACTCGCTCACGTTACGAAACACCGGTACTGCTGCCGCTGTCTCCGCCGCGCATCCAACTCGCGATGCGTCGCGATTCGGCTTCGACGTGTATCGTCTGTCCGTGACCATAAGTGGCCGCGGTTGGGAAGCGGCGCTCCAGAATGAATTCGCAGCGCTGGCATTCGGCGGTGCACAGGATGTCGCGGTCGTCACGCGCAAAGCAGCCGATGCAGATGCACGCGCAACGGTAACTGTTACAGCAATCTCCGAGAGCGATCGCTCCAAGCGCGCGACGCTGACGTACGAAGTAACTCGCTAGCGTTCGATTCGCTTCGGGAAATGCACTGACACCGGCGACCCATCCGCGACAAACGCGGACGCAGGCGGGCCAGACAACACGCGAGCCCACTGCTCGCCATACACGTCAGCGAGCGACCCGTCGATCTTCGCGCTTGTCGCGCGCCACACGCGCCATCGCGGATGCTTCACTTCGTATTCGACCGTTCCACCGTCGCGCTGGCGCGTGTAACCCCAGTAGTGCTCAGTAATGAACGCTTCTTCTGAATCGTGCGGCGGTACAACACCATCGCCGCTCAAATCCGCGGACAGCGTTGTCCACGCACCGTTCAGCTTCCATCTGTACGCAACGCGCTTCGCGCTGACCTCGTGCTGCATCGGCACCGCGCGATACGGTTCGTTGTACGCGAACCGAGCGAGCGTCGCAATTGCGCGACGCGGGACAAGTTCGCGAATGAACACCACCGCGCGCCGCGTCTCGCCATTTACTTTGCGCCGCACGTAGAACCGCAGATTCACTTCTTCGAAGTTGCGGTGAAACGGAATGGGCACGCCGACCACGCGCGTGTTGCAAAAGAGAAACCCGACCACGCTCGCGTAGTGCACACCGCGATACGGGTCGAGTTCTGTCCCCGTCGGCACGTACGGTTCGAGCAACGCGGGCTCTACGCGATAGTTGAGCATCGCGAGCAAACGCCACTCGGCTGTCAGAAATGCTGGCAGTTGGTTTACGCGGTTGGAGGAGTCGCCACGCGCCACCCCAAACGACGGCGCATGACCCACGCTATCAGAATGAATGGCGTCCACGGAATTAGGAAGGCGATGACCGACGTCAACAACGTTGCGGACTGCGTGAGCACGTTCACCGAGTTGGCGAACGCGGCCGTCACAGTTGCTTTCCAGCCTGGCTTGCGCTCCACAACGTTCGGCTCGACCAACCGCATGCTGATCGTGGAAACGGCGATGCGCTCGTCGTAATACTGGCGCTCGCCTTTCAGCGACTCGAGTTCGGTTACGGCGCGCGCAAGCTCGCGCTCGGCGTCGAGAATATCCGAGAGTTTCGCGGTGCGATTCACGAGCAACTCACGCAATCGCGTCACTGCGTCCTGCTTCGCGCTGATGCGAACGCCAAGGTCGGCGTACTCTTTGGTGACGTCCTGCGTGTTGATGCCTTCGTTCTTGATTTCACCGATGGCACGAAGCGCTGACATGACGAGATCAAACCGCGCTGACGGAACGCGCACGACGAGTTGCGCAGTGCCGGAGCGTCCTTCAGCGTGCGTGGCCTGCACATCGGCGACGAATGCGCCGAGGTTTCGCGCGATGCTGTCGGCGCGACGGAGCGCGTGTTCGACGCTGTCGACTTCGACGACGAGCTCGGCGGTGCGGATGAGCTTCATGCCGTTCCAGATGGATTGCGCTGCGCTCGATGCACGCTGCGCCACTTCTTGCTTGCCTTCGCTTGCGAGGCGCGCCCGGGCAGGGCCTCCCGCACCGACGGCCATGTCATCAGCGGCGACCATCGTCACGCGTTCACTCGCAACATCGCTGCACGCAAGCAGGGCAGTCATGACGGCACATAGAACAGCGGCGGAGCGTTTCATCGGTCGTTCCTCGATCTTCGGGTTATTGGCACCCCATCGATGAGGAGACGTCGCGAGCTGCGTTTTCTTGCACACGCCTTGCGACGTGCGCGCACTTCGGGCGATTTTCGCCGCCCACATGAACACGATCACCGTTGGTTCAGCCGCCGGCCGCGCTGGCGAGAAAGTCTCGGGCTTCATTGACGTTCCAGCCGGCGTAGACCCGGGTACACAGGTACCGGTTACGGTGGTGACCGGAATGAAACCAGGTCCTGTGCTCGCGCTCGTCGCGGGTATTCATGGGTCCGAGCCGTCACCGATCGTTGCGCTGCAACGTGTACGCGCCGAACTCGACGTCACGCAACTCAGCGGCACCGTGGTTCTCGTGCACGTCGCAAACATGCCGTCGTTCGTGCACCGCACCATCTATCGCGGACCGTACGATCAGAAGAACCTTAACCGCGTTTTTCCCGGAAAACCCGACGGCACCGGATCAGAACGCATTGCACACGCGATCACCACGCAAGTCATCGATCAGTGCACACACCTGGTCGATCTGCACTCCGGTGACGGTAACGAAGCGCTGCGTCCGTACTCGTACTGGAACCACCTCGGCGTCGATGTGCGCGTCGACAGCACCGCGCGCGAAATGACGCGCGCGTTCGGACTCGACTACATCGTCGTCGATCGCGGGCGTCCGCGCGACATCAACGCAACGCAATTCTGTTCGAACACGGCGCATGTGCGCGGCAAACCGTCGATCACGACCGAGGCGGGCTCTGTCGGCATTCCCACGGGGCTCACGATCACGCTGAATGTGCGCGGCGCGTTTCGCGTGATGCGTTACCTCGAAATGCTGCCCGGCGTGATCGAGATGGTAATGAAGCCGAAGTGGATCAATCCATCAGAGGTCCTGACCAGTCCAGACACGGGCACGTGGGCGCCTGAAGTGGAACCCGGGCAGGAGATCGAGAAAGGCGCGCTGATCGGCACGCTGTCGAACTATTTCGGCGAGAAGATCACCGAAATTCATTCGCCGCTTGGCGGCGTGGTGTTGTACGTCGTCGCCTCGCCGGCCATGGGCAAGGGTGAGCCGATCGCGATGGTCGGGACGGTGGCCGCGACGTCGGACTGAGTTTACCGCCGAAACAAGTAACTGACTTTCGCAAAGAACCCGTCGCGACCACGGCGCAGATCCTGCAACGGCACGTTCGCAGGCTCGCTCATCGTTGTACCGTATCCGATATAGAACAGCGTGCCTGGCACCGGGCGATAACTGAACAACCAGTCCGCCTGCAGCTCGGTGCCTTCATCGCCGTCATCGACCACACCATCGACGAGAATCGGATCGCCGTCGCGCGAGAGTAATGGAGCGCGCGAGCGTTCGGTGTACTGACCAATCACGCGCACAAAGATCGCGCGATTGATCTGATACTCGATCTTCAGCCGCGGAATGACTTCGCGCGAGAATTGCGAGCCGTCGCGATCGCGATCGAGCGTGAGGTGCGTGAACTGCAGCGACGTGCGCAGACCAGCCGAGGGACGAAGGTCGAGGCTCGCATCCATGCGCGTACTGCGGCCGCGCGACGCTTCGCGAAACAACGCGGCCTCACCGCGCGCAAACGTCGCCGATGCGGTGAACAAGCGAAACGTCGGCGTCGTCACACCAACGGAACCAGAAAACAAATCGTTCTCGATTCCCGGAACGACGAACGGCTCCACCGTCACGCCGTTGTCCACCGTGTAATCCGCGTACTGCGCCGGTGCGTAGCTGAAATAGTTGCGCGATACCGAACTGTTCAGGCGCCAACCACCGCGCAACGTTGCACTCGGTGACGCCGACTCGGATCCTTCGATCGTGCGATCGCGCGGACGATCGAAATCCCATGTGCGGTTCAGCATGAAGAACGAACCCCACGTTTGCACGAGCGCGCCGGGCGCACCGTAGAACGTCACGCGATTCGCGACTCCAGTCTCGATCGTGCCCGTGCGATTCACAAATCCAGTCGCCGCGCGAAAGTCCGGTGCGGTTGCCTGCGCGCGATAGTGAAATCCGTATGCGCGACCGGTGCGATCCCATTCGGCTTCTACTAACGATCCACGCAGCGATGCGCCGCCGCTGTCGGTCCACGATTGCACCGCATGGAGCTGCGCCCAGTACAACCGGTTGTGATACAGTCGCGCATCAACGCCAACGAGCCGAGAAAAATCAGGGCCGTCTTCGCGCGTCGTGAGCGCTGTTCCAAACGTCGCGCTTTGGCCGAGGTCGCGACGAATGCGCGCGACGCCAAAAAACGGACTGTGATCGCCGGACCACGACGTGCTGCTCGCGTCGGCCGCGAACAACGTTGCGATGTTTGTACCGCCAACTTTTCCCGCGAGCTTCACGCCACCGTCGGGCGCAACGATGCGCCGCGTGTAGACGAGCTGATTCGGTGTGTCGAACAATTCGAGTCCGTCGAGAAAGAACGGACGCTTTTCCGGATAGAACAGCGCGAAGCGTTCGTTGAGCGTGACTTGTCCGACGTCCGCTTCGACTTGTGAGAAATCGGGATTGACGGTCGCGTTCGCGGTGAGGTTCTGACGAATACCCCAGCGCACGTCGGCGCCGAAATCGCTCTCGCCGTCGTAACGCCACGCACCGCTGCTGTTCTCGGCGCCGTCTGCACGTGCCGTTGCCGTTGGCGTTGCTTCGAGTACGAGACCACGGCGCACATCGCGAATGCCTTCGAGCATCCCGGCCTGGCTCAGGAAACTCGCACTCGCGCGGCGCGCGGGTGCCCACGAATCCTGTGCGCCGGAGTGCTGTACGCGGCGCAGCACGTGAATGCCCCAGTTCTGTACGTCAGCGTCCTGATATCGCAGTGCTTTGAATGGAATGCGGATTTCGACGTCGTATCCGCCGTCGACCAATCGTCCGCGCGACTCGAAAATGAAGTCGGGGTTGAGGTCGACGTTGCCTTCGAGCGGATTCATGTCGCGCATGCCGCCGCCTGTCGCCGAGCGGCCGCCGGCGCCGCCGCCGGACTGATCGCTGCGCGTGCCGTCCTGCTGCACGCCGAGCGCGTTCACGCCGAAGACGAACGCGTTGCGACGGTCCGCGTACGTGTCGAGCAGAATCTGCACGTGATCTTCACTGCCGATGTTGTCACGGTTCGCGCGCGTCGCGCGAATGACGTCGCCGTGTACTTCGCGTGCGCGAATACCAAACCAGATGGCGTCGGGTGCGTACCACACGAGCACTTCGGTCGGTTCGTCCGCGGCGCGACCGTCGACGGGTTGGTATTGCGAGAAACCGGTGAGGCGCGCTGCGTGCGACCAAACGGATTCGTTGAGGACGCCGTCGACGACGGCGACGGTGTCGACGCGCGGAATAGGCACGCGGGTCTGGTTCGCGCCGCCGTTCCAGGTGCGCGTCGTATCCTGTGCGAGCAGCGTCGCTGCCAGAGTGAGAACGAGCATCGGCGGGGCAATCTAGACAGGGTGGCTAGATTGCACGAAGCAGTTAGCAGATCAGTGCAACTGCGTTTTGGGCCGTATGAAAGGGCGTCCTGAGTTTTGGGCCGTATGAAGGGCGTCCGGTGCAAACTGCAGGAGCGTATTGGGTATTGCGTTTGAACACTCACGACGCGGTTGACTCACTGCGCGGTTACAACGGCCCATGACGTAGTTGCAACGGCCCAGAACGCCGTTGCGGGAGTCCCTGCAGTTACAGGAGCGCCAGCCGTTACCGGAGCATCAAATGTCGATTAGACCAGTCAAAAGAATCATCGAGTCCAAACCCACTATGGAAGGCGCTGGCGTGCGGCTTCGCCGCGCGTTCGGGTTCGGAGATACCGAAGACTACGATCCGTTTTTGTTGTTCGACGATTTCCGTAACGAGCGTCCCGCCGATTACCTCGCGGGATTTCCGTGGCATCCGCATCGCGGTATCGAAACGATCACGTATGTCCTTGCCGGTACCGTCGCGCACGGGGACAGTCTTGGCAATCAAGGCTCACTCGGCGCTGGTGATGTGCAGTGGATGACGGCGGGCAGCGGCATTTTGCACCAGGAAATGCCGCAGGGCGACGAGCGCGGGCGCATGCACGGATTCCAGTTGTGGGCGAACCTGCCGTCGTCGCTCAAGATGACGCGTCCGCGCTATCAGGACGTGCAGGGCAAAGACGTTCCCGAAGTCACCGATGACGATGGCACGCACGTGCGCGTCGTGTGCGGCGATTTCTGGGGCAAGAAAGGTCCCGTCGAAGGTGTCGCGGCCGATCCGCGTTATCTCGACATCTTCGTTCCGCCCGGCAAAAAGAAAACGCTCAAGGTGGAAGTCGAGCGTCACGCGTTCGCGTACGTCTTCGAAGGCAGCGGCACGTTTCGCGATGCGTCGGCACCGTTTGGCGTGCTCACGGAGAAGCAGGACGACTCGATCGTGCGCGAAACGGTCGGGAATCGCTCGCTGGTTCTCTTTGATCGTGGCGACGAGGTAACGGTGCAGGCGGGCGACGAAGGCATTCGCTTCCTGCTCGTGTCGGGCAAGCCGATCAAAGAGCCGGTCGCGTGGTACGGGCCGATTGTGATGAATACTGAGGCCGAGCTTCGGCAGGCGATCACCGAGCTGCAGGCGGGGTCCTTCATTAAAGAGCGGTAGTCACGCGCAGGCGTGTGCGGTGACCGGCCCTTGACGGCGCCGGACGGCCGCGGTATGCTCCCCCCAGAGTTTCAGGTAAACAACTGGGGGTTGTGTGGCCGAATCGCTTCCGCTGTTGAAGGGCACGCTCGACGTGCTGGTGCTCAAGGCACTCGCCTGGACGCCCATGCACGGGTTCGAAATCGTTTCGTGGCTCGAGGAACGCTCGCGCGGTTCGCTCGACGTCGACGATGGAGCGCTGTACTACGCGCTGCACCGCCTCGAAGAGCGGGGGTTCATATCGTCGGAGTGGCGGCTCACGGATAACAACCGGCGCGCGCGGTACTACAAGCTTCGTCCGCAGGGGCGCACGCACCTGAAAGCTGAAGGTGCGAACATCGAGCGATACGCGCGCGCGCTGACCGCGATTCTCGCGGCGCCCTCGTCCTGATCGGCAATGAGCAGATCGCGACGCCTCTTTTCGCTCGGCCTCTCTCGGCGCACGCGTGCCCGCGCCGAAATGCTCGAAGAACTCGCGTTTCACGTCGACGCACGCGTCGCGGAACTCATTGCGCGCGGCATGAACCCCGACGACGCGCGCGCGGAAGCGCTGCGACGCATGGGCGGCAACATCGACGACACCAGCAAACAGCTCGGCGATTCCGCCGAACTCAAGGAACGGAGGCTCGACGTGCGCGACCGCTGGCATGACTTCATCGACGATGTTCGTTACGCGGTGCGCGGATTGCGCCGCAGTCCAGGATTCACGGCCGTTGCGGTGCTCACGCTTGCCATCGGCATCGGTGCGAACACTGCGTTGTTCTCCGCGGTCGATGCTCTGTTGCTCCGCTCGCTGCCGTTCCGCGAACCGCACCGGTTGATGGATGTCGTGCAGACGATCGATAATGGCGGTACTGCGGAGTGGTCCTATCCGAAGTACGCGTTCTTCCGCGATGCCCAGAAGAGCTATGAAGCCGTCGCCGCGCACAATGCGCGGCAGATCACGCTGACGGGCGACAACCCCGAGCGCGTTTTCGTCGAGGACGTCACTGCGAACTACCTGCGCGCGCTCGACCTCGGCGTCACGACGGGTCACGACTTCGCGCTCGAAATCGAAACGGGTGGTGGCGCGCCGCGTCACGCCATCATCAGCGACGCACTGTGGACCGGACGCTTCGGTGCCGATCCTGATATCGTTGGCAAGACGCTCCACGTCGAAAACGAACCGTGGGAAATCATCGGCGTGCTTCCCCGGGGATTTCGCGGACTCTCCGGGCGCGCGGCGGCGCTGCTGAACCTCTCGGCGCAACCAGCGGCGCTGCTCTCGCAGCCGTGGAATTTCCAGTATTCAATGATTGCGCGTCTCAAGCGCGGTGTCGGACCGGAGCAAGCGGCGAGTGAAGCGCGCGGCCTCGGTCAGCGAATATTCGAAGCGTTCCCGCCTGAGCGGGGCACGCTCACAACGAGCAAAGCTCCGGAGAAATGGAGCGCGGACGCACGTGCACTCAACTCGATTCGCGTCGCTCCAGGCCTGCGCAAGTCTCTGCTCGTGTTGTTCGGCGCCGTCGGTCTGGTGCTGCTCATTGCATGTGTGAACCTCGCCAATCTGTTGATCGCGCGCGGCGTCAGCCGGAAGCGTGAAATTGCGCTAAGGCTCGCAATCGGCGCGGGACGCGGGCGCCTGGTTCGCTTGCTCGTCACGGAAAGCCTCGTGCTCGCGGGGCTCGGCGGCGTCGCGAGTCTGGCCATTGCGTTCGCGGGAGCGCGTGCGCTGAGCGCGATCAACCCGCAGGAAACGCTGCAAGCGCAGGGACTCGGCAGCGCGCTTGGGATCGTCGGCTTTGAGGGCATCCGCCTGAGCGGCACGGCGCTCGCATTTGCATTCGCCATCACTCTCGTCGTCGGTCTGCTCTTCGGCCTCGTACCGGCGCTGCGTGCGACGCACTCCGAGCTCTCAGGCGAGCTGAAAGAAGGCGGCTCCGGCGCCGGTAGCAGCCGCCGCGTGGGCGCGGGGCGTCGCGCGCTCGTCGTCGCGGAGATTGCGTTCGCGCTTGTGCTGCTCGCGGGATCGGGGCTGATGATTCGCAGCCTCGGCAATTTGCTGCGCGTAGATCCTGGGTTCGACGGATCGAATGTTCTTACACTGCGGCTCTCCGTTCCCAACGGCGTGGTTCAGCCCGATTCGATGCAAGGGTTTCTCGATCAACTGCAGTCGACGATCGCGGGACTCCCGGGTGTTGAGCGCGCGGCGCTCGCGGACTGTCCGCCACTGAGCAACGCCTGCGCCGGCACGATCATGACCTTTGCCGACAGGCCTCTGTCGGCAACCGGGAATGCAATGATCGGTGTGCACTGGGTTTCTCCCAACTGGTTCAGTGCGATGCGCATCCCGCTCAAACGCGGGCGCATGTTCACCGAGGCCGACCGTTTCGGGTCGCCGAGAGTGGTGCTTATTAATGAAGAGGCTGCGCGCAGATACTTCTCGGGCGAGGATCCGATTGGGAAGCGTGTGGCGGTGTATACGGGCGGATTCGACGCCGGGGCCCAGGTTATCGGTATTGTTGGTGACGTACGCTTCGGAACGATCGACTCGACGGCGCTGCCGGACACCTACCTTTCGTATGGCCAGGCACGCTCGCCGCGCATGATGCTCTTTATGCGGACGGCGCGCGATCCGATGGGTCTGGCCGATGAAGTGCGTGCCACGGTGCGGCGCGTAGCGCCTCAAATCCCGGTGTTCGATATCCGGTCGATGGGCGACCGCATGGCGACGGCAACGGCGCAGGCGCGCTTCAGTGCAACGCTACTCGCGCTGTTCGCGGTGGTCGCGCTTTCGTTGGCTGTGATCGGGATCTACGGCGTCGTGTCGTTCGGCGTCGCGCAGCGTACGCGCGAGATCGGCATTCGTATGGCGCTCGGCGCTGACGGTGTCGGCATCACTGGCCTCGTTGTTCGCGAAGGCGCGCTGCTCGCCGTGATCGGCGTCGTGATTGGGCTCGGTGCCGCGCTTGCCAGCACGCGCGTGCTGCGGACCATGCTCTTTGAAGTCACAACGACCGATCCGGTCACGTACGGCGGTATCGTTGTCGTGCTTGTAGCTTCGGTGCTGCTCGCCAATTGGCTTCCCGCTCGGCGTGCGGCGCGCGTCGACCCGGTGATCGCGTTGCGCCGCGGCTAACCGACGAATTGCAGTGGTGAAAAAGACGCGTCAACCGAAGGCGCAATCAGTCGACGCGAAAGCGGCGCTCGCGATGCTGAAAGCGAAGGCAACGAAACGCACACTCGACGGCATGACACGTTATGGATTGCCGTCTGACAACGCGCTTGGCGTCGCCGTCGGCGACATACAGAAAATCGCAAAGCACATCGGGCGCGATCACGATCTGGCGCTCGCGCTCTGGAAAACCGGCGTCTACGAAGCGCGCTTGCTCACGTCATTCGTCGACGATCCAGCGCTCGTTACGCCGAAGCAAATGGACGATTGGTGCGACGATTTCGACAATTGGGGCATCGTCGACACGGTGTGCTTCAAGTTGTTCGACCAGTCGTCGCACGCATACGCGAAGGCCAAGCAGTGGGTCACGCGTCGCGATGAATTCGGCAAGCGCGCAGGATTCGTGCTCTATGCGTGCCTCGCGGGCCACGACAAAACAACCGGCGACAAACCGTTTCTCGAGGCGCTGAAACTCATCGAGCGCGGCGCGACGGACGATCGCAACTTCGTGAAGAAAGGCGTGCTGTGGGCGCTGCGTCGAATTGGCGGACGAAGCGCGGCGCTCAAAAAAGCTGCGAAAGAACTGAGCGCGCGGCTCGCGAAGTCCGACAGCGACTCCGCGCGGTGGATCGGCAAGAGCGCCCTCAAAGAGCTGAAATGACAGGCGGAGCCGTGCGCGGCGTGATCGGTGGTTGCAGTGCTGGGGTGAGCCGCGCGCGGAACCAACGTCCAGCGCGGCTGCAGCGTTGCGTCGCTAACGTAGTGGCAACTCAGATCCTCTCATCGAGCGACGGACGATGAACAACTTTTCCAAAGTGAGCGTTGCGCTCTTAACCAGCGCGTGTGCCGGAGTTGCGGTCACCGCAGGGCGCGGCGAGACGAGTCTGCGCACGGGCTACGTGCTCGTCGCCAACCAGCAATCATCGAACGTTTCACTGATCGATCTGCGCACTGACAGCGCGAAGCTCATCGCGGTGCCGCCGGGTCCGCACGAAGCGGTGATTTCGCCGAGTGGACGCACGGGAATGGTGACGATATATGGAATTGGCGGGCAGCCAGGCAATCAGCTCGTCATCATCGACATTCGCACGGCGACGATCACGAAAACGATTTCCCTCGGCGAATACACGCGTCCGCACGGTGCGGTGTTCATGCCCGGCAATGAATCGCGTGCAGTCGTGACATCCGAGGCGACGCAGCGATTGCTGCTCGTGGATCTCGCGGCCGGCAAAGTCGACACGGCAATTCCAACCAACGCGGCTGGCTCTCACATGGTCGCCGTGACTGCCGATGGAAAGCGCGCGTTCACGTCGAACGTCGGCGCGGGAAGCACGACGGAAATCGATCTCGTAACGAAGTCGTTCGTGCGAACGATTGCGGTCGCGCCGCGCTCTGAAGGGATCGCTGTCGCACCGAACGGCGCGACGGTGTGGGCTGGCAGCAATACGAACGGCACCGTGAGCATCATCGATACGAAGACCGGTGCGATCGCGGATACGCTGAAAGGATTCTCACTTCCGTATCGTCTCGCGACATCGGACGATGGCAAGATCGCAATCATCTGCGATCCGCAGGGCGACAAGATCGTCGTCGCGGATATCGCTCAGCGCAAAGTGCTGTGGAGTCTCGATGGCATCGGTTCGCCGCGCGGTGTGAACATCGCGGCGGATGGAAAGACGGCGTTCGTCACGCTCGCCGCGGACAACACGATGGGAATTGTCGATCTCGAGGCGCGAAAGCTCACGCGCAAGATTCCCGTCGGCTCGTCGCCCGATGGTGTGTGGTACGGGCCGGCGCCGAGGTAATTCTGATCGGCGCTTCTATCGTTGCGTCGAAAGCTTCTTGTACAGCGTATCGATCTTCGTGACGTAGCCGAGCGTTTCGCGATAGCGCCAGCGCGGCACGGTGGGCGCGACCTGCGCGATGCTTTCCCACGCCGTGTGATCGAGTTGCGCTTTGCGCGCGAGTTCTGACGCGCGCGTGATGGTGGTCTGGCCCGCGTTGTAACTCGCGTACATGAACGCCGGACGATTCGGTTCGCCGATCGACTTGGACCACTCTTTCCAGAGATGGCGGTCGTGCATGATGCCGGCAGCGATGTTCCACTCGGGATCGTCGATCGACGCAAACTCGGGTCGTTTCGATGAAATCGCGGCAAACGTGGACGGCATGAGCTGCATGAGGCCGCGCGCACCGACCGGACTTACCGCGCCGGGATTGAGCTGGCTCTCGGCCATTGCCTGCGCCTTGAACCGGCGCCAGTCGAACGCAATGCCGAAGTAGCGCTTGCTGTATTTCTTGAACGTGGCGTCGTAGCGGGTGTTGTCGCGTGCGGCGGAGCGGCGTTGCGTGGCAGTCTGGGCGGCCAATGGCACGGCGATAAGCGCCAGCAACAACGAAACACGGATGACGCGGATGGAACGGATGACACGGATTGCTCCGTGCCAATGCACACCGCGTCGGTAATTCGCCGAGTTATCTGTTACCCCTTTCCCCATAACCCCCCTCACCCCCC
>DATELA010000011.1:0-58607 GCA_035277145.1 Gemmatimonadaceae bacterium | reverse complement strand
CGTCATCGCCCCGGACACACGCGCATAAGTGCTTCGCGTTGCGCGACATCGCGCACAGGAAAGTGGTGGCGCCGTACTTGCTGGTCCACGGCGATCGTGATGCAGACACACAATCCGCCTCCCGAACTCGCCGCCGGCCTTACGCGCGAATACCTCGTGCATCATCGGCTGTGCCCGAAACAATGGACTCCATCGGGCAACCTGGTGATTGCTGTGGCGCGCAATGCGTACCTCGACAATCTGGCCGAGATCTCGTTTACGTACCGCGCTTCGATCGAGACGGAAGTCGTAGACGACGATGAGCTGCAACGGCTCATCCAACGCATCACCACCCAGTCGGACCGCGCAATCGAGCTCGCACGCATCGATGTCGACGCGGACGACACCGCGACCGATGTTCGCGGACTCGCCAATCAGCAGCCCGTTGTTCGATACGTCAACATGCTGGTGCGTGACGCATTCGACGCCGCGGCAAGCGACATCCACCTCGAGGCCACTCGCACTGGACTCGACGTACGCTTTCGCATCGATGGTGTGCTGGTCGAGGCCGCCGGGCCGCCGCCGAACCTCCAACAGGCGATCGTCTCGCGAATCAAGCTCCTCGCCGAATTGGACATCGCCGAGCGAAGGCGCCCGCAAGACGGTCGCATTCGCGTGCGTCTCGAATCGCGCGAACTGGATTTGCGCGTATCGACAGTGCCGACGATGTACGGCGAGAGCGTCGTGTTGCGATTACTCGACCGCGGCGGTCGTCCAGTCGGCCTTGATGAACTGGGGATGGGTGCGCAAATGCTCGACGCAATCACGCGACTCGCGCAGCGTCCACACGGCATGCTGCTCGTCACCGGGCCAACCGGAAGTGGTAAGACGACGACGCTGTACGCGGCGCTCCAAATGCGCAGCGCGCACGCCGAAAAGATCATCACCGTCGAAGATCCCATCGAGTATCAACTGCAGGGCATCACGCAGGTGCCTGTACATCGGCCAGCCGGCGTGACATTCGCAAGCGCGCTGCGCGCGATGCTGCGACAGGATCCCGACGTCGTGATGGTAGGCGAGATGCGCGATGAGGAGACCGCAGACATCGCAGTGCAAGCCGCGATGACGGGACATCTTGTCTTCAGCACGCTGCACACCAACGACGCGGTGGGTGCGGTCCCGCGGCTGCTCGACCTCGGCGTTCCCGATTACCTCGTTGCAGCGACTGTCGAGGGCGTCCTCGCACAGCGCCTCGTTCGTCGCGTGTGCGCGTCATGCCAGACGCAGTACGAGCCACCGCCGGAACACGTTGCAGCACTCGCGGGCAGACCAATCGGGCGCGTGCGCCTCGTGCACGGAGCCGGGTGCGCGGATTGCAGAAACACGGGATATAAGGGTCGCCTTGGAATCTTCGAGCTGTTTGTGATGAGTGATGAGATACGCGACGCCGTGACACGGCGTGCATCGCGGAGCGAACTCCGCGCGCTAGCCGCCAACGCCGGCTTCGTGCCGCTGCGATCAGACGGATGGGAGAAAGTGCGCACTGGCGCGACCACCGTGGAGGAAGTGCTTCGTGTCGCGCACGACTGATCGCGCGGTGAACACGCGCCCCGCATTCACGTTGATCGAGTTGCTGGTGACCATCGCGATCATCGCGACGCTCGCTGCGATCATCGCGCCATCGTTGTTCGGCAATATCGGCGACGCGCGGCAGAAGGCCGCGCGTAGTCAAATCCAGATTCTCGCGCTCGCGCTCGATGCGTTCCGCGTCGACAACGACGCGTATCCGTCAACTGACCAGGGGCTCGACGCACTCCGTTCCCTCCCGCTCGGTGGCATCGCGGCACCGAATTGGCGCGGCCCCTATTTGCGGCAACTCGTTCCGCTCGATCCATGGGGACGGCCCTATATGTACTCCGCGCCGGGGGTTGTGAATCCCTCCGCGTATGATCTGTACACGCTCGGCAAAGACGGCCAGGTGGGCGGCGACGGTGAGAATGCGGACCTCACGTCGTGGAACGGACCGGTGCGACAGTGACGGCGCCGATCAGCTTTCGGTATCGCGCGCTGACAACCCGCGGTCGCGTAGAGCGCGGTGACGTTGCCGCCGACAGCGAGGCGGCAGCGCGGGCCAGCCTTGCCAGTCGCGGCCTGACTCCGCTTACAATGACCGCGCAATCGAATCGCGATGTGCGCGCGTCGCTGTCGGCTGCCGATCTCGCGGCTGGTCTGCGCATTCTTGCAAACCTTGTTTCGGCAGGCGTACCAATTGCGCGAGCGCTGCGCGCATTCGAGGATCTCGCGCCTCCGTCGTGGCGGCACGCGATCCCGTCCGTGCGCGCGCACATAAAGCAGGGCGCAACGCTCGCGCATGCATTGGAGTCCGCGCCGCTTGCCATTCCGCCGCTCGCACTGGGTGTCGTGCGCGCGGCTGAAGCCGGGTCCGGTCTCGCACAGGGACTGTCGCACGCGGCGAGTCTCGCGGAGTCTCACGCCGCTGTTCGTGCGGCGCTCCGGTCCGCACTCGCGTATCCAATAGTTGTGGCCATCGCCGGCGTCGGGTCGATCGGAGTCCTTGTAGGCGTTGTCCTTCCTCGCTTCTCGGCTGTGCTGGCGGATTTTGCGCAACAATTGCCGCCAATCACGCGATTCGTGCTGGCCACGGCGGCGTTCGCACAACGCGCATGGCTGCCCGTCGTGCTTGCAGTGATTGCCGCTTGCGTCGCGTGGTCCGCGTGGACCGCGACGGGCTCCGGGCGACGTCACTGGTGCGAGTCGTTGCTTCGCCTGCCAATAATCGGCGCGCTTCGTCACGCCGCGGCAACCGCACGATTCAGTCTGTCCTTGTCAGCGCTGCTCAAGAGCGGTGTTCCCATTGCGCCAGCCATGTCGCTTGCCGGGCGCTCCGCCGGCGACGCGGCGGTGGAACATCGAGTGAATGCTGCGCGTGCACACGTCGCCTCAGGCGCTCAGCTCGCGCATGCGCTCGAGAACGAACGCGCCGTCACGCCGGCCGCCGCACGCCTCATTCGGGCTGGTGAAGAAGCCGGCAGCGTGACGGACATGCTTTCGCACGCGAGCACGCTCGAGCAAGATCGAGCCGACCGACTGACGCGCACGCTCATACGGCTCGTCGAACCCACCTTGCTCCTCGCGTTCGCCGCGATTGTCGGTGTGATCGCCACAGCGATGCTCCAGGCGGTCTATTCAATCAGGCCGGCAACATGAGACTCGCGCGCACGGCGTTCACGCTCGTCGAAGTGATGATCACTGTAGCCATCATCGGGGTGATCGCTTCCGTCGTGACGCTTGCGTTTCGCGTCCCACCGGCCGACACGCGCGACGATGCGATTGCGCAGGCGCTGCGCGCACGTCGCGTGGCATTGACGGAAGGTCGCGCGGTCACGATCGATGTGTTGACCGACTCCGGAGTTGTCGCAGTCACTGCGCATCCGGACGGGCGCATCGTCGCGGATCCTCTCATCCGCATCGGCTACGTCGACATCGCCCCACCGGCGAGCCGACAATGAGCCGCACCCGCAGCAATCGCGACGGCATGGTGTTGATTGACGTCATTGTCGGCACGGCGATCCTCGCGAGCGCAGGCGTCGCGTGCATCGCATTGCTCGGTCAGCATTTCGCGAGTGTGAAGCAACTACAGATGCGCGAAACAGAAATGACTGCCGTCGACGCGCAACTCGAACGGATTAGCGCCCTCTGGACGGCGCGTGACTTCGAAGCTCGGTTGGGTGCGACGCGTCTCGGTTCGTTTGACGCAACGGTTCGCGCGCTCGCACCGGGCCTATTCGAGGTCTCCCTCGCCGACACACTGCGCGGCGTGGTCATCCTCAGCTCGAGTTTCTACACGGGGCCCGTGGCCGATGTCGCACGGTAACCGCCGCGGATTCACGCTCATCGAATTAATCGCGGGGCTCGCGCTCGCGGGCGTGGTGTTCGTCTCAGTGCTTGCGTTGATCGATCAGCTTCGCGACGGCCGCGATCGCCTGCTGTCCATTGCGCGGCGCGACAACGCGCGCGCCAACGGTATCCACGTTCTGCGTTCGCTCGTCGCGTCCGCGGAAGTCCGCGCGAACGACAGCGAGCGCTTTACCGGCGACGCCCGCTCGATGCGATTCGCATCGTGGTGCAATGCACCGGGGGGTTGGCTCGATCGTTGCCACGTTGCGCTGCGCGTCGATCTGTCGAACGACTCCGCGTTTGTACGCGCGTCACTCTTTCCCGGCGACACAGTGGTTCTTGTGGCCGCGCCCGAACGCATCGCGTTCCGTTACTTCGACGCCACTCCCGTTGAACCGAAATGGAACTCCGTGTGGAGCGCAGAAACCACGCTTCCCGCGGCAGTCGGCATTGTGATTGGGGCGGATACGCTCATTGTTCGCGCCGGAGGTCGAGGATAATGCGCCGCGGGTTCGCCTTGATCACCGTGCTCTGGGTGATCGTCATGGCCAGTGCGATTGCTGCGGCAGGAGCCGTGGCCGGCACCGATGCGGGCGCTGCCAAGCGCAACCGCATCAACGCGACGCGCGCGCACTGGCAAGCGAATGCCTGTGTCGATCGTGCGCGCTTCGCGATTGATCGCGCACTTGCAGAAACGGCCGCCGATGCGCGCGACAGCGCGTGGCGAGCGATCGACGCGGCGCTCGCCGCAATGCTGCGCGGGACGGCTATGAATTGCAGCATGCGCATCATCGCCGCAGGCACACAATTGAATGTCAATACTGCATCGGAGGCGGATCTGCTGCGGGCGCTGACCAGTGCAGGCGCTGCTTCTCCGCTCGCACTGACGCACGCTCTGCTTGACTGGATTGATTCCGACGACAACCCGCGCGAGCTCGGCGCGGAACGCACCTGGTACACGTCGGCACAACGGCGCCAACCGCGCAACGCGCCACTCACAAGCGTCAGCGAACTGCGTTTCATACGCGGCTTCGAGACAGACGCATTCGATACCATCCTTGGCGTGGATTCGGCGCGGATCTCGCTGGCAACCGCACCTGCGCCCGTGCTCGCGTCGTTGCCGGGCTTTACCGACGAGGCCGTCGCTCGCGTACTCGAGTGGCGCATCATCGGACGTCAGGTCGATGATCTGGTTCGTTTCGCGAGCACGCTCTCCGCCAGCGCGGCAAGCACACTGGTTGCGTCATTTCCCGAGCTCGCGCGGAGTGCGGCGCTCGAACCGGAATGGTGGACGGTATCGGCGACGGCCGCCGCGGGAACACCTGCCGTGTCGTCTACCGTTGAGATTCGGCTCGTTCGCGCGCAGTCTCGCACGGCATCCCTCGGTCGAAGGGTGTGGTAATGATCGCGCGCATTGGCATCGAACTCACCGCCGACGTTGTGCGCGGCGTGGCGATGCGCAACGGCGCAGTCATTTGGCGCGACGCTGTCGCGCTTGGCCGCGATGACAACCTGGGCGACAATCTGACCGCGTTGCTCGCCCGTTTTGGCGAGACACGCGGGTCCGTCGTTGTTGCCGTACTCGCTGCGCCCCATGGCCGCACGAAAGTGCTCCATGGACTCGACGACGTCGCGCGCGCGGACCTTGCAACGGAGGCTGCGCGCACTAATGCTGAGCGTTACTTCGTCGTGCCCGCCGGCGGCGTGGAAGTTTCGCGTGCCGTGCGTGAGAACGGTGCGTGGCGTGCCACTGCATACGTACGATCGGCCATTGCCGCCGTCGAAGATGGCTGCGCAGCGAGCAGTGCGGAGCTTCGATGGATCGCGCCAGCCAAGACTAACGCGACCGCACTCGGCGAGCGGCCTGATGAGTTCGCTGGTGCGATCGACGCGGCACGCACACGGCGCCCGACCGCAATGTGTGTCCCATCCCAGGCTACGGGCCGCCGACACGCGAGCGCACAACACCGGCGTCGCGTGGCGTTGGCGACTATCGCCGCACTGTCGTTTGTGGCCGCGCTTGCATCGCCCACCGTTTCCGCCGAGCGCATGCGCCGACGCGCAGTTGCGGCGCTGAACAATGAGCGAAACACTTTGCCGGAAGTCGCGGCGTCGCTCGCGGAACTCACGCGCGTCTCGGGACATCTCAACACCGTCAATGCATTTGCATCGTCGCGAAGGTCGATGCTGCACTACCTCGCATCGATCGCGCGCGCGCTTCCCGAATCCTCAGCGATCGTGACCCTGCGTGCGGATTCCGTGGCGGCGACGCTTGTGCTCATTACGCGCGCCGGCCCGGGCATTCTTCAGCGCCTCGCAAACATCGATGCCGTCTCAGCGCCGCAGGTTCTGGGTCCATTCGCGCGGGAAAACGTTGGCGGCGCCACGTTCGAGCGCGTCGCGACGCGTTCCACGTTCGTCGCCCCACGACCCGCGCCAGCTGGTGCAATCCGATGACGCCGCTCGTAACCTCCACGCGCGATCGCCTTACACTGCAATTCGGCCTGCTCGCGGTGTGCAGCATTGTCGCGGTTGGCAAAGGCTTCCCCGCCTTGCGCCGCTTCGAAGCCAATCGCATTGCCGCAGCGAATGAATCAACGCGCGAGCTCGCCACACTGCGCGCGGCCGCGAGCGGAGCCGCTGGCATTCGCGACAGCCTGAGCGCACGGCAACGACGGCTGTCAGTGCTCCACGACGCCGTGTATGTCGCGACGTCACCGCAACTCGCGGCCGCCGCGCTCGCCGCCGAGCTCACGTCGTTCGCGACGGACTGCGATGCACGTGTCGATGCAACCGTACTGCGCGCAGACAGTGCGTTCCGCGGAGGCATCGCTGCTGTCGCGGTGCGCCTCAGTATGGCGGCCGACGTGTACGGGCTCGCCGGGCTGTTGGAAATGATCGAAAGCGGTGACCGCATTCTCTCTGTGCGCGAACTCATCGTGAGCAATCGCGATCCAGGTGGCGCGGAAAGTCGTCCCGAGTCATTGGCCATCGAACTGCTCGTCGAAGCACGCGCCGTCGAAGCACGCGCACCGGTGCAGGGGCGTAAGCGCGAACCACACAAAGCAAGAGATCCGACGGATGATGAGACACGTCCCTGACATCGCACTCGCGTCGCTTGCCGTGACGTTTGCGATTACTGCTGTGCTCCGCGCACAACCGGTCGACGCAGGCGTCGCGGCGGTGCCCGTGCCCCCCGGGGCCATATCCACTGTTTTTGCAGTGACGCCGCGCGAAAGCCAAGCGCTCGCGCAAGACGGAATGAAAGTCGTCGATGCGAATCCGTTTCGATTGAGCCGGCTCCCTGCCCTCGCGCGGCCGACGCAGACCTCTACACCGCAAGCCGCGCCACCGCCGGTGGTTCATCGTCCCGCACTCACCGTTATTGCGATTGCAGGCGGACCACCGTGGAGCGCCGCAATCGAGGGTCTGCCAGGCGCGCCATCCGGAATCCTCGTCCGTGAAGGCGACCTGCACGGCGACATTACGATCAAATCAATCACCGGCGATTCGGTCACGATCGCAGTGCGCGACTCGTTAATGAAGTTTGGCCTCCGCCGGCAGCTGCCATGATGCGCGCGCGCGTATTGATCGCAGCGATCGCGTGTTCACTGGCGTCGCAACATGCGCAGGCCCAAGGCGACGACAGCGTCATGATCCGCATTGTCAATCTCGAACTCCGGACGGCGGTACAAATGCTGCAGCAGTATCTCGATCGCCCGGTTGTTATGTCGGGCAACGGGTCTGCAACCGTGACTCTTGAAACGCCAAAGCCGGTCCCGCGAAGCGCTGTGCTCCCGCTGTTGCGCGGATTGCTCGACAATAACGGCTTCGACCTGGTCGCGGACTCGAGTGGCCAGATGTACCGCGCACGTGCACGCGCGAGCGGCCCCACATTCAATCCACCGACGACGCAACGCGTGCAACAAGCGGCACTTGAACTCTTCGTATTGCCCTTGAAACACGCACGTGCCGATGACGTCGCAGGTACGGTGAATGCGCTATACGGGCGCGTTGCGCAGGATGGCGCTGGCGCGCGGGCGCCTTCGCTGTCCGACGCTTTGCGCACGAATCAGATGCCGCCCGTCGACGCACCCCCACCGCAAGCGATTCCGGGCGCGGCAGGACGATCGGCATCGTTGAGCGGAGACATCGTCATCGTCGCGGATGCGCGAGCCAACAGTCTGCTGATCCGCGCAAATCGCGCGGACTTTCTGCTCATCGAAGCCGTCGTGCAACAGCTGGACGTACGTCCGCTGCAAGTCATGATCGAAGTGTTGATCGCAGAAGTACGCCGCGGCCGCGGGCTGCAGCTCGGCGTCGAGTCCACACTCGGCGCAACAGAGATCGGCAAAACGGGGACGACGATACAAGGCGGCGTGTCGTCAGGCCCAGGACTCGGCGACCTCGCACTCAAGGTGATGAACATCGACGGCCTCAACCTCCAGGCCACGCTACGCGCAGGCGAAGACCGGGGCGAAGTGAAGATCCTGAGTCGTCCCGTGATTTTTACGACAAACAACGAGGAAGCAGAAATCGTTGTCGGCACCCAGCGACCGTTCATTCAGTTATCGCGCGCTCTGCCAACGGACGCCGCCGTGCGCGATCAAGTCGTGCAATACAAGGAAGTCGGTACCAAGCTGCTGGTGCGTCCAACGATTAGCGTCGACGGTTCAGTGCAGCTCGCAGTGATACAGGAAGTGAGCGGCGCAACTAACGAAACGGCGTTCAACGCGCCGGTGATCTCTACGCGCTCGGTGCGCACGAACTTGTTGATCCAGGACGGGCGTACGATGGCGCTCGGCGGACTCACCGACCGTCAACGCGAATCAACGCGGCGCGGCATCCCAATTCTCTCGGCAATCCCGATCCTCGGCGGTCTCTTTGGACAGATGACGCGCCGTACTGACGAAACTGAATTGTTCGTGTTCCTCACTCCGCGCGTGATTCGCACTGACGAAGACGCGGCAAGACTCACCGATCCGCTGCACGCGCGCGCCGAGGCACGCGACAAATGAATTGGAAGTCACTGAACGCAATCATTGGAGAATCGGCGGCGATTGTCGCGCTGCGCGAAACGATTCGCACGATTGCGCCGAGCAAACTATCGGTGTTGATCGAAGGGCCGACTGGGTCAGGGAAGGAATTGGTGGCGGCCGCGTTGCACGCCATGAGTGGCCGCCGCGGCGACTACGTCGCGTTCAACGTGTGCGCCATCAGCGATTCGATGTTCGACGATGCGCTGTTTGGCCACGTGCGCGGCGCGTACACGGGTGCACTCGGTGATTCGCCAGGTTTCTTGCGCGAAGCAAACGGTGGCACGGTGTTTCTGGATGAGATTGGCGTGCTGCACCCGACACTGCAGGCCAAGTTGCTGCGCGCACTCGAGACCGGATCCTTTCGCCCTGTTGGCGCGAAGCATGACGCGATAAGCGAGTTTCGAGTTGTCTCGGCAACGAACGTGTCGCGCGCGGAACTTGTCGAAACGGGCCGTTTGAGAGCTGACCTTGGGTATCGGCTCGCTGGTGCACTGCTTCGCGTTCCGCCGTTGAGCGAACGTGTGGAGGATATTCCGCTGCTTGTGCGGAGCTTTCTGACGCGAATGGGCGTTGCCGACACAATCGACCACGTTGTGCTCGATTTGCTCGTCGCGCACTCGTGGCCGGGCAACGTGCGCGAGTTGCGCAACGTGATTGAGTGCGCAGTCGCGCTGGGCGGGCTAGATACGCGAACGGTTTCGCAACTCATCGCGCAGGGCAAGGATGGCACGGTATTGACTGCGCTGATGGCGCGGCGGCAAGAACTGCGCGCGGCGCTCGATGCGAATGCGTGGGATCCAGAAGCAACCGCACGCGCGCTCGGCGTTCATCGCGCGACGATTTATCGTTGGATCAACGAGTGCGGGTTGGTTGCGCCCGCACTGTCGCAGCCGTCGCGGAACGGTCGCGCGGCGCATCGCGATAAGCGCGAAACTCCGGCAGGCTGACGAACGGCAAGTCGCGCGCTCAGCGTGAGTTAGCGATTCCGCGCAGGCGGCACGCGTGGTGCCATATCGGTGAACCGTTGTGTGGGTTGCGCGCGGGTTCACCCTGTTGCCGGATCGTCCAATGCGTCAGATCAAACGCGCCGTTCGTGGTGGTCTCTTCGTTGTCGCTCTGCTCGCCATTGTGCTGCCACTTGCGGCGATCGATCCACCACCACTGAGCGTCGCGGTCCACGACATCAATCCAGGCACATCGGTTGTGCGGAGTGCGTGTCTCTCCGTTCCAGTCGGCCGCTATGCCGCCGTGGAGTGCGGGGATTTGCGCGTGACGCAAGCGCTCCCCGCAACCATGACGATGAATAAGGAACGCGCACCGGGGCTCACGTATTTGAGCCGCCACGCGATTCCCGGTGGCCTGCTCGCGGTCGACGTCACGGTGGACTCCACCATCAATCCCGGGAGTATCCATCTCATCATGACGATCCCGGGCAAGGACACGATCACGCGACTCATCACGTGGAACTCTGCCTGGCGCAGTAGCAATCCGCGGCGCGTGGTGCTTCCGATCGACGCGTTGGCGAAGAGCATCACGACGGGCGTGTATCCGTATACGCTGCAAGTTCGCGCGATCACGGGCGGTGATACCACGAACACGGCAAGCGTGTCCGATACGCTCGTCATCGTGGACCGGAGCACGAGCACGTTCGGGAAAGGCTGGTGGCTGCAAGGATTGGAACAACTCAACGACAACACGCCCGATAGCACACTCAAGTTGTGGATCGGTGGTGACGGCAGCACGCGTGTGTACACGAAACAGAACGACTCGATTTTCACGGTGGTCCCGACCGTCGACCGGCCCGATACGCTCAAACGCACGACCGTCGAAGGCACGACCACGTGGAAGCGCCGATTAGGCAATAACGTGTACGTGGAGTTCAACAACACGGGGCAGCACACGAAGACGGTGAACGACCTGGGGCACGTGACGCGCTTCGTGTACGCATCAGGCGCGCTCGATAGCATCGTGTTGCCCGTGCCCGGTGGATCAAACGCGGTGCCGGCGTATCGCTTCGCGTACTCGACGGTGAGCGGCTCGCCGATGCTGGATACGGTGCATGCGCCCAAGAATCCGGCGATGAGTCATCGCCGCGTTGTCGTGGCACGCACGAATCGTGTGCCGACCGCGTTCAGCGGAACGGATTTGACGTCGGTCTCGATCACGGCGAACACCACCACCGGTCTCGTAAGCGGCGGCACGCAGAGCAGTCTCACGGTGACGTACAGCTCCGCGAATCTCATCACCGATGTCGCGGTCTCAAGTATGCAGGACCTGGCGTTCTGTCCGGTGGAAGGCGCGAGCCTGTTGTCGTGTGCGTCGACCCCGCCTTTCTCGAGCGCTGCGTCGAGCAAGGTGGACGGCCCGCGCGAAGACGTCGCGGACACGACGCGTTTTTGGCACTCGCGCTTTGGTGGCGCGAGCAAAGTGCGGAACGCCTTGGGTGACACGGTCGTGATCCTGCGCGAGAACGGCACGTTCCCGCTTTTGGTCACGAAGACCATTCAACCGAACGGATTCACGCAGCGCACGCACTACACGTCGCGCGGCTTGCCGGACTCGGTCATCGCCGTGAATCCGTTTGGCGTGTCGGCCACGGCCGCGACGCTCTATGCGTATCACGGCACCTTCAATCGGGTCACCGAGATTACGACGCCGACGGGCGACGTGACCACGATGAGCTACGACGGCAACGGGTTACTGAGCTATCAGCAGGACGGGCGTGGTTCGTCGACGCGCACCGACTTCATTCTGGATGGCGCCAATCGCGTCGAGTACATCGAACCACCCGGCCACAACTCAGGGCAGCGGCACCACATCGAGTACGACACGTACCTCGGGAACGTCAACAAGACGACCACGCCGTTGGGGTTCGTGACGCTCATCGCGCGGGACACGATCGGGCGCGTGAAGAGCGTCGTGTCGCAGATCGATTCCAACCCGGCGTCCGAGAACAAGAATCTCCGCGAGTACACGTACGACGCGTGGAACCGCGTCACCAAGACGGACGACCAGGCGCATAACGGGTCCTATCACCCGACCTACAGCTTCAGCTCGATCAGTGGGACGTCGGCGACCACACGTCTCATTACCAACAACACGTTCGACAACGAAGGCAATCAGACCCAGGTCCAGCAGATCTCGATCTCCGGATCGAATACGGACACGCTCACGCACACCTATACGTTCAACGTACTGGGGCAGTCGACAGGCAACGTGTCGGCCGGGCTCACCACAACGATCACGCGCAACGAGGGCGGGAACATGACCGCGTTGCTCACGGTCGGGGACTCGACGACGCACGATCAGACGTTCACGTACGACGCCTTGAACCGCATGCTCGAGCGGCGCACCGCGTCCAAGACGTACACCGCGACCGGAAGCCCGCCGTCCACGCTCCTCAAGAACGGGACCACGTTCCAGTATTTCGGTGTGCTCTTCCCCGCATTCGTGAACTCAATCGTGTCGCCGGCGGACACGGCGCGCTTCACGTACGACGTGAACGGCAACATGCTCACCGCGGACAACTACGACGCACGCATCAAGCGGAGCTACTACCCGAACGGACAGATCAAGACTGATACCGCGAAGATCCGCACGTACGCGGTGACCGGCACCCCGGATAACGATTTCACGAGCCACATCTACGGCATCAAATACGAATACGACCTGAGCGGCCGGCGCACGTCGATGCAATTCCCAACGAATTTGGGACACGGGTGCACGCCCGGAAGTAGCGTGGACTGCATTCAGACGTATCACTACCTGCAGCACGTCGGGTCGGTGGACACGATCACGAGCTTCCTGGGCCACGACTACACGTTCAGCTACAACGACAAGAGCGAGATGAGTGCGCGCACGGCGCCCGGTGGTGTCACGCTCGATTTCACCCGCGACTTGGATGGCCGGTTGACGCGCCGATTCGAGCAGCGTGGTGTGGGCTTAGGCGGGGCGGCCACGGTACACCTCGATTCACTCTGGCGGACCGCCACCGGGCAGATCAAGAAAGCCAAAGTCGGCGGCATCGATCAATTCCAGGTCAATCAGTTCTCATACAATCGGAACGGGTTCCTGAACGCGTCGGAGTTTGATCGCACGAACTCGCCGACGAATACGGTCGCGCAGATCGACACGAGCAACGGCATCGGCGGCGTGAAGAACTCGATCACCAACCGCTCGGGTATTACGGTCACGACCGAGAACACGTATGACGCGACCAGTCGACTGGTGAAACAGCGATTTGTCGAGCACGGTTTGCCAGCGCCATGGAAAACGACCGTCGTCGATTTCAACAACAAGCTCGGGCCGTATGTGATCAAGAGCGCGCTCGAACGTGCAACCGAAGAAGCGGAACCCGACACGTTCTCGTACACGGGCAAAGGCTACGAGTCGTGGGCGTGGCACGCCCTGGACGGCCGGCTTCGCGCCTTCCAGCGCGTCGGGCAAGACACCACGCCCGAAACGCGCTTCGTGTTCGAAGAGTACCGCTACGACGCGCTCGGTCGCCGCGTGATGCTGCGTTCGCAAACACGCACGGGCTGCTCGGCCAGTTTCTGCAAGCAAGCCATGGAGCGCTACGTCTGGGACGGCAATCAACTGCTCTTCGAAATTCGCGTGCCGGGCGACAGCGGCCTCTCAAACGCGGCGCTCGAAGCGGACACGTCCACAGTCTCAGCGCACTACGGGCGGATCAGCTACGTGCACGGTCCGGGCATCGACGCGCCACTCGGGCTCACACGGAATGGTGTGACCATCACGCCGAACGCAAACTATCGCGGCTTCTATGACGCCGCCGTTGATACGGCCGGCAACAACTACACGACCAACATCACGTTCGTCCCGCGCGAAAAAGACCCCGCGATGGACGCGCAGCTGCCACGGAGTGTGAGCGGCTGGGCGGGGTCGCTGCTGCGCGCGGGACAAGATCAATCCGGGCTCCTGTATCGGCGCAATCGCCAGTACGACCCAAGCACGGGTCGGTTCACCCAGGTTGATCCTATTGGGCTTCGCGGGGGTGTCAGTCTATATGGCTACGCCAGCGCAGATCCGATCAACCGGAACGACCCTTTCGGGCTCGACGACGACTACGATTACGACAGCGGCTTTGACATTGACGCGGACGCCACGTGTCCCGAGGGGTACCTAGAATCGTGGGTAGGTCGCGGATCAGGCACAGTAGTAAAGAGATGCTATCCCCCTAAGACAGGTCAGACGGAGTACGCAAAGTGTCTGGCCCAGTGGAACCCCGATCTCACGCAAGCGGTCATAATCGCCCTTGCAGCCGGAGGAGGGGCTGCAACCGGTGGATGGCCTGGGTTCTGGCTCGGACTTTCGGGAACGTACAGCTGGATGGCGCACGACGCGTGTCACGGGCTCCCCGGCGACACGGATCTCTGAAGTGGACGGCGCCACGTATCGCACACAGCGCCCTAGCCCACCGCCGTCTCACGCACTCGGGACGGCAGCGGGCTAGCCGCGCATCAGTCCGCCAATATTGGGTTAGATTCCCTGCGTGTCCAAGTCCGTATCTGAGTGGCTGCTCTTGGCGTTCGCCGCTGCGTGGCTCCTCTTCGCGTTGGCACCGAAGCGTCGCCGGCGCCCGGGCCTCCTGGCGCTCGCCACGGCGAACGTGCTGTTTTGCATTGCCGGGTTCGTCGGCGTCGGTGGCCGATCGGCGCAATACGTGTTCGGCCTTGGCGTGCTGGGCGTACTGCTCGTGACGATTGTTGCTGAGCAGATGCGCATGCGCGGTGCGTCGCGTGATCCTGATCTACCTAAGCGATAGCGTCATAGCGCAGGTCGCACGGTAAGACAGGCAGTAGGTCAGTGATGGGCTGTCGTACCCTACGTCGGCGGAACCGTCACTGCGAGCCTGTCACTGATCGGCGGCAACTTCCTCGCAGTCGCCTTGTTGAACGCTTCAACCTCGAGCATCAACTTATCGAAATCGCGCCTCGTCACGTCGATCTCGCGCAAACGATCCTGAAATACTGACACGCTCGGATTGGTGGGTTTGTACGCGACACTGCCAGCAACGTCGCCGCCACCACCGCCGAGTTGTGCGAGCAAACACACGAGATTCATGCAGAGCCGGTACTCCTCGACGAACCACTTGTCGTCGCTATGCATTTCCGTGCGCGACAAATAGTGCAGCTCGGTCTCGTACATCCGCTTCTGCAACGCTTCGAGCGCGCGATCGAGCGTGCGATCCTTCGCGTTCGCTTTGCGCAAATCTTCGACCCGGTCGCGCATGATCTCGATGCGATTGATCGCCGGGGGTGTCGCATTTGTCGCAGCCTTGTCGCGCGACAACCTTGCGACTCGCGCAACACACACGCGCTCGGTCATGCCCAAACGACGGCGCGATCGTGAGTTAGCATTTCGGCACGCGTGGCATGGCCGATGCCTGGAGGGATATCCGTGGTCTGATCGCGGGTTCACTCTTCGCTTCGGGTCGTCCAATGCGCCACGCCCTTGTCGTCGTCCGCCCACGTGTCATCAAGTTGCTCGCGGTTGCATCGATCACCACACTTCCGTTCGCCACTGCGCAGGCGCAGTTGAGCGTAGCGGTCCACGACATCAACCCCGGCACCGCGCTGACGCGCAGCGCATGCCTGTCGCTCCCCGCCGGCAATCACGCGCGCGTTGAGTGCGGCGATTTGCGCGTCGTGCAGCCGCTGCCCGCGACGACCACGATGACCAAGACGCGCGCGCCGTCGCTGACGTACTTGAGCCGGCACGCGATCCCCGGCGGCGTCATGGCACTCGATGTCACGGTCGATTCCGCAATCAACCCGGCGTCATTGCTCATCATCATGAGCATCCCGGGCAAGGACACTGTGAGCCGGTCGATCACGTGGAACTCCGCGTGGCGCGGATCGAACCCGTACCGCGTGGTGCTGCCGTTCGATGCACGTGCAAAGAGCGTCGCGACCGGCGTCTACACGTACACGATGGAAGTGCGCGCTATAAGCGGAGGTGTCACCACCAATACTGCCTCTGTGAACGACACGCTCGTCGTCGTCGACCGATACAGCAGCCCGTTCGGCAAAGGATGGTGGTTGCAAGGGCTCGAGCTGCTCAACGACAACACGCCCGACACGACGCGGAAGCTCTGGATCGGTGGTGACGGTAGCACGCGCGTCTATCGTCGACAAAGCGATTCCGTGTGGACCGTCGTGCCGACGATCGACCGGCCGGACACGCTTCGCAAACTCAATAGCGGCGGCACGATCACATGGCGCCGGTCGCTCGGCAACAACGCATACGTCGAGTTCGACAACACCGGCCGCCACATCGCGACGGTCAACGAACAGAATCACAAGACGCGCTTCGTTCATTCCGCGAATACGCTCGACAGCATCGTGCTACCGGTGCCGGTCGGATCGGGCGCGGTACCCGCGTATCTCTTCAAGTACGTGACCGTTGGCGGTTCGCCGATGCTCGACACCGTGCATGCACCGAAGAATCCGTCCGCGAGTCATCGTCGCGTCATCATGCAGCGCACCAACCGCGTGATCACCGGATTCAGCGGCACGGATTTCACCTGGCATTCCGCGTTGAACATGGTCTACGACACCGCCACGGGTCGCATGAACAGCGGCACGGGATCGCTCGTCACGTTCACGTGGGGCTCGGGCACGCTGGTCACGGAGTTTTCGATCGCTGCATCAGACATGGGCGGCACGGTTATCACGACGCTCTGCCCGGCTGAAGGCGCAAGCCTGGTTAGCTGCGCAACTACTCCGCCACTCGCCAGCGCCGCGTCGACGAAGATCGACGGGCCGCGCACCGACGTCTCGGATACATCACGCGTGTGGCTCACGGGATTCGGCGCAGTCCGCCGTGCGCGGAATCCGTTTGGAGACACGAGCGCTGTTTTCCGCGAAAATGGCTCATTCCCGCTACTCATTACGAAAACAGTCGGACCGAACGGATTCACGCAACGCGCGACCTACACGTCGCGAGGGCTCGTCGATTCGCTGATCGACGTCGATCCGCTTGGGACGTCGGTGAACGCCGTCACGCGTCACTCGTGGCATTCGACGTTCAACCGCGTGACAATGACCATCAGTCCGACGTCGGACACAACGCAGTTCGATTACGACGGCAATGGGACGCTCGCGTGGCAGCAGGTCGGCAGCTCTTCCGCCACGCGAACGAACTTCGCACCCGACAGCTCGCGTCGCATCGAGTACGTGCAGCCGCCGGGCCACAACAGCGGACAGCGGCATCACTTTGAGTACGACGCATATCTCGGGAATCTGCTCCGATCGACAACGCCACTTGGCATTCCAACGGAGACCGTTCGCGATACCGTCGGACAAGTGCGCGACCTGATCTCGCCGATCGATTCAAATCCAAGTTCAAACGTAAAGGCGCTCAAGCAATTCACGTACGACGCGTGGAATCGGGTTCTCACCACCAAAGACCGCCTGTACAACTCGGCGACGACGTACCCGATCACCTACGCGTTCGACAAGATCAGCGGTACGACGTCGGGCGGGACCGGGAACACGTTCCCGCGCGTCACGACCGAGCTGAACACGAGCTACGAGTACGACATGCGCGGCAACATGATTTACGTGCGCCAGCGCGACAGCGCCTGGACGTCGGGCGACACGTGGGTCACGGCAATCGAGCATTCGTACAGCTACAACACAATGAACCTCAAGACGGGCGAAGGCGTCGAGAGCGGCGCGTGGTCGCTCCGTCAGTACACATACAACCAAGCAGGCCAGCTCGCGACAGTTCGGGGTTGGGGGTCCGTTGCGGGCGAGGAGGAAGAGAAGCTCACGGAATTCATGACTGAGCGCATGTACTATGACGCCGCCGGTAGACTCACATCGCGCGCCGTGCCGGCAGTAGACGCTCCGGGGATTGATCCGTTTTCCGCGCTCACCTACGGCGCCACCTTCCCGTCACTCGGCGTCGCGTTCCCGGCATCGGCTTTTGGAGGCCCCGCGTGTGGCAGCAATCTGTGTGTCCCAGCCGACTCGTCGGTGTTCACGTACGACGGCGCCGGCAACATGCTCACCGCCAACAACGTCGATGCGCAAATCAAACGCAGCTTCTACGCAAACGGCGCACTCAAGACGGATTCGCTACGCATTGACACGCATGCGCGCGGCGATTTCACCGCACACAAGTACGGACTGAAATACGAATACGACCTGAGCAATCGCCGCACGTCGATGCAGTTGCCGACCAATCTCGGACATGGCTGCACACCCGGCGCGGGCAGCGGCTGCGCCCAGACGTACCACTACAAGCGAAACATCGGCGCGCTCGATACGCTCACCAGCTATACCGGACACATTTACACCTTCGGCTACGACGACGCATCCCGCTTGATCACGCGCACCGCTCCTGGTGGTGTCGTGCTCGATATGTTGTACGATCTTGACGACCGCCTCACGCGACGCCTCGAGCGCCGCGGCGTCGGGATCCTCGGCTCGCCCGTCACCGTGCACCTCGATTCACTCTGGTACGATGGCCGCGGCAAGCTCAAGAAGGGCGTGTTCGCGGGTACGGCGGACGCGTATCAACGCGCGCAATTCGCATACGCGGTGAATGGTTCACTTGGCGCTGCCGAGTACATCAAGACGGCCGACACCGCGACGGAAACGTTCCGGAGCAGTGCGCTTGCGAACCTGATCGCATCGGAGAAGAACGGGGGAGCGACGTCGACGGCGAACGAATTCAGCTCAGGCACTGGCGATCTGCTTGCGCAGTCCAAAACATCGAGCTTCGTCGATATCGGGTTGCGCCTGGCCGACAGTGTCATTCAGAACATGAAGTCGGCCCTTGGCAGTGGCACAAACGGATTCGAGTCTTCGCTGTGGTACGGGCGCGACGGACGACCGCGGTTGTTTCAGCGTGTTGGTGTCGACACAACGCCGGAGACGCGGTTCGTGTTCGAAGAGTATCGATACGACGCACTCGGACGCCGCGTGCTGTTGCGATCGCAGACGCGCGGGACGTGCACGGCGAGCTTCTGCAAACAAGCGATCGAGCGATACATCTGGGACGGCGACCAGTTGCTGTTTGAGATTCGCGTTCCGGGCGACAGCGGCAAATCATCGGCTGCGCTCGAAGCAGACACGTCGACGATCAGCGCGCACTACGGCCGAATCGCGTACGTCCACGCAGGCGGCATCGATGCGCCCCTGGGGCTCGATCGGAACGGCATCATCATCATTCCAAACGCCAACTACCGCGGTTTCTACGACGCGGGCGTCGACACCGTCGGGAACTCGTTCACCACCAACATCAACTGGATTGGGCGCGAAAAGGATCCATTCATGGACGGGGCCCTGCCGAAAACAGTGAACGGGTGGTCAGGATCGCTCATCAGCGCACAGCAGGATCAGTCGGGCTTGATGTATCGCCGCAATCGATACTATGATCCCGGCACTGGCCGCTTCACCCAATCCGACCCGATTGGGCTCCGTGGCGGTAACAACCTTTTCGGGTATGCTAGCGGCGACCCGATCAACCTCGCCGACCCGCTCGGGTTGTCAGCGCGATCACATTGTGAGTGCACCTACGACCAGTCGAGCGGGATGATGTCGTGCACGGCGGAAACGACCGAAGACGATGGCGGGTACATGATTGAATCGATGACCGCGACGGGCTATGCCGGCAACGGCGACGGCGTGAACAATCCCGACGAACAAGACATCGCATCCCACGGCCCGATCCCGCGAGGGACGTACGGCATCGGACCTGCGCAGGACACCAACTTGGGCAGCCCGTCGTTTTTCCTCACGCCGAAGTCTGACAATGACATGGAGGGGAGGTCGCGTTTTTGGATACACGCGGATAACTCTAAGAAGAATCAGTCTGCGTCCAAGGGTTGCATCGTGCTCCCGCTCTATGCGCGGCAATGGATAGCCGCCCGCGGGTGTTCGGTACTCGACGTTGTGAGGTAGCGATCATGCCAGGCCGAGTCGCGCGTTTCATTTTCGCCGGAATGCTGATGTGCATCGCCGCAGGGTGCGCAAGAGGCCAGCCTCCGAAAGCAGCTCAAGGATGGGGTGGGATCAGCGCCCTGCTTCTGAACGAGTGGCGACTCGAACTGGATCGCGATGTCACGTTTAAGACTGTTGCGGACTCGCTCGGTCCCGCGCCGGCGGTACACCCACGGCAACACGGAGACGACACTCGAATCTGCTACGCCGCCCGAGTGAGCGCTGATACGATATTCGTGGTCTTTCACACAAACGATCTGGGGGGTCCCGAACAGCGGGTGCTAGGGTTCACGTTGTCCACTCGGCGCGATTCGACTCTCTCGGAACGCGCCTGTGTCCCGACGCTGCGTGCAATCACAAGACTCCGCGCGAGCAACAACGTTGCGATCGGAATGCGCCTGGATTCGGCGGTCGCTCTACTGGGTCGGACTCCCGTTCGGCGAGACGGCGAGTATCAGTTTGGGCTGGACACGACGGTCGCGCCTGGCCCGGCTTCCTCGTGCTCGATCAAAACTGAGGCGTGCTCGAAGCGATACTCGACCGTCATCCGGGCGCCGAACGAGCGCGTTAGTTACCTGCGCGTTTGGTTTGCGGAGACCTACTAGTCAGGCGAGCTCGCGCGTATCGACGCGGATGCTGCGGAGTCCAAGCGAGCTCGCCGAAGGCCGTCGTGCCAGCAGCAGCGAGCGCTGTGAGACACCTCCCGTGCGTCGGCGGCGGAGCCAGACAAGTGCTCGGCCGACGACACGCGTAGCTACCTTGGCATGTCAGCGCTCACGGTTTACGTCGCCGGAACCGTCACCTGCAGCTTGTCACTGATCGGCGGCAGCTTCTTCGCGTTCGCCTTGTTGAACGCCTCCACCTCGAGCATCAACTTCTCGAAGTCGCGCTTCGCCACTTCGATCTCGCGCAGCCGATCCTGAAATACTGACACGCTCGCATCTGTCGGCTTGTACGCGACACCGCCCGCGACGTCGCCGCCGCCGCCGCCCAGCTCCGCGAGCAACCACACGAGGTTCATGTAGAGCCGGTACTTCTCGACGTACCATTTGTCGTCGCTGTGCATTTCCGTGCGCGACAAATAGTGCAGCTCGGTCTCGTACATCCGCTTCTGCAACGCTTCGAGCGCGCGATCGAGCGTGCGATCCTTCGCATTCGCCTTGCGCAGATCTTCCACCTGTGCGCGCATGATCTCGATGCGATTGATCTTGTCGACCACCGTATCGATCGCCGTCACGATGTTGCGTTGCAATTGCGTTCCCGCAATCACGTCCGCATCCGTCGACGGCAACGTCACATCGCGCCACACTTCAAACGATTCCGTGTACTGACGTCCGCCGTACGACAAACGAACGGTGTATTTGCCCGGCGCCGCGCGCGGTTGCCACGTCGATGCACCAAGTCCCCAGTGAGTCACGGGACGCTCGCGGCCCTGCCAGCGGCCCGCGTCCCAGATGTTCGGATTGTCCGGCGGAATCGAACGCAGCGTCGGCCGCGTCGGTGCCGGATGCAACAGATTCCACGACGCGCGATTCATTCCCTGACGCGCTTGCACATCGCTCTTGCTGATCACCGCACCATCGGCGCCGAGTACTTCTACAGTCACCGGTGCGCGCGGCGGCGCCGCGAGCGAGAACACGAACTGCGCGCTGCCGCCATTCGCAGTACGAATCGCCGGACGCGGTTTGTACAACTTCAATTCCCCGCTCTGCTGCTCGGCCAAATCGCCTTGCTCGATTTGCCACACGTCGCGCAGCACCCAGATGCCGCGGCCGTACGTCGCGACCGCAACTTCTGCTGCGTTCTTCGGCACTTCGATCCAGTTCACCGGTGCCGCAGGCAACTTGTCTTTGAATTGCGTCCATGTGCGACCATCGTCGCGCGAATAAAAGAATCCGTGTCCCGTGCCCGCGAACAACATGCCGCGGCGATGCGGATTCTCCGCAATCGACAGCGTGTAATCGAGCGGATGTCCTTTCGGTAAACCGGCATCGAGCCGCGTCCACGTCTGACCGAAGTCCGTGGTCTTGAACAAATACGGATCGCGATTGTCGACGAGGTGATAATCCACCGCCATGTACGCCGTCGCAGGATCGTGATGCGATGCGTCGATGCGCCGCACCAAACCCCACGGCGGCATGTTCACGTTCTTCGAAAGATCGAGGAACGTGCGGCCTTCATCGCGCGAGATCCAAACTTTTCCGTCGTTCGTGCCAACCCACACAACACCCTTCTGCGTGCGCGATGGCGCGATCGCGGAAATCGTTGCGCCGTAGAATTGGCCGAGGTTGTCACCGACAACGCCGCCGGAAAAACGAATGCGCGATGTGTCGCCCGTTGAAAGATCCGGATGCAACACTTGCCACGATTGTCCGCGATCGCGCGTGCGAAAGAGCGCCTGACATCCGAAGTACACCGAGTTGTCGAACCAATCGATCGCCAGCGGCGGCGACCACTGACAGCGGTATTTGAGATTCACTGGATCGCTGTCGAGCGTGTGCTGCCACGGACTGATCGAACGGCGCTGTCCGCTGATTTCGTCGAACGTCGCAACGTGCGCGGCGTAACACGTACCAAACACGAATCGATGATTGTTCGGTTCGGGATACGTGTAACCCGATTCACACGACGGCATGCTTTCTTGCTGCGGACCAGTTGCGCCACCGCCGCGTCCACCGCGACCACCACCGCCGCCGCCACCTTCTTCGGCGTCGATGCCACCCGTGCCTGCACCGCCGGCGCCACCGCGACCACCGCGTCCACCACCACCGCGACCACCGTCCGCCGTTTGCGGCGCAGCGGGTGGTGCATACGACGGAACGTTGGTTGGTACAATCGGACGATCGCTCGCGAAGCGCATGCTGCCGTCGTCCTGACGATCGGAATACAACCAGTACGGATATCGCTGATCGACGGTCACGCGATACATCTGACCGATCGGCAATGAAATGCTCGTGTTGCCGGTCGGATTGCGCGGCGAACCAAAGATGCCCATGCCGCCGTCGCCCGTGACGATGTAGTGGCCAGCGCGATCGGGATTGATGTCCCACCAGATGTCGTGGCAATCGCCGCAACCACCGCCGCCACTCACCCAGATCTTTCCGCCATCGCGCGAACGCCAAAGCGTGCTGTTCGCGATGAGCAAATGATTCGGATCATCAGGCGACACGCGAATGCGGATGTAGTAACCCGCGCGGCCAATCAATCGGCGATCCCAGCTCACGTTCGCCCACGTGCGTCCTGCATCAGCAGAACGCCACACCGATCCCTGCGCCTGTGATTTCAAACCTTTCACGCCATCGGCGCCGGTTTGAATGAGCGCGTACATGATGTTGCCATCCGATGGAGCAATGGCTACGTCGGTCTTACCAAATGGTGATTTCGGCAAACCGGGATGCGTGATCTTCGCGAACGTTTTGCCGCCGTCTTTCGAGAGATAAATGCCGCTGCCCATGCCGCCGCTCTCGAGCACGTGCGTTTGCAAAAAGATTTCCCACGTGCCGACGAGCACGACGTTCGGATCCTTCATCGACATCTGCAGACCCGAACATCCCGTGTCTTCGTTCACGAACAACACGTGTTGCCACGTGCGTCCGCCATCTTCGGTGCGAAATACACCGCGCTCTTTTTGCGGACCCGTCGCGCGGCCCAGCGCGCATACGAGCACGATGTTCTCGTTGGTCGGGTGCACGACGATGGTGCCAATGCGCCCCGTTTCCTTGAGGCCCATGTTGGTCCACGTTTCGCCGCCGTCGGTGGACTTGTAGATGCCGTCGCCCATCATGTCCATGTCGCGCACGGCCCAGGCTTCGCCCGTGCCGGCCCACACGACGTTGGGATTCGTGAGCGACACCGCGAGCGCGCCAATGGCTTGCGACGTTTCGTTGTCGAACGTGGGCTTCCACGTCGCGCCACCGTCCGAGGTTTTCCAGACTCCGCCCGACGCCGCGCCGGCGAAGTAGACGCCCGGCTTGCCGGCCACGCCCGCGGCGGCCGCAATGCGCCCGTCGCTCGTCGGCCCGACGTATTCGAACCGCGGAGCACCCACGGCTTCGGTTTGGGCCTGGCCGCCACGACCGCCACCGCCGCCACGCTGGGCATGCGCGATGAGGGGGAGGGCGAGTAGTGCGGCGCTAACGAGCGAAAAGCGACGGGAACAGACTGCTTTCACAGGGTCCTCTGGGAGCGGGGCTCACGGATACTAGGGGCCAGAGGAGGGCGCGTAAAGCGACAGTCAAACGACTGACGACGAGAACGACTAACCACGAGAACGACTAACTACGAGAACGACTGACGACGAGAACGACTGACGACGAGAACGACTAACTACGAGAACGACTAACCACGAGGCGCGGCCACCGTTCTTAGTCGTCATCGTCCTTAGTCCCAATCGTTCTTAGTCGTGATCGTTTTTAGTCGTCATCGTTCCTGGTCGTCATCGTTCTTAGTCCCCATCGTTCTTAGTCGTTATCGCCGTTAGTCCATCACTTAATAGAGAAGCGCCGCCCCACTTTCGTGGGGCGGCGCCATTCCCTAAAAGGTGCTTGCGCGTAGCCTTTGCTACGCGACGATTTCTAGTGCCAGAGCGAGATGCCGAAGCGGACGCCGAACTGCGTGAGCGCCGGAGCGAATTCCGGGCCCGGGTCGCCGTTCTCGAAGTGGCTCGCGAAGAAGACTTCCGTGCGGAGCGACGCGCTGCCGATCGGCTTACGATGGCCGATACCGACGTTCACGCCCAACTGTGAAATCGTCGCGTCATTCGTGCCGTCATCTTCTTTGTTCATCGACCACGAACCGCCGCCCGTCACATACAGGCCCTGCGTGTTCGTCGCTGCGCCGAGCTTGTAGAGGACGTTCACGCCAGGCGTAAACGACATCGACGACGCATCACCAAACTTCGTGTAGTTCAAGCCGAAGCGACCTTCCCACGTCAGCTTGCCTGCGCCAACGAAGCCGATACGGACGTCAACCGGCGTGCCGAACGTCAGCATGCGGTCATCGATGCCATCGGCCTTCGTGCTCACCAGACCAACGTCGACGCCGAATTCATGCTTCTGCGCCTGTGCAACACCAGCCACCAACATGCTCGCGGCCGCGAGGCCGAACAGCCGTGTCACCGCCCGCATCAAACACCTCCAGGTATGATGAATGCCCGTTAAGAGGACGAACCTCCGCGCCAGGTGTGGCGCCGGGGTCGCCTGCAATGAATACACGCGGCGCTAAGTAGAGTACTGAAAGGGCTTTGGAGTAACATTGTCATCCCTGTTACCCGGGGTTACCGAGCCGTTTCTGGGTCGTCAGGACGGCCACCGACGATTACGACGAACTACGATTACGACTGACAACGATTCGACTAACGACGACGAACCGCGACAGGGGTGAGGGGTATCCTCGCCCCTGCGTCGTTTCTAGTAGTCATCGTTTCTAGTAGTCATCGTTTCTAGTGGTCATCGTTTCTAGTCGTTCTCGTTTTTTGTCGTTCTCGTTCTTAGTCGTTCTCGTTCTTAGTCGTCCTCGTTTCTAGTCGTCCCCGCTGTCAGCAGTTCAGCCATCCTTGTGCCGCGCAAAGCTTCGGCTTATGTTCGGCTTCCCGTAACAAGTCTGTCATTTGTTTGACAGGACATTACTTGACTGATTAAGTAACGTCCTCGCCGCATAGCCGACGCCGGCGTTCGACACGATAGAGCCAGGGAGAAAAATCGAAATGCGTTTTGCAGAGCTGTTTGTCCGCCGGCCGGTGCTGTCCAGTATGCTGAGTCTCGCGCTCGTAATCGTCGGCGCGATTGGGTACACGAGACTCCCGGTCCGCGAATTCCCCGACGCTGACCCGCCCGTCGTCACCGTCACCGTCCTCCTGCCCGGCGCCAGCCCACAGGTCGTCGAATCCGCCGTCACCGACGTGCTCGAAGAAGAGCTCTCGAGCGTCGAAGGCGTGCGCACGATGACCAGCGCCAGCCAGGAACAGATCAGCACCATCACGCTCGAGTTCACACTCGACCGCGAAATCGAAGCCGCCGCGCAGGACGTGCGCGAGAAAGTCGCGCGCGTGCGTGGCTTCCTTCCAGAAGACGTCGAAGAACCGGTGATCGCGAAGCAGGAAGCCGACGCGTTCCCTGTCATGTTCCTCGCGCTCACGTCCAAGAGCTACAGCTTGATGGAACTGTCGGATATCGCCGACCGACAGATCAAACCGCGTTTGCAAACAATTCCAGGCGTATCGGGTGCACCGATTTACGGTGAACGCCGCTTCTCGATGCGCGTGTGGTTGTCACCGCGCGAACTCGCTGCGCGCGGACTCACTGTGCAAGACGTCGAGTCCGCCCTTCGCACGCGCAGCGTCGAAATCCCCGCGGGTCGCATCGAATCAGATCGCCGCGAATTCTCCGTGCGCTACCTCGGCGAAGTGAAAACGCCGGAGCAATTCAAAGACCTCACCGTTCGCAGTGACACGCTCGGACTCGTGAAGCTCGGCGATCTCGCGCGCGTCGAGCCGGGCCCCGAAGACGAGCGTTCCATCACGCGATACTCAACCGCCGACGCAATCTTCATTGGCGTCGTGCGTCAATCGAAGTCCAACGTCATCGAAGTTGCCGACGCAGTGCACGCTGAGTTGCCGGGCATTCGCGCGAGTCTGCCCGCCGGTGTTGAACTTGCGATGGCGTTCGACGGCGCCGTGTTCGTTGAGCGTTCGATCACCGAAGCACAGGAAACACTGCTGATCACCGCGGTGCTCGTGATCATCGTGATCTTCCTGTTCCTCGCGACGTTGCGCGCAACAGTGATTCCCGCCATCGCGATTCCGGTTTCGCTCGTCGCGACGTTCGCGATTCTCGGCGCGCTCGGCTACTCGATCAACACACTTACACTGCTCGGACTCATCCTCGCGATCGGTATCGTCGTCGACGACGCCATCATCGTGATGGAGAACGCGTACCGGCATCAGGAAGAACTCAAGAAACATCCTGAAGCCGCTGCGATTGACGGCACCAACGAAATCACCACCGCCGTCATTGCGACGACAATCGCGTTACTCGCGGTGTTCTCGCCCCTGCTCTTCCTCACGGGAGCAACGGGCCGATTGTTCAATGAGTTCGGCGTTGCGGTCGGTGGATCCGTGCTCGTGTCCGGAATTGTGGCGCTCACGCTGACGCCGATGTTGTCCGCGAAGATTCTGCGCGTGCAAGCGCGCGAATCGCGCTTCCATCACGCGGTCGGCTCGTTCCTCAACGGATTGTCGTCGCGGTACGAACGCACGCTGAGCGCTGCGCTGCGGCGGCCCGCGTACGTGATCATCGGTGGCCTCGCGCTCACCGCGAGCTCGGTGTTGTTGTTCAAGAACTTGAAGCGTGAGTTCGTCCCTGCGGACGATCGCGGATTCTTCTTCACGTTCGTCATTGCTCCCGAAGGCGCGACCGCCGCGTACACCGACGATTACATGAAGCGGCTCGAAGCGATCGTGCATAAGACTGCAGACGTTCGCTCGTCGTTCGCCGTTGTTGGATTCGGAGGTCCACCGAGTTCGGGCATACTCGGCACGATTCTGAATGACTGGGACGAGCGCAAACGGTCTGCCGAGGCCGTCATCGGCGAAGTGCAGCCGCAGTTCTTCTTCGGTGTGCCGGGCGTGTTTGCGTTTGCGACGAATCCGCCGGCGTTCGGTGGCTTCGCTGCACCGGTACAGTTCGTGGTGACCAATCGCGACTTCGATGCGCTTGTAAATGGCATGGACGCGTTCACGGCTCGCGCGCGAACGATTCCCGGGCTCGTAAACGTCGACACGGATCTGCGCGTCACGAAACCTGAACTTGTTGTCTCACTCGATCGCGACCGCGCGGAAGATCTTGGCGTGCCCGCGCGCGACATCGCAGTGACCTTGCAAACGTTACTCGGCGGACGCGACGTCACGCGTTTCACGTCGGACAACAAGCTCTACGACGTCATTGTGCGACTCGATCCCAACGAACGCGCGACGCCGTCGGACATCACGGGCTTACGCGTGCGTGGTCGCGATGGCGCACTTGTTCCGCTCGACGCAGTCACGAAGGTCGACGAGCGCATCGGGCCGCGTCAGTTGAATCACCATGATCGCGTTCGCTCGTTCACGTTGTCTGCGAGTTTGGCACCGGGCTTCACGCTCGGTGAAGCGCTCGATTCGCTCAAAGCGGCGTCGTCAGTCTTGCCGCCGGGAAGTTCAACGGATCTCAGCGGCGAATCGCGCGAATTCTCTGAAAGCGGATCGGCATTGTACTTCGCGTTTGGATTCGCATTGATGTTCGTGTTCATGGTGCTCGCAGCGCAGTTCGAATCGCTGCTGCATCCGTTCACCGTGTTGCTCGCAGTACCGCTCGCGGTGACCGGCGCGCTCGGCGCGTTGTGGCTCGCGGGTTCGACGCTGAACATCTACAGCCAGGTCGGCATGATTCTGCTGATCGGGCTGGTGTCGAAGAATTCGATTCTGCTGGTGACGTACGCGAACGACATGCGTGCGCGCGGGCGCGACGCGATCGATGCAATGCGTGAAGCAGGACGCATTCGCTTGCGGCCAATTCTCATGACGTCGGTGGCCGCGGTGTTCGGTGCGGTACCGATTGCGCTTGGTCTGGGCGCCGGCGCCGGAAGCCGGCGGCCTCTCGGATACGCGATTATCGGTGGCCTCATAGTGTCGACGATGTTGACGCTCTATCTGGTTCCGGCGGTGTTCGTGGTCTTCGAGCGTCTTCGCGGACGTCGCACGTCGCCAGCAATGGCGCCGGTGCGCTCCGCCACTGTGGAGGCTCCGTAATGAATTCCGTGATTCGTAATTCGCTCCGTGCAATTGTTGCGTGCGCGGGGCTGGTGTTTGCCAACGATGCTGCAGCACAACAGACCACGGGCGCCGTTCCGGTTGTCTCGCTCGCCGAGGCGCGTCGTCGTGCAGCGTCGACTGATCCATCCGCGGTTGCAGCGCGCGCCGATCTTACGACGGCGTCGTGGGAACGTCGCACCGCGCGTTCTGATTTGTTTACGCCGAGTGTGACGGCAGGGCTTGGGTTTACGCGTTTCTCCGAGCCGTTCTTCAACTTCGGCACTGGTGCAATTACACCGAACGCGACGAACGCAACGCTGCAAGTGAATTACACGGTGCTCGGCGCGGGCAAGTTTGCGGAATTGCGCCGTGCAAACGCATCGATCGAAAGCGCAGAAGCGGCGCAGGAAGCGAGCCGGTTTCAGGTCGCGCTCGCGGCGGACGCGGCGTACTTCAGCGTCCTTGCCGATCGCGAGCTCTCGCGCGTCGCAGCCGATCGGTTGAAGCGCGCGGAAGAACAATTCGGACTCGCGCGCGTTCGCGTGATCGAAGGCGAAGCGATTGCATCCGATTCGCTGCGATTGTTGCTCGAGGTGAATCGTGCGAGACTCGGCACTTTGCAGCGTGATTCCGCACTGCGCGTGTCGCAGCTGAGACTCGGACGCAACATCGGATTATCCGGTCCGGCGGATGCGGCGCCTGCGGATTCAGTCGCACCGCGCGCGCTTCCGATTTCAGAAGATGCCGCGGTCGGCGAATTGCGCGCGCGTGGTCCGGGAACAACGGCGGCGCGCGCAAGAGAACGTCGCGCCGATGCTGTCGTCGCTGCCGAGCGCGCCGGTTATTGGCCGGATCTGCTCGTCGGCGCAACGACGGGCACGTACGACTCGGAGTTTTTTCCGTCGGCGCTCAAGCGGACGCAGTTCGCGATTACCGTGTCGATTCCTATCTGGGACGGCGGTCAACGTGAGCTGGGTATCGCGCGTGCGCGCATGCAACGCGATGTCACGCGCGCAGAACGCGAGCACACGGAACGCATCGCAAGTGAAGCAATGTCGGCCGCCTATCGTGGGTACGAAACAGCGCGCGCGTCGATCGAACTCACGCGCGTCGGTGTCGCTGTTGCCACCGAGAACTTTCGTGTACAGCGCACGCGATATCGCGAAGGCGCGACGACGAGTCTCGATCTGATCGAAGCGCAGGTCGGATTGAGTGAAGCGGAAGCAGACGCGGTGCAGGCGCGCTACGCGGCGCGACTGGCGTTGGCGCACATCGAAGCACTGCTGGGACGACGGTTGTTCGAGCAATAACGACTACTGAGATGACGAGACCAATGATTGGTGACGAAATGGATGGCGCGCGGTCGAGTGGCACGCGTCGCATTGTGATCATCGGCGTGAGCGTCGCCATGCTCGCGGTGTTGGTGATCGGAGTAAAAGGAATCTTCGGCGGCGGCGGCGCCGCGAATGCGGCCGCGGGTGGCGCGCCGGGTGGTGGCATGCCGCCGATGCCGGTCGACGTCGATACGGCGCGTCGCGAAACGGTGGTCGATGCCGTGCGCGCAACGGGCCGCATCGAACCCATGCAGGCGATCGAGCTGCGTCCCGATGAACAGGGACGCATCGTCGAACTGCTCTTCCAGGAAGGTCAGTCCGTGCAGAAGGGTGCCGCGTTGATCAAGATCGACGACGCGATACTCAAGGCGCAGGCCGAGCGTGCAACGGCGGATCGCGATCTCACCAAACAGAATCTCGATCGCGTCCGTCGATTGAAGGCGGAGAATGCGACGTCTGCCGCCGATCTCGAGCGTGCTGAAGCAACCGCGCGCAGCGCAGCGGCCGCGCTGGCATTGCTGGAATTGCAAATCGAACGCACGACGGTGCGCGCGCCGTTCGGCGGTGTTGTCGGACAGCGCTTCGTGAACGTCGGTGATTACGTCACGAGCGCAACGAACTTGCTCACGCTGCAGACAACAGATCCGCAGCGTGCGGTGATCGAAGTCTCCGAGCGTCACGCGGGACAATTGCGGCCCGGGCAAACCGTGCAGTTCAGTATTGCCGCGCAACCGGAGCGTGTGTTTCGCGCGACGGTCGAGTTCGTCGATCCGGTTGTGCAGAACGCGGGTCGCACCATCACGGTCAAAGCGCGCGCGTCGAATCCGTCGAACGTGTTGAAAGCGGGCATGTTCATCGAAGCGCGTCTCGCGACGACTGCGCGTCCGAACGCAACCGTCATCGCGGAAGACGCGGTGCAGCCGTTGCGTTCCGCGAACGTCGTGTGGGCGGTGGTCGATGGCAAAGCCGCGCGGCGCGTTGTTGAAATTGGAACGCGCACACGCGGACTCGTTGAAATCCTCTCTGGCGTGAATGCGGGCGACATTGTAGTTGTTGGCGGACTCGAGCGTATGCAGGAAGGAATGCCGGTGGCACCGCAGGTTCGCGCGGCGCCGTCGGATAGCGGCGCGTCAAAACGAGTGGATCGAAACCCGAAGTAACCAAGGCGGGACCATGACTCACCCAAGGCATTCCGATGGCGGGCGTGCGCGAGTCGTTACGCCCGATTGTCACACGGCGATGGTCGGCCTGTGTCGTGCGGTCGATTGCGTGAGCGTTGCGATCGAAAAGGTTCTCGAACCGCACGACATTACCGGTCAGCAGTACAACGTGCTGCGCGTGTTGCGCTGCGAAGCCAATGGTTTGCCGACGCTCGCCGTGGCGGAGCGTTTGATCGACCGCGCGCCGGGCATTACGCGCATGATGGACCGGCTCGAAGCAAAAGGCCTCGTCGAACGCGAACGATCGGGCGACGATCGTCGATTGGTGCGGTGTCGCATTACCAAACGCGGCACCGACATGCTGGAGAAACTCGACGCGCCCGTCGAAGAAGCGCGCCGCACCGCGTTCGCCGCACTCGGCAGCGAAGAAGTGGCGCAACTGGTAACGTTGCTCGAGCGGGTCAACGGCGGGCGTACTCATCCATAACGACTGAACCATGACGATCTCAGCGACGCTGCTACCGGAATTCGATCAGGAGATGAAGACGACGCGGCGCACGATCGAGCGCGTGCCGTCGGATCGCGGCGAATGGAAACCGCACCCGAAATCGTTTTCGGTCGGACACCTCGCGCAATTGTTGTCGTGGATGCCCGGCTGGATTACGAACGCGGTGAGTTCGACGGAGCTCGATCTCGCGAAAGCGGGCGGCTACAGCTACGAGAGCACCGAGACGTTGCTTGCGCTGTTCGACAAGAATGTGAAGGAAGCGCGCGCCGCGCTCACGTCAGCCGCTGACGCTGACTTCAGCGTCGAGTGGTCGCTCAAGATGGCGGGAAAAGTGTTGTTCTCGGCGCCGCGGCGCGTGATCGTGCGTCAGCACATCAGCCACCTCGTGCATCACCGCGGGCAAATGAGCGTCTATTTGCGGCTGCTCGATGTGCCGGTGCCGAGCATGTACGGGCCGACGGCTGACGAGCCGATGGGGAAGAAATAGCTGGGGAGGGACTCGAACCCTCGACCCCGGCATTATGAGTGCCGTGCTCTAACCAGCTGAGCTACCCAGCCGTACAGCGAAGGAACAAGATAAACCAGCGGGCCGAGACAGAAATCCCGCCCCCGTAACTAACACAATGGCCGCGCCCACCTGGGCGCGGCCAATTTGTGTTAGTAGCGGGGGCGGGATTTGAACCCGCGACCTTCGGGTTATGAGCCCGACGAGCTACCAGGCTGCTCCACCCCGCGATCAGGCGAGCAATATCGCCACCTCTCCACCTGTCGGGCAAGCCTTCGCTACTCCCTTCACGCCGTTCACTTCACGCCCTTCACTTCACGCCCTTCGCGTTCAGGCAGTGGATTCGCGTACCGTCGCCGCAAACACCAGCAGCCCCGCTACGCCAAACGCTGAAGCCACGACGAACGGTGCAACAGTACTCCCCTTCCAGAGAATCGCCCCTATCACTGCCGCCGGCGTAATCGCGATACATCGAACGAGGTAGTACAGCCCGACCGTTCTCGCTCTGGTATGCGGTACCGCGAGATCGACAATCAGTGCTTTCCGTGCAGGTTCGCCGATTTCGCGAATGCCCGCGACCAGGAACGCGAGCGCGAGTCCGGCGAAACTGCTCGCCGCCACCATCAGCAGCGGGAACGCTGCGAATGCGGCGAACGTCGTCGCGACAACGGGCTTGCGGCCGAGTTGGTTCGCGAACTTCGCACCGGGCAGATACACGAGAATCGACGTCGTCACCTGCAATCCGATCAGCATGCCGAATTGTGTCGCAGAAACGCCGACCACGTTGATCGCATACAACACGAGCAGCACATCGACCATCCCTTCGCACACGCGGATCAGAATGTCCGACGCGAGCAAGCGTTTGAGATGCACCGACATCTCGCGCCACACAGTGCCCGCGTTCTGTTTTTGTTCCGACACCGCGTGCTTCACGTCCACGTTGCGCACAACGAACACCGTCGCGATCGCCAACACAAATGACACCGCCAGACCAATCCGCACGCCGTCGACGACGCCCGTGCGCAGAATGATCGCGCCGCCAACCGCCGGGGCGAACATGATCGGCATGCGCCGCAGCACCGATTGCACCGTGAATCCCATGGTGCGTTGCTCGCGCGGCAGCGCATCGCCGATCACCGCGAACACAACCGGACTCGCCATGCTCGTCCACGCCATGATCAACACGAGTCCGGCGAACGCCGCGGGCCACGCAGGAATCGCCGCGTAGATTAGATAGCCGATCGCGGCGAGTCCGATGAACAACAGCAACGCGCGCCGGCGGCCATAGTGATCGGCGACGTATCCGCCCGGATATTGATAGACACCGTCGACGAAATCGCGCGTGGTTCCGTACGCACCGATCGCGGTGACAGGAGCGCCAAGTGCTTCGAGGTATTTGGGAACGAACCGCTTCCACAATTCCTCGCCGAAGGTCACGAGGAACGCCGCAATCGACACAGCCGCGACGTTGCGGTCGACGCGGAACGTTCGTGGAGTCACCTGCGTGGAGTCGAGGTCGTGGAGTTACGGTCGTGCAGTCACGAGCGTGCAGTAACGATCGTTTGGTAACGCCGTTCCGTTAACGCCGTCCCGTTAACGCCCTTCTATGTAACGCCGTTCCGTTGACGCAGTCGCAGTTACCGCCCCGAGTCCGGTCCAATAAATCGGTACAACATTTCTTTGTTCCCCCGCACCATCCCAAACTCTTCTCTCGCAATTCGCTCCTGCACTCGCGCGTCGTTCTCCACCAGATGCTTCCACCCAACGAGCGAATCCACGATCGTCTGCAGCGAATCCACCTCTCGCTGCAACGAAGCGCGCCGCGACTTCTGCGAGAGAATATCGAACGTGCCGTATTCCCCGCCCTGAATCGCAAACCACGCAATTGCAGCGACGCCGAGCGCCACACCCACACGCTTGCCCCACGTTTTCGCAGCTGCGCTCGCCACGCTCACTTCCCCCCGAGTCCGTACACCGCACCGCCCGGAAATACCGCGTTCGCGCCGAGCTGCTCTTCGATGCGCAACAACTGGTTGTATTTCGCTACGCGATCCGTGCGTGACGCAGAGCCCGTCTTGATCTGTCCCGCGTTCGTCGCAACCGCGAGATCGGCGATGAACGTGTCTTCCGTTTCGCCGCTGCGGTGCGACACGATTGACTGATATCCGTTTCTGCGCGCGAGCTCCATCGTTTCGAGCGTCTCGGTCACCGTGCCGATCTGATTCACCTTCACGAGAATCGCGTTCGCGACGTCTTCATCAATGCCGCGCGCAAGAAACTCCGTGTTCGTCACGAACAAATCGTCGCCGACCAACTGCACGCGATCGCCGAGCGCATCGGTCAGTTGTTTCCACCCCGACCAATCGCTCTCCGCGAGTCCGTCTTCGATCGACACGATCGGATACTTATCGATCCATTTGCGATAGAGATCGATCATCGCTTCAGCCGACTTCGTGCCCGCGCCGCTCTTTTTGAACGTGTACTTGCCCTTGTCGAACAGCTCCGACGCTGCGCAATCGAGCGCGATCGCCACCTGCGTACCCGGCGTGTAACCAGCAGCTTCGATCGCCTCGATCACGACGTCGAGCGCCTGTTGATCCGTTGCAAGATCCGGTGCGAATCCGCCTTCGTCGCCAACACCGGTGCTCAGCTTCTTCTTCACCAGCACTTTCTTCAGCGCGTGAAACACTTCCGCGCCGGTGCGCATCGCTTCGCCAAACGACGTCGCGCCAACCGGAACGATCATGTACTCCTGAAAGTCCACCGTGTTCGTCGCGTGCGCTCCGCCGTTCAGGATGTTCATCATCGGCACGGGCAACGTGCGTGCGTTCGGTCCGCCCAGGTATTTGTAGAGCGGATCGCGGCGATCGGCGGCCGCGGCGCGCGCACACGCCATCGACACACCAAGCATCGCGTTGGCGCCGAGCTTGCCTTTGTTGGGCGTGCCGTCGAGCGCGATCAGTGTGCGATCGATCTCCACCTGATTCGACGGATCGTATTCGAGCAACGCGCGCGAGATCTGATCGTTCACGTTGCGCGCAGCCTTCGTCACACCTTTTCCACCGTACCGTTTTGCGTCGCCGTCCCTCAACTCCACCGCTTCGTGGGTTCCCGTCGACGCACCACTCGGCACCGCCGCACGGCCCAGCGTTCCGTTATCGAGCGTGACATCAACTTCAATCGTTGGATTCCCGCGCGAGTCGATGATCTCGCGGGCGACTATCGAGCGAATTGCGGACATTCGAATGGTGGAGTGTTGTGGTGGAATCGTTTTGCCATCGCGCTTGCTCGGCGCTCATCGCTGCGTGCGCCTTGTCTGCCAGCGTGTCGCGGTCTTCGTACGTGCAACCTTCGGTCGAAATATCGTCGAGCACGCGCAGGTGAATGTCATGACGCCGCACGCGCAAGCTGCCCTTGCGCATGACCTCGAGCGTTCCCTGTACCAGAATCGGCGTCACCGGAACACCCGCAGCAACCGCGAGCACGAACGGACCCTTCTTGAACGGACGCAGCGTGTAGTCGTACCCGCGCGTGCCCTCGGGGAAGATGACGACTGTGGTCCCCGCGCGGATTCGTACCGCGGCGTCCTCATACGCGGCAAACGCCGCCTTTCGGTTCTTTCGGTCGACGAACACGTGTCCTGCTGCGCTCATCGAACGCCCAAAGAGCGGAATGCGGCGCAACTCCGCCTTTGACACGAACGCCGCCTGGGGTAACGCCGCCGCGAGGGCGAACACGTCGAACCAGCTGATATGATTGGCGACCAACACGCGCGGCGTGCCATCGCGCAGCTTTTCCATGTTATGCGTGTGGATGCGCGTTCCCGCGGCCCAGCACATCGCGGCGCCCCACGTTCGCGTGGCCCAGCGGTACACGCCGCCTTCGCGGTCCTTCACGCCCAACAAGCCGGCGATAACGGATACCGACGCGTTGAACGGTGTTACGACAACCAGCGTGATGAGGGCAAGTACGGTGCGCATCACCGCGAAAAGTGGTCGTAGCCACCCGCGAATTCAACGCGCGCACCGCCGCTCATGACGATCACGCCAGGGTTTTCACTCGGCGCGCTCACTGTGCCGATGCACGTGAACTCTTGCGACGGGCGCGATGGCGCTGTTACGAGCAATTCGTACTCTTCGCCACTGGATGCCGCGTCCGCAGCTGAAGCTCCGGGAAAACGCGGAACAGCATCGAGGTCGATAGTGATCGTGACGTTGCTCGCGGCGGCGAGATGGCGCGCGTCTGCGATGAGGCCGTCGGAAAGGTCGATCGCAGAACTACAGCCCTGAGCCCCGAGCCGTGAGCCCTGAGCCAACTGCGCGGCTGGTTTCGCAAATCGCTCACGCGCGGCAGCGTCGGGAGTTTTACCCGCTAACCACGCGCGCAGCGCGAGCGCAGGGCCGCCGAGCGCGCCGCTTACGTACAACGAATCACCGGGACGCGCGCCCGACCGCAAGAGTGGCCGTGATGCACTGCCGAGCACGGTGATGGTGATCGAGAGTTCGGTTCCAGCACTGAGATCGCCGCCGATGATCTTCGTGTTCGCTGCGTTCACCGCAGCGCCGATGCCTTCACCAATCTCTGCGAGCGTCGCTTGCCACGATTGCGGGACAGTGATCGCCGTCAGAATACCACGCGGCGTTGCGCCCATCGCAGCGAGATCGCTCAGCGCAGCCATCGTTGCGCGCCAACCGATTTCGGCGGGGGTCAACCATTCGCGCCGGAAGTGAATGTTCTCGACGCTCGTGTCGGTGCTGACGACAACGCGTTCACCCGCGGGGACGTCGAGCACAGCGGCGTCATCACCAATGCCGTGCGCGGCGCTTCCCCATTTCGCGACGAGCGCGCGAATCGCGTCGAACTCGCGGCCCGGTCCGAGCATCGATGATTCGCTCACCACAGCGTCCCGTTTGCGGTGCGACGCAATCTCACCGCGCCTTCGCGCGCAGCAATCCACGCGAAATCGTTTGAGAGCGCAACACCGAGTGCTTCTCCCGGGATTGCGAGGCCGACCGGAACGAATCGCTCGAGGTGTGTTGCACGCTCGGTTACACTCACGCCAACATCGCCTGCAACCCACACGCTGCGCGCATCGATTGCGATCGCATTGATGCGACCGACGCGCGACGTGTTGAGATACGAGATGGTGTCCATCGAGCGGCCGGTGGTGCCATTGAGACGCAGCACATCCCCGCGCGATGTTGCGACGACAACGATCGAATCGGCAGACGCCATCGCGACGATGGGCAGTGCGAGGCGTGAGTCGCCATCGGCCGCGCGCAACTTCCTCGGTTGTGTTTCGCCTGGTGCGAGCGCGAGCACACCAATGTCCGTAGCCATCCACAGCGTATCGCCGCGGCGCACGAGCCCCCGTACCGCCGCACCAGTGAACGCGGGATTCACAACAGCGTCGCGCGCAGGTTCGTTCGGCGCGAACGTCAAGCCTGTCGATGTTCCCACCCACGCACCGTCGCGTGTCGCGAGCACGGACAACGCAATAGCGGAGCCGAGTCCACTCGCGTTATCCCAACGCCGATCGACATTGCCGCTTTGTGCATCAACGCGCACCAATCCGCGATCTGTCGCGGCCCACACGAACGAACCAAATACCGAGAGCGCCTGCACGCGCGCCCCGCCCGGAAACGGCGCGCCCGCCGCGCCGTCTGCCCACTTCCATTGCTGCAAGTCGTGCGTGACATAGGTGAGACCACTGCGACCCGTCGCGGCGAATCCAGATCCTCCAATCCACACGCCGGTGATTGCAGACGTGATTGCGCCTGCACCACCGCTCAACAATCCGAACGGACGCGGTTCGCCGCGCATGAACAACGGATCAACTTTGAATGCACCACCGCCCGCAGATCCGAACCACACTTCGCTCACGGTTGGTAACGACGCCGCGGAACGGAGCGGCCACGAGCGCAACGATCCATCCTGCGTGAGGAGTCGCTCGAAGTTGCGCAACGCAGGATACCGCGCGTAGACCTGCGCGAGTCCCTGCGGCGTGCGCAAGCGACTGTTGCCGATGTACGGGAGCACCGTTCCACTCGACGACACACGTAACATGCGTCCCGACGCGGTGCGCACAACGAGGCCCGATGCCGGATCATCCATCGGTACACCAATGCCACCGGTCAACGGTTCACCGACAATTGCGCGCATCACGCGATCGTCGCCGACGCGATAACGAAAAACGCCGAGCGCGCCGGCAAACCAGACGGCTTCGGGATCGGCAGGATCCTCCATCATTCCGATGATCTCACGCCCCGGCCAACCATCAACGCGCGATAACGGTGGATGCCATGTTGAGAAGCGATGGTCGTACACACCGAGCCCTTCCGGTGTCGCGAGAAACACCATGCGATCACTCGCGGCAACGCCGATCACGTCGACCATTGTCGGAATAACGACGCGATCTTCGGAACGCAGCGTCGCCCCGGGCCGCGGCGGTGCACCGCCTGTGCCGCCCGCGCCCGCGCATCCGTTCAGCGCGACGAGCGCAATAACGATACGCGCGACGCTCCAGTTCATCGTTCGCCCACCGCCGGCAGAAACGCGAGTACACCGTCCTCGAGCGCAGGCAGCTCGCTGTGCCACACGTCGCGCAATGCATCTACGACATCTGCCAACGTCGCACCGCGAACGCGCGATGTCGCGACGCGTTCAGCTGCCGCACCGTGCGCCCAGACCGCCGAGAGAGCGGCTTGCATCGGATCATGGATTGTTGCGAGCAAAGTGCCCGCAACACCAGCGAGTACATCACCGCTTCCGCCGGTCGCGAGTACGGGCGAGCCAACCGGCGCGACGACAACGCGTCCGTCGGGCGCGCTGATCACCGTCGGCGTTCCCTTGAGAACAACAACAGCGCCGCATGCGCGCGCGAGCGCCAACCCAATATCGAACCGGTCGCGCAATACATCCGATGTACTGACGCCCATGAGTCGTGCACACTCTGCCGGGTGCGGCGTGATGATCGCCGCTTTCAACGCAGACGACGCACCGGCGTACGCATTCAACGCGTCGGCGTCCAGAACAACTGGTGCATCGCAACCACCGATCACCATGTCGAGGAGTGCGCGATTCGCAGCGCCGAGTCCCGGTCCAATCACGACAGCGTTTGCACCGCCGAGCGTATCGCGCACGCCCGATGCACTAGTCGGCCACACCGCACCAGTCGCTTCGGGCACGGCGGCTTGTATCGCGGCAAGACTCGCCGGCGCAACGACAACGCGCACAAGACCCGCACCGGTACGCAACGCGCCGCGCGCAGCAAGCGCTGCCGCGCCCGCCATTCCTTCCGCACCACCAACAATCGCAACACGACCACGCGTTCCCTTGTGTGCGTTCGCGCTGATGGGCGGAATCGCGGCGCGCGCAGCGCGTGCGTCGAGCATCGTCGGTGCGCCGTCATCGATCATCGCAGCGCCGCCGAGTCCAATGTCCGCGACTTCGATCGCGCCGCACAACGCGCGCGCGACGGTCAGTCCGCGCTTGAGCGTGCCAAACGTGATCGTGACATCCGCCGGCACACTCAACTCCGACGCGTCCCCATTCGTCGCATCCACACCACTCGGCAAATCCAGCGCAAATATCATCGCACCGCGCGTGCGCACATCACTCAACACCGTCAATGCGCGCGCAATCGATTCCCGCGGCGCACCCGACGATCCCGTGCCGAGTAATCCGTCGACCGCAACACGTTCATCGCCGCGCGGTTCGTCGAATGCACCCTGTGCGAGTGCGGTTGCTTGCGCTGCTCGTGCATCTGGTGTTGTCGGTTGAGCTGTCGCGTGCACACGCACCTGTACACCAGCCGCGCGCAGCGATCCCGCGACGACCCACGCGTCGCCGCCATTGTTGCCGGGGCCCGCGAATACCGCGACGCCACCGTCGCAGCGCAAACCCGCGTGACGCTGTATTGCGCGAACGGCCGCCGCTCCTGCGCGCGACATCAGCGTACTCGATGGTGTGCCTGCTGCGATCGCCGCTGCGTCGCGCGCCGCTGCCTGCGCGGCGGTCGTGACATACACCGGCAGAGTGGAACGAGACGCCGGGCCGGGCTTCACCCCGTCAGGTTGCCGCGCTCCACGGATAGTCGCGCTCGAACGCGCGATCGAAATCGAAGATGTCGATGAACTCGTCCTTCGTATCCGTGGGCTGGCTGATGAGAAGTCCAAGTTCGACGAGCGCAAACACCACGTCGCCGATATGGCGTGTACTCGTGATGCCCCAGTGTTCGAGCACCATGCGCGCCATGACGCCGTAGCGTTCGAGTGCGAGATCGCGGCACGCACCGGCGAGTTCACGACCGGAAATGTGGCGGCGCTCGGGGAGTTTCGTCTGCGAAAACTCGAGCGCGGCAAGCACGAACAGGTACGCCTGCTCCTGGAACCGCGGCTCGATCAGCCGCAGACGGTCCATGACACCATCACGGAACGCGAGATCGTTCACAGCGTGTGCAGCGGGGCGCAGGAGGCGAAGCGCATGCAGCATTATGCGTCCTTGGCGCGGCGCGGACAATGCCAGGTTTCTTCACATAACGCGGACGGCCTTCGGAACACGGCCTCGTGTGCGCGAAGCACTTGACAAACGCGTCGCGAGTTTCTCGCGGACGCGCGATCACAACGGTTGCGCGGGGGGAGGTGTCGAACCCGCTATAGGCATTCTGCCTATATGCACCCCGCCGCCATGACACCGTCCCGCACCAATCCGCCACGTCCCGAAGCGCTGCTGCCCCTCCGCGCGCTCGATACGCTCATCCTCACCATGCTCGCGGGTGGCGACCGCCACGGATACGGAATCCGCCAGGACGTTTACGATCACAGCGGCGGGAGCATCGAACTCGAAGCGGGCAGCTTATACCGCAATATCCGCCGGCTCGAGGAACGAGAGCTCATCAAAGCGGGCGACGATCCAGCCGCGGGCGACGACCCACGTCGCATCTATTACTCACTCACGGCGTTCGGCCGCCGCGTGCTTGCCGCAGAGATGCATCGGTTGCGCAATCTCGTCCGGTTGGCCGAAGCACGCCGCATCATCGCCCCGGCGCGCGCGTGAAGCCGTCGCGCATTATCCGCGTACTCGTCGGTTTGCACCCACCGTCGTTTCGCCGCCGCTACGGCGATGGCGTACTCACGTTCTGCTCCGAGCGCGTCGCCGAAGCGCGAGCACGCGGCGAATCGCCGGTCCGCACATGGACTCGCGTTATCGCCGATCTCGGATTCTCCGCAATCGTCGAGTGGGCACGCCTTCCGCATCAACCGTCCAGAGAACACATGACTCCCATCGCCAGCGATTTCGCGCTCGCCTTCCGCTCACTGCGCAACAACCGTGTGTTCGCCGCTGCGTCCATCGCCACGCTCGCACTCGGCATTGGCGCCGCAACCGCGATCTTCAGCGTCGTCAACACCGTCATGCTGCGGCCGCTGCCGTATGCGGACGTGGACCGGTTCGTGATTCCGGAAAGCCTTGCGCTTCAAACCGGCGACAGAGGCTACATCACATACGGCGACTTCATGGATTGGCGCGACGGCAAACTGTTCGACAAGGTCGCCGTGTATCAGCAACTCGAAATGGACCTCGCGTCTTCTGATGGATCACCCGTGCGCGTAAACGCCGTCGCGGTCGGTCCTGAATTCTTCAGTGCAGCCGGCGCGAGAGCCGCGCGCGGGCGCCCGTTTCAGGCGTACGACTATCCCGTCAACGCCGGACGCGCGGTTGTGATTTCCGATCGACTCTGGCGCACGCGTTTCGGATCGCGCCCCGACATTGTTGGACTTGAAGTCGACGTCAACTCGATCCGCCGTCCAATCGTTGGCGTCCTGTCGCCGGGTCAGGATTTTCCGATCAGCGCAGACCTCTGGGTGCCGCTTCGCTTTGCGACGGAGCAGAGTCCTGATTTGCAGCGGCGCGACAACTTCATTTTTCAGGGAGTCGCGCGTCTTGCACCGGCGCGCACGCTCGAGCAGACCAACGCCGATATGGGCGGCCTTGCCGCGCGCGTCGCGACGGAGAACGCGGCGATTCGCTCGAATGTGTCCATGGTCGCGACGCCTGTGCTCGAATACGCGCTCGGTGCAAGCACACCGCGCGCACTCTGGATGTTGCTCGGCGCGGTCGGATTGCTGTTGCTCATTGGGTGCGTCAACGTCGCGAACCTCCAGCTCGCACGCGCAACCGCGCGGCAGCGCGACATGGCCGTGCGCGCGGCGCTCGGCGCAAGCGGGTATCGCCTCGCTCGACAAACGTTCGTCGAGAGTCTCACCCTTGCCGCAATCGGCGGAACGCTCGGCGCGGTCGTTGCACGATTTGTCGTTGCAGGCATCGTGACGATTGCGCCGACCGACGTGCCGCGCATCGCCGAATCAACCGTGAGTCTGGGCGCGCTCGCGTTCGCGTTGGGCGTGTCGCTTGTCGTCGCCGTTCTTTTCGGACTCCTCCCCGCCGTGAAGGCCATGCGCAGTGCGCCGGCCGGTGTTATCGGCGAAAGCAGCGCGCGCACGACAGCGGGACATCACAGTCGTCGCAGCCGGCACATCCTCGTTGCGTTCGAACTTGCGTTGTCCGTCGTATTGCTCGCGGGTGCGGGATTGGCGGTGCGCAGCATCATGCATCTGCGGAACGCGAATGTTGGATTCGATCTCAAACCCGTCATTACCGCATCGATCTCGTTCCCCGGCATTCGCTACAACAGCGCTGAGCTGATCACGACGTTTGTGAACCAGTTGCAGACGCGACTTGCAGAGGCGCCGGGTGTGGAAGCAGCAGGATTCGTGACCGCGAGTCCGATGGGTGCTGGTGGCTTCTACCTCGGCCGCAGAATGATCGCCGAGGGCAAGGGCACGGGTCCGGATGGCGAGGTGCAAATCAGCTGGAGCGCGGCGACTCCGGGTTACTTCACCGCGCTCGGCGTTCCACTCGTGCGTGGTCGCGATTTCAATATCGACGATCGCACGGAAAGCACACCGGTGATGATCGTCAACGAAACGTTTGCAAAGACGATGTTCCCCGGTGAAGATGCGATCGGTAAGCGCGCGATGTCATCGCGCGACGAGAAAGTGTATCGCGAGATCGTCGGCATCGTTGGCGACGTGAAGTTCATCAGCGCTCGCGACACAGCGCAGAGCCTCGTGTGGGTACCGTTCCCGCAATTCGTGTGGCGATCAGCCATGATCACGGTGCGCGCGAGCGGCCCCGCGAGCGTTGCCATTCAGAGTGTGCGTGACGCGTTGGGTTCGCTGGATCCCGCGATTGCGCTCGCGAACGTGTCGACGATGAACGAGACGTTGCAACGTTCACTCGCAGGCGACCGGCTCGTCGCGATTCTGTTGGGCGTGTTCGCAACACTCGCACTAGTGCTGGCCGGCGTCGGGATCTTCGGCGTTCTGTCCTACACGGTTGAACAGCGCACGCGAGAACTTGGCATTCGTGTTGCGCTCGGTGCGCAAGCGCGCGATGTGACGCGATTGATTGTGCGCGAAACGGCACCGATGGTCGCGGGCGGTATCGCGGTTGGACTACTCGTCGCGGTTGGTGTGTCGCGACTGGTTTCCGCGCTGTTCTACGGAGTGAGCGCGGCCGATCCGCTGACGTTCGGCGGAGTGTCACTCCTGCTTGCGCTGGTTGCGATTGGTGCTGCGCTCATTCCCGCGCGACGTGCAGCTCGCGTTGATGCAATGCAGGTGATGCGCGGCGGGTGAGCTCGCCCCAGTTTGCGAAAGAACTGTTTCCCGGTGGAGAGGTCAATTGTTTCTCGGCACTACCGTCTGCGTTGATCAAGAAGAGCTGGAACTGCGCGCCTCCACCAACCGGCCGATGGAAAACGATTTGTCGTCCATCTGGTGACCATGACGGCGTCAGCTCAGGCACCGTGTTGGTTGTCAGTCGCGTCATGCCTGTACCGTCGGCGTTCATCACGCACAGTTCGAACGTTGCGACTGCGCGACCCGGTGCAGGCGCACCCTTTCTGCATTGAAAGAGAATGCGCTTTCCGTCCGGCGACCACGCGGGAGCCCGCTCCTCTTCCGCGTTGTTGGTGAGGCGCACCGGCGAACCATTGCCATCCGCGTCGATGACGAATACCTCGGCCGTAACCGAATTCAGCGGGTCATCGGTCGACGCGTGGTTGGTGAACACAATTCTCTTGCCGTCGGGGGACCAGTCCGGATCGTCGTCGATCACTGTCGGACTGTTCGTGATGTTCTTCGGTTTCGCGTTGTTTGTGCGAAGATCGTCAATGCTCGCGAGAAAAATGTCGCTGTCCGTTGTCGCGGCGCCGGGGTCTACTTTGATCGGCGTGCCCGTGCCCGACGCGGATGCGTGAAACGCAATCTTCTTGCCGTCCGGCGACCACGTTGCGGAACTGCCACGCGCGAGGTGGATCTGCGCAGTGCCGTCTGCCTTCATCAAGAAAATGTCCGACGTGTTGGCCGGCTCGGCGTTGGTGCGGAGCCGGTTACTCTCGAACAGGATCTGCGCACCATCGGGCGAGAGCGACGGAAAGCCATCGGCACCGATGGTCGTCGTCACGCGGCGCACGTGCGTGCCATCTCCGTCCATCAGATAGATGTCGGTGACGCTCCACGGATCTCCCGTCGGGTCGTGACGCGTGCTCACGAACGCAATCGTCGACAGTCGCTCTGACTGCAGCTCGGTTCGAGTCTGGATCCGCGCACCACGCACCGGCGGCTCTGAGTTTCCGAGTATCGCCAGTGCGGCCAGCGTCACGCTCCTGACTTCGTTGCGCATTCCGTAACCTCGCGAGAAGGATTCAGCCGGCGCGGCGTTCCCGAACTCGCATTCTCGCGAGCTTGGTGATGAGTGCGAGTGGCAGCCGAGCGTCGAAACGGAAGCGAAGGGTGCCGGCACCTGCGCGATACGGCCGCAGCTGCGCGCCGTACTTGGCCATCATGCGCTTCGTCGCAGGGTAGATGCTGATGTGGTTCTTGAACGCGGCCATGTACAGCAAGTACTTGCCGTCGAAATCGAACGTCGGAATTCCGTAGCTGATGCGTTCGGTGATTCCCGTAGAAGCCTTCCTGATCGCGGCGCGGATTTGGCGCAATGCTTTCCGCGGCTTCGGTGGCACAGCCGCCAGATACTCAGCGACGGATGCTGGACGTTTCATGTTTGAGGGTTGCCGCTGTGCTGCGTTCGCGACCGTGCGGAAGAGACCAGTGCCCACACGCTGACGGCAAATAGTGCAACCTTCACAATGATTACCAGAGCATTGTCAGGTTCAGGCGTTCCTTCGCGGATCGTGTCCTCGATTTGGCTCACAAGACTCGTGGTCATCATGCCGGTCAGCCACGCCCACGCAATCACGAGTCCATCGCGCGCCCACGTGCGCGCTTGCATCGCGCCCCACGCCGCAATGAGAAGCAATGCGCCGGCGAAGTAATCCTCGAACATGGTGGTGAACTCGACGCGCCAATGTCCGAAACCGCGGCGATACGTCTCAAGAACCGGAAGCAACACACCGACGGCGATGGCGGCTCTCACTTCAAGGCGCATTGACTGGTGCGTTGGCACCGTCACTAACTACCGCCGGCCGCGCGCGCCCGCTAGTCCGAGCGCAGCGTGATGACCGGATCAACTGCGGCCGCGCGGCGCGCGGGGGCCCAGCACGCGAGCACTGCAACTCCGCACAACAACACGATTACCGCGATGTACGTCGTGGGATCCGTGCGCGAGATGCCATATAGAAGTGTCTCCAGCAGGCGGCTCGCGGCCGACGCGCCCACAGCACCGATGCCGACGCCGAGCGCCGTCAACAGCAGACCGTTCGCGAGCACACCGCGCACAATTTCGCTGCGCGTCGCACCGAGCGCCGTGCGAATGCCGATCTCGCGCGTACGCTCTGTCACGCGCCCGGAGATGACGCCATACAAACCGACCGCCGAGAGCAACAGGGCGGCAATTGCGAACGTCGCGTAAATGACCGACGCGAACTGGCGCTCCGACGCGGTGCGCGAGATGAGCTGATTCATTGTCGCGACGCGCGTGATCGGTTTGTTGCGATCAACGCTCCACACCGCGCGTTGAATCGCGCCAGCAAGCGCCGCGGCATCACCGCTCGTGCGCACAACGAGCGACATGACGGGATCCACCCAGCGCCACTGCGCATTTCGCACATAGAACGCGTACACGCTCGGCGACGCGAGCGATTCCTGCTTCACGTCGCCAACGACACCCACGACGATTCCCCACGGCCGCGTTCCGTCGACATCCGGACCAAAGCGCATGCGCTGGCCGATCGGATCACGTTCACCAAACACGCCGCGCGCAAGCGACTCGCTTACCAGCAGCGATGGTGGCGCGTTCGCACGGTCAGACGCGTCAAGCAAACGCCCGCGCTTGAGCGGAATGCGCAGCGCTTTGAAGTAGTCAGGCGTGACGGTGTACCGATTCGCCGCGCCATCTTCACCGGGCTGGCGCTCGGGGAACGATGCGGAAATGAACCCGTACGCATCGGCATCGCCGCTCAGCGGTAACTGGCTCGTGACTCCGACATCCGTTACGCCGGGCACTGCGCGCACGGCATCTGCAACCTGATCGAAGAACGTCAGTCGCTCCATGCCGGTCGGATCGTTACGACCAGCATCGACAACTTGCATGGTAATGACGTTGGCGGGCTCGATGCCCGGCGAGTTCGCGAAGAGCCGATCGAGACTGCGCAGCAAGAGCCCGGCGCCAACAAGCAACACGAGCGCGAGCGCAACTTCGGCGACCACGAGTGTTCCGCGCGTGGCGCCGCGTCCGCCCGCGACGGTGCGCGATCCACTCGCGCTTCCCTGCATCGCCCCGCGCACGTTTGCTCTTGACGCGCTGATCGCCGGCATCAAGCCGACCACAACGCCAACAATCGTTGTCACGATCAATCCAAACACAAACGCCGCACCATCCACGCGAATCATGTCGGCGCGCGGCAATCCTGGCGGACTCAGCGCGATCAGTGCACCAACACCGCCTTGCGCAACGAAGAGACCGAGCGCCCCACCGATCAACGCGAGCAACACAGACTCGGTGAGCAGCTGACGCACCAGCCGTGTCCTTGCGGCACCGAGCGCTGCGCGCAGTGCGAATTCACCGCGACGGCGCGCGCTTCGCGCGAGCAACAGGTTCGCGACGTTGACGCACGCGATCAGCAGCAACACGGCGGTCGCAGCGAGAATTGCAATCATTGCGGGACGTGCAGCCGCGGTGACGTCCTCCTGCAAACCGCGCACGAGCACACCGCTGCTCATTGATGCCCACGGAACGCGCGGGAATTCGCCGGTGACATTCGCGGCGATCGACGCGAGTTCAGCGCGTGCCGCGTCGAGTTGAACGCGCGGCTTCAATCGTCCGACGATGCGATAGTGATGTCCCCATTCGCGCGAGTTACGGTCGGCGCGGCGCTGCGCCTGCAGCGGCGACCATATATCCGTGGCGGGCGCCATCATATCGACGAAATCGGGCGGCATGATGCCGACGACTTGATATGGTTCGCCGCCGAGCGTGATCGACGTGCCGACGATCGATCGATCGCCACCGAAGCGTCGCTGCAGAAGGCGATCGCTCAACACCGCGACGCGCGCTGCTCCGGGAACGTCTTCGTCTGCTGAGAATCCGCGACCGGCGACTGGTAAAACGCCGAGTGTGCGGAAGAATTCCGCGGTCACGCGCTGGCCTTCGAGACGTTCAGGTTCGTCGGTGCCTGTGAGCGACGGGCGCCAGAGATCCGTCGCGCTCATCAAGTCAAATGAGCGGCTTCGCGCGAGGAGTTCTTCGTATGTGCCGTATGTCGGTGCCGCGGCTCCGCCTGCCTGCGTGCGGTCGTGAATTGCGACGACGCGATCCACGTCGGGATATGGTAGCGCGCGAAAGAGAATCGGATTGACTGCACTGAAGATCGCCGTCGCAGCGCCGATACCGAGCGCCAGCGTGAGAACAGCGACAACGGTGAAGCCCGGATCGCGACGCAGGCGGCGCAAGGCGTAGCGCACGTCGCCAATCAGGAGGTCGAGGCCGTGCTCCCAACCTGACGCGCGGACCTCCTCGCGCGTTGCGGTGACGTTGCCAACTTCGAGCCGTGCGCGACGCGCCGCTTCGTCGTGTGAAAGTCCATCGCGCATCAGTTCGTGTGCGCGCTGCTCGATGAAGTCGCGAATCTCGCGGTCCGTTGTTGCGTCGGCGCGCGCGGGAAACAGGAGCGCGGTGACGCCACGGTAGATCCGGCGCAGCATTTACGCGTCCGCCTTCAACAGGCGGCTGATTGCCGCGACACGCCGGCCCCACGCCGCTGTTTCAGCCTCGAGTTGGCGTCGGCCAGTGCGTGTGAGTGAATAGAACCGTCCTTGGCGCTTGTTCTCCGTCTCGCGCCACTCGGCGTCGAGCCAACCGGCGCGCTCGAGTCGCTGCAGTGCGACGAGCAACGAGCCTGCGTTGACCTTGAACACGCCGCGCGAGATTTGCTCGACACGACGCGCGATCCCGAATGCATGCAAGGGCGCCAGGCTCAGCGTTTTGAGAATGAGCATGTCCAGCGTGCCCGGCACGACGTCGGTGCTCTGCTCGTCCATCGCCACTCCACTTGATGGTCAAGTGGAGGCTACACGGCACTCCTACTGACTGTCAAGTGGAGTACGTCGAATGATCAGAGGGCGCGCACTACTTAGTGAGGAGCCGAAACGCGACATCGCCAAGCCGTGCCACTTCCCGCCCGTTCGCGTCGAGAATGCGCAGCTCTGGGCGTTGACGTGATAGCGCCTGCCCATCAACGGAATCGGAGAAGTACTGCAAACGCAGACTGCCTCCCCGATCCAGGGACATCTCCATGCGCGACGCGGGAAGCTTGAGGCGCCCCACTTCAAGGCCCTCGGATCTCAGTGTGATGCGCTGCGCATCGATTGTCGCCGCCGATTGCATCGGTCGGAATGCGGTTGCGGCAATTGCAACGGCTGCGGCGCACAGTGCTGTTGCGAACACGCGCCAGCGCTTCGTTGTCGATTCGAGTGATCGAATGCGCGATTCAAGCTGCTGGAGGTCGACGGTCATTTTCGATGTCCGAGGAGGTCGATTCCTTCGACATTGACGGGGTTGTCTTTGGTTGCCCCATTACCGGCGCGGCCGAATGGCTTGAAGCGTCGGGCTATTTCACTGCTTTCGCGGCACTTCCTCGAAGTCCGAGTAGGTGATTGTCAGCCGGCTCGCGCTGCCTTTTGCGGGGTTCGTCCGCGATGGTCGCATGTCGATGTCTCCGCCAACCGGCATTCGCAGCGCCGCGCCGACGATCGATATGTCGCCGAATTCCATACGTACGGTTCCGCGCGAGACTTCACCGTCTACGTACTCAAATTCGATTCGTCGCGCGAGATATGTCGCCGAATCGAGCCAGATGGTTCCGCCGACGTCGAGGAAGTTGCGGCGCACACGCAGCGGCCTGAACCGAAGCCCGACTTCACCGATTTGGCGCGCGACCGCGGGAACGAAGCAATGCGTCTTCAGAAAGTCGTCGTGCAGCACGTCCAATTCGTTCGGCACGTAGAATCCGTCGAGCGTGTCTCGGCGCGGGCCGTAATAACCCTGCGCAATTCGTTGCGCCCGGTTGCGTGCAGCGTTCCTCACCGCGGTCCTGGGATCGCTGACGTAGGATTGATCGACCGCGCCTGTTGGCGTGCCATCGGCCTTGCGCGTAACTGCCTCTTCGTGCGACTGCACGCGATAACGGAAACTCGCCATGAACTCCGTGCGCACCGATGCCCCGTCGCGCGCTTGCTGCCACAGCGTTTGCAACTGCGGGTGCATCCTGAACTCGTTCGCCGGAACGCACACGTCGGCGACAACGGATACCGGCGGCAGCGTCACACGCTGCGACGTCACGCGGAGCGGGAGCTGCACGGTGTCCTTACCGGCAACTTCCACCACGTCTGACAGCACGGACTGAAAACCAATGCGCAACAACTCCACGCGATAACGACCCGGCGGCAAGCCGCTGAACCGGTATAGTCCGCTCGCGTTGGTAATTCCCTGCGACGGTGCGTTTGCGAGTGGTTTGCCGGAATCGGCGCGCACGAGGCGAACGAGCGCGAACGCGACCGGTGCACCGCCACTTTCCGCGCGCGCCACGCCTTCGATGACGGATGATTGCGCGCGCCCTTTGGAGGTGGAGACGCTGGCGAACACAAAAAAGGCAGCGAGTGCACGCACGGCTGTCATCGACCACACTTGCGCGCTACGCAATGAACTTACGACCCCGCTTGCCACGATGCGTGTACATCCGCATGTACGCACGCCGCTGCTTGGTGATTTCGTAGAGCACGATCCCAGATGACGTACCGAGATTCAAACTCTCGATCATCCCCAACATTGGAATGTTCACGCACAGCTCGGCGTGCTTCACCGCGAGCGCGCTGATGCCTCGCGCTTCGTTGCCGAACCACACGGCGAGTTTGTGATGCACCGTGTAATCGCCCTCGTGCAGCACAACGTTGTTCTTTCCCTTGACGTGCGGCGACGTGACAATCGAGACGTACCGATTCTTCGTGAGATGTGCGACGCACTCCTCGGTGCTACCAAAGCGTCGTACGAAACTCCATTTGATCGCAGAAGCGGACGTTGCGGACAGTGACTTCTGATCGCGCATGTCCTGCCAATCGTCCGGCAGGGCCTTGCGAGGATCGACGATGTACGTCTTCTCAACGCCCAAGGCGCAGACGTTGCGAATGACCGTACCGATGTTCCTGATGTCGTGCGGATCCTCGATAACGGCGATGAGATTCTTGCAGCGGTACGCTTTGACTGCGTCCGCGCGTTGCCGTTTGGAACTCTTTGGAGTGGAAGAAGTGGATGCGTTTTTCATGGCAGCGTGATCAACGCCGGCGCGAGAGAGGCCATCCCCACGCCGCAACGAACGACGCTTTGACTCGACCGATGAGCGCTGCATTGTCGACGCTGGGGATTTCAGCCACAACGCAGTAACGGTCACTGTCGCCAAACGGTTCAACAATCAGAAACGGAGTCCCATCGACATCGAATCTGCAGAATTCATCGTCGGACCAAGCCCAGCGGAGCGGCCGGCGGTGTACCGACGCGCCCAACACGGCGCTTGCGATGCGGCACGCGCGACGCCGACTGAGCAACACGTTGCTGACTTCAAAGCCGGTCAGAATCCCGGCATCATCGCGCAAATCAACGGCTCGCATTTGAGATGAAATGCGCTAAGTGTTCTGCGCCATGAAATGCGCGAGGTAACCGCCCCACGCACCGAGCGCCGTCGCAATGCACACGACGTATGCGCACGCGAAGACAATCCGCGAGACAGGAATGTGATCGACGGGTGGGCGGCCAGGACCAATGAGCCACGCGATGCGCCAACCAACGCTCGCATCAACAAGACTGACGGCGAACGTGGTGTACGCGGCAGCCAATAGTCCGTTGCCGGTACCGACCAAGTATCCGAGTGTGATGTAAATACTCCACGACACAACGCAGAGTCGCGAGTACGGGAAGGCAAACCGCTTGGACGCGAGCGCGCCGACGGTATCGAGTACGAGCACCGCGACCCAACCGACCACGATCGCTAAAGTGGCATGCATGGTGCTGGCTACTGCGCCCGATCGTTTCGGAGCCCTCCCCAGAATGCACGGCGCAACGCGCCAGTTGACGGTGCGTTCGCATGGGCGCGCTCGCGTTCAAAGAACTGTTCGAGTGCCTGCAGCTCGCCCGAGTCGAGCCACACACCGCCACAATCGGCGCACGTGTCCACGAGAATCTGAGAACAGTAGCCGTATTCGCGCGCGCTCACTGCGCCGCCGCACTTGGGGCACGTGATGTCAGCCCGGGGTTTCTGTCGAGCCATCTCATATGCACGCGCGACGCTGCTGAGGCCGCCAAGTTCCGCGGCGTATTCGTTTTCCAGTGTGCTCTGTATGCGCTCGAGCTCCGTGGCGTCGAGCCAGACGCCACGACAGGATGCGCACCGGTCGACTTGGATGTCAGCCTCGTAGATCTGTGACTGCAACTGCGACCGATCACGCGGACAGAGCACGGGCGGATCTCCTGAGGTGTGGGTGCGCCGCGACCACGGGGCGTGTCGCGGCGCGCTTAAGAATAGATGCGGCGCGCGAGTACAGTCGAGTAGGCGCCCGCCTAATACGGCAAATCATTCGGCCCACGGCCCACAAAATCCGGCGGCGGATCCTGCTCGAATTGAACTGCGAGAATGTCCGTGTGGCCAGAGAGTGTCGCCTTCACCACGCGATGCATCCCGTCCATCACTGCGCCATCTGCGGACAGAATGATGGGATACGCGAGATCCGCCGCTTCGATCAGGCGAACGTGTGCGATCAACTCTTCCCACGTTTGCGTTTCACCATCGCCCGACCACGGCTGCCGTAGTTCGCGGATGCTCGTGAGTGGGACTCGCTTACGCTCAAAACCTGCGGACGCCGCGACCAAGCGGTCAACATCCCACGCGAGCACGCCTCGTGGTGAATCACGGAAGAAGTATTGTTTGCGCACGCGCTTTCTAGTTCGTTCGCGTCATCACGCGCATCAGATCGCGATGAAACGAATCGGTAAGGTCACCAACGATGATCGATTGAAGGAGGTTCCATATTTCCTGGCCATCGTCGCTGATCGCATCAGCCGGCGCGATGTCTAATCGCCGCAATCTGGCGCGGCCACGGGTACGGTGGTTGGCCGTCATTGCACGGCGTCGGGCGGGTTTGGGCGACCGCGGCCCAACCGTTCACCGAGTCATGGGGTCAAACTGCATGTAGGCACAACGCCTGTAGTAATCGCAGCGTGCGATGGCACCGATGTAAGGAGATCCGAATGCCCCGGCGGTTTCTCATCCTGGCGTGCGTGCTGCTTCCGCGCGCCGCGATGACTCAGAATAGCAAAGCACCGACGACGCCCAATGTCGGCACTTCGCAGGCGCCCGACGCGAGTCGCCGGTATGTAGCGGTCGAAGGTACTGCGAATCCGTGGATCTTCGATCTCGTGATCACCGGCAGCCGGGTCACGGGGGAAGCGCGACAGCAGCCGGCCAATCCGACGGTGACTGAAGCGCCGGGGCCGTTCCGGGTACTGAACGGGACTGCTCGCGGCGATACGATCGCGTTCACGATCGAATCCAATGGCGGGGATCGTGTCGTGACGTTCCGCGGCCTGCGCATCGGCGACCGCATCGACTTCAACCGGAGCGTCGAGGTCGTGCGCGGCGCGGTGGGCGGGAACGGTATCCTCGGAACCAACGGTGCGCCGATTTTCTCGGCGCGGCTCGTCGCGCCGGGTCAATCGATGCCCACCCGCGGCGCGCTCGCGCAAGCGTCGGTGACGAAGCCGCTGACGGGAGCGCGGCAGACGGTCGTTCATAGGGGATTCACGATCGACGTCACCGAAGTCACGTCGGCGACTGACTATGCGTCGGTGATCGCGGGCATGAAGGGCCAACTGGACGTCGTCGCGAACGTGAAGATGCCGGCAGCGGCGCACGCGTTCTTCCGCACCGTGCCGATCGTGATGCAGGACATCACCGGGAATCCGCGATACGGCGCGGGTCGCATCGTGATTCCGCTCCGTTCACAGGCCCCGTACGGCAGCGACCGTCCGATCGTGCTGCATGAGCTCTGCCACGCTTATCACGACATGAAGCTCGCGCAAGGATTCAGCAACCCGGTCATTCTCGCCTTCTACGAGCAGGCGAAGCAGAGTGGCAAGTTCCCGGACGATTCCTACATGTTGTCGACCACCCCCGAGTACTTCGCGATGATGGCGTCGGTGTTCCTGCACGGATCAGCGGCGCGGGATCCCTTCGTTCGCGATTCGATTCGCGCCAAGCAGCCGGCGATGTACGACTGGCTCGTCAAGGAGTTTGGCCAGCGCGCGGCGCCTTCGAAGTAGCCGGTTGACTGTCACGCATTCTCTGCGCGGTGTTCAGGGAGTCGAGAACGGCCTGGAGGCGAAGCTGGATCCGCCGCAGTTGCTGGACGGCGTCTTGAAGACCCGGTGTTGCCGGCTGATTCGTCAACGCCGTTTCCGCGGCGGCGAGCTCTCGATTCACCGCGGCGAGCGATTCGCGAAGTGACCCGAGATCAGGTGACGGTCGTGCTGTCGATTGTCGTGCTCCAACATGCATCCATCCGGGCCACCACTGAGGCCCGGCAACGTACAGCACGGCGCCGACCCAGATCCCGCCCGCGAACGTGAGCAACAGGGATGCAACCGCGGTGATTCTCCGTAGCGTGCGCGCCTCGATCATGTAGGATGCAGGCGCGGAAGACGCACGCGTGCCGAGTTGACGCTCGATCCGCGGCCACGCGTCGGACGAAACGGAATCCGTCGGATCAGCGTGAAGGCGATCGACCACCACGCGCAGTTCAGCAAGCACTGAGCGGCAGCGCTCACAGCCGCGAAGGTGTTCCTCGAGCGACCGCGTCTCCGTCTCGGTGAGGAGCCCGTCGAGATACTCGGACAGCCGGTCTTGCCCCTCGTGGTCGCGATCACGTGGTGTCGTCATGGGCGAAGCCACTCCCGCAAAAGCATACGGCCGCGATGTAACCGCATTTTCGATGCGCTGACCGAAATCGCGAGCACGTCGGCAATCTCCTCGTGCCGGTATCCTTCGAGGTCGTGCAGCACCACGACTTCACGGAGACCGGGACCCAAACGGGCCAGCGCCGCGTCAACGTCCATTCGAGTCTCGGGACTGGACGAAGGAGCGTGGAGCTCCTCTATCGTCCCGGGCGCGATGCGCGCCGTGATGCGCCGCGCGACCTCGGCCCGCCGCAGCAGGAGGTTCACGGCGAGACGGTGCAGCCACGTGCCGAACCGCGCTTCTCCACGAAATTGCCCGAGGTGCTCCCATGCGTGGATGAAAACATCCTGCGTCGCATCGTCGGCCAAATCGCGGCCCACCATGCGCCGAGCCAGGGTTTGCACACGCGCGGCGTGCGCGACATACAGCCGTTCGAACGCGCGCGTGTCGCCACGAGCCGCGCGCGCAGCATCGCGCGCGTCGGGGTCTGGCGCGGGCATGCGATGCACGACGGCGGGGCTGGCTAGCGCGAGTGCGGATGCTGCATCATCCCACGCTTGGATACACTTCGCGACCGGAACGTCACAACGTCGCGTTAGGCGGCGCGTTCGGAACGTCGGCCGTCGCACGCGACTCGTTCGGCGCGATTCGCCGCGAGGTGTACCGTTGCGCCTCGGCCAGGCGCTCCATATCGAGCCCCATCGCCTCGATCATGCGTTCAATGCGTGCGAGGCGAGCATCCAACTGTTCCTCACCTTGGCGCGCATCGAGGATCTTCCGCTCGGCCTGCATTCGGCCGAGCGCCCATGCACCGAACAGCCCGCCGGCGAGAAGCAACCCGCCGAAGACGAGTGACAAAAGGGCGATTGATTCGCCGGCGTCCATGCTGGCAGAGTGCCAACGCGGAGCGAGATCCGCAAGTCCCGACAAGCCTCAATGTGACGTTGCCGAGCAAATCGGTATCAAACGCTCGACACCTTCACACCGACCGATGACCATTCATGTTGACGTGACTCATCGCCGCGCACCGCTGGCGATTGCGTTTGGATTTCTGGTATGCGTCGCGACTGCGTCGAACGCGCAGGGCTTCGCCGAGACACTGCTGAAAGCACAAGCCGCGAGCGAAGCCAAGCAGTGGTCGACGGCTGCGCCGCTCTGGGAGCAAGTCGTTCGAGCGAATCCCGTCAACGGACAATTCGCTCTGCAACTTGCCAACGCGTTGTATCAAGCGAAGGACTATCGCAAGGCAATCCCGGCGTGGGAGAAGGCGCTGGCGTTGCGCATCGGCTTCCCCGCGAACATGGCGTACAACATTGCATGTTCGTACGCGTTGTTGGGCGAGAAGGAGCAAGCCTTCACGTGGCTGAGCCGATCGTTCGACATGGGGATGCGCAACCTCGAACGCGCGCGGACTGATTCTGATCTGGTGTCGTTGCACGACGACCCTCGTTTCGCGACGATCGTTGGCTTGCCCGACGTGAGCACGATGTCGCGCGACGAAGGATGGCGGTCGGACCTCGCGCTCCTGGCGCGCGAGGTGAAGCGCAAAGGTTACGGCGAAGGCGTCTACCGCGCCTTGTCGAAACAGGACTTCGACGCCGGCGTCAAGAAGCTCAACGATGCCATTCCAACGCTGTCGGATCGCCAAATCTTCGTCGAGCTGATGAAGCTCATGAAACAGGTCGGTGACGGCCACACCGGTATTCTCCGGCCGCCGGCTCAACCGGAATTCCTCCTCGCGTTGCCGCTACAGTTCTATCTGTTTCAGGAAGGACTGTTCGTGATTGCCGCGGACCCCAAGTACAAGGAGCTGCTTGGCGCTCGGGTCGTGCGGTTCGGTGACCGCTCAGTCGACGAAGTGATGCGCGCGCTCGATCCGGTGATCAGCCGCGACAATGAAGTGTGGCCGCTTCAAGTTGCGCCGTATCGCATGCGGAGCCTGCCGCTCTTGCGCGCGCTCGGAGTGACAGCCGATCCACGCACGATCGCGTTGACGATTGACAGTGATGGGAAACAGCGGGCCGTGACCGTCGAAGCTGACGCGAACCATCCTGACATCTGGAATGAGTTCCCGGCAACGTGGGTGACGTTCCCGCAAGCAATGGGAAAGCCGCTCCCGTTGTACTTGAAGAACACGGCCGCGAATTACTGGTTTGAGTACCAGCCGGATACCAAGGTGCTCTACTTCCAGTTCAACGCGGTGGCCAACGATGCGAAAGAACCGCTGGCCCAGTTCGCGGAGCGTCTGTTCCAATTCATCAACGGCCACAGCGTGTCGAAATTCGTCATCGACATGCGCTGGAACAATGGCGGCAACACGACGCTCATTCCGCCGCTACTCAATCGGGTGATTCGCAGCGAGATCGTGGACGAACGCGGCAAGCTGTTCGTGATCATTGGCCGGCGCACGTATTCAGCAGCGCAAAACGCCGCGACCTATTTCGAGCGGTACACGAACGCAACGTTCGTCGGCGAGCCGACGGGATCGAGCCCGAATTTCGTCGGGGAGGAAATGCCGTTCACGCTGCCCTATAGCAAGATCGTGGCAAACGTGTCGGACCTCTATTGGAAGACGGGCTGGCCGATGGACTACCGAACGTGGATCGCGCCTCAGATCTACACGCCGCCAACATTCGCGAGCTACCGCGCGGGGCGCGATCCGGCAATGGAGGCGATCCTGGCATTACCGGCGAGATAGAAGAATCCGCGTCTGCGTCGGCGCTGATGGGTGAACGTGTAAGCGATGTACCCGGACTACTTCGTTAAGGATGTCCCCGGCCGTTCAGGCGCCACTAGGTGCCTAAGGTCCGCTGCGCGGCGAAGCGTCGGGCCACGAAGTCGCGGAGGTCCGTCGCTGCGAGCTGCCACTCTGAAATCGGTTTCCCATCACGGGAAACGTTCGTACGGTCACGGATGTGGCGATAGGGGTCGTTCGGCGCGAAGGGCTGAGGCAACTCGTCGGCGAGCAGCATTTGTTCCTGCACGAAAACGACATCGTTGACACGCCACATGACCCACCAGAATTGAAACGTTGACGTAAAAAACGCCGTTCGGTCAGCGCGCGTGAGCAGGCGTCGCGCGGCGTGGAGCCAATGCCGTTCGTAGTCATTTTTCGACCAGAACGCGACGGGCGCGAGAAAGCGTTCCGCATGGTCGCCGATCACGATGCGTCCCGTCAGCGCGAGCCATTCCTCCTCGCCCGCGTCTTGCAGCTCTGGCGTATCCGATTCAAAAGCAATATCAAACACAGTGGCTCCGCGCGATCGCGTGTACGCGGTCTAACGAACAGCGTTATGCTGCAAACGCTCAGACGAAATCCGTGAGCGCCAGCGAACGCTACCGAAATTATCCGCGTTTGTCAGCATCAACGTGCGTTAGACCGCCGGGAGTCCGAAGCCGGGTCACGATTTCGGTGAGGAGTGCTGCGCCGAACACGGCGAGCAAGGCATAGCGTTGCCGAACGGGTGGCAACCAGCCAAGCAGCGTCGCCCCGATCCACAGCGCAAAACCCAAGAAGTACACGCGCGCGGCAGGCGCGTGCATCTGCCACCGGCGACGAGGGCGGCTCTCTGGCTTACGCGGAGAGAGCGCGATAACGATGCAGATGATGGCTCCCGCAAGGAGCCATAGTTCCAACGCAGGCATCGCGGATGTCTCCGATGAGCGTGGTCGGTCTAACGAGTATTAGGTGGATTCAAAACTCGCCATGTTAGGCTGCAAACGAAAGTAAATGCTGCGAAGCGATGTACGGTCGGGAGGATCGGTAATGAAAAGACCGGGCTGATTGGTGAGGCTCAGATTGGGTTGATGGGTGAGGCGCTCCAGTAAACGTGCGGTTTGAAAGTCTTCGTTGCTAGATCAAGGTGACCCAAGATCAGAGTGCC
>DATELA010000010.1:0-30105 GCA_035277145.1 Gemmatimonadaceae bacterium | reverse complement strand
CTACCCCGTACCCCTTCCCGTGTCAGGCTACTTACCCGAGAACATCTGTGGAGGAGGCGGCGGTGGCGGGCGCGGTGGCGGTGGTGGCGGCGGCGGTGGTGCAGGTCCGCATGTCATGCCCGGCACGTACAACGTTGCACTGATGGTCGATGGTCGCGCCGTGGAAACGAAACCGATGCGCGTCGTCATGGATCCTGAAGTGCGCTTCACCGAAACGTCGCGTCAGCGGTACAACACCATCGTGACCGATCTCCACGATATGCAGCGGCGCGGCACGCCCGTCGCCAACACGCTGGGCGCCCTATCTATAGAAGTAGCCCAGGCGGCGCGTGCGCTCGCGTCGAGTTCGGCGCCCGCAGATGTGAAAGCGCAATTCGAAACGTTCAAGCGGGATTTCGATGCCGTGGCAGCGAAGTTCGGTGCGGAAGCACCCGACACTGCACCGCCTGCACCCGCCGGACGTGGAGGTGGCGGTCGTGGTGGACGCGGTGGTGGCGGCGCGCCGGCCGATGCGAGTGTGTTCGGTCGCGTCGGCGCGCTCAAGAACGCGATCATGAACATCTGGGAAATGCCAAGCGACGCGCTGGTGCGGCAGTACACGGATTTGAAGGCGGCGCTCACGCCGGCGATCACGGAAGGAAATGCGATCATAGCGCGGGCGCGCACTCTTAGTACGACGTTGCAACGACATAATGTGACGTTGCGGGTACCGTCCGCGTAGATACGTGTTCGCTCGGTGCTTGAGGCGGTGGTTCGGCGACCGGTGTAGCAACTGGGAAGCCCGGCGCGACGTTCAGTGTTCAGACGTCGCCGCACCACCGCCCCTGCGCCCCTCGCGCGGCAGAAATCACGCGCGATGGACTCGCGCGTGAGCGCGCGCGCCGCAACTTTGAGTCCATGAGTATTCGCCACGCTAATGACATTGCGGCGGAGCCCGTGAAGGCCGGCACGGGCACCACGCGGCAGGTACTGATCAGCGCCGAGGAAGGGCCGAACTTTGCGCTTCGGCGTTTCATCATGGAGCCGGGCGGCGGAATGCCGAAACACACCAACACCGTGGAGCACGAGCAGTATGTGCTCCGCGGCTCGGCGACGATTGGTATTGGTGACGATGTTGCCGAAGTGCGCGCGGGGAATGTGGTGTTCATTCCCGCAGGCACGCCGCATTGGTACAAGGCGCATGCGGGCGAGCCGTTCGAGTTTTTGTGCATCGTGCCGAACAAACCGGATAGGATCGAGATCGTCGATCCGGCGTGTTGAGGGCAGCCGGGCTCAACGTCTCTTTGAACGACGATTCCACGGAAAGGGCAAGCGGAAACGACCGGATCCAACAATGAAGTGGTTGTATCGGGCAGTGTCCGCCTGTTTTTCCGTAGAATCGCAGTTCAAGAGAGCGTTGAGCTTCGTTGGCGAGTTGACCGGCCCTGACGCCGGGCGTTGATTCTGAACCATGCCACTCTTCGACTTTGCGTGCCGCTCGTGTGGAAAGCAGTCCGAGCTGCTGATTCGCGGATCCGCGACACCTGCATGCCCGCACTGCAAGAGCACCGATCTCGAAAAGTTGTTGTCGCTGCCGACGGTGAAGTCGGAGTCAACAAAGGCAAACGCGCTCAAGGCCGCGAAGGCGCGCGACGCGAAGCAGGGCGCCGAGCGCATTTACACGCAGCGTGAGTACGAGAAGAATCACGACTGAGCTGTGAGCACAATGAGAAAAACAACGCTGTTCATCCTCGCCGGGCTGGCCGCCTGCACCGCGGCGTCCGACAATCCCGATGTCGCGCGATGGGAAGCGCAGGCGCGCAACGTCACGATCACGCGCGACGACTGGGGCATCGCGCACATTCGCGGCAAGACAGATGCCGATGCGGTGTTCGGCATGGTGTACGCGCAAGCCGAAGACGATTTCAATCGCGTCGAGACGAACTACATCAATTCGATGGGACGTCTCGCGGAAGCCGAGGGCGAAGACGCGGTGTTTCGCGATCTGCGCATGAAGATGTTCATCGATCCCGATTCGATGAAGGCGCTGTACGCGACGAGTCCGGAATGGCTCAAGACGCTGATGAATGCGTTCGCGGACGGGCTCAACTACTTCGTGTACAAGCATCCCGAGGTGAAGCCGCGCGTCATCACGAAGTTCGAGCCGTGGATGGCGTTGACGTTTAGTGAGGGAAGTATCGGCGGGGACATCGAATCCATTTCGCTGCCGAATCTGCGCGCATTTTATCGGCGACTCGAAACGCCGAGCATCGCGAGGAACAACAACAGCGAGAACACGGATGACACGGATCAAACGGATGACACGGATACGGCACTTGACGATGAACCGCGCGGCTCCAACGGCATCGCCATCGCACCGTCCAACACCACCGCCAAGCGCGCGCTGCTGCTGATCAATCCGCACACATCGTTCTTCTTCCGATCCGAACTGCAGATGACGAGCGACGACGGGCTCAACGCGTACGGCGCCGTCACGTGGGGACAGTTCTTCGTGTACCAGGGCTTCAACGAGCGCGCGGGTTGGATGCACACGTCGAGCGGTGCGGACAACATCGACGAATACGCAGAGACAATCGTGCGTCGCGGCGACAGCGTGTTCTACCGCTACGGGAGCGAACTGCGCCCCGTGCGCGTGTCGAAGATCGTCGTCCCGTTCAAGACCGACACCGGCATGGCGCGTCGCGAGTTCACCGTCTACCGCACGCACCACGGCCCCGTCGTCAAGTTCGTCGGCGACAAATGGATCACGACAAGGCTCATGGAAGAGCCCGTGAAAGCGCTGACGCAATCGTACGCGCGCACGAAAGCACGCAATCTCAAGGAATACCGCGAGTCGATGGAGTTGCACACGAACTCCTCGAACAACACGCTCTACGCCAACGCCGACGGCGACATCGCGTACTTCCACTCCAACTTCGTGCCGAAGCGGGACACAAAGTTCAACTGGGAGAATCCCGTCGACGGCAGCAATCCCGCAACGGAATGGAAAGGCGTGCACTCGTTCGACGAATCGCCGAACGTGGTCAATCCGCCGGTCGGCTGGACATACAACACCAACAACTGGCCGTACACGGCGTCGGGGCCCGACAGTCCAAAAGCGAAGGATTTCGCGGCGTACTTCGAATCCGGCGGTGAGAATCCGCGCGGCATTCACGCGATTCGCGTGCTCGAGAACAAGAAAGACTTCACGCTCGATGGGCTGATGGCCGCCGCCTACGACAGCTATTTGCCCGCGTTCGCAGATCTCATTCCGCCCTTGCTCGCGTCGTACGACAACACACCCGCGAGCAATCCGTTAAAGGCACAACTCGCGGAGCAAATCGCCGAACTGCGCAAATGGGATTTCCGGTGGAGTGAATCGTCGATTCCGACGGCGCTTGCCGTGTTCTGGGCAGATTCGTTGTTGCGCCGCGTCGCCGCGAAAGCGACGGCCGCCAAGACGAGCGCGATGGCGTACGCGACGTCGCGCGCATCCGCACAGGAGCGACTCGAATCATTGCGCGATGCGAGCGCCAAGCTTGCCGCCGATTTCGGAAGCTGGAAAACGCCGTGGGGCGACATCAACCGTTTCCAGCGTTTGACCGACGACATCGTGCACCCGTTCCACGATGAGGAGCAGAGTATTCCGGTAGCGTTCACGTCGGCAACGTGGGGATCGCTCGCGTCGTTTGGTGCGCGTCCGTATCAAGGCAGCAAGAAATGGTACGGCACGAGCGGCAACAGCTTTGTTGCCGTGGTGGAGTTCGGCGACAGCGTGCGCGCAAAAGCGATTACCGCCGGCGGACAGAGCGGCGACGTCAAGTCCAAGCACTTCAACGATCAGGCACAACGCTACAGCACTGGTCAGTTGCGCGACGTGTATTTCTATCCATCGCAATTACGCGGGCACATTGAACGGGAGTACCGACCAGGCAAGTGAACGAATGACGACCACGAAGCTGCCGGTAGAAGCTGCCCAGGACATTCTTCGCGAGAACTTTGCGCCGTGGGTGCAGGCGCTCAAACTCTCCGTGCGGCACACGTCGCACGATTCAGCGACACTCTCGATGCCGCCTGATGCGAGCATCAATCGCACCGGCGGTATCGTGTGCGGTCAGGCGTTGATGGCGCTCGCGGATACCGCGATGGTGATCGCACTGTGCGCAACCGTCGGTGAGTTCCGCGGCTTTCCAACCGTCGACGTGCACTCGACGTTCATGCGACCGTCGTCAGGCGCAGACATCATCGCAGTCGCGACGGTGCTGCGCATGGGCAAAACGATGGCGTTCGCGGAAGCGCGCATCTACGGCGAAGTCGCCGAGCGTCCGCTCATCGCCAACATGCTCGGCAGTTACGTCGTGCCACCGCCAGCGTAATGTCGGACGAACACTTTCGGCGACTGGAGCGGATGTACGTTGGCGCGCCAATCAATCAGTTCTACCTGCCGACGATTCGCGTATCGGATAAGCAGGCACAAGTCACGGTGACGGTGCGCAAGGATTTTCACCACGCGGCGCACGCTGCGCACGGTTCCGTACACTTCAAGATGCTCGACGACGCTGCGTTCTTCGCGGCGAATTCTGTTGTCGAGGATGTGTTCGTGCTGACGGTGAACTTCAACATCGTGCTGCTGAGACCCGTGGCGGACGGCGTCATTACCGCGACCGGCCGTCTCGTGCATCAGTCGAGAAATCTCCTCGTCGCCGAATCGGAGCTCGCGGACTCGCGGGGCAAGACGCTCGCGCGAGGTGGCGGAACGTTCATGCGCAGTGCGATTCCGCTCAACGCTGACGTGGGCTACTGAACGGCGTACATTCTCGGCGTCGCTGTTCTCACGCGCTCTTCCGCTTCGAGGTTGTGATGTTCACATCGATTCGCAATCGTCTGCTCGGCGTCTTGCTGGTTGTCGCCGCGCCGCTCGCCGCTCAGTCAACACCGCCCGCGCAGAAAGCGGTTCTGGTAACCGGCGCCAGCAGTGGTATCGGCCGGAAGATCACTGAGCTGCTCGCATCGCAGGGACACTTTGTCTACGCGGGCGCGCGGAAACCGGAGGACATCGCCGAACTCAACAAGATCCGCAACGTGCAAGCGGTGCGGCTCGACGTCACTGTACCGGCTGACATCGCAGCAGCAGTTGACGTTGTGCGCAAAGGTGGTCGCGGGTTACACGGCATCGTCAACAATGCCGGCATCGCGGTGCTCGCACCGCTCATCGACGTCGAAGAGAAAGAGCTCTCGTCGATCTTCGACGTCAACGTGTTCGGACCCTACCGCATCACCAAAGCATTCGCACCGATGATCATCGAAGCAAAGGGTCGCGTGGTGACGGTCAGTTCGATTTCCGGAATTCTCTCGGGACCGTTCTTCGGTCCGTACAGCATGAGCAAGCACGCCATCGAAGCGTTCGGTGACGCGTTGCAGGCGGAGATGGCGCCGCTTGGCGTGCGGTCGAGTTTGATCGAGCCGGGTAATTACCGCTCGGAGATTGGACGCAACACAATGGCGCAGGCGCAAGCCGCCGCGACGCGGTTGAAAGGAACGCCATTTGAAGCAACGGCGAACCGGATGGTCGCCGCGATGGGCAACTACGACAATTATCCGGCGCCCGACGACGTCGCGAAGGCCGCGGCGCACGCGCTCTTCGATCCTTCGCCGAAGATGCGGTACATGGTCGTTCCTGCCGCGCGCCAAGCGGAGGTCACCATTGTGAAAGCGATTCAGGAACTCGTCGAGCTGAATCAGTCGCACCCATTCACGTACGACCGCGCAACGCTCGTGCGAATGCTGGACTCGGCGCTCGCGAGAACGAAGTAGCTCAGTTTTCTCCACTCGGCGCGCGACGCGCGCCGAGTGCGAACGCGGCGGCAACAACGATTCCTGCGGCAACTGAAGTCGACCACAGTACGTCGGTTGCTGGGGCCTTCAACAGAATCCCCGTTCCGCCAGGCAGCAGCGTGAACACGAACGGGACCACGAACGCGGGCAGTGCGTATTTCCACGTGAGCATCATCGTGCGATAGGGATTGCCGCCCGTGATTGCGGCAGCCGCGAACGGAGACAGCGCGGTCGGCGGTGTGACTTCGGACAGCACCGCGTAATAGAAGATGAACATGTGCGCTGCGACGTCCGGAATTCCGACGCTGGTGAGCGCGGGCGCAACCATCACCGCTGCGATGATGTACGACGCAGTAACCGGCACAGCGAGACCGAGCATCCACACAGCTATGGCCGCAAACAACACGGTCAACGCCACGTTTCCGCCGGCAACATCGACCACAATACCCGATACCCGTAACCCGAGCCCCGTGAGTGTCACCATGCCAACGATGATGCCGGCGGTCGCGGTCGTTGCGGCAACAGGCAGCGTTGCGCGCGCGCCAGATGCAAGCGCCTGAGCGGCGCGGCTCGGCGTCAATGCGTTTGCGCGATCGAGATAGCTCGCGAGCGCGGCGAGCACCGTCGCCCACAGCACTGCGCGAAAAGGCGTGAAGCCGAGCGCCATGAATGCGACGATCGCAACGAGCGGCAGAAAGTAAAACCATCCTGCTGCTGCGAGCGTCGCCGCCGATTTCGTTTCGGCCTCAACCGCGCGTGTGCCGAGCCTGCGCGCGTCGAACTCCACCATCATGAACGCCGACAAGTAGTAGAGCAGCGCCGGCACGATCGACATCAACAACACATCAAAGAAAGGAATCTTCAGGAATTCAGCGATGAGAAACGCCGCAGCACCCATTGTCGGCGGTGAAAGAATTGCGCCGATGCCTGCGGCGGAGAGAACGGCGCCACCAACTTCCGGCGGATATCCTGATCGCTTGAGCAACGGCCACGAGACGGAGCCAAGCGTAACGGTGGTTGCGACGCCGCTGCCTGAGACGGTGCCGAGCAGAAAACCCGCGAGCGTTACTGCGCGCCCTGCCGCAGCGCCGGAGCGTCCACCGCGCATGAGCGCGAGTGCCCAATCGATGAAGAACTTCCCGGCGCCGGTGTGTTCCAGCACCGCGCCAAATATCGAAAACAAAATGATGTACGTCGCGGCTACGTCGAGCGGTGTTCCGAACACACCGTCGAGCGTCATGTACATCGTGCCGATCAGGCGATCGATGTAGTAACCGCGATGCGCAATTGCATCGAGGCCGACAAGATCGAACAGCGGGCCGAGGTATGCGTACAGAATGAACGCAAGCGCAGTCGCAGGAAGAATCCATCCGACCGTGCGCCTCGTTGCTTCGAGGATGAGCAGAATCGCGAGCGTGCCGAGTGTGAGATCGGTCCACGTTGGCACGGCGGCGCGATATGGGAATGACGCGATGTCAATGATTGGCCAACCGAGTGCGACGACTGCCAGCACAGCAAGCGCAACGTCTGTTTTGGATCCCCTCGTGCCTTTCGCGCGCGCCGGGTAAAGCACGAACGTGAGTACGAGTGCGACAAGGAGGAAACTCGCGCGGTAGAAGAGTGGATCGACGACGAAGACGGTGGCGTAGATGGCAAATAGGGCCAAGGCGGTAGCCAATAGGGTGCGAGCTCCATTCGCCATGCTCGGCATCCGGTCCGCGGAGCCCGGATTCAACTCGGCCACGCGTTCCGTTCTCGGTAGTACTCGATCGCGCCGTCGTGATACGCGATCGGTGATCCCTGCACTGCCGACTCGATTGTGAGGTTACGCGCTTCGGGGTGCACGGCGGCGAGTTCGTTCTGATGCTCGAACAGCGTGCGCGCGATTTCATGCGCGAGGTCGTCGTGCATGCGCGCATCGGCGACGAGGACATTCGCGCTTCCAACAACGCCGATGTCCTCGTTGATGCCTGTGTACGTGCCGCGCGGAATCGTGCGCTCGACGTAGATCGCATCGCCGAACGCTGCGCGGAGCGTCGGCAGCGTCGTCGCACTTTGCATGAGCACGAGCCGGCGTCGTGGCGTTGCGGCGAGATCGATGAGCGCACCCATCGGCACGCCACCGATGAACATGAGTGCGTCGATCTTGCCGTCGCGCACGGCGTCGACCGCTGCGGCGAGGCCGAGTCCCTGGCGACGGACATCGCGATCGGGATCGACACCCGCGGCGCGTAGCACGCGCATCGCGATGACTTCGGTGGAGCTGCCGGGCGAGCCGGTGTTGACGACCTTGCCGCGCAGATCGGCGAGCGAAGTGATTCCCGTCGAATCGAGCGTCGCCGTGTGCAGATAGCTGTAGTAGAGCATGGCGAGCGCGCGCGCTGGAACGCGCCCGACTTTCGAAAACTCGCCAACGCCACGGTACGCTTCGTCGAGCATGTCGGCCGTTGCAAACGCGAGATCGGCGGTGCCTTGTCGAATGAACTGCAAGTTGTCGATCGTGCCACCGGTGACTTCAGCCGTCGCGGCGACACCGGTTACGTGCTTGCTGATGACGGACGCAATCGCACCGCCATACGGGTAGAACACACCGCCGATATTGCCGGCCGCGACAGAGAGTCTGAGCGTCGCGCCGTGCGCGCGTGCGTATTCACGCGGATCGCACGCCGTCGCGGCTGCGCCCGCAATCAGCGCAGCTGTTTGCCCAATGAAAGTGCGGCGGGTTGGCACGGCACGAAACTGTGGGCCGTGCACGCTCGCTGCAACACGCTAATTCTGTCGCCGCGCACGGGAACTGCAAACGCAACGCAGAGGGGCAGAGAACGCAGGGGTTCGCAGAGAAATGCTTGTGGTAACAGCGCGCGCCGCGCAGGCACCAGCTTGGCGAGCGCTGTTGCCAACAGTCATTTCTCTGCGAACCTCTGCGTTCTCTGCGGCTCCGCGTTGCGTTTGTCGTTTACTCGGTTGGCTCCGAACCGACCGCTGCCATCTGCGCCGCGACGCGCTCGAGAACGCCATGCAAATCCGGGGCATCGTCCAAAACAGGAAGAACTGGATCGTGCCCGAACCGATCCATCCGCTCGATTGCATTCTTGATCGTGAAGTTCTTCGGATCGAGCGTCTCGTTGACCTCATCCCACTCGAGCGGCATCGACACTGTCGCGCCCGGTAGTGGACGAACGCTGAACGGCGCGACGATGGTTTGGCCGTGCCGGTTCTGCAAATAGTCGAGGTACACTTTATCACCGCGCTTGGTGACGTGACGCGTAATCGTCGCGATGTCCTTGCATTCGCGCATGACCAGGCGCGCGAGCAGCTCACCAAGCGTCCGCGACTGCGCGTACGTGCACGTGCGCGCGAGCGGCAGCAGAATGTGCAGCCCGGTCTTCCCCGTCGTCTTCACATAACTCGGCAAACCAATTTCTTCGCACAGTTTGCGTAACACGATCGCGGTGCGAATCACGTCGGAGAACGGCGCCTCTTTTGGATCGAGGTCGATCACGCACCAATCGGGTTGCTCGAGTGAACCAACCTGGCTCGCCCACATGTGCAGTGGTATCGAGCCGAGATTTGCGATGTAGAGCAACGACTCTTCGTTGTCGCACACGAAGTAGCGAACGTTGCGCTGGGTGTCTTCGCTCCAGATCGGAATCGTGCGAATCCAGGTCGGCGCGAATTCGGGCGCGTCCTTCTGATAGAACATTTTCCCGTTGATGCCGTCGGGATACCGCGTCATGACCAGCGGCCTGTCACGCAAATAGGGAAGGATCCAGCGCGACACCGCGCGATAGTACTCGATGAGATCGCCCTTCGTGTACTTCTCATCGGGCCAGTAGATCTTCTTGAGATTCGAGAACGTCACACTCTTTTCGACCGGCGGCGCGGGCGCAGGTTCCGGTGGTTCAGCGGCGTCGCCTACGCTCGCTACAACCTCCACCACTTCGCCGGTTTCCATCGTCGCCGGATCGGACCAGCCCTGCCGATCGCAATCGCGCGGATCCTTGTCGTTGCGCATGTGCAGGAACGTCGGATGCCGCAGAAAACCATCGGGCGTCCATTCGCGAAAGCGCACTTCGCACACATACGTCGGCTCCACCCACGTCGTCGTCTTCGTATCCGGAATCGCTTCGCTCGGAAGCGGCGCTGTGCCGGGCGCAACCGACGGTCCTTCGCACGGCGGCGTGTCTCGCACAATCGGATCGAGCAACTTCTTCAACTCCGCCAACTTCGCGTCATCAAATCCAGTACCAACACGTCCCGCATAACAGAACGAACCGTTCACAAGGTCTGCGAGTTGCAGCGCACCAAAATGTCCGCGACCTCCCTTCGGTGCGGTGAATCCAACAATCACGAAGTCGCCCGTGCTCTCAGCTTTGATCTTCAACCACGCGTCAGTGCGTCCACCGCGATACTTGGAATCCGATCGCTTCGCGATGATCCCTTCGAGTCCAAGTGCAACGACCTGCTCGAGAAACGCTTCGCCAGCCGTCTCGATGTGATCGAGCGGGCGAACCGGACCAAGCTTCGGCAGCGCGCCGAGTAACAAACGTTTGCGCTCGATCAGCGGCAGCGGACGCAAATCGAAATCTTCGAAAGCAATGAGATCGAACGCGTAATACGTCGCGGGCAATTCCACGGCGGCGCGTTTGATCTCGATCCCTGACGAGAGTCGCCCGCGTTTCTGCAACTTTGCAAAACTCGGCTTCCCTTTGTCGTCGAGCACGACGACTTCGCCGTCGACGATGCACTCCGTAAACGGCAGCGCACGCACCGCGCGCGCAATTTCCGGAAACACCGCCGTGTAATCATTGCCGTTACGCGTGCGAAGCAACACGTCATTGCGTGTCTTGCTCGCGAGCAACCGATAGCCGTCAAGCTTCAACTCGAACAACCAACCTTCTTTCGTAAATGGTTCTTCGTGCGGTTCGGCGAGCATTGCCTCAACCGATTTTGGCTCGACGCGCGTTCGCAACGCGTCCGTTTTCTCCAACTCCGCGCGCAATGTTGCCGCAGGCGATTTGCCTTCTTTGACTTCTTCGACGGTGAGTCCCGACAACACCGACTCTTCGCGAAACTGATCGCCGGGCGAGCGGACGTACGCATCGCGCTCTTTGATCAACAGCCAATCGCGCTCGCTTTTCTTGATCTTCACGAGCGTCCATTTGCCAAGCAACTTGTAGCCGCGCAGTTCGAAAAGGAGCTTTCCTTTTTCGAGGCCCGTGCGCCAATCCTCGAGCGCGACCCATTCTCCGCGATCCCACACAATCACACCGCCGGCACCGTAATTGCCAGGCGGAATGATGCCTTCGAAGTCGCCGTATTCGAGCGGGTGGTCTTCGACTTTCACCGCGAGACGCTTGTCCTGCATGTCATACGACGGCCCTTTCGGCACAGCCCACGACCGCAGAACGCCATCCATCTCCAACCGCAAATCGAAATGCAGCTGCCGGGCGGCGTGTTTGTGAACCACAAAGAGCCGGCCGGGTACGGTCGATACAGTGCCAACCGGTTCCGGCGAAGTATCCGCGGACCGCTTGGCGCGATAGGTACTGAGATGGTCTACCGCCGGTGGCGGTGGTGTCTCGTCACGCTTATCCGGCATACCTTACAAGAGTAATGGGACCACACCGCGCGAGTCTCCACGCAGTGCAGTCCTACCGCCTACAGCCTAGACCCTAAACCCTACTTCCTATGCCCGCGCGCGCTATCGCCGGTGCGACCATATCGTTTGGCCTCGTGTCCGTACCGGTCAGTCTGTTTTCGTCCGCCGAATCGAAGGCCAGCGTGTCGTTCAATATGCTGCACAAAAAGTGCGGCTCGCGACTCAAGCAGCAATACATCTGCACGAAAGACAGCGAGATCGTGCCGCGCGACGAAACTGTCAAAGGCTACGAATTCGCGAAAGATCAGTACGTCGTGCTGTCCGCAGAAGAACTGAAAGCGCTCGAAGAAAAGGCGACCGGCGCCATCGATGTGCTCGAATTCGTCCCACTCGCAAAGGTCGACCGTGCGTACGTCGATCGCGTGTACTACCTCGGCCCCGACAAGGGCGGCGATCGCGCGTATCGATTGCTCGCGGCTGCGCTCGAAGAAACGGGGCGTGCAGCGCTTGGTCAGTACGCGGCGCGCGGCCAGCAGCATCTCGTGCTGTTGCGTCCGTTGAACGGCGTGCTCGTGATGGAGCAACTCCACTACGCCGACGAAGTGCGTCCCACGTCTGAAGTGCCGGTACCGAGTGGTGACGTGAAGCCGCTCGAGCTGAACATGGCGAAGCAGTTGATCGAACAGTCGGCAAATGATTCGTTCGAGCCGACGAAGTACAAAGACACGGTTCGTGAACGCGTACTCGAAACGATTCAGCGCAAGATCGACGGCCAGGACATCACGGCTGACAGCAAGCCTGATTCAGGCACGAAGATCATCGACCTCATGGACGCGCTGAAAGCGAGTCTTGCCCAAGCCGCGCCGGCGAAATCGGAGAAACCCGACAAGAAGGGACGCAAGGCTTCATGAAGCTGCTCGCCGGCACGAGCGGCTACGCGTTCAAAGAATGGAAGGGCACGTTCTACCCGGAGGATCTCAAAGCGGACGCCATGCTCGGCTTTTACGCCGGGAAGTTTCCGACTGTCGAGATCAACAACACGTTCTATCGTTTGCCGAAGGAGAACGTGTTGCTCGACTGGGCGTCGCAGGTGCCGGAGTCGTTCACGTTTGCGCTCAAAGCGAGCCAGCGCATCACGCATCATGCGCGCATCAAACCTGAAGCGCAGAGCGCGCTCGAGTTCCTGCTGAAGAACACAGCTGCACTCGGCGCGCGGCTCGGTCCGATTCTGTTTCAGTTGCCGCCGAATCTCAAGAAAGATTTGCCGAGGCTGACGGCATTTCTTGCGACGCTTCCGCGCGATCGCCGATTCGTGATCGAGTTCCGCAGCGACACGTGGTTTGAAGATGATGTGTACGACGCGCTCCGCGCGCACAACGTGGCGTTCGGCGTAATCGATCAACCCGACTTCGCGTCGCCGACCGTATCGACGGCGTCGTGGGGATACCTGCGGTTACATCGATTCGATTACGGCGAGATTGCGCTGAGGGAGTGGGCGGAGCGAATCGCGAAGCAGCAGTGGAGTGAAGCGTACGTGTACTTCAAGCACGACGAGGGCGAAGGATCGGGGCCGCCGGCAGTTGGCGCATTTGTGAACGCATTTGGCGGCATTTGAACATCAACGGCGAACCACGGAGCACACGGAAACGGCAACGGAACCAGCCACGGATACGGCAACAACAATTCTTTGGTGTTTCCGTGGCCGTTTCAGTGTGTTCCGCGTGTTCCGTGGTCTGCTTTAGCGATAGTTGCCAAATTTGAGCTCCACGCCGAAATCCTTCCCGCGCAACAGCTGCATCGCTTCCTGCAGGTCGTCCTTCGATGGCCCGCTGATTCGCACCTGATCTCCCTGGATCGCCGCCTGCACTTTCCTCAGCTTCGCTTCCTTGATCGCGGCGGCGACTTTCTTCGCGGTTTCGCTGTCCAGCGCCATCTTGAGCTTGATCTCACGTCGCAGCGTGTCGCCGCCGGCAGGTTTCGCTTCGCCGATATCGAGATTCTTCACGGGCACGCCGCGCTTGATCAGCTTGGACTGGACGATGTCGAGCACGGCGCGCATGCGCATGTCGCTGTCCGCGATCAGCACGATCATCGACTCGGCGCGCTTGAACTCGATCGTGATGTTGGCGCCCTTGAAGTCGTAACGCTGCGCGACTTCCTTCTGCGCCTGGTTCAGCGCGTTATCGACTTCGTGCAGCTCGACGCTGGTGGTCACGTCGAAGGAACTTGTGGTGGCCATACGCGAATCAGGGAATTGCGGTCGGGATGATGCGGCGTCAGGATTCTGACGTGCAACATACGAAGCTGCGCTGGGGCGTGCTCAGCACTGCCGCCATCGGCCATCGCGCTGTCAGTCCAGCGATCCGCGCGTCGAAGAATGGCACGCTGCTCGGTGTCGCGAGTCGCGATGCGGCGCGCGCGCAAGCGTTCGCCACGGAGGGAGGCTTCGCACGGCACTACGGATCCTACGAAGCGCTGCTCGACGACGGTGACATCGACGCCGTCTACATCCCGCTGCCAAACAATCTCCACAAAGAGTGGACGATCAAGTCGCTTCAGCGCGGCAAGCACGTACTGTGCGAAAAACCGCTCGCACTCAGTGCAGAGGATTGCCGGGAGATGCAGCGCACGGCCGACGCCAACGGCAAGAAGCTGATGGAAGCGTTCATGTACCGCTTCCACCCGCGCACCGAGTGGGCGCTCGCGCTCGCACACGACGGCAAACTGGGAACGCTGCGATCGATTCGCAGTGCTTTCACCTTCCGCATTTCACGCCCTGACAACATTCGCCTCGATCCCACACTGGGCGGCGGCGCGTTGCTCGACGTCGGGTGCTATTGCGTCAACATCGCGCGAACCGTTGCGGGCGCCGAGCCGCTCGAGGTGCGCGCGTGGTCGCGTCAGACGAATCGTGGCGTCGACGCTCAACTGACGGGCTTGCTGCGTTTTCCCAGCGGGCTCATCGCGCACTTTGATTGCGCGCTGGATATGGAGCGTCGCGAGTTTTACGACATCGGTGGAACCGACGCGTCGGTGAGCGCCGAGTGGTGTTTCGCGCCTGGTGCTGGCGCCGTGTCCGGCGTAGAGCGGCGCGCGAACCGCGAAGAGAAATGGCAGACGTTCGCGGGCATCGATCAGTACCGGCTCATGGTCGAGCATTTTGCGGATTGTGCGTTGCACGATCGGCCGCTGCGATATGGTGCCGACGACGCCGCGGCAAACATGGCCGTCATCGAGGCATTGTACGCGTCGGCGCGGGAGAGCTCGCCCCGAGGCAGCGGCACTGTGGTTCCATTCAAGTGATTGTGCATCTGATCGACGGGACGTACGAACTGTTCCGTCATTTTTACGGATTGCGTCGCGGCAACCCGGATGAAGATCCGCCGGACGGCGCGGTAAAGGGTGTGCTGCAAACCGTCGGTCACATGGTGCGGACGGGCGCGACGCATATCGGCGTCGCCACCGATCACGTCATCGAATCATTTCGCAACGATTTGTATCCCGGTTACAAGACGGGTGAGGGCATCGAACCAGCGTTGTGGGCGCAATTCCATCCGCTCGAGAAGGCGCTCGCCGAGATGGGGTTCGTCGTGTGGCCGATGGTTGAACTCGAAGCAGACGATGCGCTCGCGTCTGCAGCGCATCTCGCGGCGGCTGATCCGCGCGTCGAGAAAGTTTGTATCTGGACGCCTGATAAAGATCTCTCGCAGTGCGTGGTCGGCGATCGCGTGGTGCAAGTTGACCGTAAGAGCGGGAAGATTCGCAACGCAGATGGCGTGCGCGAAAAGTTCGGCGTCGGTCCAGAGTTGATTCCGGATTACCTCGCGCTGGTCGGTGACAGCTCCGACGGATATCCCGGCGTTCCGAAGATTGGCGCGAAGACTGCCGCGCGCTTGCTCAACAAGCACGGGCCGATTGAAAGTTTCCCCGACGATGTACTCGGCGAGCATCGCGCGGACGCGTTGTTGTTCAAGAAGCTCGCGACACTGCGAACGGATGCGCCGCTGTTCAAGAATGTCGACGAGTTGAAGTGGACAGAGCCGAAGTAGTGCGCGCTTTGATCAGTCTCGCGCTCGTTGTTGCACTGAGCGGTTGCGGACGTGAAGATCCGCCACCGGTTACGGGCGGCTTGACCACGGTGATGGACTCGACCACCGATACAATCGTCGCGCGTGTCGCGGGAGTCGTTCCGGACGCAGCGCTGAAACGGCTCGTGGCGGAAATGCGCATCGCTCCCGGCGCGGAAAACACATCGCTCTTCACCGAGACGTACGAGTTCGTGGTCGATCGGCGCGGATTCGTCTGGGTCTATGACGTGCCGACGAATTCCGTCTTCCTGTTTGACTCAACAGGTAAACTTGCGCGCCGCATTGGGCGACGCGGTGGCGGCCCCGGCGAGTTCCAGGGCAATCGCGGCATGCTCATTCTCGCTGATGGACGGCTGGCGGTGCACGACGCGCACAACGCGCGGATCTCCTTTTTCTCACCTGCCGGTGATTTCGAAACGAGCTGGTCAATCGAACGGAGTATCGGAACGCTCGTATCGGACGCCGCAGGCCGCCTGTACACGATCAACGCGATGATTCCGCGCCCTGCGCCCGGTGCGACGCGTCCACGCGCGTTGGCAGGTGATTTTCCTTTGTCGCTCGTCAGAATGCTGGACGGCGGAGCGGTGGGTGACACCGTGCATCCCCCGCGATTCGATGTTCCGAACTACACGTATGTCGCTAGCCACGAGACGGCCACCACTGCACGCACTGCAGCGACGTCAGCGTCGCATACGCCGAGCTCGATGTTTGCCTGGCATCGCGACGGATTCTTTGTCGCTGGAGACGGCAGCAAGTACCACATCGTGATCGCGAAAACGAACGGTAAGCCCATTCGCATTGCTCGGTCTGCTCCGTTGGTTCCAATCACCGAAGTCGAGCGCAAGTCGGAAGAGGCTGGGGTCATCGACGCAATGCGCAGTGTCGACCCATCATGGTCCTGGTCCGGACCCCCGATACCGCAGACGAAAGCGCCGCTGATCGAACTGCTCATGGCGCGCGACGGCCGAATCTGGGCGCAGGTGCCTGCGCCGTCGGAGCGAATTCCTCAGGACGAGCTCACGATCGACCCCAATTGGAAGGGCCCGCCGCCGGTTCATTTTCGCTCACCACAGATCTGGGAAGTGTATGCGGTGAGTGGCGAATTTCTCGGGCGCGTGCCACTTCCACCGCGTGCGCGGCTCCTTCACGCGGACGGCAATCGCGTCTGGCTGCTCGAGCGCGATGCGGACGATCTCCCCGCCATCGTTCGCGCACACATCGAGCCCGCGTTGCCGAATCGCTGACGCGCAGGAAGTTTTCTTTCATGAACGTCACCGACGCCATCAGGTCTCGCCGCTCCGTCAAACAGTTCACGGGCCGCGCGGTCACACGCGCGGAACTCGAATCACTGCTTGAGACGGTGGCGCACGCGCCGAATCACCACGTCACGCAACCATGGCGCTTCCACGTACTCGGCCCCGAAGCGCGCCACGCGTACGGGCTCGCACTCGGTGCACGTAAAGCGAAGAAGCTCACGGATCCCGATGCCGCACGCGCGCTGAAAGAAAAAGTCGCGAACGAACATCGTGCGTTGCCGGCCATGATCGCTGTCGCGTGCGTGCTGAGCGACGACCCGCAAACGCGCGAAGAAGACTACGCCGCCGTGATGATGGGTGTGCAAAACCTGGCACTCGCGGCCGTCGCAGCCGGACTCGGCACACACATCAAGACTGGCGCGATCATGGACGATCCCGCCGCGCGCGCGGCCGCCGGTGCGCGCGACGGAGAACGGATTGTTGCGATCGTGAACGTCGGCGAGCCGGCTGAATCCGTGGCCGCCAAGCCGCGCACATCAGCGGCGTCGCTGACTACCTGGGTACCGTAGCCGCGCTCCGTAAACGCAACGCAGAGAACAACGGAGAACGCAGAGGAGCGCAGAGAACTGATTATTGGTAACAGCTTTCGCCGCGCACTCGTTCGCTCGGCGAGCGCTGTTTTCAACAATCAATCTCTGCGGCCCTCTGCGTTCTCTGCGGCTCTGCGTTGCGTTTGCAGTTACAAGACTTAGCGTGTGATGATGGCTGCACAGTACTCGTGCAGTGCAGCAACAACAGTCGCTGAATCAGCGATGTTACTCAGCGCCTCGGTTGCATCGTCACGCAGACGACTGCTCACGCTCGCACTGTCGAGCCCGGCGCTGACGCGGGCAATCGCGGCCGCGCAATATGCCGGCGCTTCGAGCGCAAGCTTGCCGCTCGCGAACAGATTCTTCCACCGATACCGAACCGGCCCGAACGCCCGGCACTGCGCCGCGTGAACGTTCTCGTGCACACGCACGAACGCGGAGTCGTCGGCTGCGATAGTCGGACTCATGACGACGACCGGCTCACCGCGAAATGGACACGTCGTCGTCGCGAGTATCTCCGTCGCGCGATGCGCGCGACGCCACATCGAGATGCCGCCCCAGATCGCCACAGCAAGCAACAACGCCCACAGCCACGGCCGCGCTCCCCGCCGCTTCGTCACCTCGTCCCGTTGTATGCGATCGTAGCACCAACACTCGGCAACGTCGCAATCACGATGCCCGCGACCCACGCGACGGGCCCGCTGCCGCCGAACGCGCCGCGCTTTCCGAGTTCCTTCACTCCAAGTCCAACGAGCGCCCCAGCCGCTGCACCGCCAACCGCGGACCCGTACGAACCCTTCGCATCGCCGCGCGAACCGATGAGCGCAGGACCAATCGGCGTCACCGCCGACACGCCAACAAACGCTCCGACAGCCGCAACACGTCCTGCGTTTTCCTCGTTCACGCCAAGCTTGCGGACGACCCACCGCGTGGTCACGCCACCACCAATGAAGCCGACGAGTGTGCCGAGCGTTCCCGTCGAGATCTGACCGGCAACGGCACCGCTGCTCAACGCAGGCGGTTCATTCGCCGGTCCCTGCGCGCGCGCAATCGCGAACGGTGCGACGAACAACAACGATGCGAACACACGAGAAATCATTTGCGCGGAATCGCCTCCATCAACAGCGCCTGCGCGCGACGCATGTCCTGTGCACCGAATCGCGAACCGGGATAGTGTCCCATGCGCACGATCACGAGATCGTGCGACGGCACGATGTACACGTTCTGCTCGCCTGCTCCGCGAAATGCGAACGCGTCGCGTGGCAACGCCCACGCGCTGTCGCCATTCACCCACACCATTCCGCCGTATGTCGGTGTGCGCCACGCCGGAGCCGGTGTTGACGCGAACTTCACGAACCCTTCGGGCAGCAAGCGCTTGCCCATCCACATGCCGTCATTCACATAGAGCATGCCGAGGCGTGCCCAGTTGCGTGCAGTGCCGTAGTCGTAGCCCGTGATCAGAAAGTTGCCGTACGGATCCGTCTCGAGCAGCTGCCCGCGCATGCCGAGCTTATCGAACAGCGCGCGCTGTGGATACGTGAGATACTCTTCGCCGCGTTTGCGCACCGTTTCGCGCACGATGTAGCCGAGCGTGAGCGGGTCAGAATTGCGGTAACGTCCGAAAGTGTTGGGCTCGAATTGCAGCGGACGCGTGAGCACGAACTGCACGAGGTCGATCGCGCCAGTGTACGGCAAGTCGTGATCGTGATAGCCGGGAATGTCTTCCGGTGATCCGCGGCTGAATCGCAAGCCGCTGCTCATGCGCATGAGATCCATGATGCGGATCTTGGCGCGCGCGTCGTCCGGTGCTTTTCGCCATTCTGGAATCGGCGCGGGATCTTCGAGTTTGAGCGCGCCGTCGTTGATCAACAAGCCAATCAGTGTGCCGACGATACTCTTGCCCATCGACCAACTCTCGAGCGGCATCGTTGCGTTCGCACCATTCGCGTAACGCTCGGCGATGATCTTGCCGCGATGCACGACAACAAATGCTGCGGTAAGCCCGCGCCCATCGCCGAACGCGGCGTCCACTGCTTGTCGCAGTTTCGACGTATCGACGCCGGCGCCGGGTGTCGCGAGCGCGCCGCGATCACCCATTGGCCAGTCCGTCATTGCCGCTGGCGGCAACGACGACGTCACCTTGACCGGCTTGAAGTAGATCGAATCCTTGCCGGGCTGATGAATGATGCAGCCCTGATCGCCGTAGTACTTCGCTTCGCGTGTAAGCCGGCCCGCGAGTGATGCGCGAACCGTCTTGCGCGCACGATCGACGCCGTACGTCAGCGAATCACGCTTGTTGCCGATGAAGTAATCGGTGATGTGCGCAATCGCTTCGGTTTGTTCGCGACCCGACACAAACAGCGCCGAGCACAGAATCTTCGCGGTGCCCGCGGTGCGCCAACTGTCGGGGTCGTCTGGTGGAAAACCCGGCTGTGCGCGAAGCGAAGTCGCGCACAGGAGGATGAGTACCGCCGCTTTAGCGCTGCGCAACGAACGTCCTCGCTTCGGCAACATCTGCACGCGTCGATTTCGGATCGGCAAGCTTCACCACTTCACCGTAATACTTGCTCGCGGATGCGTTGTTCGACGCGGCTTTCGCGGCGCGCGCCGCACCAACGAGTGTGCGCAAGCGGTTTGGCTCGCGCTTGAAGGTTGTTTCGTATGCGACGAGCGCTTCGGCCGGCTGACGATGCACCATGAGAATGTCACCAAGCAATTCGCGCGCCGGAATCAGCGGGCCCGGCGTGACAGCGTGCTTCTCGACTTGTTCTTCAGTGTCGGCTGCTTCACGCGCGAGACGCACCGCGTCCTGATGGCGGCCCTCTGCGTGGGCGATCCATGCGTCGATCGCGGTCTTCTGCGCCGTCGCAACGACCGCCCAGTACGAATCGTTCTGTGCTTTCGACGCCGCGATCAGTTTCTCGATTTCAGCAACTTCAACCCGCGCCGCGGCGGCATTCCCCAAACGTGCGGCGCCAAGGCCACGTGCGAATCGCGCAACAGCGGCGACGGACGGCGGTCCGTTCGAAACAGGTATTTCGCTCGCGGCCTTCCAGTCGTCGCGCTCCATCGCGTAGCGCGCGGGCATTGCGACGGCGTTGTACGAACCAAGCGCGCCGACCCACACGTACTCGCCCGGTGTGCTCGCGCGCAATTCGGCGAGTACTGCGCTCGCTGCGTCATCGCGTCCCTGCTGCAGATACGCGTACACCATGTAATCCATCGGATGTGCTTTCGCGCCGGCCGTCGGCTCGAGATCAGCCGAACGGCGATTCGTCTTGATGGATTCGTCCCACAAACCCAATCGCGTGAACGTGTGCGACGGCATGTGCAACGCGTGCGGCGCCGCCGGTGCCAGGTTCGCGTACTGTCGTGCGGCGTCGAGGGCGAGGTTCGCAAGCGGCGGCGAATCGAACGCGTGGATGATGTAGTGCACGAGCCCCGGATGCTTCGGCTGCAGCTTGACGAGGGCAGTCAGCGTCTCGGCGGCTTTCTTTTGTTGCGCGAATGTCAAATCAGTCGGCGGTGCGTTGGCGACCATCATTACCGCGTGGAAAATCTTGGCCTCGGTGTCATCGGGGAATCGGTCGACGATCGACTTGAGCGCGACTTCGTATGCAGCCATGCGCGTGCGATTGTTCGCTGTCGCGTGATCACGGAAGAGCGCGACACCGGCATCGATGTACGCGCGATCTCGATCAGATCCCGCACCAGCGGCGACCCCCTTCTGTATCGCAGCCCATCCGTCGGCTTGACCTTGCGCGGTCGTCCCGCCGGCGATCGGATTGCCGAAGTGCGTCATCGCGACGCCCCAATACGCGATCCCGCACTTGGGATCCGCGGCGACGACCGATTCAAACGTCTTGCGCGCCTCGGGGAACCAGAACGAGTGCAGCATCGCGATAGCGGTGCTCATCCGTTTCTGTGCTTCCACATTGCACGTCACAGGAAACGTGACGTTGCCGAGCTCGTCGGTGCCGTGTTGATGGTCCTGCGCAAGCGCGGGCGCCGCAAATAACGCGAGCGCGGCGAGCGCATACGTGGGTCGCGAGAGTCGCATGGGTACCTCCTGAAAGCGCGGTTCGAACGCGTGGGCCCTTGAAATAACGACGCGCTCGCTCGGCGCGCTATCATTGTGAGGACCTCTCACTGAATGCCGACCATGGTCGTCGCCCGTTTCGCAGCACTCACCATCGCTTTGGCGTCGTTATCGCCTTCGACGTCGTTCTCGCAATCAGCTCCTGGGCCAATCAAGCCGGACGATCTCATGCGTCATGTGGCTGTGCTCGCGCATGACTCACTTGAAGGCCGCGCGATGGGCACACCGGGCAACGCCAAGGCCCGCGCCTACCTCGTGCGCGCGTTCACCGACGCCCGTCTTCAGGCACTCGGCCGCAGTTTCGAACACTCATTCTCGACGCGCGGACAGCGCGACACGGTCGATCGGCAGGGCGTGAACATCATTGGCGTCATTCGCGGACGTACAACGCCCAATCAGTACATCGTGCTGACGGCGCACTACGATCACGTCGGCGTGCGGCAAGGCGCGGTATTCAACGGCGCCGACGATAACGCATCCGGTGCGTCCGCGCTGGTGGAAATCGCGCGACAACTCGCGGCGAAACCGCCGGCGCATTCTGTGCTCATCGTTGCATTCGATGGCGAAGAAAGCGGCCTCCGCGGCGCGCGGGCTTTTGTCGCACAACCGCCCGTGCCGCCAGCGCAGATCGTCATGAACGTCAACATGGACATGATGGGCCGCAACGATAAGAACGAGTTGTACGCCGCGGGCACGTCGCACTATCCGTTCCTCCGACCGTACCTCGATTCAGTCGTGACGCGCAGTGCGATCACGCTCAAGCTCGGGCACGATGATCCCGCGGGCCCCGCGCGTGATAACTGGACGGGCCAATCAGATCACGGTGCATTTCACGCGGCAAAGATTCCGTTCATCTACTTCGGCGTCGAAGATCATCCTGATTACCATCGCGCAACCGACGACACCGAGCGGCTCATGCCCGCATTCTACGCAGGCGCGGTGAATACCGTGCTCGATGCACTTCGGGTATTCGATGCGAATCTCGGCAAAATCGCGTCCAGCGCGCAGAGCAGATAACAGACAAACGCAACGCAGAGCCGCAGAGAACGCAGAGATTCGCAGAGAACTGACTGTTGGAACAGCGCTCGCCGGGCACGTGCTGGCCCGGTGCACGCTGTTACCACAAGTCCTTCTCTGCGATCCTCTGCGTCCTCTGCGGCTCTGCGTTGCGTTTGTAGTTCGGTTGCGAAGCGACTAAGCAGGCAACGAAGCAACCCAGGTGCGCGAGGCGCGCCCGATCTCCGCCATGACGTCAGCGTCTGTGCGGCCACTCGACTTGAGCACGTGAAAGCTGTGATCGGCGCCGTCGATCCACTTCATTTCCCACGGCGCTGTTACTGTCGCGAGCGCACGCTCCATCAATGATGGCGTACACAGTGCGTCACGCGTGCCGTTGAAGCACAACACGGGCATGCGAATGCCGGGCAAATGCGCGTCGCGCAGTTTCTCCGGCTGACCCGCGGGATGCAGCGGGTACGCGAGCAGTAACAGCCCGTCGGCGTTGTAGCGATCGGCGGCAAGCATCGACGCCGCACGTCCCCCCATTGAGCGTCCGCCGATGATCAAACGCGCGGGGTTTAGTTCGCTTCGCACGCGCTCGACGACCGCAACCGTCGTCTCGATCAGCCTCGGCATGGGATCAGGCCGGCCCGATTTCTTCTCTTTGTACAAGAAGTTGAATCGCACGACGCCGATGCCGTTCGCGCGCATCGCATTCGCCGTCGCGAGCACGCCCTTGTCGGACATGTTGCCGCCGGCGCCGTGCGCGCAGACGAACACGGCGACCTCTTTGTCAGACGTCGCCGGTTCGTACACAGCACTCGTTGTCTCGCTGCCGACCGTTACCGGTCCGATCGATGGCGCCATGTCACTCGTAACGTAGCGCACCCATCGGACTGACGCGCGCCGCGCGCTGCGCAGGAACGAACCCTGCAGCAATCGCAACGAGGGAGAGCGCAACGATCGCGAGCGTAAACACGACCGGATCGTGGCCCTCGAGTCCGAACAAGATCGAGCGCGCGGCGCGACCTAGTCCAAGCGCGGCTGCAACACCGAGCACGCCGCCGATGCCCGTGAGCCACGCGACTTGTTTCAGCACGAGCAGCCGCACGCGACCAGCATCAGCGCCGAGGGCCATGCGCACACCGATCTCGCGCGTTCGCTGTGCAACCGTGTACGCGAGCACGCCATACAACCCGATTGCCGCAAGCAGTGTGGCCAGCGCCGCAAACACCGTCGTCATCGAACTGATCATGCGATCGAGGAAAATGTTTTCCTTGATCTGTTGCGGCATCGTCTTGAGTTCTTCCACCGGAATTTGGCGATCGATGTTCGCCACAACCGGCGCAATCGCTTTCAACAGGGTGGACGGATCGGCCGATGTCTTCACGAAGAAATACATCGAGCCAACGTTGGCGTCCTGTCGCCAGGGCGTGTAGAACACCGCAGGAACGGAATCTTTCACGTCGGAGTAGCCGGCGTTCTTCACGAACCCGACGATCTGAATGTTCAGCGAATCGCGCCCGCTCGTCGACATGAACTTGCCGACGACATCGTTGCCGAGATTGAACTTTCGCGCGAACGATTCATTGACCACGGCCACCTGACCAGCACCGGCGCGATCGGCCGTCGTGAAATCGCGGCCCGCGAGCAGCTGCAATCCAAGCACCTCGAAGTACGAAGCACCGACTTCAGTGAATCGGGATTCAGCGTCTGTGTCCGGTGTGCGCTCGAAGCCCTGTACGTCGACGGTCGTGCCCCAATTGCTACCGGAGAGCAGCGGTACCATCGACGCCGTCACACCATTCACACCGGGGATTCCCGCCAGATCTTCCTCGAGCCGCGCAAACAGCACCGACGCGCGTGCGTAGTCGTAACCACTGCGAATTGGCGAGACGCCGAAGGTGACGACGTGATCGACCTTGAGTCCAAGCTCGACCTTGCTGACGTTGAGCAAACTCTTAAGAAAGAGTCCGGCCGAAATCAACAACGCCATCGACAGCGCGATCTGCAACGTCACGAGCGTCGAACGGAACCGCGCTGCAATGCGGCCACCGCCCGCAATCTGACCCGCGTTCGCGCGAATCGTCGTGACGAGATCTGGGCGCGTGCTGTGCAACGCGGGGAATAGCCCGAACACAACGCCTGTGATCAGCGACAGCACACCAGCGAACACGATGACCGCGGGTTGCACTTCGAAACGCAGCGTCGTCACCGCCTCAGCCGGCAGCATCGCGCTGATCGATCCGAGCGTCGCCTTTGCAACCAACAGACTCGCGACACCACCGAGCATCGCGAGCACCACTGACTCCGTCAGCAATTGTCGAATCAGTTGCCAGCGCGTCGCGCCGAGCGACAAGCGCACGCCCATTTCCATCGCGCGTCCCGCGCCGCGTGCGAGCAGCAGATTCGCAACATTCGCGCACGCAATGAGCAACACGATTCCCGTGACGCCGAACAACAACCACAACGGTGTTGCGGCTTCTTCCTGAATGGTCGTCTGACCGTGCTCGCCGGACGTGACCTCGATTCGCTTCTCGCGGAATCGCGCCAGTGTCTGTTCGCTCATGCCGGCCTGCAACGGCGCTTCAACGTCGTTGATGATCGGACGGTAAATCGCGTTCAATCTGTCCGAGACCTGGTCGACCGTCGTGCCGGGCTTGCGACGGCCGAACACGTACACCCAATAGCTCGTGCGACGTTCGAATCCGCGGAATCCCTGCTCCAACACGCCGCGCATCGAGATGGGCACGTACACTTGCGGTACATCACCGAGCGTAATGCCATAGAAATCCTTAGGCGCTACACCGATGATTGTCAGCGTCTGTCCATTCACGACGAGCGTTTGATTCACAACGCTCGAGTCGGCGCCGAAACGTGATTGCCAGAACGCGTAGCCGAGCACGGCGACAGAGTGCGCGCCAATCGCATCGTCATCGGCTGGTGTGAGCAACCGGCCGAGCGCCGCCTGCACGCGCAACGTCGGGAAATACGAACCGGACACGAACAAACCGGCACCCGTCATCGGTTCGTTGCGCACCAACAGGTTCGCGCCAAACTCGCGATGCGCGGCGAGGCCGGTGAGCACATCCTGCTTCTGCTCGAGGTCGCGGTACATCGGATAGCTGAACACGACTTCGCAGCCACCCGCCTGGCTGCACGACGTTGATCCAGGCTTTGGCCCCGGTGCCGAGAGCTTCACGAGTTCTTCAGCGTTCGGCACCGGAACCGGCTGCAGCAACAACTGGTCGAACATCGAGAAGATCGCCGAGTTCGCGCCGATGCCGAGCGCGAGCGACAGAACCGCGATTGCGGTAACGAATGGCGTCTTGAACAAGACGCGGAACGCGAGGCGGAGTGATCGGATCATATCGTCGTAAGACAGCGCGGTTGTGTGTCGGGTTTGACTCCGCGAGGCGCGCGTGCGTTGGCCGCCGCTTATTCGCCCGGCACAGGCTTCAGTCCCATTTCGTCGAGGAACTGATGACCGCCAGTCGGACGCCCCGCGCGGAGTCCTGCCCGGGTCAGTACGAGCCGGTCGACGGTTCGTGTCATTCCCACATACAAGAGCCGGCGCGCCTCCTCGATTTCCTGCTGCTTCGGTGCCGCATTCGGCGAGCTGCCCGGCAACTGCCCGTCCTCGGCGCCCACCACGTAAACGCGCGAAAACTCCAAACCTTTCGTGGAGTGCAGCGTCAGCAGGTTCACGCGCGTTGTCGCGGGCTCCAGTCCGTCCCATTTCGACAGGACAATGCGCTCGAGAAACACGCGCATCTGGTCGTCGAGCGATCCGTCCGGGATCTCGGCGAGCAAACGCCGAAGCCGCATCATCGCCGCCGGATACCGCTGGTCCGCAGTTTTGGTCTGGCGCAGTCGCGTCATGAGCTCGACGCCGCCGAGTGCATTGATGACCTGATCGACGGTCGGTAGCGAGATGTCGCCGCCGTGCTCACGCTCATAGAACTCGAGGCAATTGCTGTACGGACCGAGTGCGAACGGTCGCGTGAATCGTCGAAAGAGTTTCGCTTCGTCGTTGAGTGTTTTCTCGTCGCACAACGCAAGCGCAACGCCGAGGTGCCCAAGTAAATCCACCAGCGCCGATTTACGCGCACGTACTTGCTTCATTTCGCTCAGCTTGAGCAACACCTGCGCCAGCGCGAGCGTATCGTCGAGTGCGCGATGCGATTTACCGGTATCGATGCCGAAGTGTCGCGAGAGGTCGACTAGCTTGCGGCTTGTTGGGAAGAGATCGCGCGCGAGCGGTAACGTGTCGAACATCGTGAAGTCGTACGGCTTGCCGGCTGCACGCGCCATGCGATGCAGAATGCGAAAATCAAAGTCGTATCCGTTGTGCGCCACGATCACGTCCGCACCACAAAACGCGCGAAACTCCGGCCAGACGTCCTCGAAGAACGGCGCGGTCGCAACGTCTGATGCTTTGATGCCGTGCGTCGCTGCCGCTGCAGGCGCGATGGGCACGCGCGGTTTCACAAACGACGAATAGCGATCGACGATCTTCCCCTCACGCACGCGCACCGCGGCGATCTCGACGACCTCGGCGGTTTTGATGTCGTTGTCCGTGGTTTCGAGATCGATGGCGGTGAAATTGGTGAATGACGACGCCGTCGCATCCATTTCCAGCAGCTGTGCGGCTTTGAACACGCCGAGCGCAATACCAACACTCGACACATCATCGGGCACGATGCGCATCGCGTCCGGTGGCGGCGCGCTGCCGCGCACCGCATTGATCCCGATGTCGACGAGCATGCCTTTGATGGCGACATCTGCGCCGCCCATCGGCTGAATCCACACCAGCGTTCCGCGTGACCGCGCGTTGCGCAGGCGGTCGGCGAGCGCTTCAACATCATCGTGCGATGCGGGATCGCTAATCTCGTCGTGCCGGTCGTCGAGCACCGATTTCACTTTGCCGACGCGACGCGACAACAATTCCTGAACGAGCGCCGTGAGTGTCGCGTGCTGCTTGCCGATCGCGGTCAGGTTACGCGAGTCGGCGAGGGCGCGACGAACCTGACGGCCGTTTTCGTCTGCACGCGGTAAATGCGCGGCCATGCGCTGCAACTGCCGGCGCAGGTCGATCCCATGCTCTTCGGCCTTCGCGAGCGCTTCGTCGAACAGCGGACGCGGCAGCACTACGCGATAGAGATCGTCGCGAAACGTGTCGTCTTCGGGATGCGCGATCACGCGCGTTGCAGCAATCACGTACGCAACGATCGGATCGTCGCTCAACGCGCGGCCCTGCGGCAAACGGCACGGAATGCCCGCATTCAGAAATGCCGCTTCGAGCCGGTCGCCGATTTCATGTTTGCGGTACAACAGCGCGACGTCACCCCAGTGGTGCTGGTGTGTCTCGCGATCCTTGCGAACGTCGTTCACCACCCACGCCGCTTCGTCGTCATCGGTGTCGAATGCGATGGCGCGTACGGGATACTCCGACACGCGATCGGCACGCGGCGCGACACGATCCGCAAAGATCGGCGTGTTGATCGTGATGAGCGTGCGCGCGAGCGCAAACACATCGTGCGGGCAACGCCGGTTCTCCTCGAGATGGATCTTGCTCACCAATCCGAAGTCGTTCACGAACTCGGTGAACACCTTTGGGTCCGCACCGGCCCACGAGTAAATCGACTGCTCGTCGTCGCCGACCGCGAACACATGCTTGTGGTCCTTCGCGAGCGCGCGCACCACGCGGTACTGCACCGGATTGAGATCCTGAAACTCGTCGACCAGTACCACATCCCATCGCGAACGAATCTTTGGCGCAACATCGGCGTTCTCGAGCAGCTCGGCTGCTTTGATCACCAGCGTGTCGAAGTCCACGACATTCCGTTCGCTCAAGTACTTCTCGTATTTGAGAAACAGAATCTGATCGTCGTCGCGCAGTGGATCGCCGCGAAAGCGATACGCCGAGAATCGATTGAGCACGGACCGATGCCAGCGCCGCGGACCTTCGATGCGGCGCAGCACGCTGAGCTGGTATTCCTCATCCGCAATGCCGAATCCCTGATCGAGCCCGACATGCGAACCGTGTTCGCGCAGTAGATCGGCGCAAAACGCGTGAATTGTTCCGCGTTTGATGTGGCCTGCTGCTTCGCCGAGCCGTGACTCGAGCCGATGCGCGATTTCGCCGGCCGCTTTGTTCGTGAACGTGAATGCGCAAATGCGCGATGGATCGAATTTGTGTTCCTCGATCAGGTACCGAATACGTTCGGTGAGACAGAACGTCTTTCCGGCCCCCGGCCCCGCGAGCACGAGCAACGATTGCGGATCTGCTTCGATCGCCTTGCGCTGCGACGGTGATGGCACCGCGCCCATCGACACGCTGCTATCCGGCGAGCGATGCGAGATCGATCACGAAACGAAAACTCACGTCGCCCTGCAGCATGCGCTCGTACGCTTCGTTGATCTTCTGAATCGGAATGACCTCGACGTCGCACGTGATGCGACGGCTCGCGCAGAAGTCGAGCATCTCCTGCGTCTCGCGAATGCCACCAATGAGCGACGCCGCAATGCGGCGCCGGCGGTTCATGAGCGTGACGATGGACGGGGACGGATGCTCGTGTTCAGGCACGCCAACGAGTACCAGCGTTCCATCACGACGCAACAACGACGTGTACCGATCGAGATCGTGCCGCGCGGACACCGTGTTGAGAATCATGTCGAAGCTGCCCGCGTGCGCAGCCACCGCGTCGTCATCGCTCGCGAGCACGACTTCGTTGGCGCCGAGGCGCATTGCCGGCTCGATCTTGCGCGGCGATGTCGTGAACACGACGGTGTGCGCGCCGAACGCGTGCGAAAACTTCACGCCCATGTGACCAAGTCCGCCGAGTCCGACAATACCGATGCGTTTGCCCGGACCAGCTTCCCAATGGCGCAGCGGAGAATACGTGGTGATACCTGCGCACAGCAGCGGTGCCGTCGACGCGAGGTCGACACTCTTCGAAACGTTCAGGCAGAATCGTTCATCGACGACGATCTGATTTGAATAGCCACCGTACGTGATCGCGCCGGGCGTGCGGCGGTCGGGGCTGTTGTACGTCCACGTGATGCCGTCGTTGATGCAGTACTGCTCGAGACCTTCGCGACAACTCGAGCACGACTTGCACGAATCCACCATGCAGCCAACGCCGACGAGGTCGTCGATGTTAAACCGCGTGACGTGAATGCCGATGCGCACCACGCGTCCGACGATCTCGTGCCCGGGCACGCACGGGTAGTTCGTTTCGAACCATTCGCTGCGCGTGATGTGCAAATCTGAATGGCACACGCCGCAGAAGAGGATCTCGATTTGCACGTCGCGCGGACCGCACGTGCGTCGCTCGAAATCGAACGGCTTGAGCGGCGATTCAGCGTCGAATGCTGCGTAGGCGCGGGCTGGCGGCATTCGGGGAAAGCTAGCCTATTATTCAGGCTGCAATTCACCCGAGCCCCATCATGGAAATCTCCATCCTCGTTCTGAACTTCATCTACGCCATACTCGGCGTGGTTCTCATGTGGCTCAGTTATCGCATTATCGACGCACTGACGCCGCAAGTGGATTTCCCGGCGGAACTCAAAAAGGGAAACATCGCGGTCGCGATTTTCGTAGCTGCATTGTTTCTGTCGATTGCGATCATCATTGGTGGAGCCCTGAACTAGG
>DATELA010000009.1:0-4013 GCA_035277145.1 Gemmatimonadaceae bacterium | reverse complement strand
AGGCGGTAGGCTGTAGGCGGTAGGCTGTAGGCGGTAGGGGAATGAAAAAAGCCGGCGCTCTCGCGCCGGCTTTCCTTCACTACCGCCTACCGACTACTCGCTAGACCCTACTCGCCGCCGCCACGGCGTCCGCCGCGGCCTTGTGGCATGTTCGCGAGGTTTTCGTCGAACGTCTTCTGCTGCTCGGGCGTCAACAGGGCCTTCACGTCTGCGCGGAGCTTAGCCGTGAGTTCCGTGTTCTTCGTCTGGTACGCCGCCATCTTCGCGCTATCCGGGGGCGCGCCGCCACCGCCGCCGCCACCGCCGCCGCGTCCCATCGCGGGAAGTCCCGCCTCTTCGCGGAGCTTCGCCTGCGCGTCCGTGAAGGCGGTCGTGAGCGCGTCGATCTTACCCTGAACCGCCGCGTCGACCGTGATGTTCTGCATGAGCATCGTGATTCCACCCGGCCCGCCGCGACCACCGCCGCCACCGCCACGACGTCCACCACCATCCTGTGCTACGGCCACGTTCGCGGCCACGAGCAGCGCGACTGCTGCCGCGCCAACCCGCATGATGCTACGCATCGTTTGCCTCACCTGTGTTAGGCGTCTTTACGCGGCCATGGCGCCCACGCGCCCGCCGCGCCTCGAAGGATACGAGAAAACCTCTGAAAGTGTTAAGTCTTTCGACTTCAGAAGTTCCCGGAACGACCTAGCGAATTCGCCAAAACGGTTTATGCTTCCGCCGTTCGCGCGGTAATTTGTCGGTCCGGTTCTGCAAACCGTTGTCTAACAACGACTTACGGGACACTCTTGGAACGTGACTGATCCCCTCGCTGTGCCACCGCTCACGCTGGCGCAGCCGGCTCCGTTGCCGACTGGTCCCGTGCGCTTCCCGCTGAGTTGGTTGCTCGACCACGCCGCGCCGCCCATCCGCTATCGCTCTCTGGTAGACGTCGCGCAAATCCGCGATGTCGCGACCACGACCTCGTGGATGCCGTACGCATTCTCGCAGGCGATTGAACTGACGCTCGCGCAAAGTCCCGACGGTACATGGAACAACGCGATGCTCGCGATTCCATCTGCGCGCACGGGCGGCATCGACGGTGTCGGTGCGATTCAGGCCATTCGACGATTGCTCGAGTGGGGGTGGGAAAAGAATTCTCCGCCGGTGCTGCTTGCGCGTCGCGTGCTGTTCCGGCTGCTCGCGGAAGACGACGATGCCGCGATGCTCTACGAGCTTGGCGCGCGCGGCAAAGTCGAAGACGAGCGCGCGCGGTTCGGGCGCCAGGTGTTGCGCGAAGCCGCCGCCGCGACGCTGGCGCAAGCGGGGTACGAAGACGATCCGCGTCTTCGCGGAGCCGCGCGGCGCATTCTCGATCGCACGGCGGACTTTTTCGATTCGCCGCTCGCCGAGAAGCCGTGGATTCGCGTGGGAAACAAGCAGGTACTCGCGCAGGAAGCCGCGCCGCCGTCGATCTACACGCTGCACATGCTCGCGCACATGCCGCTCTTGCGCACCGAGAACTACGGCGTGGTCGAGTCGATCTTTCAGTGGATCTCGAAAGACATGCCGCGACAGGAAAAGGTGCAGCTCGTCGGCAAGAACCTCGTCGACGTTCCGCATCTCGTGCTCGGCGATCAGTTGCCGCACCGGAATGCCGTCGAAGAAGACGTACCGGCTGCCGTTGCGTGGCTCGAACTCATGGCGCGGCTCGGCTTTCTCCGCCGTCAGGAGAACTGGCTCAAAATGTTCGAGCGGTTTCTCGACGATCGCGACCGCGACGGGGTGTGGCATCCGCACAAAGGCATGGCGATGCCCAAGTCGAACGATCCGTACACATGGTCGATGTATCCGCTCGAAGGCGCGACGGCCGGTGATGAACGGTGGACGGATTTCACGTTCCGCCTGGGATTGATCGCGCGGCTCGCCGGTCGCGAGATCGAACTGATCTGACGGATCGCTGCCATTGAAGTTCGCGTCGTCGCGACGCATCCCGCCTGACGAATGGTGGCCGCACGGAGTGCGCGGCGTTACGTCGTCGCACATCGCGCTGCGCACCGGCGTAACGGTTCGATCGGTTTCGGCGGGGCCCGAGGACGCGCCGCCCGTGGTGCTGATTCACGGCTTGGGAATTCACGCGCATTTGTGGCGCCGAACGGTGCCGGCATTGGTCGATGCGGGGCGACGCGTGTACGCGCTCGATCTTCCCGGGCACGGATTGTCCGATCGTCCGCTCGAGCCAGGGAGCTATACGCTCGCAAAGATGACGGATCACGTCGCGGCGTACTGCGACGCGATCGGCGTAGCGCGCGCGGTTGTGGTTGCGCAGTCGATGGGTGGACGCATCGCGATCGAGCTTGCGTATCGCGGTCCGAAACGCGTGAGCGGACTCGCATTGTACGGCAGCGTCGGTTTTGGCGTCGCGCCGCGTGCGCTGCCGCTCGTGCCGCGATTGCCGGCGCCGCGCGGCGCACTGTCCGCGCTGCTCACGCAACGGTGGATGGTCGCGATCGGGAAGGGCTTCGCCTACGGGCGGCGCGCGCGTGTGGCGCAAGCCGATATCGATGCGTATTGGGCGACCACGCAGTTTCCCGACTTCGTTCCGGCGGTACGACAGGCGCTGATTGATTTCGATTGGCGCGAACTCACACCGGACCAATGCGCGGCCCTGCGCGTACCGACGCTCATCGTGTTCGGGACACGCGATCGCACCATACGGCCGCTGCACGCCGAACGACTGTGCGCAGCGGTTCCCGATGCGCGGCTGGTGTGGGTGCACGACGCAGGGCACGTCGTGCCCGAAGAAGTCGCGGATGAATCGAACGCGCACTTGTTGGAGTTCATTTCGCGGACTGGCTAGGTTTTCGCAGTGAGCCAGCCAGACTCGTTCGAACCACTCGGCCTGATTCCGGAATTACTCGCGGCGCTGCGCGACGCGGGCTACGAATCTCCGACGCCGATTCAGCAACAAGCGATTCCTGTTGCGCTCAAAGGGCGCGACATGATCGGACTCGCACAAACCGGTACGGGAAAAACCGCCGCGTTCACGTTGCCGATTGTGCAGCGATTGCACGGAGGTCCGCGACGCACGCGCGCACTCGTGCTCACACCGACGCGCGAACTGTGCATGCAGGTCGAAGCGAATGTGCGCAAATACGCGAAGCACGCAGAGGTCGATGTTGCATCGGTGTTTGGCGGCGTCGGTTATGAACCCCAGGAACGCGCGTTGCGCGCGGGCGTCGATGTTGTGGTCGCGACGCCGGGTCGATTGCTCGACCACCTCGAGCGGCAGAACGTCGTATTCGACGACCTCGAGATTCTCGTGCTCGACGAAGCGGACCGCATGCTCGACATGGGATTCGCGCCGCAGATCAATCGCATCGTCGAGCAAATCCATCCGTACCGGCAGACGATGTTGTTCAGCGCGACGATGTTGCCTGAGGTCGAGGCGCTCGCGCGCAAATACTTGCGGCAGCCGATCGTGGTGCAGGTGGGACGGCGCTCGAGCGCGGCGACCACGGTGCAGCATTTCGTGTATCCGGTTCCGCACAACCGAAAGAGCGAACTGCTCGCGCACCTGCTGAAGGAAGGCAAACTCGATACGGTGCTGGTGTTCACGCGCACCAAGCATGGTGCGGATCGCGTGGTGCGCAGTCTGGAACGCGCTGATGTTCGCGCAACGGCGCTGCACGCGGACAAATCACAATCGCAACGCACGAAAGCGCTCGAGGATTTCAAATCGGGGAAGATTCGTGTGCTCGTCGCGACGGACATCGCGCAGCGCGGGCTCGACATCTCCGGCATTTCACACGTGATCAACTACGATGTGCCGAAGCACGTGGACGATTACGTGCACCGCATTGGGCGCACGGGTCGCGCCGCGGCGTCCGGCGACGCGTACACGTTCATGTCATCGGATGAGATCTCGACAGTGCGGTTGATTGAGCGCGTGCTCGGCGCGCCCATCCCGCGCGTGTCTGTGCCTGGGTTTGATTTTGGCACCGCAGCGTAAGGGGTGAGGGGTGGGGGGT
>DATELA010000008.1:0-3004 GCA_035277145.1 Gemmatimonadaceae bacterium | reverse complement strand
CGCGAGCCGCGGCTGCGCAACGCGCATCGCGCGCGGTCGGCGCGCCGGCGGTGGTGTCGCCCCGCCCGATCGCCATCGTGTTCACGAGTTACGAAGGGCGGGATGCCGTTCTTCGCGGCGCGACTGCCGTGAATGCGCCGTGGATGGGCGACGTGATCGCGTACTCGAGAAACGACGCGACGCTCAGTGCGGCGGCGGCAAACGCGACCATCGTGGATTCCGGTGCATACGATGCGCGATTCACGGTGCTCGCGCGCACTGAATCCGGGCGGCCCGCTGCGCTTGCTGCGCGCGCGCAAATAGATGGGCGCGATCGTTTGGTGCTCATGCCGCTCGTCGACGCGGGCAGTCTCGTGTCGGCAGCGCTGATGAGCGCGGCGCTCCACGCGCTCGCCAATGACGTTCCAGGTACAGAAAGCGAACAGCGCACACTCGCCGATGACGTGATTGCGCGGTGGCAGCGGCCGACGACGGTCGACGTTGCCGCGTCGGACATCACGCCGATGGACTCTGATGGCCGTTGGCTCTGGGTTGTCGCGCTCGCGTTGCTTGGCGTCGAGACTTTCGTTCGCCGTCGCGTGCGCGCGCCGGAGGCCGTTGCATGAGCAACCGCACTGACGCGCCCGTGCTTCGCGCGTTCCTTGCGCGTGCGCTCACGCGCTTGCGCTGGATTGGCGCGGCAGAAGGCGCGGCCGTTGGCGTTGCGCTCGCGGCGGTATTCGCACTCGCGGGCTGGATTGAGACGGCGACGTGGAGTCGAACCGCGATCATATTCGCGATCGCGGCAGCAACCGGTGCAGTTGCGCGCGTAGGATTCAGAGCAGTCCGCGCCGGTACGACCGCACTGCTCATCGAGCGTCGCGCGCCGCAGTCGCGCAATGTCGTCATTACCGCGCACGAATTGCTGAGCGAGGGCCCGCGAACGCAGCCGCACATTGTGGACCGTGTGGTACGCGACGCCGAGCGTGTCGTATCCACGCTGAACCTCGCGCAACTGTTTCCTGAACGGCGCGCCGTCAGCGCGTTGGTTGCGGCGACAGTGTTTGCCGCGGTGTCAGGCACCGTAGCGATGGCGCGATCGAGCGACAGCAGCGTATTCGGCGTGCGAGCATCCGGACCGCCGAGTATTGATGACGTCACCATTACCGTGACGCCGCCCGCGTACGCGGAGCTGCGTGACACCGTGTTGCGCGATCCTGCGCGCGTGGTTGCGCTCGCGGGAAGTCGCATTCGCGTGAGCGTGCGCGCCAACGCATCTCGCGTCGCAATGGAAACCGCCACACAGCGCGATACCATGACCGCCGCGGCAGGCGCATTCACAACGGACATCATCGCGGACGCCGATGGTTACCTCGCGTTGGAGCCATCGAATTCCGCGGGCTCGGGTGCACGCCGGTTGATCGGGCTCACTGTGACGCCGGATGCCGCGCCGCACGTGCGCGTCACGTTACCGGGCCGCGACCTGTTCATCGACAATCCACGACGCACGTTCGACGTGATGATCGAAGCGAGCGACGACCTCGCGCTCGACGCGCTTCGGTTGCGCTACACGAAAGTATCGGGATCGGGCGAACAGTTTTCGTTCGTCGACGGCGAATCGCCAATCACCGTTGCTCGCGTTGATGCACGCTCGTGGCGTGCGCGCGGACAACTCAAGCTCGCAGACCTGAAACTCGAGCCCGGTGATGTGCTGGTGTATCGCGGCGTTGCGAGCGATCGCCGTCCAGGCGCGCCACCAGCCGAGTCGGACGCATTCATTATAGAGATCACCGCCCCGGGGGCGATCGCGGCCGAAGGCTTCGCGATCGACGACGAGCAGGACCGCTACGCCATCAGCCAGCAGATGGTGATTCTCAAGACGCAGCGGCTGATCGCGCGCCGCGATTCGCTCTCGCGCGACGCATTCATGACCGAAGTGCAAACGATTGCTGCCGAGCAGCGTCAGGTGCGCGCGGAGTTCGTGTTCATGATGGGCGGCGAGTTGGCGGAAGAAGTGTTGGCCGCCGCGGGAATCACGGATCTCAATGAAGAAGCCGAGGCTGCGGGCGAGGACGACATTCTCGCGGGACGGCTGGCGAATCAGGGACGCATAGCGTTGCTACGTGCGATTCGTTCCATGAGTCGCGCGGCTGCGGCGTTGGTCGACGCAGATCCCACGCGCGCGCTTCCCGCTGAACAGGCCGCGTTGCAGAACCTGCAGGCGGCGTTTGCGCGGAGCCGCTACATCCTGCGCGCACTGACGCAACGTGAACGGCTCGATCTCACGCGCCGTCTCACCGGCACGCTCGCCGGCGTGACGCGCGATGCGCGCGCGGTACCCGAGCCCGAACGCGATCCGCGATTGCAGGCGTTGCGCAGTGTGCTTGCCGATGTCGCGGTGCTCGGCGCGCCGTCGGAGTTTGCAGCCGACGCGCAAGCGACCACTGCGCGACTCGCAGAACGTTTGCTGCGCATCGACGCATCCGACACCGCGCTCGCACGTGTAGCAACGCAATTGAGTGACGCTGCGAACGCGATGGCGAGGTCACGCGTGCGTGATGCGCGCGATCATCTGCAGCGCGCCGCGTCGGCCCTGGCGGCGCAGATTCGCGCGCAATTGGGCAGCGCGCCAACCGGCGTACGACCCTTGCACGCGGCGCAACTCGATGGCGCGCTGGTAGATGAGCTGCGCCGTCGCGGAGGCGAGCGATGATTGCGAAAGTGCTGCGCGTTTTTGCGATCCTGATCGCGCTCGCGGCCGCGATCGATCCCGCTATCACCAGCAATCGCAAAACGAAACCGGAGATTGCGGTCGTGGCAGCCGATGCGCGTGATAGCGCACTCGCCGCCCGCGTCGCGCGCGAACTCGCGCGACGATACACGATCGTGCGCGCGCCGTTCGCGCGCGCCGCGGGCACGGTGATCGTCGGCGACCGACTTCCGCCGAACTCGGCCGAACTCGCTACACCCGTGTTCGCGGTAACGCCCGACGAATCCGGCATCGCCATCGAGCGCATTCAGTCGC
>DATELA010000007.1:0-5975 GCA_035277145.1 Gemmatimonadaceae bacterium | reverse complement strand
CGGGAGGCGCCGACGCGGCGACGCGCGCCGCCGGCGTGTCGAACGTGACTGCGCCCGGACCTTGATGCACGAACCACGTGAGCGTGACCGGCGTGCTTCCGCGCCCCACGGTCGTTGCGCTCGCCGCCAACCGGTTGTCGTCCGTCGCCCACACCGTCAATGAAACCGGTTCGCCAACTTTGGCGCGCATTGGACCGGCCGTGTATCCCGCGGGACCGCGCGCAACGGGGCCATCAGCCGCGAATCGCACATCGGGAGGCGTGTTGCCCGTCCCGCCCTCGCCCTCGATCGCTTCGATTTGCCAATCGGCGCGAATGTGTCCCGGTATCGCGAAGGTTTCGCCGTGAAGCTTCAGGGTCCACGTGAAGGACTTGTTCGTATCGAAGAAACTCGCGGGCACCGTCAGCGCAAACACACCCCAGTGTCGTCGCGGATAAAACCGCGTTGGCTGACCCTGGTTTTGCTCGCCCGGCGAGATGTTATTGTCGGGCCCGACGGGGATGTCGATGATTTCTTCGGCGTTTCGATTGAAATAACCGAAGGACAGCGCGTACGATCCGTTCGGCAGCCGGTACCAGCCCTCGAATACGGGCGTAACGCTCTGCCCCGTCGATTTGACGGGCGTCATGGGATACTGCGCTCCCGAGGTGGTCGCGCAGCAGATCGTGCAAATCCCGACGACAATTGCCGAATAGTGACGCAGCATTTCACGCGCCTCCTGCGTGTAAATCTTGCCGTGTGGTTCGTCGCCGCAAGGGAGACGTGCCATCGGAACGGTGCGTCGCGCTCGCCACACCGGCGTTGCCACCGCCAAGAGCCGCTTTCTATTATTGAGAGCCAGCCGCCGGACCTGCCGCGTTCACTTCACCGCTCAGATCGCGTTCCATGATGGGTATCTCTGCACTGCTTTCGGTCCTGTACCTCATTATCAGCCGGCTCGCCTACGTCGTGGGCGTCGGGTTCGCGCTGACACAACAAGACCGAAACCAGTTTTTTACCCGCCGCTATGGCGTCGATGGTGGATGGCGCCGCTTCAAGAGCATCGCCTCGCCCATCATGCTGAACGACGGCATCGCGTTCGTGACGCTCAACGTCATGACGATCAACACGCTGAGCGTCGACGTACCCCGTCTGGCGTTGATCATCTTCGGATTCATCATCGGAATCACGGGAATCGTTGTGAAAGTCTGGGCGACGGCGACGCTCGGTCCGAAGGCGTACTACTGGCACAACTTCTTCGCGCCGCAGCGCGTGACTCCGAAAGCGTCGGGACCGTACAAGTACTTCAAGAATCCCATGTACGGCATCGGCTATTTGCAGACGTACGGCCTCGCACTCGTGCTCGGCTCACTTCCGGGTTTGGTCGCGGCCGCCTTCATGCAAGCGGGCATTTTCGCATTCAATCATTTCGTCGAGAAGCCGCATTTTGAAACGCTCCGCGGGCCGGTAGGCGCGAATAGCTAGGGTGTGGCCAATCGGGGTTAGCCAATGGTGACCGCTACTATGCCGCGGATCGCTCGCGCACCATGAATAGACGCACCGCGATCAAGACTGGAGTCGGCGCCGGCGCATCGCTGCTGATGCTCGATTCGCGATTGTCCTTCGCGCAATCGCGCGGCGCGATGATCCGGAAAAAGATTCCGTCGTCGGGCGAGGAAATCCCGGTGATCGGGCTCGGATCATCGCAAACGTTCAACCTCGCACCGCGCGACGCCGAATACACGACGGCGCAGCAAGTCATCAAGACCTTTCACGAGCTCGGTGGCAAAGTCATCGACACGTCGCCGACGTACCAACGGTCTGAGATTTTCATCGGCGAAACCGTCAAACAGTTCGAGTTGCAGAGCAGTTTGTTTCTCGCGACGAAACTCAACGTGCAGTCCGGCGGGCGCGACGCGGCCACGCAGCAAATGGAAGGCTCATCGCGAACACTCGGGAAACGCACCATCGATTTGATGCAGGTGTGGAACCTTGGCGATTCCATTCGCAGTCTGACAGATCAGTTTCTCAACGAACACATCGAGGCCGCGGCGGCATGGAAGGCGGCCGGCCGGGCGCGCTACATCGGCATCACGACGTCGCGCGATCCGCAGTACGGCGACTTCGAGGCCGCAATGCGCAAGCACAAACTCGATTTCGTCCAGCTCGACTACTCGATCGACGACCGTATTCCCGAACAACGGTTGCTACCGCTCGCACGCGAGCGCGGAATGGCCGTGATCGTCAATCGCCCGTTTTCCGCCGGAGGGATTTTCCGGCGCGTCGCCGGCAAACCAGTGCCGTCGTTTGCCGCGGAGTTCGACTGCACGAGTTGGGCGCAATTCCTGCTCAAGTTTGTCGTGTCGCACCCCGCCGTGACGTGCACAATCCCCGCCACCGGCGACGTCGGCCATTTGCGCGACAACATGGGCGCGTGCTTCGGACGGCTGCCCGACGAGGCGATGCGCCGCCGAATGGTGCAGGCGTTTGAAGCGGTCTAAGCGCGCAAAGCCGGCACGGCGCACAAAGTCCACAGCATCGCCGATCGCGCGACTGCGCCGGCTGTGTTTGTCACTACCCGACGCGCACGAAGTGATCGCATGGGGTGAGCCAACGTTTCGCGTGCGCAACAAAATGTTTGCGACGTTCGCGAGCGCGAACAATCATCACGGCATGGGCAGGCCGAGTGTGTGGCTCAAGTCCACGCATTTCACGCAAGACCAACTCGTCCGCGACGATGCGAGCCGGTTCTTCGCACCGCCGTACGTGGGCCCAAGTGGCTGGGTCGGGGTTTACTTGGACAAGCGTCCGAACTGGGCCGTCGTCGCCGCGCTCCTCGAGGACGCGTACGTGATGATTGCGCCCAAGCGCATCGCAGCACAGCTCACTCGAAGCCGATAAACCTCTCGCGCTCGTCCGCGGTGGGAATCGGACACGCGTCGAGTTTTCCGAACCACGCATAACGTCGGCGCGCAACAGCGTCGTACAACCAGTCGCGCACGCCGCGCGGCGCCATTGCGTACACTCGGCCAAGCCCGGACCACCACGCACCGAGGTGTCGCGCGATGCGGGCGACCGCATCCGATCGCGTCGCAACAATCTCGACTTCGCCAACGCGCTCTACGAGTACAATGGAGTCGCGTCCCGCAAGCGACGCGTGCCGCGCAATGATCGCACGCCCAACATCGCTATCGAGTGGAGCGAATCGCAGTGCGGCGCGCCGGTCCCTGCGCAGTGCAAAACGGACGAACCCGTTGCACAACCCGCACACGCCATCGTACAGCACCAACGGCATGTGATGCGCTATGTGATCGCGGTCAGCGGAGCCCATCGCCAAATCGGTACGCAACACCGACGCGCTGCATCAACTCCACGAGACGGCGCAGCCCGAGCCCCATTACACTGAAATAATCGCCGTCGACGCGTTCGACGATAGTCGCGCCAAAACCCTGAATGCCGTACGCGCCCGCTTTGTCGAGCGGCTCACGCGTCGCGACATAAGCATCAATCTCCTCCGCTGTCAGCGCGCGAAACGTGACAGCGACTCGCTCGACAGCGCTTTCCATGCGACCCGCGTGCGCGACGGCAATTCCCGTATAGACGTCGTGCGTCTTTGCAGCGAGCCGCGCAATCATGCGCCGCGCGTCCGGCGCATCGGCAGGCTTGCCCAGGATGTCGCCGTCGAGCACCACAGTTGTATCGGCAGCAATGACGAGCGCATCGCGCGCCCGTGCAGCAATGGTCTGCGCTTTGTCGCGCGCAACGCGTTCCACGTATGCGGCCGGCAGTTCACCAACACGCGTCGATTCATCGACATCGGCTGGCATGACTTCGTGCGCAATACCGATGAGGCCGAGCAGTTCGCGCCGTCGCGGCGACGCCGACGCGAGCACGACGCGCATGCTCATCGCTCGAGCCAGAGCGTTACGGGTCCGTCGTTCACGAGTTCGACGTCCATCATTGCGCCGAACTCGCCGGTTTCGACCGGCGTTCCGCCGCCCCGCAGCAACGCGATGAACCGCTCATAGAGCGGAATCGCGTGCTCGGGCCGCGCAGCATCAATGAATGACGGGCGACGGCCTTTTGCTGCATCGCCATATAACGTGAACTGCGACACGACGAGCACCGACCCGCCGACGTCGGCGAGCGCGAGATTCATCTTGTCATCGGCATCGGCAAACAAGCGAAGTCCCGCGATCTTGTCCGCCATCCATTCGACCTGCACGTCGCCGTCGCTCGCGGTAAAACCAACGAGCACCACGAACCCGCGCGCGATGCGTCCGGTCACGCGACCGGCAACTCGAACTTCGGCGCGACTGACGCGTTGCAGCAGAACGCGCATGCGCGCGGCGCGCGCTCGCCTACTGTGCGATGACGCGCGCCCAGTCCCAGCCCTCGAGACCGCGCGCATTCACCGCCTTCACCGAAATCTCTGTACCCGGCGGCGCATCGATCAGCCGCGTCGTTGGCGCCGTGACCGGCACCCGCTTCGTCACGCCGTTTGCGCCGCGATACGACACGATGTAACGCGCGATGCCTTTCTCCGGGCTCGCGTTCCATTTGAGCGTGACCGCGCTTCCGCTGCGAGTTGCCGCAAGCCCGGTAATGCGCGACGGCGATGACGCGAGCAGCATCAACGTTGCCACGGTCGTGCGACTCACTTCCGCGACGAGTTGCTGATTGATCGTCTCGAGCACGTCGTGCGACTGATGGTAGTGCGGATTGCCAAGCACCGGATACGACCCAATGCCGCCAACGATGTCGCCGTACGCGTCGAAGAACGCCGCCGCGTCCGTGCTCTTGTAATAGAAGGCGTCGTACGTAATCAGGTTCGAGTACCGAATCGCCGCGGCGTGCTGAATGTCCTTGATGCCGGCGTTCGAATACCGGATCGTGTTATCGAGGCGCTCGTCGTTCGCGAACCCGACCATGTCGTTGTTGAGCGCGCCGACGACTTTCAGGCTGTCGCGCGCGCGGCGCACGAACTCACGGCTGCCCAGCAATCCACCTTCTTCACCCGTGAACGACACGAAGATGATCGTCGCGGGCTGTGGACGCGTCGCGAGTACGCGCGCGGCCTCGAGCAACGCGGTCGTTCCCGACGAATTGTCGTCCGCGCCCGGGCCCGGCTGCACGGAGTCGAAATGCGAGCCAACCACATACACGAGTTCCGGGTTCACCGTACCGGGCAGCACCGCGACCACGTTCGCCGTTTCGGTGATCGACCCCGCACCGCCGCGCCCGCCGCCGCGCCCGGCCGGTGTGAACGTCTGAAACGACGGTTCGTACCCGAAACTCTTGTAGGTCGCGAGCAAATACTCGCGCGCACGCTGGTTACCCGGCTGCGTCCAGAACTTGCTGCCAAAACTGTGGAGCGTGCGTGCGTAGTCGTACACACGGCCAACGTCCACCGCGCGAGTTGCGGCGCGCACGGACGTATCGATCGCCGCAAACGAACGCACCGCAAACGCACGCAATGAACGTTCTGCACTCAACGCGGAATCGACCCGCGCAACAAGCGCAGCTCGCGTCACGGGTTGCGTCAGATCGATGCAGTACAAATGACGATGCGGCGTCACGGTGTCGCCGTCGCGTTCGGCCACAATCAGAACCTTGCTGCCATCCGGACTCGGCACCCACTCATACTCAGGCGCAATCGTACGAACGGTGTTGTTGTGGAACAGCCGCGTGCGCGTCATCGCGGGCAGATCGTACACGTACGATCGACGATGCCGCGCTTCGCCAATCAGTCCGATCAATCGCGTCGGCGATAAAAACGCCGGCGACAAGTCGTGCTGGATTTCCGTGGTGACGCGTTGTGCGACGGTGTCTGTCGCACTCGCCACCATGATCTCCCAGTCTTCGCGCGGCATTTGCTGAAACGCAACGCGCGATCCGTCGGGTGCAATCGCCGGAGCCTGAATCTGGAATTCCGTGCGGTGCACAGCGGTCGCGGTTCCGCCGCTCGCGAGCGAGAGACGCATGACACTCGATGG
>DATELA010000006.1:0-36727 GCA_035277145.1 Gemmatimonadaceae bacterium | reverse complement strand
GACCAAGTCGCTGCAACGCGGAAGGTGCACCACCCAACACCACGTTCCCCGCGCCGAGCGCAACACAATCCGGTATCTGGCGTTCGGCTGACAAGGGCAAGACGTGGACGCTCATGAGCAACTGCAACGGGCGCCCGATGTACTTCAGTCAGATCCGCGCCGATCCGTCGAACGAGAACATCGTGTTCATCGCCGAATTGCCGGTGAAGCGTTCGATGGACGGCGGAAAGACGTTCTCGGAATTGCCATCGCCCGGACACGTCGACCATCACGCCATCTGGATCAATCCGAAGGATGGCAAGCACGTCATGGTCGGCAACGACGGCGGCTTTAGCGTGAGTCGCGATCGCGGTGACAGCTGGTATCAGCACAACTCAGTGGCGACGACGCTGTTCTATCAGGTGTCCGTCGACATGCGTCATCCGTACTACGTGTGCGGCGGGTTGCAGGACAACAGCACGTGGTGTGGTCCCAACTCGATCCGCGGTGGCGGACGCGGTGGTGGCGGACCGACCAACGCTGAGTGGTTCCAGATCTGTGGCGGCGACGGCTTTTACACCGCGATGGATCCGAACGACTTCAACACGATCTACTGCGAATCGCAGAACGGAAACATTTCGCGCTACGATTTGGCGACGGGACGTTCCGGTTCGATTCGACCAAACCCCGGTGGTGGCGGCCGTGGTGGCGGCGGCGGTGGTGGTGGACGGGGCGGCGGCGGACGCGGTGGTGCGGATTCCGCCGCAGCTGCGCCGACGCCAGCGTCACCAGCAGGCGTCGTCGGCAACATCATCTCCGGTCTGACAGGACCAGAAGCGCTGCGCTGGAACTGGAATACTCCGTTCATGCTGTCGCACCACGATTCGCGCACGGTGCTCGCCGGTTCGAATCGCTTCCATAAGTCGACGGATCGCGGGCAGACGTGGACCGCGAGCCCAGATCTCACAAAGCAGGTCGATCGCAGTACGCGTGAAATCATGGGCGTGCTTCCAGGCACGGGGGGACGTGGCGGCGGCGGCGGCGGCGGTGGTGGCGGGGCGGGCGGAGCGGGTGCGGCTGGTGGCCCGACGCGTCCGAACATGATTTCACAGCACGACGGTGTTTCGAGTTACGGAACGATCGTCACGCTCGGCGAATCGCCGGTGATTCCCGGCATCTATTGGGTCGGCACTGACGACGGCAACGTGCAGGTGAGCCGCGACGGTGGCAGCACATGGACCAATGTGACGACGCGCATCACCGGTGGACCCGGCGAGTGCTACGTGTCGCGCGTTGAACCGTCGCACTTTGACGCCGGTGCCGCGTACGTGTCATTCGACTGCCATCGCAACGACGATCACAAGCCCTACGTGTTCGCGACGCGCGATTACGGACAGTCGTGGCGCGCAATCGTCAGCGGATTGCCGGCGCGCGGAAACGTGAACGTGATCAAGGAAGACCTGAAGAATCCGAATCTCTTGTTTGTGGGAACAGAGTATTCGTTCTTCGTGTCGACCGACGGCGGCGCGCAGTGGAAGCGATTCATGAACAACCTGCCCACGGTTCGCGTCGACGATGTCGTCATTCATCCGCGCGAACAGGATCTTGTACTCGCGACCCACGGCCGCTCGGTGTGGGTGCTCGATGACATCACGCCGCTGCAACAACTCACGCCTGCGGTGCAGGGATCTGATTTGCATCTGTTCGACATGCGCCCCGCCGTTCAGTGGATCAACGACATCCAGCTCGGCAACCGCGGACGACTCGACAAGTTCACGGGAGAAAACGCGCCGCGCGGCGTGGCAATCAACTACTTCCTGCGGTCAGCACCGTCAGGCGACGTCAGTATTCGAATCACAGACGCGCAGGGCGCGGCCGTATACGTCGGACAGGGAACGAAGAACGCCGGACTCAATCGAGTGATGTGGGCGTTCACGCGTGACACGGTTACGGCGACCGGACGCGGCGGAGCGGGCACACAGGGCGGACGGGGCGGTGGTGGCGGAGGCGGTGGTGGTGGCGGCGGCCGCGGGGGTGGAGGCGGCGTCGACGCCGGCACCTATCTGGTGACTGTAACTGCTGGTGGTCGGTCGATGACGAAACCCGCGATTGTACTCGACGACATCTGGATGGGAGAGCGGCGGCAGTAGACGACGAAGACGGAAGGGAAACAAAAAGTGAGAAGTGCGAGGAGTTCGCTTTCCTCGCACTTCTCACTTTTTTTATTTCCGTTTCGTCCTGGTGGCGCCTACCAGGACCCGGATACGCGCGGAATTCCTGACTCCCTCGCTTGCCTGGTCTTCTCGCGCACTTCAGGTGCAACCGTCTCCCACACTTTTGCATCGACGAATGTCTCGAGCAAGTCGGCGTCGATAGCGCCGTCGCGCGCTTCTTCGCGCAGGATCTCGATGGCGCGGAGTGGTGGAACAGCGCGTTTGTACGGGCGGTCGCTCGCGGTGAGCGCGTCGAAAATGTCGCCAATCGTCATCATGCGCGTTTGCAGGCGCAATTGATCGGCACCGATGCCGCGCGGGTAGCCGCGGCCATTCAGCTTTTCGTGGTGCCCCCACACGATGTCCGGAATGTCGCGCAACTCGCCGGTCCACGGAATCTTCGTGAGAAACGCGTGCGAGTGCGACGCGTGTGATTCGATTTCGAGACGCTCGCGCTCGTCGAGATTTCCGCGCCGAATCGACAACCGCCGCAATTCATCCTGCGTAAGCAATCGCTGCTCTTTGCCGACTTCGTCGATGTACGTGCGCTCGCTCAACGCCTGCAGTTCTTCAAACGCACCTTCCGCAAGCAAGCTCGGTTCGTTCGCGCGAATGATCGCGTCGAGCATGCGGTGCAATTCTTCGCGTCGCACACGGCGATGCTCTTCGACCTGCGCGCTCATTTCCGTGAATCCCTGCTTGCCGTGCGCGAGCAAGTGGTCGACGCGTTCGCGCTCGCTCATGACGTCGATCAGCTGCATGAGGTACGCGAACCGGTGGCGGACGACGTCGAGATCCGCCGGATAGAGTTTCTTTTGTTTTTGCAGTACCGCTTCGCGCACCGCAACTTTGCCGAAGTCGTGCAGCAGGCACGCATAGCGCAATTCGCGCATTTGATCGCGCGTGAACCGCGTTGACGTATACGGTCCGCGACCGAGCCCTTGATTGAGCGCGTCCGCCAAGCCGAGTGTGTACAGTGTGACGCGTTCCGAGTGACCGCTCGTGGTCGGGTCGCGTTGTTCGATCGCGTGGACGGATGCGGTCACGATGCCATCGCACAAATTGCCGATGTCTTCGTACAAGCGGCTGTTCTCGATGGCGACTGCGGCTTGCGATGCAAACGCCGACGCGAGCGCGACCGTGCGATCGTCGAACGGAATCACGTGTGTCGCGACAGCGGCGGGTCCGTACAGACTTGCGTCGACGTTGCGTTTGCGATTGATCAGCTGCAGCACCCCGACGATTTCGTCGCGGTGCGACCGCATCGGCAACACGAGCATTGATTGCGTGCGATACCCAACCTGATCATCGTACGACCGGTTGAATCGATACGGCACGTCGGAGCCGAGCTGGTACACGTCGTCGATGACGAGCGGCTGTCCGGTGAGCGCGACATGGCCCGCGATGCTCCGCGAGTCGATCATCACGGTGGCTTCGCGGAACGGCAGATCCGGCAGTGTGTGGTTTTGCGCGAGTGTGAAGCGCATCGTGCCGACTTCGTCGCGCGACGGTTTTTGCTCGACGAGATACAATGAGCCTGCGTCGGCGGACATGAGCCGCCGCGATTGGCTCAGAATCAGGCGCAGTAGTGTTTTGAGATCGCGCTCTGTAGAAAGCGCGACGCCAATGCGCGTGAGTTCCGTGAGTTCGTCATGACGCGCGCGCGCGGCCGCGATGGCGTCGGCGTGTTTGAGTGCGCCGCGAAGCGTTGCGATCGCCACGGAGTCGACGGCTTGCGCGGGAAGCCAGCCGACGGCGACGTCTGCGAGCACGCCGTTGGGTGGATGCGCTTCGCCCGGTTCGCCGGCGATGACGATCGCGGCGCGCGAGGCGAGCGCGCGCAGCGCGGCGGGATCCACGTTGCGCCATGCGCGCGGCAGCAATACGGCCGTTGGGCGTGCGGGGTCGAGGGACGTCGCTCCGGGCATGACCGCGGCGCGCGCCACTTCAGCGCCTAGCGAATCGTGTCCGATTGGCAGCGTGGTATCGGCCCCGACGACCAGCAGAGGAATCATTGCACCTGATGAAAACGCAAACCGCCGGTAGCTCGCAAGCCACCGGCGGTCTGGTGTAGGAACTTCGCCGACATTGGGCCGACTACTTGGACAGCTTGTCGACCGCTTTCTTCGCCGCGTCGTATTCCGGGAACTGCGCGACGGCCTGCTTGTAGAGCGTGAGTGCGTCAGCCTTCTGTCCCTTGTCTTCCGCGTCCACGGCGCGCGAGTAGAGCAAAAGCGCCTGGAACGGGACCTTCTTGGTCTTCTCAGTCGTTGCAGCTGCCTCGCGCGCTGGTGCGCTGCTGGGCTCAAGCTGGGGAAGGTTGAGCTTCGTGTTCGTGAGGTTCGCGGCCTGAATGATCAACGAGATCGCGTCTGCCGTCTTGCCCTTGATTGAACCGTCCGTGAACACGATCTGGCTCGTCTCGGTGTCGAATGCCTTGACCGTCACGACCATGTCACTCCCGACCGTAATGAATGTCCCGTCGACCATGTACCGCGCACCGACGAGCTTGCCGACGCGCACGAGCGCGGTCGGATCGAGCTGTCCGCTTGTGCCAAGCTTCTGCTCGTCGAGAATGCGCTGTAGTTGGTCGCGCTCCACGACGCGAATGCGCGAGTTCGGTGCGAGCTGGTTAATCAGCATCGCCTGAAAGCCCTTTCCAAGCGGAGCCAGGTCGGCCTGTGTCGCGGCGCTGTGGAACGTGAGAACGGCGACGCCAGGACGAGTATCCGCCGCCTGCGCCTGCACAAACGCCGGCAATGCCAGCGCTGCAACGGCTGCGAGTGCGAACGTGGTCTTTCTCATAGTCAGGGTCCTCTCCTTTGAGTACCTAGATCTCCAATGTCATTCCTTCCGCTGCCGCTACGACCTTCGTCGCCGCGCCGCGGTCCTTCACCATCTTCTGGCACTCCGCCAGACACGCATCCAACTCGTCGTCACTGCGCTCGGGCTTGTGGTGAAACAGCACCAGCGTTCCCACGCCCGCTTCTATCGCCAGCTCCACCGTGTCGCGATACGTCGAATGCCCCCAGCCGCGATGGTGGTCGTATTCCTCAGTTGTGTACGAGGCGTCGTGTACCAGCACCGCCGCCCCCTTCATCCACTCTACAAACCGCTGACGCCAGTCGGCTGCAACATCGTACTTCCCGCCCGGCCCCAACTCGTTGTCCGAAACGTACACCAGACTGGCCCCGCCGCTCTGTGCTCTAAATCGGTAACCCAGACACCCCCCAGGGTGCCGGACACGGATGGCGCTCACCTCGTACCCGTTGCCAGCCCGGGTTTCTACACCGATCGCCTCAAAATCAATCGTCGCGTCCAGCTCCTCGAACGTGACCGGGAACACCACCGGCGACATCTGGTCCCGCACCACCCGGTCGATGCTCGTCTCCAGCGCCTTCGCTCCCCAGATCGTGAAGTGATTGCCACGACCGAAGATGGGCGCAAAAAACGGCAGTCCCTGGATATGGTCCCAGTGCGCATGGGTCAGGAAAACATCGCCCCGAACCGGCGCTCCGTTCGCCCTCGAAATCAGTGACCGGCCCAGCTCACGAATGCCGGTTCCCGCATCGAGTATGACCAGCCAGCCGTCGCTGGTCCGCAATTCGACGCACGGCGTGTTACCGCCGTAGCGCACTGTGCGCGGACCAGGGCTGGGAATCGAGCCACGCGTTCCCCAGAACTGAAGTCTGAGACTCACCGCCCGTTTCTCAGCCACAACGCCATGGAAGGTACCGGCATACGGCGGGAGAGTGTGAGCGAAGCTGTCACGCGCGAGCCGTGACTGGAGTCACACGCTTCGCGCTGCGGAAAAGCAACAGATATCAGAGCCGCACCGCCGCGCGTTTTTCGAGCGCAGCGCGATTCGTAATGCGAATGCGCCGGCGTTCGACGCCGATCCACGCATTGTCCTGGAATTCCTTCATCGCGCGCGAAACCGTTTCGCGACTCGCGCCGATCATGTTTGCAATGGTTTGATGTGTCAGCGGACGATCGAGCACTTCGGCGCCTGCAGCGAGCGCAGCGTCGAGCAAAACGCGCGCGATTCGTCCGGGCACATCGAGCAACACGAGACCGCCAATCTTGTCGTCGGCGTTGCGCAAGCGGCGCGACATTTCCTGCATCAGCGACCACGCCACCGCCGGCGTCTCTTCGACGCGACGGCGAAAATCTTCGCGACGCAGCACCAACAGCGACGCATCCTCCATCGCGATCACATGCGCCGAACGCGGCTGGTCGTCGATCAGCGACAGTTCACCGAAATGGTCGCCGACGCCGAGCACACCAAGGATGACTTCGCGTCCGTCGTCACCGACCAGGACCACTTTCACGCGGCCGTCGCGGACTATGAACAGCGCTTCGCCGGGGTCGTCCTCGAACAGGATCACGCTGCCCTTCGGGTATGACTTCTCGCGCGTGACGTCGACGAAGCGCTGCAACTCCTGTGCAGAAAGGCCCTTGAACAAGGGAACCGTCGCGAGGAACGTCGCAGTCGACACGGGCCCGAAGTTACGAGTGGCCGTCAGGAGTGTCAAACATTGCGAACGCGTTTCGCGTCACGATGCGACGTTATTTCGCCGCAAAACGGTGCGCGCTCATGGGGCGGGGGTTATCCTTCGCGAGCGATCGGCCGCCGCCAACCTTCCGAACGCAGGAGAATTCATGCAGACAGACGGAACGGCGACGCTCGAATCGCGCGCGGCCGCGCAGGACGATACGGCGAATTGGCGCGCCGGTGTGGGTCCGTACATCGGGCCGAACGTTGCGTATTCCGTGTTTCAGCTCATCAGCACGCTCGCGCTCCTGGCGATTTGCTTCGTCTGCCAGATGTGGGCGCTCGAGCGATCCATCTGGCTCTGTATTGCGCTCGGTTTCCCGACAGCGGGCCTGTTGGTGCGCGCATTCATCTTCATGCACGATTGCACGCACGGTTCGTTTCTCCACTCACGCTGGGCGACCGAGCTAGTTGGGTACGTAACGGGTCTGCTGCACTTCACGCCGTTCGCGGCGTGGCGTCGCGAGCACGCACTCCATCACGCCGCATCGGGCGATCTCGATCGCCGCGGGCACGGCGATGTACCAACCTGGACTGTTCGCGAATACCTCGCGCTCCCGCGCTGGAAGCGCTTCTTCGTGCGCGTCGTTCGACACCCCGTGCTGTTCCTGCTCGGCGGACCGTTTCACCTGCTGTTCGCCCAGCGATTTCGTCCGCGGAGCAAGGCCACCGGCGATCAACAGATCGCGAGCGTGTGGGAGACCAACGTCGGCATCGTGGTGTTTCTCGGGCTGCTCTACTGGGCGTTCGGGTGGAAAGGCCCTGTCGTTTACACGACGACGTGGTACTTCGCAGCCATGTTCGGAATCTGGCTGTTCTACGTCCAGCATCAGTTCGAGGATGCGTACTGGCAGTCGCACGACAACTGGGACTATGTCGACGCGTCGCTTCAGGGAAGTTCGCACCTCAAGCTCCCCGCGCTGCTCCAGTGGTTCTCCGGCAGCATTGGATTGCACCATATCCACCACCTCGCGCCGCGCATTCCGAACTACAAACTCCAGGCCTGCCACGACGCGAACCCGATGTTTCAGCACGCGCCCGAGGTCACGATCCTGTCAGGGATTTCAGCGCTTCGGCTGGCGCTCTGGGATGAAGAGCGTGGGAAGCTGGTGGCGTTTGGAGACTTGAAGAGTCGGGCGCCGGGTGACGGGTCCCCGGGGACGGGGTAGCAGGTAGCGGGTAGCGGCGAGCGTGGCCTCGCCAGGGCATTCCCCTTTCCATTTTCCTTGCCCTTTGGCCGTTCCCCGTCCCCCGTTAGCTTACCCGACCCGTCCAGCTAACCGTCCTACCCCGGGTTCGCACCGTGAAAACCGACATCCATCCGTTGTACGCGCTGGCGCATGTGAAGTGCGCGTGCGGCAACGAATTCCATACGCGTTCGACGCGCGCCGAAATCCATCTCGACATCTGCAACGTCTGCCACCCGTTCTTCACCGGGAAGCAGAAGTTGATCGACACCGCGGGACGTGTTGAGCGCTTCCGCCAGAAATACGGGAAGACCACCTGAGTCTCCGCGAGCGTCTCGCCGAGGCGCTCGCTCGCTCGCAGGAAGTCGAGCGGCTCCTCGCCGATCCAGCAACCGCGCGCGACGCATCGCAGTTGGCGTCGCTGGGCAAAGAGCACCGCAGACTCGCGAAGGCAGTTGAACTGGCCACGGCGCTTCGCCGTGCCGAAGACGAGCTTGCGGGAGCCCGCGAGCTCGTCGGCGTTTCTGACGCAGAACTCGCCGCGATGGCGCGCGCAGACGTGCAGGCGCTCGAAGCGTCGATCGTCGAGTACGAGACCCAACTCAAGCCCGTCCTGATTCCGCGCGATCCGCTCGACGATCGTCCTGCGATGGTCGAGGTGCGCGCGGGAACAGGCGGCGACGAAGCGGCGCTGTTCGCTGCGGATTTGCTGCGCATGTACACGCGATACGCCGAGCGTCATCCGGGATGGCGCGTGGAATTGCTCTCGCTCTCCGACGGTACGCTCGGGGGCGTGAAAGAAGCCGTCCTCAAAGTCACCGGGGAAAACGCCTACGGTGAACTCCGCCGCGAAGCCGGTGCGCACCGTGTGCAGCGCGTTCCGGCGACGGAAGCGCAGGGTCGAATCCACACGTCGGCCGCGACGGTTGCGGTGCTTCCCGAGGCGGAAGAAATCGACGTGCGCATCGAAGACAAAGATCTGCGCATCGACGTGTTCCGGTCCTCGGGCCCGGGCGGCCAAAGCGTGAACACGACCGACTCTGCAGTCCGCATCACGCATTTGCCGAGCGGACTTGTCGTCAGTCAACAAGACCAGAAATCGCAATTGCAAAACAAACTGCGCGCGATGCAGGTGCTTCGATCACGGCTGTTCGATTTGCAGTTGCAAGAGCAGGAAGCACAGCGCGCCAAGCAACGCAAAAGTGCGGTCGGCACGGGCGATCGCTCAGGAAAGATTCGCACGTACAACTTTCCGCAGAATCGTGTGACCGATCACCGCATTGGTCTCACGCTGCACGACCTTCCGCGCATACTCGACGGCAACATCGGCGAGTTCATCGAAGCGCTTCGACTCGCCGCGGACGAAGAGCAACTGAGCGGCGGGCAATCGTGACGACTGCTCGCACGCTTCCCGACGCCGGCAGCGTCGTCAGCGACGCGGGCGGAAATGCGGCGACGATTGGCCGGCTGCTCGACGCGCTCGCGCTTCGTTTTGGCGGAGCGAACGGTATGCCGGCCCGCGCCGAAGCGCGCGATCTGATCGCGGCGGTGCTCGACGTCCCGCGGTTCTGGCCGTCGGCGCACCGCGATGTCGAAATCACCGTCGAGGACGGCGCGCGTATCCAGGATGCCGCTACGCGGTTTTCACGGGGCATGCCGCTGCCATACGCGGTCCGGCGCGCAGCTTTCCGGCATCTTTCGCTCTACGTCGATGAGCGCGTCTTGATTCCGCGACCGGAAACGGAACTCCTCGTCGACATCGTGCTCGAGGCAACTTCCGGTGGGCGCGGTACGGTGATCGATATCGGAACCGGTTCGGGCGCCATTGCGCTTGCGTTGGCGGCGGAAGGCGGCTTCGACCGCGTCATCGGTACCGATGTATCCGCCGACGCATTGGCAGTCGCGCAATTGAACGCGGACTACGTGCAGGCACGCGGCGTTCGTACACCAAAAGGCGCTTCGTCCCATACTGCGCGCAATAGGCCGGCAATCGAGTGGTGCCAGGGTTCCTATTTCGCTCCGGTTCGCGGTGTTCGCGCAGACGTTGTTGTGTCCAACCCGCCCTATATTTCGCCCCGCGAGGCGAACGAGCTTCCCGCGCTCGTACGCGACTGGGAACCGGCGGTCGCGCTGTTCGCAGAGAATGACGGCATGGCAGCAATCGCCGGGGTTGTCGATGGCGCGGGATCGGCGCTGAGTAGTGGTGGTGTATTGGTCATCGAGATCGATTCGCGTCGGTCTGAGCACGCCACCGCATTGATGCGTGATGCTGGGTGTTATCGCGATGTCGTCGTTCGTACGGACCTGACCGGACGCCCACGCTTTGCGTGTGCGCGCCGCGTGTGATACACGGAGGAGTACATGGTTGAGGAAAAAGCGCGCGAGCTCGGTCGACTCATCGGCCAAAGTTCGGAGTACCAGGCTGTGAAAGCCACGAGCGACGCGCTGAATGGCGATTCCGATGCGGTCGCCGCACTGCGCAGAATGGAAGAACTCCGCACCGAAGCGCAGCGCATGGTTCAGCGCGGCGAGTCTCCGGCGCAGGCGATGGAAGAAGAACTCGACGGACTGCTCACGCGCATCCAGTCGAACCTCACGTATCAACGCGCCGTCTCTGCGCAGGAAAACTTTGACAAGACGATGCTGCGCGTGAACGAGTGGATACTCGACGGCATCAAGCGTGGTGCCGAGAGCCGGATCATTACGCTCGGATAGAGTCCGTATGCGCGCGTCGAGCGGAACGCTCATCGTGTTCGAGGGAATCGAAGGCGCCGGCAAGAGTACCCAGCTGGTTCGCCTCGGCGCGCGACTTGCCGCAGCGGGAATTGCGTACGAAACCTTTCGCGAACCGGGCGGTACGCCGCTCGGTGATGACATTCGCCGACTGCTGCTCGACCCCAAGAGCGAAATCGCTCCGCGTGCTGAAGCACTGCTGTTCATGGCATCGCGCGCGGAACTCGTGGAGCGCAAACTGAAGCCCGCGATTGCCGCGGGTCGCGTGATTTTGCTCGATCGCTTCACCCTGTCGACCTACGCGTACCAGGTGTTCGGGCGCGGGTTGGATGAGCGCGAAGTGCGCGCGGCGAATGTGACTGCGACAGCGGGACTCGTTCCTGACCTGACACTGCTGTTGCGTGTGTTGCCCGAGACCGGCGCCGAGCGCGCGAGGCAGCGGAGCGCACCCGACCGCATGGAAAGTCAGGGGACGGCGTTTCATGCGCGCGTGGCGGATGCGTTCGCGCGCTTCGAAGATCGCACGTGGCAAACCGCGCATCCCGAGTGCGGACCAATTCTGCCGATCGAGGCTGACGGTAGCGCAGACGAGGTTGAATCGCGCGTGCTGAGCGCGCTCACGGAAGCGTTGCCCGCGCTGCGCAGCGCACTCGCCGCATGAGCGTGAGTCGCGTGCGCGTTGCATTCGCGGCGGGCGTACTGACGGCGGCGCTCGGCGTCGGCGGCTGGGTATTAGGCAGCGGGTTTCGCGTTGAGCAGCGCACCGGCGCGGGCGCGAAGCTCTTCGATCAGGTGTTGAGCGCCGTCGCCGAACGATACGTCGACTCGCTGGACGCATCGCTGCTGTATCAGCGCGCCGCGGCGGGTTTGGTGTACGAACTCGGCGACCCGCACAGTGTGTTTCTGGATTCCGCGCGGCTCGTTCGCGTGCAATCGAGCATCACCGGGTTGGTGGGACAGCTCGGCGTGACCGTCGACGTGCGCGACGGTTGGGTGAGCGTACTGAGCACACTGCCCGGTGCACCGGCGGACGTGAGCGGACTGCGTGCGGGCGATCGCATTGTGTCGATCGACGGACGCGCCACGCGCGACTGGACCACGGAGGAAGCGCGTCGTGCACTGCGCGGCAATCCGGGTTCGACGGTGACGGTGATTGTCGAACGTGTCGGCGTGCCGGGGCGCACCGAGCTGACACTCGAACGTGAGGCCGTGTATCAACGCCCTGTCCAACGCGCCATGCTCATCGAGCCTCGCGTTGGGTATCTCGCGCTGCGCACGTTTTCTGACTCTGCGGCACTCGAGCTGACGTCGGCTATCGATTCACTGCACGCGGCCGGTATGCGCGCGCTCGTGTTCGATCTGCGCGGGAATCCGGGAGGTCTGCTGAATCAAGGTACCGCGATCGCAGATTTGTTTCTCGACAGCGGCCAGGCGATCGTCTCGCTGCGCGGGCGCGATCCCGAGTCGAACCGGTCCGTCGTCGCGACAACTCAGCAGCGGTGGCCCGATCTGCGACTCGCGGTACTCGTCGATCGCAGCACGGCGAGTGCGTCTGAGATTGTGGCCGGCGCGTTGCAGGATCATGATCGCGCGCTCGTGCTTGGCCGGCGCACATACGGGAAGGGAAGCGCACAGGCGGTGTTTTCGTTCCGCGATGCCGCCGGTCTCAAGCTCACCACGTCGCGCTGGTACACGCCGTCCGGGCGCAATATCGATTTCAGTTTCGAAGCGGCACTCGACGGCGACGGCACGCCGGCTGACACCGCAAAGAAAGTCTACAAGACCGCGCTCGGGCGCACGGTAGCCGGCGGCGGCGGTATTGTGCCCGACGTCGTCGCGGGCGATTCGATCACACCTCCCGAATACCGCGCGTTGTTTGCGGCCGTCGGGCGCAACATGCGGCGCTTTCGCGCGAGTCAGTCGGAGGAAGCGCGCGCGATTGCGCGTCGCAGTCCCCCGAGTCCCGACTTCGACGTCACACCTGCAATGCGCGATGCCCTCTACCTGCGCGCAACGCGCGCAGGTGTGCGCATTGATCGCGCAGTGTTTGACCGCGCCGCAACGTGGATCGACCGGCAACTCGGTGCGGAGGCGACGCGCATTGCGTTTGGCCGCGTCGCCGAAGAGCGCAGGCTCGTGACTCGCGATCGCACGGTGCAGGAAGCGGTCACGCGGTTGAAGGCCGCGCGAACGACGCGCGATCTGTTCGCAAAGGCGAACTGATCGCGCGTCAGCGATCAGCCGTTGATGGTTCGGCCGATCGCGGTTGCGATGGTCCGCAATTCCGGAACCAGTTTCGCAAACTGCTCGAGGTAGAGACTCTGTGCGCCGTCTGACAGGGCTTTGTCCGGCGTCGGGTGCACTTCGATGATCAAACCGTCGGCGCCGGATGCGACCGCCGCGCGTGCCATCGCCGGAACGTGCTCGCGCACGCCGGTGCCGTGGCTTGGATCGGCGACGATCGGCAAGTGCGACAGTTTGTGCACGACGGGAATTGCGCTGAGATCGAATGTGTTGCGCACGAGCGTGTCCCACGATCGAATACCGCGCTCGCACAGAATCACCTGCGTATTGCCCTCGGCGATGACGTATTCAGCGCTCAACAGGAATTCTGTGATGGTCGCGGCGAGACCGCGCTTGAGTAGCACGGGTTTGCCGAGACGGCCCACGGCTTTGAGCAACGAGTAGTTCTGCATGTTGCGCGCGCCGATCTGAATGCAGTCGGCGTATTGCGCCACGAGTTCCGCGCCCGCCTCGTCCATCGCTTCGCTGACGATTGCGAGCCCGGTTTCCTTGCGCGCGAGTGCGAGCAGCTCGAGTCCTTTCTTGCCGAGCCCCTGGAACGAATAGGGCGAACTGCGCGGCTTGAACGCACCGCCGCGCAGTGCGACTGCACCAGCGGCGCGCACGCCACGGGCGGTTTTCAGAATCTGCTCTTCACTCTCGACCGAGCATGGGCCCGCGATGAGCGCGACTTCGGAACTGCCAAACCTCGCGCCGGTGCCGAGCGTGACGACGGTGTTTTCGGCGCGCCATTCACGCGATACCTGCTTGAACGGCTTGGTGACCGGAATGATTTGCGCGACACCGCCCATGGCGGCTACGCCGGACCCGTCGACCGGGCCTTCGTTGCCAATCAATCCAATGGCCATGCGCTGCGCGCCCGGCATCGGCATTGGTTCGAAACCCATCGCTTTGATTGCCGCGCACACCGCGTCGATCTGCTCGCGTGTCGCGTCGTTTTGCATGACCACCAGCATTCGTCAGTCCTCGATCTCGATCACCGTGCCGTCGTCAGCCGCGACGACAGGTCCGGACCACCGGGCTTCAATGAGCGCGCGAATGTTTTCGCGCTCGACCGGCGGGAACATATGAGTGAGCACCAGCCGTCCTGGGCGGGCGCGTGCAGCAATCGCGCCAACCGTTTCGGGCGTGAGATGCTCGGGAATCGCGAGCGCCGCAGGCAGCGAACATTCGGCAAGTAGCACGCTGCACTCCGCTGCCCAATCGGCGAACGCCTCGTCGTAGCCCGTATCGCCGGTGTAGACAAGCCGCGCGCCCGCGCGGGAGAGGGAATATGCAATGCTCTCCGGTGTGTGCGGTACGGGATGCGCGGACAGCGTGACGTCTTTGGTGCCCGACAACGCCACGTCGCCGCCCGGCGCGACCTCGACTACCCGCACCTCGAACGTCTCAGGCTTCAGCAGCCAATCGCCGGCGGTCCGCGCAAACTGTTCGAGGAACGCCATCGTGCCCACGGGGCCCAGAATCGTCAGCGGCTCCGCGCGCGGGGGAAGCTGGCCCCAGCGAAACGCCGCGATCAGCGCAGGGAGGTCACCGTAGTGGTCGTAGTGGAAATGCGTGATCGCGACGTGCGTGATTGCATTCCAAGCCAAGTCCAGCGTCGCGAGGCGGTGGACGACGCCGTTGCCGCAGTCGAGCAGCATGCGCACGTCGCCGGCTTCCACCAAGTGGCCCGCGCACACACGCGTCTTATGAGGAGAGACGGTGCCGCTGCCGAGTATCGTGAGGCGCATCAGCGCCCCACGCGGCGGGTCATGCGGCGGTTGTTTCGACGGGTTCGTCGACCGGCGATCCACGCATCCGCACCGATACCAGCGACGATACGCCCGGCTCCTGCATCGTGACGCCGTACACCGCGTCCGCCGCTTCCGTAGTCGTGCGCGGATTGTGCGTGATCACGATGAATTGCGTGTGCTTCTTGAACTCGGTCAGCATGCGGACGTAGCGCCCGATGTTGGCGTCATCGAGCGGCGCGTCGACTTCGTCGAGCAAGCAGAACGGACTCGGCTTCGTCAGGAAGATGCCGAACAAGAGTGACAGCGCGACCAGCGCGCGTTCGCCGCTCGAGAGCAGGTGAATGCGCTGCGTGCGCTTGCCGCGCGGTGACGCGTGAATTTCGATGTCGCAGTCGAGCGGTGCATCGGGATCGGCGAGACGGAGATCGCACTCGCCACCACCGAACAGCGTCAGGAAGATGTGGCGGAAATTCTCCTGAACCTTCGCGAACGTCTGCAGGAACAAGTCGCGGGCCGTGCTGTCGATCTCGCGGATTGCCTGCGTCAACGAACGTTGTGCTTCGGCGAGATCGGCGCGCTGCCGTTGCAGGAACTCGAGGCGCTGCTGTTCCTCGCTGTGCTCTTCGATCGCGAGCGGATTCACGAGACCGAGCGCGTCGATCTGTGCGCGCACATCTTCGGCTTCGGTGCGCAGCGCTTCCGGTTCGGCTTCGACGTGCTGGTGCCCGGCGTACAATTCTTCGAGCGGGCGGCGCCACTCCGCTTCGAGCCGCTCACGAACGAGTGAGCGCTTGGCGGCAAGATCGCGATGTTCCAACTCGGCGCGGTGCAGTGTGTCCGACGCTTCCGTGGCGTCCCGTCGCGCCGTATCGAGCGCGTGCTCGGCGGTAACGAGCGATTGGCCGGCGGACCGAACCTGTTCTTCGGTTTGCAGCAAGCGGGCTTCGGCGTCGTTCAGATCAGCACGGCGCGATTCCAGGTTCAGCCGCGCGCTGGTCTGCGCGCGCGCGAGCTCTTCATCGGCTGCCGACAGCGCGACCAACTCACGCACCAGCGCGTCCTCGCGCTCGGCGTGTGACGCCCGCTCCGTATCGAGGCGGTTCTGGCGCTCGACGACCACCTGACGGTTCGCGATCGCTTCGGCGTGGCTGACCGCGGCGCGCGTGCGCGCCTCGCGGGCTTCGTCGAGCATCGCGTCAGCCGCGCTCACCGCCGCGCGCGCGGTTTGCGCCGTCGCCGCAAGCGCATCGCTGCGCGCCGCGAGCGCGCGCGTTTCCTCGTCGATATCACGCAACCGGGTGGTGAGCGCCTGGCGGCGCTCCTCGAACCGCGCGCGCTGAGCATCCAGATCCGCGAGTGCACGACGGGCGCGATGCGCGGCACTTTGCGCTTCTGCCAGGCGTGCTTCCGCGTCGTGCCGTGCCCGCGCCGCCGCTTCAACCGCGCTGTGCGCGTCGCGCAGCGTCGCGTCGGCGGCCGACCGCTGTGCCGACGCCGCGTCTGCCGCGATTGACGCTGCTGAGCGCGACTGTTCGGCCCGCCCAACCTCATTCTTGATTTCGACCAGCTCGGCGCGGCGCACCAGCGGGCCGGCACCGCCGGTATTTCCGGGGAGCCAAATCGCGCCGCGTGCATCACTGAACGCGGCACCATCGCCGACCGCCGTGACGCGACCGAGCAATGCGCGAATCCAGCGACCGGCGTCGCCCTGCGCACTGATCTTCGACGCGAGGTCGCCGCCGCCAGTGCCCGCATCGGGATTCGCGTCGAGCGGAAGGAGCACGAGCGCGCCCGGGTGCGTTTCCGCGTGCCATGCACGCACGGCATCGGCAACGCCGGCGTCGCGCACAATGACCGCGTGCAGCGTGGCGCCAAGGAATCGCTCGACGAGCGCAGCAGCCTCCGCGCCTGCGGCGACGAAATCCGAGATCGGACCGATGATCGCGCCATCGCCGAAACGCGCGCGTTCTTTGAGCAGTTGCGCGGCCGCCGGTGCGAGGCCAACGCGCTCGCGCTCGAGTTGCTCGAGCGCGTGCGCCTTGGCGCGCAACGCGGTCAGTACGTCGTCAGCGTCGCGGAGCGCCGCGCGCGCGAATGCTTCGGCGTCGCGCGCTGACGCGGCAGCGTCGCGTCCGGCGGCGAAGGCCTCGTCAGCGCGCGACGCGTCGTCGCGCGAGCGCTGTGCCGCTGCTTCGGCCGACTGCACCACACCCGTAGCGTCGGCGAGCTGGTCGCGCAGCGGCGGCGCTTCTTCGTCAAGTTGCGTAAGGCGCCCGGCGAGCTCGTCGAGTTCGCGCGTCGCGCCGTCGCGATCGAGTTCGAGGCGGTGCATCGCTTCGCGCGCGCCGCGCACATCCTGCTCCGTTCGCTCGAGCGACTCGCGCACCGCAGCCACGTTCCCGCGCGCGGCGTCTTCAGCGGCGACGCGCTCGGAGAGCGCCGTTTGTGCCGCGGCGACAGTTCCGTCCGCCCGTTCACGGTCGCGCACCACGGCAGCGAGTTCTTCCTGTCCGCGCGCGCCTGCTACCGCAGCGAGTTCACGTTCCGCTTCCGCACGGCGGCGCCGCTCGATGGTGTTGCGCTGTTCGGCGTCCGAGACGGCGATTTCGCGCTCGACGTTGGCAAGCGCCTCGCGCAGCCCGGCCACGGTCGCGCTCAGTTCCGTACGCGCAACGTCGGACCGCTCGCGCTCGCTGCGCGCGGCGTCGCGCGCTGCCTCAGCGGCCGACACGCGTTCTTGCGCGGCCGGAGCACCTGATCGGAGCGACGAAAGCTCGGACTCCAGAGCCTGCAGCCGATCGGACCACTCCGCCATGTCATGCTCGGCGAGCGTCAGCTCGACGGCGAGACGGCGCTGCATCAACTCTGCGTGTCGCTCTGCGCGCTTCCGCTGACGTGCGAGCGAACGCACGAGCGTGGTTTTCTCGATCAGGAGATCGTCGAGGCGCTGCAGGTCGTGCGACGTTTCTTCGAGGCGGCGTTCAGTCGTGCGTCGACGATCTCGATAGAGGCTGACGCCGGCGGCTTCCTCGAACAACTCGCGTCGCTCATCGGGCCGGTCCGAGAGCAGCGCGTCGATCATCTTCGCTTCGATGACCACGCCCGCGTCGGCGCCCAGCCCTGTGCCGCGCATGAGGTCGTGCACGTCGCGCAGCCGGCACGGCGTGTTGTTCAGCAGATATTCGCTTTCGCCTGATCGCGACAGCCGCCGTGCGATCACGACCTCGCTGAACGGGATCTGGAGCTCACCGTCAGAATTGTCGAAGTGCAGCGAGACCTGCGCGATGTTCACCGGCCGTCGCGCCGACGACCCTTGGAAGATGACTTCTTCCATTTTCGCGCCGCGGAGCAATCGCGCGCGCTGCTCGCCAAGCACCCAGCGTACTGCGTCGGAGACGTTCGATTTACCGCACCCGTTTGGGCCGACGATGGCGGTGACACCGGAGTCGAACGCGAGCTCCGTCGCGTCCGCAAATGATTTGAAGCCGTGCAGTTCGAGCTTCGTTAACCGCACCGAAGGCGTTCTCCAGACGCGAAAGACATTGTGCGTTGCGCGAGAAACTTAGCATGCACGCGCACCATGATTGCAGTGCGCGCTTGCGGCGCGACGACCAGCGCTACGGCAGTCCGGGGTAGACGAAGTACGGCCAGCCGCTTCGGCGCCCTGCAGCTTCGGCGGCGTCGCGGGTCGGGTACGGTCCGAGAACCACGCGGTAAATCGTTGTGCCGTCGCGGCTGGTGGCCACCACCCGAGGCTGGCGGCCGTCCACACGAATTCGGTCCGACAACGCCCGCGCCGAGCTCTCCGAGAACAGCGCCGCGAACTGCAGTGTGAATACCCTCGCCGATGAGTCTGCGGAGCCGCGACCGGCGGCGGCTGCACGCCCAATGGAGTCCTGCCGCTCGGCCGCTGCGAGGGCTGCGTTTGCCGCCAGCAGCGAGTCGATTGCCTGAGCGCTCGCGGCGCTATCGGCCCATGCGTCAGTCTCGAACGTCACCGGCGCATCGAGCGATCGGTCGCGCGGGCGGAAGCCGTCCCATCGCACGACTTGCCAGAGGTCGAGCCCGCCGCCGCGCACGCGTACACGGCGGCCCCCCGCGACGGGGTCCAGCGCGATGACGTCATCGCGCCGAAGCGTCAGCAGCTGGCCGTTGGGCGCGAAGGCGGGCAGATCTGCTCGCCAGTCGGTCGCAACGGTGGCGATCACACGCCCGACGGCGATGCTGATGACGACGGCGCTGTCGCCGAGATCGCGGCGCGCCAGCAAGAAACGGCCGAGCGGATCCATCCGCAGATCGTTTACGCCCGTGTCGAGCTTGGTTGTCGGTCCGAATCGTTCGCCGTAGCGGAGCCACGTCCGAATCGTTCGCCCGTCGGCGTCGAGAATCAGCGCGCGGTCGCCGCTCGGCGTGGTGACGACGGCGAGCGGCGTGCGCCGCGCGCGCGGACCGGGTGTTACGCGCCACTCACGCGCGTCGACCGTGAGCATGCCGCGCGTCGTCCGCGCGTACAATCTGTCGCCGCCTGGTGATCGCGTGAACGACTGTACGCCGATGACGTCCAGCGTCTCCGCGGGTGTGTTGGCGGGCGGATGCAGGCGAATCAATCGCGTGCGGTCTTCCTCGAAATCCACCACGGCCACGTTGCCCGACGGCAACGCGAGCACCGTATCGGCTTTGGCGGCAGGACCCTTCCACTCCGCCGTCGGCGTCAATCGCGCGACGCGTCCGTCGGGGTTGAACCCAAAGAGTGAATAGCCGTCCGCAGACGTCGCTGCAGTCAGCGGCGTTGTCGATAGCTGTATGCGGCCGGTGCGCAAATCAATTCGGCCTGCGCGCCCGTCGGTTGCAGCGAACGCAAGCAGTCCGCCGCCGTCATCAAATGCGAGGATGCGGTCGACCGGTGGCAGCTTCTCGGTGCCTGCCCAAATAACGTCGTCGATCGACGGCCAGCGGTAGCTGCGCGGAAAGCCGCCGTTGCGCGGAACGCGGAGCAGGATGTATTCCGGACCGCCAACCATCGTGAGCGAGGGCAGCGGCGCATCTGACACGCGCGGCGCGTTGGTACAGCTGCTGACGCTCAGCGTCGCGAGCGAGCCGCACGCGGCGATGACGCGACGAACCCCGCGCACGAGCGACGTCGCGCGCGGGGTTCGTGCCTGCATTCGATTCGATCTCGTCAAATCACGCTCTCGTGCTTAGTACGACGGTCCCAGCGTCCACACCCAGAAGCCCTTTCGTCCGGGCGCATCGTGCGGAATCGAGTAGTCCCAGCGCAGGATCGCGAAGTTGAACAAGTTGACGCGAATTCCGTAGCCGTGACTGGTGAGGAAGTACCGCTGCGTGTCGGGATTGTAATTCGTCGGCTTTGTCACATACAGCGATTGGCTCGAACTCCACGCCGCGCCCACGTCGTAGAACACGAGTCCTTCGACAGGTGGTAGCGCAAACGCGAGCGGCCCGAAGAACCCGCTACGCAACAATGGGAAGCGCAGTTCGGCGTTCGCAAATGCAACGCGACTGCCGAGCAACTGCGTCGCGCCGCACGCGCCGGGGTCCGAACCGACGCCACCGCACTGACCATACTGATACGAACCGCGGTCGTACCCGCGCACGTAATACGGACGGCCGATGTACTTCGGGAACGCTTGTTCATCGCGCCCCATCGACACGTCGGCCTGCACGCGCGTCGCGAACGTGAGGTAGTTGAAAATGATCGGATCGTAGCGGCGGTAGTCCGCCGCGTAGTGCATCCACTGCACGTTGCCGAGCGTCGGTCCGAGTTCGAGGCGCATACGCCGCCCGTAGATCGGTGACGTGTATCCGTTGAGCGTATTGTCGCGAACGTATGCGACGTAGGGATTGCCGTAAATGAGCGTCGAGCGACCGACGATCGAGTCGACGTACCAACCGGAGTTGTAGCCGACCGAATAGTCGATGCTCTGCCCGAGGTATTGCGTCGCGCGTTCGACGCTGTTGACCGACGCGCCGAGCTCAATGCGATCGAACCGGTTCAGCGGATACGAGCCGCCGAAGAATCCTTCGCGAATGATGAAGCGCGTGATCTGCGCTTCGTTCACGACGCGGCCACCACCGAGATCGATTTGCCGCGCGTCCTGGAAAATGTACGCGGGCTGCTGCATGAATCCGGTTTGGTACTGGAACCGATTGGCGCGTGACGCGAATCCGACGAAGACCTGCGCTTCATCGATGCGGCCGTTGATCGAGCCGGACAACATCAACGTGCGATTGCCGAGCATGTCAGCGAGCACAACCGTCGTTCCGCCGTACAGCCCGCGGCCGAAGTTGTCTTGCGCGTAGCCAAGCTGCGGACGATCGACGTACTCTGCGCGCAGTGTAGGCGAATAGGGTTTATCGCGGAACGTCGCAGGGTCGGGAAGTGCGAGCGACGCACTGTCGAGCAACGCGGCAACCGACACGCTGCTCTGCGCGGCGCCGTTGTAGCGATCCCCGACGTTCGCTGCACCGCGGAAATCGTCGCCCACGCGGTACACCGACAACCGGCGCGCTGTTGACGTGTCGAACGCCGCTGCAAGCGCGAGCCCGCTGCGCGTCATTGCGGCACCTGGTCCGTCCGGTGTTTGCGCTCCGGTTGTCGTGCGCGACGCGTCCGCAACGACCGGGCTCGCGACAACGTTGGTGCGGAACGGCTGCTTCTTCAGTGAGCGTGGATTGTCGACCGCCCAGACGTTGTAATTGCCATCGTCGTAGTAGACGAACGCCATGCGATCGGCTTCGCGCGCCCAGGTGAGCGCAGGACTCATTTCCGTGAACGACATGATCGAACCCACGACGTTCGTGAGCTGGTATTGCTCACGATTCGTGAAGTCGTACATGAACACGTTGGGCGTGCCCGTGCGGTCCGAGATGTACGCGACGGATTGGCCGTCGGGTGCCCACATCGGATTCAGGTTGCGCCCTTCCTGATTCGGCAGCACCGTGACCTCGCCGCTGGCGAGATCGAGCACCGAGATCCGCCATTTGCCGAATCGAAGCACATCCATCTTGGTGTCCGGACCGCGCTCGCTGGCGAACACAACTTTTTGTCCATCCGGAGACCATTGTGGCTGGTGGTCGCCGACTTCGTCGTCCGTGAGCTGGCGCAGGTTGCGGCCGTCCGCGTCGATCATGTACAGGTTGGACAGGCCGCCTTTGATGCCGCTGAACACGATGTGCCGCCCGTCCGGTGAGAACGACGGACCGATCATTTGTTCGAGGGGCGTCTTGAGATAGCCTCGCGCGCGGCGACGCCGCACATCGTACAAGTACAACACGTCGCGTCCTTCACGTTGCGCGGTAAACGCCAGCGTGCGCCCGTCCGGTGAGAACGCGGTTTGCGAATACGCAGCGCGCAGTTCTTCGAATTCAGGATTGAGCGTCGACTTGGTGAGTTTCGCGATTCGTTTGCCGGTCGTCGCGTCGGCGAGATACAAATCGAGGAACACTTCGGCGCGCGCAAAGCTGCCGGTAGAGAGGAACACGATCTGTCGACCATCGGGGGACAGCGTCGGCGCGACGAACACCGGATTGTCGCCGCCGGTGTGTCGCTCATTCAGAATCGGTTGCGCAAATGCGCGCGGGCGCTGGCGCGTTGCGAGATCGGCGAGGTGCTGCGTTTGCAGCGTTTCCTTCCACTCTTCGCCCAACTCGTCTTCGGTGAGTCCTGTGTGTCGCTTGATCGCGCTTTCCACACCGACCGCGGGTGTGGCTTGCATGATTTCGCCGATGACGTCGTCACCCCAGCGCTTCGCGATGTACGCGAGCAAACCCTCGCCGTAGCGATAGGGGAAATACAAATCCGGTCGGCGCGACATTTGTTCGATCGTCGGGATATCGCCGTTCACCGCCGCGTCGCGCAGCACCGCGTCCGTTGCGACGTGGCCCGGGCCAATGGAAAGAAACTCGGCCATGCCTTCGATGAACCAGAGCGGTGGCGACTGACCACCGAGTCCGCCGAGTCCCGCGCGACCGCGCGCAAAAATGTCGTACTGGAACTGGTGCACCATTTCGTGCGCCAGCACGTGCTCGCCTTCCTTCAAGTCACCAACGAAGAAGAACATGTTTCGTTGGCGGAGATTGTCGGTCACACCGCCGGTGCCTTCGCCGAGATCGCCGAAGACATTGTTCTGCGCAAAATCACCGCGCGACGCGAACACGACGATCGGCTTTTTCTCGCGGAACTGGTGATTGAAAATCCGCGACAGCCGCGCGTACGAGCGCTCGGCCATCTGTCCGGTCATGCGCGCCGCGACTTCTTCGCCGACGTAGTAGTGGACGTTGAAGTGCTCAGTGGCCAACTCGCGCCAGTTCAGCTTGTCGTACTGCACAGAGTTCTTACCGAAGTAGCTCTGTGCGAGCGCGACACGTGGCGCCGCGACGATCGCGAGGGCGCCGAGCATGAAGAGCCCGAGTGGGAGGGCACCGCGTCGTGCGCCGATGATTCCGAACTTCATAGAACCGCTCCCTGCGGCTCGACCGCGACCGGCCGTGCGTCGCTCCAGAGCCGCTCCAACTGGTAGAATGCGCGCATCGTCGGATGAAAGACGTGCACGACGACATCGACAAAATCCAGGAGCACCCAACGACCTTGCTGAATCCCTTCGACGTGCAGCACCGTCGTCCCTCTCTGCTTCATACCCTCGACAACCCGATCTGCGATACTTCGCACGTGCGTATCCGACGTTCCGCTCGCGATAACGAAATAGTCCGTGACGTCGGTCACCCCGTGTAAATCGAGCACCACTACATCGTGCGCCTTGAGTTCATGACAGAGCGCGGCGGCGTGCCGGGCGAGTATTTCGTGTCCATCGGAAGGCAGCAGACGAGCGGCGCGTTGTGGCATCAATTCTGACTATCGAACTCCGTCAAGAGTTAATGGTTCCGGTACAACAAGAAGATAAGGAGCGAGGAGCGAATAGAAGAGAGTGAGGAGCGAGTCGGAGAGAAAAGAGAAGGGGAGATGGAGAAAAGTTCACTCATTTCTCCACCTCCCCGTCTTACCCCTCAAACTCGCTTCTCTATTCCTCTGACTCGCTCCTCGCTCCTTCTTTATCCCTGCCCTTTAATGACCCACACCTTGATCTCGGGACGAACGTCGGCGTGCAGGCGAATTCCGACCTTGTAAACGCCAAGCGCACGGATGGGTTCGGGCAGGTCGATCATGCGCTTTTCAATCGGCAGTTGCTGGGCGTGCAGCTGCTCGACAATGTCGGATGCGGTGACCGATCCGAACAGCTTCCCCTCTTCGCCGACGCGCGCCGAGAAGGTCAACGAGATCGGTTCCAGCTTCGCCGCAAGCGCTTGCGCGGCCGCGACGCGATTGGCTTCGGCGGCTTCGAGGCGCGCCTTTTCCTGCGCGATCCGCCGCTTGTTGCCCTCGGTTGCCAGGTACGCGATTCCGCGCGGGACGAGGTAGTTACGCGCAAAACCAGCTGACACTTTGACGATGTCGCCGGGGTGGCCCAGGTTGGCCACCGATTCGCGAAGAATGACTTCAGTCATTGCGAACTCCGTTGTTGTTCACGTTGTCGGTTTCGGCGGGCGCGGTCGGTTGCGCCAGTCCCAATACGTGTCGCCGAGTCCGAGACCCACTGGAATGGACCAGAAAATCGGAAGTACACAGCACATTGCGATCGTGACGACACCGAGCCATCGGCCCGGCGCCACGAGAAACCACACCATGACGCCCACGCCGCGAAGCGCGTAGAGGGCCCCGAAAAACACGAGCGCGTTCACGCCGATGCCCTTCGCAACCGCGAAACGCGGCAGCAACACCATGACGAGTCCTGCGATCGCGCCCCAAATCAGTTGATCGTCGAACCGGAACTCGCGAATCGCCGCGAGTGACGGCCCAAGCCGCGCGCGCGAGAGCCGGTGGTGCAGGCTCCAGGCGAGACCCAGCGCTGCAAGCGATTCGAACAGCAGCATGGCCGGAAACAGATTGGCGCCAAACGGTGCCATCTGCCGCAGCCACGACTCGACGTCGTCGACCATGCGTGAGAGCGCACGCGCTCGCTCCGGCCGCTCACGCTCGAGCTGCAACAACTCGGGCGATGTCCGCGCGCGCAGTGCGCTCACGCTCGATTCGACGCGATCGGATAGTTCCGCGGCAACGACTCGCTCAACGCGGCGCGCCGTCGACCCCGATACGCCGACCACCACCGCGCATGCAACGAGCGTCAGCGCGACCGCCCCGAGTGCACGACCGAAAAACGCGCGCGTGCTGGTAAACAATCCAATGGCGCCAAACGCGGCCGCGAGCACGAGCGACCAGCCTCGCGCCAGAGCGGCGTACTCCTCGCCGCCAGCCATCGGATACAACAGGACCCACACCGCGACGCCGCTCCAGGCCAGCGCGAGCCAGACTCGGCCGCCATGCCGCCACCCGAGCCATGCGCACGCCGCGAGTGCCGGCGTGAGGAGTACGAGCGTTTGCTCGATCGGAACGATTGCGCGCAGCGGTGGAATGGCCGGCACGAACAGGAAGCACACGAGCGCAAGCAACAGCAGCCGCCAGCCGCGTTCCTTGGGAGGCGGCGGGGCGACAGACACTGCCGGCGTAGGAGCGATCGCTCCTTCTGCGCTCGTCACGTTCACAGCCCGCTTACCCGTTCTGTCCCTTGTTGTACGGGAGCAGCGCGAGGAACCGGGCTTTCTTGATGGCCGTCGCGAGCTGACGCTGGTGCCGCGCGTCAACGCCGCTCAATCGGCTCGGCAGAATCTTTCCGGTGTCCGTGATGAAGCGCGAGAGAAAGCGCTCATCCTTGTAGTCGATGTAGCGAATGCCCGCTTCTTCCACGGGCGACGGTTTTTTAGCGCGTCGGGCCATTATTCGTCGTCCTCATCGTCGTCATCGTCCGCAACCGCCGCGCGAGCCGCGGCGAGTTGTTCTTCGGTCATCGGCGGTGCGCCAAGTTCGTGTTCGTGCAGCGAAACGAGGTAGCGCACGACGCCTTCGTCGAGCTTGATCGCGCGTTCGTACTCGGGCAGGTGCTTCGAGTCGCAGTTGAAGCGAGCGACGACGTAGTAGCCCTGATCGCGGCGCCCGATCTTGTACGCGAGCTGCCGGCGTCCCCAGTGATCCAGGGTGACGTCGCCTTCGACGTGCAGCAGTGCGTGGAATTTGCCGAGCTTGTCGGCGATAATCTGATCTTCGAGCGCAGAGTCGAAGATGTAGACCGTCTCGTACTGACGGGTCACGGCAAGCCTCCCTTTGGTCTTTGCGGAGTGGACGCCCCCCGAGCTTGCCGAGCGCGGGAGGAGGGGCCTCGGGCCGGCTCCCAATGAGCCGGTACGAGTATGTGAGGGCGGTAAACCTAGACGGGGCTATGACTTGGGGCAAGCGTACGGCGCGCCGCGACCATGATAGCCGGATCGTCGGTAATGATGCCGCGAACCCCGGCTCGCCAAAGCTTCACCGCGCGCCCCGGGTCATTCACGGTCCACACGTGGACCGGCACGCCGCTCGAGCGGACATAACCCGAAACGGGAAGTGGGAGCCGATAGTGCGTCGGCGGCATCGCAACCGCGTTAAAGCCGCGGTGCTTCATCGCGCGACCGACGACCGCCGCGGGAAGCATCCGCTTGAGCTCGGCCTCGGTCGCGGTCGTCGCAAACCCGACGCGGCGTGCCAGTAATGTCGGCGCGTCGCCAAACGACCCAACAATCACTCGATTACGCGACGCGGTGCGCGTGAGCAACTCGAGCGCCGGCTCAGCGACGGCAGCGACCTTGAAATCGATGATGAGCGGAGAGCGCGCAAACATCTCGAGCACTTCACTCAGCAATGGCAAATGTTGACCGTCGCCAGCGTCCAGCTCACGCAGTGCGGCGTACGGCATTTCCTCGATCGCGCCGGAGCCGTTCGTCGTGCGATCCACTGTGGCGTCATGGCACACGACGACATGACCGTCGGACGACAAATGCACGTCGAGCTCGAGTGCATCCGCACCGGCGTCGATGCCGAGCGAAAACGCGCGCAGCGTATTCTCGGGTGCGTGGGCACGATCTCCCCGATGTGCGATAATCGGACGGGCGAGTGGATCGAGGAGAAGCACGGACGGCAAGCGAGAAGTGAAAAGTGAGAAGGGACAAGGGAGAAGGAAGAAGGAAGAAGTGAGAAGGCAGAAAGTAGAAGTGGGAAGTCAGAAGTGCGTCGCTCCCGACATGCGTCGCTCCCGACTTCCCACTTCACACTTCTTACTTCTCACTTGACCCTTCTTCCTTCTTGCTTCTCCCTTCTCACTTCATCAGAAGGTGTAAGACAGCCTCGTCATGACCATGCTCCCAATGAGCGGCGTTCCGGCGAACGTGGGACGCTCGTTGTTGAGGATGTTCGTGCCGTTGAGCGACCACGTCAGATTGCGATAACCGAACGGTTGGCGCCACGTCACGCCGGCGTCGAGCGTCATGAACACCGGCACCGACGGATACTGATACACATCCGTCGGTACGGCGCTGTTCGGGTCGTCGATGTCTTTACCGGAGTAGTAAACGCCGGAGTTGACCGGGAACGCATCCGCGTACCGGCCCCGCACTTCGACCGCGTATTTGCGCGCGTCGTCGTAGCGCATCGTCAAACTCATTTTGTTTTTCGGCGAGTTCGACATGAAGGGCAATCCGTTCGCGCCGGTTGTTTCGTCGAACACGACGTTGTCGAACACGTTCTCCGATTGCCACGAATACGTGCCGCTGAGCGTCAGGCGGTTGGTGAGCAGCCAGTCGTATCCCAGGTCGACGCCGTAAACCTCGATCTTTCGGTCGACGGTGAAATACGTAAACAGCACATCTGAACGCGTCTCATCGTCGAACGTGACGGTGCCGAGCGGCGCGGACGCGAGAATTGTGGCCGCCTGCGGGGCGAGCTGATTGGCGATTGCCGTTGCAGTCGCCTGCGCCTGCGGTTGCGACATGCTGCCACCCTGCGCGCTCATAAAGAACGGAACAAGCGTCTGCACCACGTTGGTCCCGACATACGCGCCGACATTCGCACCATCGAAGAACACTGTCGGTGTTGCGACGCCGGCCGGCGGATTCACATCGCCGCGCCGTTGCCACCACGCGTCCACCGACAAGCGGCCGCGCTCACCGAGCAATCCTTTGTAGCCAAGCTCGAGCGTGTTGTTGAACGACGCTTTCAGCTCCTTGATGTTCGTGAGCTGGGTTGGCGTGATGTTCACGAGCGGGTTGAGCAGGTACGCGACACGCGTTGTAAGATCGGCGTTTGTCGGGGCTGCGCCCTGCAGTCCGCCCATGATGACCGCTGCGATGCCGGCCGCTTGTGGCGCTGTAAAGTTCCCGCTGGCGATGAGCTGCTGCGTGATCAATCCCGTAAATGCCGCTGCGCGCGCATCGATCAGCGGCGAGAACGCTGCTGCCGCCGACGCGCCCTCACGCGCCGCGTTGTTGTACTGCGAACGCATGCAGAAGTCGTCAAACGCGGAGCCCGCGCAGCCGCGATCGAACTGACGGCCACCGTGGTTGCCTACCGCGCGAATGTTGAGGCCCGCGCCGTCGACGTTGGCGCGCTGAATCAAATCGAGGAAGTACGAGAAGTTTGCCGGCGTCTGGAACGCGCGGTTGAACGTCGCACGGAACTGATGCGCGTCCGACGGACGGAACACGAGTGATGCGCGCGGCGAGAATTGCGCGCCTTCGATTTCGCTGTGCGTGTCGAGGCGCAGCGCGCTGACGAAATCGACTTTCTGCGTCAGCGGAACCGTGCCCTGGATGTAACCGCCGTATTCGGTAACGTTGTCGATGTCTTCGTTCCGGCCGTTGATCGTGTTGCCGGTGCGCGGGTTGGTGAAGATGTAATCCGCGCCGTACGTGAACGCCGAGCGGCCGACGTCGAATCCGTGCTGCGCCTGGAATGCGAACACGCGCGACTGATCGACGATGGGCTGGCCACTGCGCAGCAAATACGTGCCCTCGAGACTGCTCGAGTTCTCGTTGCCGGCGTTCGAAAAGTTCGCGAATCCTTGCAGGAACAAGCGTCCCTTTCGCAGGCGCTGCTGCACGTTCATGTAGGACCAATCCTTCACGAACGCGGCGCCGTTGGCTCCGGTGAGTTCAATGCCGCTGAGCACATTGCTGAGTCCCACGGTCGTGACGGCGTCGAGGCCGTTCGCGCCGCGATAGTCGAGGCGCGCTTCGCCGGCGTAGCGCTCGACGCCAAAGTCGCGGGTATTGGCCTCGCCCGCGCGTCCCGGCGGTGCGGAACTCGGGAACGTGTTCGGCTCACCGGGATCCGTGTACGCGAAATCCTTTCCGGTCATGTATTCGCCGGAGAGTTTCAGCGCGAATCGTTCGCCGAGCGCCATTGCGTGCCGCGCGCTCGTGCGGAAGATCGAGCGATCGCCGACGTCGACCGTGAGATTGGTGCCGAGCGAATTGAACGGCGACTTCGTGATGACGTGCAGCACGCCGTTCGCCGAGTTCGGACCGTACAGCGCGGACGCAGGACCGAGTACGACTTCCACGCGTTCGATGTCTTCGTTCGTACCCGTGAAGAGGAACGGAACGTTCACGCGCAACGACGGCACGCCCGCAAAGCGGAAATCCTGCAGCATCAACAGCGCGCCGGAAAAGATGTTATTGAATCCGCGCGCGACCACGTTCGACTGCACGATGCCGCCCGTCGAGATGTCGACACCGGGCGTCGACTTCATGTGATCTGCGACCGTCAGCGAGGGCCGCGTTGCGATGGCTTCTTCGCTGACGACGTACACCGCCGCGGGCGCATCCTGCACTTTCTCCGCGGTTGCGCCGCGCGTTGTCGTGACGACCACTTCGCTCAACATCGTGGTGCGCGCGAGATCGATATCGACCGTCGTTGTGCCGTTCACGTTCACGCCCGTCACGCGCTTCGGCAGAAAGCCGATACCGCGGACTTCGAGTGAGTACGCGCCGTTTGCGAGGTTGAGAATCCGGAATGCGCCGTCGGGCGCGCTGCGCGCATTGCCGCCGATGCCGCCCGTCGCGTTGACCGCGACGACTTCAACGTTCGCGAGCCCGACCTTGGTGACGCTGTCGGTCACGCGACCGGTCACGGTCCCGGTTTGTGCAGCGAGCGGCGCGGCAAGCGCAAAGCCCGCGAGGCACAACACACGGCGACCCAGAGACACGACGTTCATCAGTTTCCTCGGCGAAGGAGGGTGCATTGCGTGCATCCGGACCAAGGGTCTGGACCGAAAGTTGGCCCTACCATATGCGCCGGCCCGCGTTCGTCAATAGGGCGGTCCACGCACACCGATTCGCCCCACGATCCATTGCGCGCCCGCCTGCGGCGCACGGGGTTACACGTTGAACCGAAACAGCATCACATCGCCGTCTTTTACGATGTATTCGCGCCCTTCGGAACGGACCAGTCCTCCGTCGCGCGCGCCTTTCCATCCCTCGGTGCGCACGAAATCGTCGTACGCGACCGTCTCTGCACGAATGAACCCGCGCTCAAAGTCGGTGTGAATCACACCGGCCGCGGTTGGCGCGGAATCCCCAACATGGATGGTCCACGCGCGCACTTCCTTTTCACCCGCGGTGAAGTACGTCTGCAATCCGAGGAGGTGGAACCCCGCGCGAATCACGCGGTCCAGACCCGCCGATGTGAGTCCGAGCGAACTGAGAAACTCCGCGCGCTCCGGCGGAGACAACTCGGCGAGTTCTGCTTCGATGCGCGCGGAGAATGTGACCAGCTCCGCTGCTTCGCCGCTTGCCGCGACCGCTTCTCGCAGCCGGCGCACATGCGGGCCTTCGGCACCGCTGAGTTCGGCGTCGATCACGTTCGCGGCATACAGCACCGGCTTGAGTGTGAGCAGTCCGAGCGGTGACAGCGTGCGCAGTTCGTCCGCGGTGAAGTCGGACATGTGCGCGCGGAGATTCTTTCCAGCGGAGAGAAGCGCGTTGACCTTTTCGAGCACCGGAAGTTCAGCGAGCGCTTCTTTTTCTTTGACGCGCGCACCGCGCTGCGCGCGTTCGAGACGTTTCTCTACGACCGCGAGATCGGCAATCGCGAGCTCGAGTTGAATCACTTCGCGATCGCGCGCCGGGTCGACCGACCCCATGACGTGCGTCACGTCGGGATCTTCGAAACAGCGCACAACGTGGACGATGGCATGCGTCTCGCGAATGTTCGCGAGAAACTTGTTGCCGAGTCCTTCACCGGTCGCGGCGCCCTTTACGAGTCCCGCGATGTCGACGAACTGCACGGTTGCCGCGACGACCTTCGCGGGCTTCACGATTGCGGCGAGCGTGTCGAGGCGCGGGTCAGGAACGTCGACGATTCCGATATTTGGATCGACGGTCGCGAACGGATAATTCGCTGCGAGCGCGCGGGACGCGGTTAGCGCGTTGAAAAGCGAGCTTTTCCCGACGTTTGGTAGTCCAACGATTCCTAATGAGAGCACGAGAGCGGCATGAGAGAGCGAACAACGGAACGCGATACGCCAACGGCGCGTGAAAACGTAACCGCGTGGCGTGTATTGGTGACGCCTTCTACTCGGACTCTTTGGCGTTCCTGTTGAACGTGTTCATCGCCGTGTCGATGCCATCGCGCAGCCAACTTTCCGCCGCGCTCTCAACGATTTCCATCTGTTCGCGCACCAACGCCGCGTCTGCTTTCGCGAACGGACCAAGCACAAATCCTGACAAGTCGCCGATCTCGTGCTCGGGTCGGATGCCGATGCGCAGCCGCGCGTAATGCTGAGTGCCGAGTGCGGACTCGATGCTCTTAAGTCCGTTATGACCACCGGCACTGCCGCGCGCCCGCAACCGGAGCTTGCCGAGCGGGAGCGCGACTTCATCAACAATCACGAGCAGATCGCGTGAACAATCCCACGTTTCGCGACGGCGATATGGGCCGAGTGCCTCGCCACTCAGATTCATGTACGTCTGCGGCTTCATCAGTCGTACACGAGAATCGGCCAGGCGCCCGTTCGACACGAGCGCCTGGCCGTCTTTCTTCCATGCATCGAAGCCCCACGCTTTCGCGATGTGCTCGACTGCCCACCAACCGACGTTGTGTCGCGTCCGCTCGTATTCGCGTCCGGGGTTGCCCAGGCCGACGATGAGCTTCAACGCGATACGAACGAAGTCGCCTACTTCTCGGCGGGTTCGGCTGCTGCCTCGCCTTCTTCGCCTTCCTTCGGCTTGCGAATGAGCTCCGGTTCCGTGGCTGTTGCGGCCTCGGCACCCTCTGCGGCCGGCGGCGCGACTTCTTCCTCTGCGCGCGGCGCGGAGCAGATGCACATCGTGACGCCTGGATCCGTGACGAGTGTGACGCCTCCGGGCAGTTTCAAATCGCTGACGTGCAGCGAGTGGCCGATCGTCAGTTCCGTAACGTCGACGGTGAGCTTTTCCGGAATGTCGGTCGGATCCGCTTCGATCTCGACCTCATGCAGCACTTCTTCGAAAATGCCACCGTCGCTGCGCACGCCCGCGGGAATGCCTTCGAACGCGATGCGCACGCGCACGTTCACCTTTTCACCGGCGACGAGCTCGAGGAAATCGACGTGCAGAATTGCGCGGCGGAGCGGATCGCGCTGGATCTCGCGGATCAGCGTTTTGCGCGCGGTACCATCGATTGCGAGATCGATCACGGTGCTGGCCGCAGTGATGCGCTCGAGTAAGCGCTCGAGTTCACGCGTGTCGAGCGACAAATCCTGCGGCTTACGCGCGTGGCCATAGACGACGGCCGGGACCTTGCCAGACGCGCGGAGCTTGCGCGCGACGCCTTTGCCGGTGCCGGTGCGGGAGGTTGCGGAGAGCGAAGCGGTTGCCATAAGGAATGACCAGAGATCTGAGACGTTGGGACTTTAGCCCTGAGCCGTGAGACAATGACTTACTCGAACAGCGAACTGACGGACTGATCGCTGTGCGTGAAGCGAATGGCTTTCGCCAATAACTCGCCTACGCCCAGCACGGTCAACTGCGGGAACCTGCGTTCCGGAGGAATGGCGATGGTGTCCGTCACCGTCACCTCTTTGATCGGCGCTTTGCTGAGCCGCTCAACAGCGGGACCGCTGAGCAGCGCGTGCGTGGCGCAGACATACACGTCGCGAGCGCCCATGGCTTTGAGTGCGCGCGCCGCTTCGGAAACAGTTCCTGCGGTATCGATCATGTCGTCAACGATGAGGCAATCCTTGCCCTCGACTTCACCGACGACGTTCAACACTTCGGACACATTCGGCGCGGGCCGACGCTTGTCGATGATCGCGAGCGATCCATCGAGCCGCTTGGCAAACCCTCGCGCCATTTTCGCCGAGCCCACGTCCGGTGCGACGACGACGGGCTCCGGCATCTTCTTCTTGCGGTAGTGCGACACCAGGACCGGTGCTGCGTAGAGATGATCGACGGGAACGTCGAAGAACCCTTGCAACTGGTGCTGGTGGAAATCCAAACCCAGGACTCGATCTGCGCCGGCTGCCTGGATGATGTTCGCGAACAACTTTGCACCGATGGCCACTCGAGGCTGGTCCTTGCGGTCCTGTCTCGCGTAGCCGAAGTACGGAATTACGCAGGTGATACGAGCCGCGGAGGCGCGTCGAGCTGCGTCTGCGAGCAGCAGCAACTCGACAACATTCTCCGCGGGTGAATTGGTCGGCTGGATGATGAACACATCCGCGCCGCGCACGTTTTCATCGATTCGTACGAACACTTCGCCGTCGGCGAACCGCGACACTGTGCTCTTGGTGAGTTCGGCGTCGAGGTGACGCGCGATCTCCGCAGCGAGCGCAGGATTCGCGGTGCCGGTCAGCAATCGCATCCCCTGAATCGGGACCGCCAGACCGTCCATGAGAGCCCTGAATGCTAGTGAGGGTTTTGGGTGTGGCCAATAGGGTGTGGGGACGACCTAATGCGCGCGAGAGGGAGCCAATTCACACCCTGAACCCGATTGGCTAGACCCTTACCAATTGCCCCCGGTGGATTCGAACCACCATTCCATGATCCAAAGTCATGTGTCCTGCCATTGGACGAGGGGGCAAGGACGGGGGAAGTTAAACTCAGGCTGTCTCGGTCATCAGCAGCTTCCAGCCCTTGGGCAGATCGATTTTCGGCTTTGCCCCGCCGGCTGCCCATATACCGAATACCGTCGAGCCTGACCCGCTGAGCCGCGCCATGACCGCGCCGGCTTTTTCGAGCGCCGCGCGTGCTGCGGCAAGCTGCGGATGACGGCGAAAGACGGTGTTCTCGAAGTCGTTCGTTTGACGCGGGGCGACGGACGCCCATTGCGAAAAGTCGTCGCCGTTACGGATCGACGCCGCCGGCCTGCGCATTCCCGATCGCGTTTCCGCGAGCGCTGCATAGGCATCGACCGTCGCGATGGCGAAATCCGGAACAACCAACGCGACCGTCGCGACGGGAAGCGGAGCGAGGGTGCGAAGCCGCTCGCCTCGTCCGCGGCCGATCGCCAGCGAAACGTCGGAGACGAAGAAGGGCACGTCCGAACCGAGCGCGGCGGCGATGGTCTGCAGCGCGTCGTTCGAGAGTGGTGTCGGAGCGACCTGGTTCAATGCGCGGAGCACGGCGGCAGCGTCAGAGCTCCCGCCGCCGAGGCCGGAGCCGGCCGGCACACGCTTCGTGAGGTCGATGTGCCATGCATCGGGCCACGCGGCGGCTTCGCGAAATGCGGCCGCGGCGCGCCACGCGAGGTTTTCCTCCGGGGCGCCGAGGTTGGCTTTCTCGACTCCCGCCCACTTCACGTTGAGCGCGCTCGTGCCTTCCGTCGGCGTGACCGTAACTGCATCTGCGAGCGCAATGCGCTGAAACAGCGTCTCGATTTGGTGGTAACCGGTCGGCTCGCGGTCGAGCACGCGCAAAATCAGGTTGATTTTGGCGTGCGCGTTCACGGTGACACCGTTGCCCTTCACGGTGTCGTCGTTGTTCGCACTGGTTCGCGCCGCTTGTCGAGCCATCCGCCCCGCTTGTCGGAGTACTACGTCAGAACTGTCTCCCACGAGTACTACAAAATACCCGCGTGACAGCGGTGCCGCGGCCCCTGAGGGGCGATCGGGCTGACTACTCGGTCGTCGCGAGCTCGAGCAGCGCGAACAACTCTTCGAGTTCGGCTTGCTCCGGCGGGCTGCTTCGGCCGCGAATTGCGTTGCGCAGTTCCAGCGCGCGGTCGAGCGCGGCGCGACCGCGGTACACAAACTCGTCGATGGACGCCGTGTCGTCGTCGATGCGCGCCGGCGGCGAGAACGGTGTGCTGTCGAGACTGGTGAGCCCCGCGATTCCCGTCGCCAGCAGCGAACGCAGGTCCTGACCGCGGGGTGACTGCACCGCAGGAGCGGAGCTTGGCGCGACCGCGGGCGTGGGTTGCGCTGGCGTCGTGCCGGGAAATCCAATCACGCTCGCGAGCCGCGGCTCGGTTTGTTCAACGGAAATCGGCGTTCCCTGACTCACGGGCGAGAAGCCAGCCGCGATCGCGGCGTCGACGGACCGGCCAACGCCGAGCGCACGCAGGCGTTGGCTGAGCTGTGCCGGGTCGGAGTTCGCGTCGGCGAGCAACTTGGAAGCCTCGGCGATTGCGCCGAGCGCGAGGGCGTCCAGCGATGATGCGGGTCCCACTGTGCCGTCCACGAACGCGGCGACGTCGTGCTCGCCGAACGATGTCGCGGTAGCGCGCAGCGCGCGCAATGCACTGCGAATCGCTCTGCCCGCGCGCGAGCGGGCCGACGCGTCCTGTGCTGCGCGCGCATCGCCAACAACGCGCTGCACGTGTTCCGCCTGACTGACGACCTCCATGCGAAACCGCTGCGCCGGAGTCGTCGGCGGCGCGGCTGACGTTTCGACGATGTGCTGCCCGCCGTCGTCGAAAAACAACGAGGAAATCGGGACAACGTTGTCCGCATCGGACGAATCGGCGAGCACGGCGTCGATCGCCGCGGCGAACTGCTGTGCTTCAGGACCGCGCGGGTCGGGCAGCGCGCCGGTGCGCAGTTCGAGCGCCGCGCGCTGAAGGACCATTGCCGCGGCGCGAAGCACGGCCACTTGCTCCGCTGCAACAGGACCAGTGCCGAGTTCGACGGGTCGCGCGGCGTCTTCCACGGCTTCAACGACTTCGCCGAGCGGTGGCAGGTCGCGCAGTGAAGCCATGCCGCGCAGTGCGCGGACGCGCGGAAGCGATTCAAGCAGCGGCTCCGTGTGTCCGGGATTCGCGACGAACGCGACGAGCGATGTGGCCAGATCGGCGGCTTCGCTCGCGACGTACACGAACGAACCGCCGCCCATGACACCGCTCGAACGGCGTGGCTTGTGCGGCGCGAGCCGCGTGAGTTCTTCGGTTCTGGTGCGTGCACGCAGATCCTCTGCCGCCGACCAGGTGCGCACGTTCCGGAGCAGGATTTTCAGGTCGTCGATCGCGGCGATCACCGCGCCGCGCACCGCGTCATCCCACGCAAGGGTCGAGTCGCGGAGCGCTTTCGCGAGCCGTTCGAGCGCCGTGGCCATGTCGGCAATCGGCGCCTGGCGCGCCATCGTGGCGCTGCCGCGCAGGGCGCGCGCATCCGTGAGGAAAGGGTCCAACGCCGGCGGTCCGCCGCTCGCTTGCGCGAGCAGACCGTCGAGCCGTTCGATGTATTCGCCGGCTTCGAGCGTGAAAAAGTCGAGCAGACCCGTACTCATGGGACCCTGAAAATAGGGGCTGCGCTAGCGGGCGCGAGCGGCGTGCATGGCATCGAGCATGGCGTGCACTGCGTCACCAATCCCCGTGAAGACCGCCATGGAGACGATCGAATGGCCGATGTTCAACTCCTCGATCGGAGGGAGAGCGGCGACCGGGCCGACGTTGCGCACGGTGAGCCCGTGTCCGGCGTGGACGGCGAGGCCCGCTTTGACGGCGGCATCGGCGGCGCTCCGCAGGGCGCCGAGGGTTGCCGGCGATTTGGGGTCGTGCGCATAGGCGCCCGTGTGCAGCTCGATGGCCGGCACACCGATGTCGCGCGAGCGCGCGACGGCGTCGAGGTCCGGCGCGATGAACAGGGAGACACGAATGCCCGCGGC
>DATELA010000005.1:0-3449 GCA_035277145.1 Gemmatimonadaceae bacterium | reverse complement strand
CGCGCGGAGAAAGTATACGAGTTTGGCCTCTCCGCTACGAGAGGGTGGGTGTGCGTTTTTTCGGGCGTGTGTTGCGTTGGAACGATGGTGCTTTTTGTGGCGGCCGAGGTGATAGTTCGGCGTGATTCAGGCCGCATCCACCGCTGACGCGACGCTCGACGCGATAGTTCGCATAATCGCGGACCGGTTCCACCCGACGAGGATCATCCTCTTCGGGAGCCGGGCGCGTGGGAATGCGCACGAGCACAGCGACTACGACTTATTCGTCGAGCTCGAGTCGCAAGAGCGGTCAACGCGGGACGCGATTCGCGGAGCGCTCGGCGACCTCCGACACGGCGTCGATGTCTTCATCAGCACACCCCGCAGATTCGCCGAATCGAGCGGCGACGTCGGAGCAATCCAGTACGACATCGCTCGTGAGGGCGTCGTCGTGTATGCCGCGCCGGGCGTCGCGGCCTATCCGCTCGTTCCGCCGCGCGTCGTACGTGAAGTACCGACGAGCGGGTACCCGTCATTGCGATGGTGGCTGCGCCACGCAGCCAGCGATTTCCGATTGATGGAACGCGAGGCAGCGCTTGAGCTCATCGATCCGCTGATCGTGACATTTCACGCACATCAGAGCGCAGAAAAACTTTTGAAATCGGCGCTCATCGCTCACGGAATCCACCCGCCTCACACGCACGTACTCGCGCAGCTTCTCGCGGCATGGCCGCGCCGTGAGCGCGGACGCGACGACCTTCTCCGCGCCTGCGAGACGCTGCAGGAATTCTACGAGGGCTCACGGTACCCGTTCGAAAAAGACGGCTACACGCCAGCGCGCGAGCCGATCGATGCAAACGCGAGGGCATGCGTGCTCGCGGCGCGCGCGATTCGCGATGCAGTATTGTCGGACCCGGCGATTCCGCGCGACGCGGGCGCCCGCGCTCAGCCCTGAATGACCCTCGCTGAGTATCGACTCGTCCCTGTACGCTGGCACGGTCAACCGCGAGGAGGGAGGATAAGGGCGAAATGCGACCTGCGAGGAGATGACTCCTCGTACTTCGCCTTTCGCCCTCTTTCTCTCTCCTCGTAGTTTCGCCGCTATGCACATCGCGTCGCTGATCCTCGCTGTCCAGCTTGCCGGACCGGCCAAAGACTCCATCACGCTCCGCGCTGCCCCGGTGTATCACGGACGCCAGCGGCAGACCGAACTCGCACTGCCCAAGGTCACCGGCACCGTGCGCATCGACGGTGTGCTGACCGACAGTGCGTGGCAAAGCGCGGCGACGCTCACCGGATTCTCGCAGTACGCGCCGGTCGACGGAATGCCGGCTGCGGATTCGACCGATGTGCTGGTGATGTACACGGACTACGCGATCTACTTCGGCATTCGTGCGTTCGAACCGCACGGCGCTGTACACGCGACGCACGCTGACCGCGATCGCATCGGCGCCGACGACAACGTTCAGCTGCTCATCGACACGTTCAACGACCGTCGTCGTGCATACGCGTTCACGGTCAACCCGCTCGGCCAGCAGATGGACGGCATGTTCACGGATCAATCGGGCACGGATCTCAATCCCGATTTTCAGTACGAGTCGAAGGGACGCGTCACGGAATTCGGATATGAAGTTGAAGTGCGCATTCCGTTCAAGAGCATTCGTTTTCAGCAGACGGGTTCGCAACAGTGGGGGCTGAACGTCCTGCGCGGTGTTCAGCATTCGGGCCACACGCAAACGTGGACACCCGCGGACCGCGGTGCGCCGTCGTTCCTCGCGCAAAGCGGCACGCTGCGGGACCTGCGCGAACTCAAGCGCGGACTTGTGCTCGATGTGAATCCCGTGATGACGCAACGCACGACCGGCGCGCCAGACACGGCCGACGCTACGAACTGGCTCTATCGACGCGAGGATCCGGAATTCGGTGGTAACGTCACGTGGGGTTTGACGACGAACCTCGCGCTCAACGCAACGTTCAACCCTGACTTTTCGCAGGTCGAAGCAGATGTCGGACAAGTCGTGTTCGATCCGCGACAGGCGATTTCGTTTCCGGAAAAGCGTCCGTTCTTTCTCGAAGGCAGCGAAAACTTCTCCGTGCCGAACGGACTGATCTACACGCGCCGCATTGTGTCGCCTGAAGCGGCGATGAAGCTGAGCGGCAAGGTCGGAGCACTGACCATCGGTGCGCTGTCGGCGATCGACGACGAATCGGTTGTCCCGGGCAGCACCAAGAACCCGCTGTACAACGTGCTGCGCTTGCGGCGCGACCTCGGCGCGCAATCCACGCTCGGCGTGGTGTACACGGATCGAGTGCACGGCGACAACTACAATCGCGTCGCGGGAATCGATACGCGTTTGCTGCTCGGATCGCGCTACGTGTTCAACGGACAACTGGCGACGAGCTTCACGCGCAGTGCGGCGGGCCAAACGGAGTGGCGGCCGCTGTTCGACTTCGGCCTCACCAAGACGGGCCGTACGTCGGGATTCAATCTCGTGCTCGAAGGCGTGCACCCCGACTTTCGCACGCAGAGCGGATTCATTTCGCGTGCGGATGTCGCGCATTTCAACTTCACGCCGCGCAAAACGTGGTTCCCGCAGAACAGCATCTTCGAGTCGATCTCGTTCTCGCCGGTGTTCGATCACACGTGGGAATGGGACCGTTTCACGCGCGGCACCGAGCCGAACGACATGAAGATGAACACGAGTACGAACGCGACATTGCGCGGCGGCTGGCGCGCGACGTTCTACACGTGGACGGAAACGTTCAAGTATCCGTGGTACTTGTACACGAATTATTACGTCGAACGCGTCACGGGTCCCGTGACGGACACGGTTCCGTTCGTGGGCACTGACCGCCTCACGAACATCGGCGCGATGACGTCGCTGGGCACACCGCAGTGGCGCAAGTTCGCCGGCGGCATCGAGCTCGTCGGCGGGCAGGACGACAACTTCGACGAGTGGTCGTCGGCGTGGATTCTGTATACGACGTTGAATGCGGAATGGCGTCCGACGGATCGCATTCGACTGAACGGGCGCTACATCGAGCAGCGCACGCATCGCAAGAGCGACGGATCGCTCGTGCGCTTGCGCGCAATTCCGCGTGTGAAGCTCGAGTATCAGATCGCGCGGCCGTTGTTCCTGCGATTCGTTGGTCAGCACGACGCGACGAGCATTGACGCGCTGCGCGACGACTCGCGCACCGAAAAACCCATTCTGTTCCGCCAGGCCGACGGCACGTACGTGCAGTCGACGCCGATTGAACGCGGCGGATTCCGCGCGGACTGGCTCGTGTCGTATCAGCCGAACCCGGGCACGGTGTTGTTCGCGGGATATGGAACGAGTCTTGGCAGTGACGAGTTCTTCAAGCCGAGCGATCTCACGCGGACAAGCGACGGATTCTTTCTGAAGCTCTCATACCTCTTCCGGCTCTAACGTTCGAGGACCGAGAAAGAGGGCGAAATGCGAAAGGCG
>DATELA010000004.1:0-64749 GCA_035277145.1 Gemmatimonadaceae bacterium | reverse complement strand
GGACGCAGAGGGCCGCAGAGAGGAACTGTGGTAACAGCGCTCGCGCTGCCGGCTCCTGCCGTGCGCGAGCAGTTACCATCAGTCTTTCTCTGCGAACCTCTGCGTCCTCTGCGGCTCTGCGTTGCGTTTGCTGGTCAGCTGCCGGGCGGCGACCAACGATTCACGACGCGCCGGACCCCGTCAACGAGCTGCGCGCAATTGAAGTTGATCAGCAGTCCGCGGGACCATTCGCCGAGGCGCAGGTACGTGAGCACTTGGGCTTTGTGCACGCCTGCCAAGCGCTCGACTGACTTGCATTCCACAACAACATCTCCGTACACGAGCAAGTCGAGCTTGTACCGAACGTCGACGAGCACGCCGCGGTAACGCACTGGAAGCGGGACTTCGCGCTGAAAAGGAATTCCTCGTATCGTCAGTTCGCGAACGAGACATTCCACATAGGCCGACTCCAGCAGGCCGGGCCCCAGGTGCCGATGCACCTCGATCGCCGCCGCGATGATGCGCTCTGTTTGCCGATCGATCATCCCACACTATGCCACCTCTTAGATTCGCGTGTGTCACCATTCCAACGCCGAAAGGATCATTGTGTCGCAATTCGTAAAGCGCGTTGCACTTGTCGCATGCGTATTCTCTGCACCACTCGCCGCGCAGGACACTTCTGCTGCGCGCGTCGCACTCGACGATCGCGGGCTCGTGTTCACCGCGCCGGCGCGCGCAACGGAAGTCGCGCTGCGCTTCTACGTCCAGCCGCTCGTCACGCTGCAGACGGACGATGAGAGCGGGCCTGTTCGAAACGTCGGACTCACCATTCGGCGCGCACGTATTTCGCTGTCGGGCACCGCACTCGATCCGCGTCTCCGATTCCAGTTGCAGTTCGGCGTCTCGCGACAAGACGGTGCGTCCGACAGCGTCGGCGTATTCAACGCACTTGCCGACGCGCTCGTCACCTGGAACTGGACACCGCGTTTCTACACGGGCATCGGCCAGGCAAAGATCTATGGCAACCGCGCGTCGCTTACCTCGGTGAGTGAAATCGAATTCTCCGAACGCTCGATCGTGAACTCCACATTCGCACTGGATCGCGACGCAGGTGTGTTCACCGGATACACGCTTCCATTCGGCAATCGGCCGGTGCTCGTACGGGCTTCGGTGACGTCGGGCGAAGGACGAAACGCCGCCGTTGGCGACGCGGGCCTCGCGTACACTGCACGCGTCGACTGGCAGCCACTCGGCGCATTCATCGGCAACGGTGCATTCAGTGAATCAGATCTGAAACGCGAGCCATCATCGAGACTCGCGGTTGGCGCGTCATTCTCCAAGAACGAAGACGCGACGCGCATCGGCGGACAAACTGGTCAGTCGCTGTTCGCGACGCGCGACATGCAAACGACGTTCGTCGACGCGGTGTTCAAGCGACGCGGACTTGCGATTGCCGCCGAATTCGCGCGCCGCACATCGCGCGATCCCGTCACGACATCGGGGCTCGATTCTCGCGCCGTGTTCGCGGGTCACGGTATCAGCGTTCAGGCGAGCTACGTGACAAGCGGTTCATGGCTGCCGAGCGCGCGCGTATCGCGCGTGACTCCGGAAGAAGCGATCTACGGCGCGCCCGGCGCAAACGAGCGCACGCAGACCGCGATCGGCCTGTCGCGGTATCTCCGCGGGCATCGTCTCAAATGGCAGTCCGAATTCGGCCGCGACGAAACGCGGGACCCGCAAACCGATGCAGTGGTGCGGCAGCTCTATGCGCGGTTCGGAGTCGTCGCCGGCATCTGAGTAGATTTCCGCGCGTCACTTCATCAACGCCCGTACAATCGTGTCGCACATAGAGAAAGACGTCGTCGTCATTGGCGGCGGCCCCGGCGGCTACGTCGCCTCGATCCGTGCCGCGCAACTCGGACTCACTACGGTGTGCGTCGAGTCGGACGCTACGCTTGGCGGAACGTGCGTGAACGTCGGATGCATTCCGTCCAAAGCGCTGCTGCAATCGTCCGAACAGTTCGAGTTCGCGTCGAAACACGCGAAGACGCATGGCATCGTTTTTTCCAGCGTCAGTGTCGATCTCGCGCAAATGATGAAGCGCAAAGACGACGTCGTCGGCGCGAACACACTCGGCGTCGAGTTTCTGTTCAAGAAGAACAAAGTTGAATGGGCCCAGGGTTTCGGCGCACTGAGCCGGGGCAATCACGTCCAGGTGAGAAGTAAGAAGGGAGAAGAGCGGACGTACGTTGGTAAGAACGTCATCATTGCCACTGGCTCGGTCCCATTTGAGCTACCGTTTCTGAAGTTCGACGAACAGCGCGTGCTCTCGAACATTGGTGCGCTGAAGATTCCGGAAGTTCCGAAGCACCTCGTCGTGATTGGTGGCGGCGTCATCGGTCTTGAACTTGGCTCCGTATGGCGCCGGCTCGGCGCGAAAGTCACCGTCGTTGAACTCGCGCCGGGAATTCTCCCGGGCAACGATGACGACGTGGTTCGCGAAGCGACGCGCGTGTTCACCAAGCAGGGGCTTACGCTGCGCACCGGTGTGAAGGTCACTGGCGCGGAGAAGCACGCCGCGGGTGTGCGGCTGCAACTCGACGCGAACGGCAAGAGCGAAACGCTCGAAGCCGATTATGTCCTCGTGTCGATTGGGCGCAAGCCAAGCTTGAGCGGCATCGATGCGAAAGCGCTGGGGCTCACGCTCGGTGCGCGCGGCGAGATTCTCGTTGACGCACAAATGCGCACGAACCTGCCGAACGTATTTGCGATCGGCGATTGCGTTGGCGGCAAGCTGCTCGCGCACAAAGCCGAAGACGAAGGTGTGGTTGCCGCCGAGGTCATCGCGGGGAAGTCCGCGAAAATGCACTATCACACGGTACCATCGGTCGTGTACACGTGGCCGGAGATTGCGACCGTTGGATTTACCGAAGCAGAAGCACGCGCAGAACGCGGTGAGATTCGCATCGGCAAGTTTCCATTTTCCGCGAATGGGCGCGCGCGCACGATGGGCGAGAATGCGGGCTTCGTGAAGTTCATCGCCGACGCGCGCACGGACGAAATACTCGGCTGCCATATGATCGGACCGAACGTCTCCGAGTTGCTTGCGGAAGTCGTACTTGCGATGGAATTCCGCGGCACAACGGAAGACATTGCGTTGACATGTCACTCGCATCCCACGCTGAACGAGGCGACGAAAGAGGCGGCACTCGGGGCGCTGGGAAGGGCGATTCACATCTAGCGACGAGGCTGCGGCGCGTGGTCCCGCGCGCCAGATTTCGCGCTCATGGCCGAATCCGCGCGTTACACCAATGCTGAAGAGGCCGCGCTGAGGACGTCGTGGCTCAGCACGGGCGCGGCGACGTGTCCGCGATGCGAAGTGCCAATGCGCGAGCGGCCGATTACGGGCGGATCATTTGGACTTGGCTATCGACGGCGGCGCGAGTGGCTGATGTGCCCAAAGTGCAAACGGTCTGTGTTGTTCGACGCCGAACGGGGAACGCGTACTTGATGCGCGCACTGACGATCTCGGCGTTCGGCGGACTCGACAAGATCGAGTTTCGCGACGATCTGGAAAAACCGGAACCGCAACCCGGATGGGTGCGCGTGAAGATCGACGCGTGCGCGCTCAACCATCTCGACGTGTTCGTCGTGCGCGGCTTGCCGAACAAGGCGCCGACGCCAAAATGGATTCTCGGTTCAGACGCAAGCGGAACCATCGACGCAATTGGCGGAGACATTCCCGCGCGCTATCACGTGCGTCCGGGCGACCGCGTGGTCATCAATCCGGGAATCTCCACGCGCGACGACGAATACACACAGCGCGGGGAAGAACCGCTGTCGCCGGGCTTCGGCGTGTTGGGTGAACATCTGCCCGGTGTGTTCGCGGAGTATGTGTGCGTACCGGCGCGCAACGTTCGCGTGATTCCATCGTCAGTGCCGGCGGATGTTGCTGCGGCGTATACGTTGTCGACGCTCACCGCGTGGCGCATGTGCATGACGCGCGCCGCGGTGAGTAACAAAGACGATGTGCTTATTTGGGGCATCGGCGGCGGCGTGGCGCTCGCGGCGCTCGCGATTTGCAAAGCGCGCGGTGCGCGCGTGTGGGTCACGAGCTCCAGCGATGCGAAACTGGCGCGCGCGAAGGCGCTCGGCGCCGACGAAGTGCTCAATCACCAGAATGTCGACGTGGCCGCGGAGGTACGCGCGCGCACGGGCAAGCGCGGCGTGACCGTCGTCGTCGACACAGTCGGTACCGCAACGTGGTCTCAATCACTCCGCGCGCTTGGCCGTGGCGGCAGACTTGTCACGTGTGGCGGAACGAGCGGGCCGATGGTAGAGACTGATGTGCGCCGCTTGTTCTGGAACCAATGGTCGATCCTCGGGTCAACGATGGGCACCGAGGCGGAGTTCGAGGCAGTGACAGCAGAACTGATTTCGGGTCGGCTGACGGCAGTGGTGGATTCGACGTTTCCGCTGGCGCAAGGACGCGATGCATTCGAACGCATGGAACGTGGCGAGCAATTCGGCAAGATCGTGTTGCGCGTCTGAGCGCAGCGCATTCGCGCGCGCTGCGTGTTGCTGTGCGTTCTTGTTCGCTGCATTTGTTGCCGCGTGCGGCGGTGACTCCACGGGACCGCGCGCCGTCGCGACCGTCAGCGTTGCACCGGACTCGGTCGACGTCATCACGGGCGCGAGTGTACAACTCGCTGCGACCGTGTACGATGCAGATGGTGACGTGATTGAAGGTCGCGAGATCACATGGTCTTCGCCGGATCTTGGCCTTGTAACCGTGGCGCTTTCCGGAAGCGTCATCGGCCTGTCACCCGGACGCGCCCGAATCGTAGCGACCTGCGCCGGAAAAACCGACACAAGTGTCGTGCGCGTGATTCTGCCACCAGTCGCGACGGTGGAAGTGTTGCCCGATTCATTTGACCTTGGAATCGACCTCACTCAGCAACTGACAGCAACGCTGCGCCGCGCGAGTGGCACGATCATCACCGGCCGGTTGATCGAGTGGACGACGAGCGATGCGGACGTTGCGACTGTGTCGGCGTCAGGTGTCGTGACCGCGGAGTCACCGGGGCGCGCGGTGATCACCGCGACGAGCGAAGGCAAGTCCGACACGGCCGTCGTGATCGCGAAGATCGTTCCCCAGGACTACTCGATCGTGAACGTGCAGTGGACGCAGGCGATTCAAATCGCCGACGGATCCGTTCCAATGGTGTTGAACGGAAACGGCGCCGCGGTGAATGTGTTGATTGCGTCGACGGTGCAGTCGGCGACACCGATGAAGATCGTGCTGCGCGTGTTCGACGCTGGCGGGTCACTCGTGAGCGCAGATACCGCGCTCACATCGGGAACGATCACGGCGTCGCCGTCGATGAACGCACCCACGGTGCAATTCCGGCTGGCGCCGAGTGCGCTCGTACCGCAAATGAAGTGGCAAGTTGTGCGCGATCCGCAGGGACTCGTGACGGATGCGGATGTGGCGAACGATGTGTTCCCGCGTGTCGGTACGCCGACGTTATCGATGGTGAGCGTTCCGTCGATTTCGATTCGGTTTGTACCGATCACGCTCACGGTGCACAACAACACCACGGGCAACGTTTCCGCGGGAAACATCGCGGAGTATTTGCGAATGGTCAGAAGCGTGCATCCGCTCGCGACCATCACGACGACCATCGGTACGCCGTTCTCGACCAACTTGTCATTCGGCACACCGCCGACGGACGGCGGCAACATCGCGACGTTCTGGTCACCGCTGCTCGCGCAACTCGACGCAGCGCGCCTTGCCGATGCTGATCCAACGGTCTACTGGGTTGGCGTTGTGCTGCCGCCGAACGGATTTACCTACACGAACGCGGGCGGGATGGCGTACATCCCATCGTCGGGTTCGAGCAGTGGCTCTGGTACGCGCACGGCGCTGGTAACCAGCGCAGGGTGGGCAAGCGATCCCGGCTTCACGCGCGAGACAACCGCGCACGAAATGGGTCACACCTTTGGCCGGCGTCACGCACCGTGTGGCGGTCCCGCGAATCCCGATCCGCTGTATCCATATGCCGGCGGAATCATCGGACTCACCGGCTTCGATGTGCGCGGGTGGGTGGACGGTCGATCGCCCGTTGCGACGGTGATGTCGCCAGGGCTCGGCGACATCATGAGCTATTGCTATCCTGGGGCGTGGATCAGCGACTACACCTATCGCGGCGTGCTGACGTTCCGCGGGACTGTTGCCGCGCAACGCGCCGCGCAGATCGCCGCGATCAACGCTCCAATCGCGCGTTCACTGATCGTGCGCGGCACCGTTGATCGCGGCCGCGTAACGCTCGAGCCGGCGCAAACGAACGACGCACGCGCGACGAAACCGGAGCGCACCGCGGGTCGCTATCGTCTGGAAGGCCGCGCCAGCGATGGACGCGTGTTGTTCGCGTACAACTTCGAACCGGCCGAGATCGATCACGCACCGGACACCGGGCACTTTGCGTTTGCAATTCCACTCGGCGCGGATATCGAAGCGGCGCTGGCGACGCTTGAAGTGCGCGGACCGAAGAACGCCGCGTCGAGACGCGTGAAATAACCGCGCCGCTCTACCCGATTAGCATTGCCCCCGGATCTTCCATCAACTCCTTGATCCGTACGAGGAACAACACGGCCTGCTGACCGTCGATGATGCGGTGGTCGTATGACATGGCGACGTACATCATCGACCGAATCACGATCTCGCCGTTCACGACCACCGGGCGTTCCTGAATCTTGTGCAGGCCGAGAATCGCGACCTGCGGATAATTGATGATCGGCGTCGAAATCAGTGAACCGAACACGCCGCCGTTGGTAATGGTGAACGTGCCGCCGGTGAGGTCGTCCATCGTCAGCTTCACATCGCGCGCTTTTTTTGCGAGCGCCGCAATGTCGTGACCGATTTGCACGAACGACTTCGCGTGCGCGTCCTTCACGTTTGGAACAACGAGCCCCTGCTCACTCGCGACGGCGATGCCGAGGTTGACGTAGTGCTTGTAGACGATCGTGTCGCCGTCGATCTGCGCGTTCACTGTGGGGAACGCTTCGAGCGCGAGCACCGACGCGCGCGCAAAGAACGGCATGAACGACAGCTTGAGTCCGTGCTGTTTTTCGACGCGTTCTTTGTGGCGCTCACGAATCGCCATCACTGCGCCCATGTCGATCTCGTTGAACGTCGTGAGATGCGCGGTGCTGAGGTGCGACTGGAGCAAATTCTCCGCGATGCGCTTGCGGCGAGTGGACATGGCTTCGCGGGTTTCCCGCGAAGCGAGCCCTGAGCCCTGAGCTGTGATCCCTGGGGCCGTGGGAGTTGCCGCGGCTCTGGGTTCAGGGCTCACGGCTCGCGACTGTTGTTCAATCACATCCGGTTTCGAAATCACTCCGCCGCGTCCCGTGCCTTTGATTCCCGCGAGTGACAATCCCTGCTCGCCGGCGAGGCGAACGGCAGATGGTGCAGCGCGCGGACCTGACGGACGCGACGGAGCGGGCAGCGACGATGTCGGCGTTACAGCGGGAGCGGCAGCGCGCGACGGCGGTGTAATCGCGGCGTCGCTCGTGCGCGGCGTTGGCTTGTCGTCGGCGCGCGCGGAATCGTCGAAACTGCCGAGCACATCGCCAACGCCGACGCGATCGCCGATTGCCTTCGCGCGGCTGCGCAATACGCCATCGCGCTCGGCAGGAACTTCGACGTTGATCTTGTCGGTTTCCAACTCAACGAGCGTTTCGCCGGCCGTGACCGGATCACCTTCATTCTTTGCCCACCGGGCGACGGTGGCTTCGGTTACGGAATCGCCGAGCGGCGGAACTCTGATGTCGATCATCGCGGGCGAAATATAGCCGAACGGCTACCCAACCCGGACTCGCACACGGTCCCAGCTGTTGTTGACGTAGCCTTTCGCGTTCCACACGGAATCCGCGTCGGGCGGCTGCGTGTTGCCCGCGGTGTCCGTCGCGCGACACACGAGTTCGTGCTCGCCAGGCTCGAGCGAGACCGGCGCTTCCCACAGCCGCCACACGAATGGCTTGGCGGGCGATGTAAACGTTGCTTCACGCCATGTCGATCCGCCGTCGACGGAGACCTCGACGCGCGCGACCGTGTGCGAATCGCCCGCGATTGCCCATCCGCAAACGCGCGATGCTGAACGCGCGAGCGTTGCGTGTTCGGCGGGGAGTGCGAACGCGCAACTGAGCGGGAACGCGCCGAGCACGCGATCGCCGACGGAGTATGCGGCCTGAAAGACGTTGGTGGATGGTTCGTGTTCGACGCGAATTTCGGAAAGCCACTTCACGCTGCGGGCGCCGATGTAGCCGGGCACGATCACGCGCGCCGGTGCGCCGTGCGTTGGTGTGAGCGGTGCGCCGTTCATGGTATCGGCAATGATGACGTCGCCGCTCATGGCTTTGTCGAGCGGAATGGATGCGCCGAAGTGCGTTCCGGCGTGTTTGCCCATGGCGGGGTCAGCGCCGGTGAAGCAGACGTGCGCGGCGCCGTCGGTCACCCCCGCGCGTTGCAAGACGTCGGCGAGGCGAATGCCTTCCCATGTCGCGTTACCGATCGCTTCGCTGCCCCAGGGCAGTTCGTTGAGTATTGGTCTGACGCGTTGCAAACCTGAACGCCGGTTGCCCGCACATTGCAGCGTTGCTTCGAGCGTAACGCGTTGGAAGTCGCTGAGGGTCGCGCGATCGAGGGTAAGTGGAGTTTTGGCGAGGCCAGTGATGCGGACGTCTGGTGCGGTGGCCGGGATGTCGCCGTGGTTGCGGACGAAGAAGTCGTCAGCGGGTGTGAGTGGCGAACGGATCAGCGCGTCGGGCGCCGGCGAACCGTTGAGCGGGCGGTCAGTAATTGAAACGAGAGACATCGAGCGGCTTGAGAACGCGGCTGCAGTGACGCTGCGCGGAGCGCGTGAACCTAACGGTAGTAGCCGCGATACCAGTCCACGAATTGACGGAGTCCGCTTTCGATGGACGTCCTTGGGTGGAACCCCAGGTCTCGGGTTGACGCTGCAACGTCCGCTGCCGTCGCGAGCACGTCGCCTGGCTGCATGTCGACGAACTCCTTCACCGCCTTGCGGCCGAGACAGTCCTCCAGCACTTCGATGAAGCGCATGAGCTTCACCGGCGTTGCGTTGCCGAGGTTGTAAACGCGATACGGTGCGGAACTCGTCGATGGGTTCGGTGCCAGGCCGGACCACGCAGGATCCGGAGCGGCAATTCGGTCGACGGCTGCGACAACTCCATCGACGATGTCGTCGATGAACGTGAAGTCGCGTTCCATCTGGCCATGGTTGAAAACTTTGATCTGTTTTCCCGCGAGGATGGCGCGTGCGAACTGGAAGTACGCCATGTCGGGACGGCCCCACGGTCCATACACCGTGAAGAACCTGAGACCCGTCGTCGGCAAACGAAAGAGATGACTGTATGTATGCGCCATCATTTCGTTTGCCTTTTTCGTCGCAGCGTAGAGGCTGACCGGATGGTCGACGCCGTGCGTAATGGAGAACGGCGCTGTCTCGTTCGCGCCGTATACCGACGAAGACGACGCGTACACCAGATGAGCGACGTTGGTGTGGCGACAACCTTCGAGAATGGTTGCAAAGCCTACGAGGTTGCTGTCGATATACGCGAACGGATTCGTCAGCGAGTAGCGGACGCCAGCCTGCGCCGCGAGATGCGCCACGCGGTCGAACCGCTCGCGCTCGAAGAGCTGTTTCATGGCGCCGCGATCCGCGATGTCGATCCGTTCAAATCGAAAGAGATCGTTCTTCACGAGATGCGCGACTCGCGCTTCTTTGAGCGACACCTCGTAGTAATCGTTGAGGTTGTCGACACCAATAACCGTGTCGCCGCGATCGAGCAGGCGCTTCGCGGTCTGCGCGCCGATAAAACCTGCGGCGCCGGTGACGAGACACTTCATGCCGGCTTACTCACAGTCGCATCGAACAGTGCGATCCATTTGTTCGCGATAGTCTCGGGAGCAAAACGTTCTCTGACGCGAGTCGCGTTTCGACCGAGTTCTTCCCGGTCTGACTGCGAACCCATCAGTCGGTTGAGTGCTTCGGTGAGCCTGTCGACGTCCTCGTTCGGGACGAGGATGCCGTCAACACCGTCACTGACCATATCGCGCGGCCCGGTGGTGCAGTCGGTTGCGATGACCGCACAGCCCATTGCCATCGCTTCGAGCAAGGCATTCGGGAATCCCTCGCCGCGCGATGGAAGCACAAAAACGGACGCCGTTGAAAACTCGTGCGCGAGCGAATCCGACGCACCGCCGAGTTCAACAACATCGGAAACGCCGAGTAGCGCAGCGAGAGCAGTCAACGCGCCGCGTTCGACGCCATCACCAAGAATGCGCAACCGCCAACCCAGCGCCCGCGCTCGGCTGCGGGCAAACGCAGCGAGGAGCAGGTCAAATCCCTTTTGGTGGACGAGGCGCCCGGCAGCCACGATTGCTTTTGTTCGCACGGCGGAGCCTGACGGAGCGCCGAGGAATCCGCGCGAAACTGGATTGGGAATCACCGCAACTTTTTCGGCGTTCACAAACGCTGTGGCCCACGCGTGACCGAGTTGCGTTTGCATCACGACGCCGTCGGCCGATGGGTACAGTGCGCGGCGAAGGAAGCGCCACGGTAGTCCGATGTGGTGCGCTGGCGGATATACGCGCTCAGACACAAACGTGCGGACGCGCAAGCCGAGGCATGCCGCGAGCACAGTGACGTTCATGAGGTCTATGAACGACACCACGACGTCTGGTCGCGACGCCGCGATGGCGCGACGAAGCCCGCGAATGCGGCGCGTGTTCTGCCGGATGGCGGTCAATGCGGAATCGCTCGGCGTCAGACCGCCAACGGACACGCGTTGAACGCCAGGAGGGACAGTGAAGAAGTCGTGATCTGCACTGTCCAGCGTTAGCAGGAAGACGGTGTGACCTTGGCGCGCCCATTCTTCCACGAGTGTCAGCAACACGCGCTGGGCGCCGCCGGTGCGCAAATCAGGAATGACCGCGCAAATACGCGTTTTGTCCGGGCGCGCTTCAGTCACGCTGCGGTTGTGGCAGAGCCGCGTCGCGCCACCGGACCGAGGGCGACTCGAGACTGCACCGACATGGCGGCAGCGAGCGCGAACGCGATCAGTGCGTCCCACTCATCCAACACGTTATGGCTGAACATTCCTGCGACCAGGATCGCGACGGCAAACGCGCCGATCTGCACGCGCTCCGGCTGACGTACTCCAGCGAAGATCGCCAGGATAAGTCCCGGGAAAAGCAGAATTCCGAGAACACCGTATTCGGCCAAGTGCCGCAGGTAGATGTTGTGTGTAGACGAGTGCACCTCCCACTCGATGGTCGACGCGACGCCGTTGCCGATCAGCGGTGAGTCCATGAACTGCTGCCACGCTGCGCGTGCTTCTTCCATGCGCAGGTTCGTGCTGTAGTCCGCGCCGCCCATCGCGACCGACGGGTCCACGAGGCGGTCGATAATTCCGCTTTGTGTCGCCAATCGCAGCGCTGCCATTGTTGTCTCGATCCCGAGCGTGACCACGACCGCAATCGCCCCGGCGACCAGGAGCATTGCGCCGATCAACACGGCGCGCCCCATCCGAATAGCCCCCGCGCTCCAGAGCACAATCAGCGCAAACACGAACGCGATCAGCAGACCGCGTGACAGCGTAACGAGCACGCCGAGTCCGGCGAGCGCAGCGAACGCGTCCCGCCAGCGCGACGATACCACGCCGATGCACAACGTCATTCCGACTGTGATCGCGGTCGCGCTGATGTTCGGATTGATGTAGAACCCGGCGGATCGACCGTACACGGCGCTCAGCGTTTGTGGCCGCATCACCTCGTAGAAGTTCAGGGCGACAGCGGCGAGCACAACGGCAACCAGCGCGACACGGGCCGTGCGTATTGCGCGAGGCGACGAGAAGATCAACGTGAACGTCGGAATGGCAATCGCAGTCAACGCACGCTGCTGCAACTCTTGCTGTGCAACGCCCGATCGTGACGAAAGCAGATATGCCGCGAGTGTTGCGGTGAGGTACACGCCGCACCACGTGACCAGTCGCGACTGCAGTGCGCGCAGAACGGCGTCGGGGCGAAACGCAATCGGTACTGCGAGCAGCACCACGAGGTAGACCCAGTGCAGCGGCGCCAAGCCAATGCCGGCGCTGCTGTACACGTAGACGGGAATCCCGCTCGAAAAGGCGAGAACCGTGAACGCAGCGACCGCGTTTTGGTAGCGCTCCCCGATCGCGTCAAACGCGAGCGCCGGGAACGCTTCGGCGCGCGAATTCATCTGCGCGTCAACGCAGCGCGACGATCACAACGGCAGCGAGACTGGCGACGACCTGCGCGATGGAGCCGTACAGGCGCTCGCGATCAACGGTTGTTTTCTCGCGAGCAGGCACAACGACCATCGCACCTGGTCGCGGCTGGGGGACGCCGTCAGGGAGCAACCAAAAGCGGTGCTTGTACACTTCCACGGCCCCGTTGGGTTGGGTCACGTACGCGTGCGAGAGGTCAGCGTCGCGCGCCGCGCCACCTGCACCATCGACGTAGTACTTCAGGTTCCGGCCTTGACGGTACGAAATGCTGCTCGGCGAGTTAACTGCGCCGCCGACTTTGACGGTTGGTGTGAACGTCGGAACGTTGACGGAGTCGCCCTCTTCCATCCGCACGTTCTCGGACGACGAAGGGTTTGCGAGTGCGCGCGGGAAATCGATGTCGACACGGCCAATGCCATCGAGTCGACGGATAAACGCGCCGCCCGCCTCGTACGCCTCCGTCGTGAGACCACCGGCGCGGCGCACGATATCGGCGAGGCGATCATTCTTTCCTTCGAGTGCGTACACGCCTGGGTACTTCACTTCGCCGGTGACCACGACGGTTCGCAGCAAGGCCCAGTCAGGCTCGCGCAGAATCAGAACGTTGTCGTAGGGTTCGAGCACAAACGGCTGGCCGCGCGCGGCCGCCGCACGCGTTGCGTCGGCTAAATCGAACAGGTAGCTCGAGTCCAGCGACACACGGAACGTCGTCGCGAGCTTACCACCGGTTCTGTCGCCAGGCAGGCGTGCGACTTCGGCGTTCCCGAGGTACGCACCGATCCGCAGTCCACCAGCGATCTGGATGAGGTCGCGCAGCGACATCCCCTGTCTGAAGTCGTACCGACCCGGACGATTCACCATTCCGGTGATCGCGACGTGTTGCGGTGTGCGGAACTCTTCTTTTGAAAAAACCCTGAGCTCGTCGTCTTCCTGCAAGACCAAGTCGTCCGCCGCGTTTGTATTCAGCGTGGCGAGGCTCGTCCGCAACTGCACCCTCGACTCATCGGGCATTCGCCGAGTGATATGCAATTCGCCGAGATACGCGTCAGGCCGAAGTCCGCCGGCCGCGCGCAGCGCGGCGGACACGCGCATGCCGGGCGTGAGTGCTACGGGTCCCGCGCTCCACACGCTGCCGGTAACCGTGACTTTGTTGCGAACACGATCGCTAATCGGGTACACGTACACGCTGTCGAGATCAGCCAGCGGGAAGGCGGGCAGCGCGGCGTTCTGGGTGGTGTCCGTTTGCACGTCGACGATAACGCGATCTCGACCGCGCTCGCGGCGGAGTTCCGGTGGAACGACTCGGCTGATCTGAATTCTGTTTCTGGCCGCCGTCGCTTTCAGCCCGCCCGCGTACTGAAACAAATCGGCGAGCGTCTCGGTTGGTTTCAACTCGTAAATCGCCTCACGTCCGACCTCACCGGTGAGTGCGACGCGCTTCCCATTGAACGGCACGAACACCACGTCGCCGGTCTCCAAGCGCAAATCCGTTGCGACGTCACCGCGCAACAAATAGTTGTAGACGTCGAGCGTCGAGACAAGCTTTCCGCCGCGGAGCAACTGCACGTTTCGCATCGTGCCGGATTCTGACGGTCCGCCCGCCGCATATAGCGCGGTGAGCATCGTGCCAAGCCCCGATACTTGATAGCTCGCCGGCGCAACGACGTCACCGACGACAAACACTTGGTTGGAGCGCACACGCGCAACACTCACGCTGAACTTTGTGCGCGCCGTGGGCGAGCGGGTAACGCCGGAATACTGTGTGCTCAGTCGCGAGAAGAGCACGTCGGTGATCTGCGCGATGGTCAGATTGGAAACGAACACCTGACCAACCTGCGGAATGAGAACGAAACCCTCGCGTGTCACGTCGAGCGAATATGCGCGTTCGACATCGCCGGTGATGATCAACAACAGGACGTCGCGAGCGCCTACGCGGTAGTTCGCGTCGGCTGCGCCCGCTTCTGTTGGTTCGAATTGGCTGGTGTTTCGCTGAAAGACGTCAGAGCCGAAGACGGTGAGTGAGGAATCGCGGCGAAGCGCGCCTCGCCGATTCGCGAGCGCGGAGTCATCGCGCACCGGTGGAGGCACGGGCACAACCGTCGGGATCGTGGTGACGCCGAGTCCGAGTTGTGTCGCTGCGCGGAAGACGTCGTCGCTGGTCTGCGTTGCTACGCTGTCTGGGACCGCACCCTGCAAATAGGGATCCAGCAATGACTCGGGATATCCAAGCGCTTTGAGACGCGCGCGAACTTGTTCGGCCGTCATCCCGCTGGCCTGCAACCGCGCCTGCAACTGCGCGACCAGGTCTTTGCGCGACTGCAACAATTGTTGTGCTTGCTGCGTGGTGGGCTGCTGCGCCGAAACGGGCATTGCGCGCGCAGCGACGGCGGCGGCACACAGCAGCCCGAAACGCATCAGCGTACGCGCGCGCACACGGCGCACAACTCGGTCGGCCATCATCATGCGGGCGATAGTCCTAGCGCGAGAGCATTCGACGAAGAAAAGCCGGCTGGCTTGCAACCACATCGTTGAGGGTACTCGAAAGGTGCTGTGTAGCATCTGGTTCAGCATTCGCCGCGCGCCGGACTGCCACGCGAAACGCGACAAGCAGCGCCGCGAAAACTCCGCCGCCCATCAATGACATGACGCCTTTGTAGATGAGAAAGCGACGATCGGGCCGCGCCGCACGGATCGGCTTTTCGACGAGCGTAATCGCAGGTGTGTTACGCGCCTGCTCGATCCGCGCCTGATCGAGACGCTGTGCCAGCGCGGCGTAGAGATCGTTGCGCAGCATCACTTCGCGCTGCAGGCGGTCGCGCTCGAACACGAGTTGCGGCGCGTTGGTGTAATCGCGGTTCTTTTCGAGAAAGGCCTGCAACGCATCTTCGGAATCGCGTAGTTCCTTTTTTGCTTCGGTCAACCGACCGCTCACGAATCGTCCTTCAAGCGCTGCGCGCGTCTGCCGACTGTCGGTATTAAACCGGTTCACGAGTTCCAGCGTTCGCTCGGACATCTGGAATGCGAGCGCCGGGTCCTTCGCTCGTGTTGCGACGCGAATGACTCCGGTTTTCAGGTCCGTCCCAACGCGCATGTTGTTCGAGAGGAGCAGCACCGCATCATCGCGCGCGACCAAGGGGTCAGCCGCTGGAACCTCATAGATCGCGATGAGGCTGCGCAGGGTATCGCCGCCATTCCCCGCGACGGCGTACTCGGCCTCGACGAGGCTGCGCTTGAACTGATCCGACCTCAACAGCCCCGCGTAAAAATCCGGCGTTTGCGTGAGGTCAACGCCCGGAATGCTGACGCCCAATTGCGCCGCGAGTCCGTTGACCTTCGAAAGTCCGTCGTCAGTAACCTGCGGGACAAACGAGAACGTACTCGTGTATGTGCGCGGCGCGAGTAACGCCATGCTGCACACGACCGACGCCACCACAACTGGAATGATCACGAACCAGCGCCAGTGGGCCAGTGCAACGCTTGCGATGCCAATGAGCGCGGCGGTCGGCCGCTGCGCCTCTACCGAGTGCGCTGCCGCACTCGCGCTGGTGGAATAACCGTCGGGGTTGCCGGGGTGATCGGGCATCGCCTCGGTGCTGTGAGCTCGGCTTGCGGCGGATGCGTCAACTATAGAAAGGGTGAGCCTGACGCGCCAGCGAGAGCTCGTTCGGCGCGTGTGCTCGATGTGTTTCGCGCGTCGTGTGTCTTAGACTTCGGTCCGCATGCCTGCGATCGTGAAAAAGCTGCGTGAACTCGCTGCGGGATTACTTCTCACAGCCGTGTCGCTCGCTGTCATGTTCGTGATCGCAGAAATCGTGTTGCGGTTTCTGCCGGTCAGCACGGGACTCGCGACGACGCCCGTCGACAGCTTGCACCCGACCTTTCATTTCGAACCCAACCGGGAGTTCGTTTACTCGCGCGACTGGAATCTGGCGTACGCCAATCGTGGTCGAACGAACAATTTCGGCTGGGTGAACAACAGGGCGTACGACTCGTCGGCCACGTCGCCGCTGCTCGCCGTCGTCGGCGACAGCTATGTCGAAGCCGCGATCGTTCCCTTCGATTCGACAATACACGGGAGACTCGCGACGACCGTTGGCGCTCGCGGTCGCGTGTACAGCTTCGGCGTCGCAGGCGCCGCGCTGAGCCAGTATCTCGCCGAGGCCGCGTACGCGAGAGACGTTTTTCGCCCGACCGGTATGGCAATCGTCATCGTCGGCAATGACTTCGATGAAAGTCTGTCCCGCTACCGCGCAACGTCCGGGCACCATCAGTTCCGCGAAACGCCGAGTGGGCTTGTCCTGGCACGTAACGATCGTCCTGCGAGTTTGGGTCGCGCAGTCATGCGCCGGTCGGCAGTAGCGCGATACGCGGTGCTGAACCTGCGCGTGCAAGACGCGTTGGCGCGCGTGAAAGCGTATTTCGCGAAGCCCGCGACGCAAACCTTTGTCGGCAACACTTCCGCGGAAGCGTCGGCAGCACGGTTGGCTGACTCCAAGCGCGTAGTGAACACGTTCCTTCAGTCGCTTCCCGAGTATTCGGGCTTGGCACCGCAGCGCGTGGTGTTCGTCGTCGATGCAGTGCGCTCAGCGATCTATTCACCCGGCGACAGCGTGGCGATTGCCGCGAGTTATTTCGCGATCATGCGATCGTATTTCGTCGAGACAGCGCGCGCAGCCGGTTTCGAGGTAATCGATTTGCAGCCGGTTTTCGCGCAGCATTTCGCGCGCGAGGCAAAACGATTCGAGTTTCCGACCGACGGACACTGGAACGGCATGGCGCACGGAGTTGCCGCAACCGCCCTCGAGCAATCCCGGGTTTATCGCGCGGTGTTTGCGCGGTAGACGTCGAGCGTCGCTGCCGCAACGCGCGCGATCGAGAATTCGTTAACCGCGACCGAACGGCTCGCCGCACCCATCTTTTCGACGCGCGGCGCGTCGCGCAGAAGCAATCCGATCGCGCTCGCGAGCGCGCGTGCGTCGCCGGGACCAACGAGGAGTCCGTTCACGTTGTTGCGCACGATTTCCCGGCATCCGGGAACATCGGTCGCAACAATCGCGCGGCCGACCGCGGCGGCCTCGATGAGCACCTTGGGCACGCCTTCGCCGCTCGTTGACGGGAGGCAAACAATGTGGCTTTGCGCGAGCGTAGCGGGCATATCAGCGCGATGTCCCCACCACTCGACGACGCCGCTCGCGTTCCATTCGGTCAGCTCTTCGCGCGAGATCGCTGCGTAATTACCCGCGTCAGTATCTCCGACCAGGACGAAGCGCGTTTCCGGGAACGCGGTGCGCAACTCGCGCGCTGCGTCGACGAACGCCGGCACGCCCTTGGATCGCAGCATTCGCGCAGCGAGCATGACGATCGGCGCGCCGGGAGGAATCGGGGATGCGGCAAACGCGCTCGGATCGACGCCGGCCCCGCGGATGATCGTGACTGCATTGGTTCGGTCAGGGCGCGTGCCGGCGATCAGTGCGCGATCCTCCGGATTCTGCAGAATCACGTGCGTTCGGCGCCGGCCAAGCGCGAACCGCATCGCTGCGCGAAGAAACGGACGCAGCAGCCGCGCGCGGAAATCCGTCGACGTGAAAACGTAGCCACGCCCCGCAATCGCGTTCACGACAAGTGCGTCCGGCACAGACCGCGCAGCAATCGAGCCGTATAAGACCGGACGCATCGCGACGTGATGAATGAAGTCCGGTTTGAACGTGCGGTATGCCTGCCGAAGCGCGGCGACCGTCGCGATCTCGTGTAGCAGCGTGGTCCCGCGCCGCCGCCAGTCGAGCGGAATCAATTCACAACCTGCGCTGGTGATTTGCGAGCCGTGGTCCGCAACGCGCGTCGCTACGCCAACGGTGTATCCCGCCGCGATCGCAGCGCGCGCGAGGTCGAGGCGGTGCGAAACGAAGTACCAGTCATCCGTGACCACGAACAGCAGTCGACGGCCAGTCGCCTCCGCGTCGCGCGCGTCGCTCACGCCGTACGAGCGAGTACCGCGAGATAGCGCTTTGCGCTGTTGCCCGCGGAGTACGGAGATACTGCGGCGCGCAATGCGTCTGCTGGCGTTGGCTTTTTCAGAACGGATTGGATCGCCTCCGCCATCCCTGCGGCATCGTCAACACGAACGAGCGGCCCAAGCTGTCCGTCGTTCAGGATTTCGTCGGGACCTGAGGGACAATTCGTGCTCACGACGGGGCATCCGCAGGCCATCGCCTGAAGCAGCACGCCGGGCATGCCTTCCCAACGCGATGAGAGCACGAACACACTCGCCCGCCGCATGAACGCAAAGGGGTTTTTCGCAAACCCGGGCATGCTCACCAATTCTCGAACGCCGAGCCGGGCGGCGTGCTCTGTCAGGGTTGCGCGCAGCGTGCCTTCGCCGAGGATGATCAGTCGCGCGCCTATCGAACGTGGCACCATGGCAAACGCGTCGATCAGCGTGTCGAATCCCTTCTGACGGTGTAATCGCCCGGCCGCCAGAATGATTGGTCCGGACGGTTCATCGACCCACGGATGTCCCGCAGGCTTCAGCGCGAGTTCGTGCAAGTCATCGGTGAGCACCGGGTTCGCGAGGACCTCAATTCTCTCTCTGGGGACGCCGAGTGTGATGTGAATGTCGTCCGCAACTCCGCGGGACACTGCGAGCACTTTCTCAGCGAACGGATAGGCGACCTTCTGCACCCACGGCAGCAGCCGCTCTTTCAGCGTAGGCCGCTCCTGCGAAGACACGCCGCACGCCTGGCGCACAAACACTTTGGTGCCTGCGCGTGCGATGCCGTTCGCGAAGATCGCGGCGACCGCGGCGTGATCGAGCGTCACGAGCATCGAGTCGGGTTTCGTGCGCCGCAAGTACTGCGCGAGACGCGGGATCGCCGTTACGACGCCGGGGCGATTGAGATCAACGACTTCCACGGAAGGCGGCACGAGATGCGCGTATTCGCCGGTGGACGTTGCGAGCACCAGTGTGACGCGCGCACCTGTACCGCAAAACTCACGAGCCAGGTTCAGCATCATTCGCTCGGCACCGCCACCGGCCAAGCTTGGCATGAACAGCGAAATGTGCGTCGGCTCGCGCGTGGTCATCTGCACATCGTCTCGGGATGACGTCTGGCGCCACGCGGGCGCTGGCTCATGGCGCACAAAGATATCATTGTCGTGCGGTACGCGACGGCTAAGTTGCGTGCGAACGCCACCATACTCCGGCCACTACGCAAGGCGATCATGTGCGGTGTTGCGGGACTCTGGGATTTCCGAAAAAACTCAGTAGATCTGCAACACGAAGTTCGCGCGATGACGAACGCGATCGCGCATCGCGGACCCGACGCCGACGGACACTGGCTCGACGCTGAACACGGGCTCGCACTCGGACATCGACGCCTTTCGATCCTCGACCTGTCCGAGGCAGGTGCGCAGCCGATGGTGTCGCCCGGCGGCCGCTACGTCGTGAGCTTCAACGGCGAGTTCTACAACTGGCGCGACGTACGTTCCGCTGAAGAGTCACACGGCGCGCGATGGCGGGGTCACTCCGACACCGAGGTGTTCCTCGCCGCATGCGATCGGCGCGGCGTGCGCGCAGCCGTCGAAGCAATGCACGGCATGTTCGCCATGGCGATCTGGGACCGCGAGCAGCGCGAGCTCACGCTTGTTCGCGATCGGCTCGGCGAGAAACCGCTGTATTACGGGTGGGTCGACGGTGCGCTGGTCTTCGGCTCAGAGCTGAAAGCGCTGCGCGCGCATTCGCGGTGGGCAGGCTCGATCGATCGCGCTGCACTCACACAGTTGCTGCGCTACATGTACATCCCGGCGCCGCACTGCATTTACGAGAACGTGCGCAAGCTGCCGGCGGGCACGATGCTGTCGTTTCGCGCGGGCGCGCAGCAGTGGCCCGCGCCGGCTCCGTACTGGGTGGCGAGCGACGTCGCGCTTGCCGACCGGCACGATTGGCACGACGGTTCGCAGGCACAAACGGCGGATGCGCTCGATGCGTTGTTGCAAACGACTATTGGCCGCGAAATGGTCGCGGATGTACCGGTCGGTGCGTTTCTCTCGGGCGGGATCGACTCGTCGCTCATTGTCGCGCTCATGCAGAAGCACTCTGCGCGACCCGTACGCACGTTCACGGTTGGCTTTGGGGAGCCAGAGTACAACGAAGCGGCGTATGCGCGGGCGGTTGCCGAACACCTCAAGACGGACCACACAGAGGTGTACGTGTCACCGCGCGAGGCGCTCGAGGTGATCCCGCGATTGCCCACGATCTACGACGAGCCGTTCGCCGATGTCTCACAAATCCCGACGTTCCTGATTTCGACGGTCGCGCGCGCTCACGTTACCGTCGCGCTGTCCGGCGACGGCGGCGACGAATCATTTGCAGGCTACGATCGCTATGCACTCGGTTCGCGCCTCTGGCGTGGGCTCTCTCGCGTGCCGCACTTCGCGCGGCGCATGACGGCTGGCGCGCTCGCATCGGTCTCGCCAAGACGCTGGGACTCGCTGCTCGCAGCGGTACCGAAGCCGCGCGGGATACGAGTCACAGGTGACCGAATTCACCGACTGGCTGCAACGCTCGAACTGGCCACGCGTGAGGATTTGTACGTTGCGCTCTTGTCGCACTGGCCGGATCCCGCGGCGGTAGTTGTTGGCGGTGTGGAACCGCCGACTGCAGCGAAGCGGCTCGCAAAGGATCTCTCGCGCTACGACTTGCTCTCGCTGATGATGTTGCTGGACACGACGGCGTATTTGCCCGACGACATTTTCACGAAAGTCGATCGGGCCTCAATGGCCGTCAGCCTCGAGACACGCGCCCCGTTTGTGGATCACGCGGTCGTTGAGTTCGCGTGGAAGATTCGGCCTTCGCAACGAAGAAACGGGAGCGGCGGGAAGACCGTTCTGCGCGATCTCCTGGCTCGTTACATGCCGCGCGCGTTGTTCGAGCGTCCGAAGACTGGCTTCGGTGTTCCCATCGACACGTGGCTTCGCACGGACCTCCGCTCGTGGGCCGGCGATTTACTGAGCCAGGCATCTGTCGAGCGCGCCGGGCTGTTCGAGCACGCGCACGTCGAACGGAAGTGGCGTGAACACCAGTCTGGCGAGCGCAACTGGCAGTACTTGCTGTGGGATGTCCTGATGGCGCAGGCGTGGTACTTCGACCAGGCGCGGTGACGACGCTCCTGGCCGCCGCCGCCCGGTTCGTGCAGACGCGATTTCCGGCCGGGAGTCGTGAACGACTGGTGGTCGCAGCCAGCGCCGCCCAACTCGGCGTCGCGGGCGTTTCGGCGCTACTCGCGGTCGTCGCGCAACTGGTCATCGCGCGCATGATCGGCGCCGACGAGTTCGGGCGATACGCGTACGTGTTGAGTTGGGTCAACGTGATTGCGCTCGCGGGCGCTCTTGGATTCGATACGGCGTCGCTGCGGTTCGTCGCTGAATACCGCACGCTTGGACAGTGGGCTCGGTTGCGCGGATATCTACTCACGACCGTCGCGTTGAGCGCGGCGGTCGCGAGCCTACTCGCGATTATCGGTGCGGCGTTGCAGTGGCGAAACTCGCAATTCGCAGATGCATCGCGGTCGGTGATCGTCGGCGGAGCAGTGCTGTTGCCAACACTCGTGCTGCTCAAAGTGACGGGCAGCCATTTGCAAGCAATGCAGCGCGCCCTTGCGAGCGCCGCCAGTCAGGGCATCGTGCGTCCGCTCGCGCTCTTCGTTGTGCTCGGTGTGCTGCTGCAGCTGCGGGCGACGAGCATCGGTGCGGGAACTGTGATGATCGCAAACCTCGTCGCAACGGCAATGGCACTGGTGCTGTGCGTCGTGCTGACTCGCACTTCACTCTCTCACGTGACGGCCGCGGCGAAACCAGAGTATCGCACGCGCGAGTGGATTACGACCGCCGCGCCGCTGCTCGCAATCACCGTGTCGCAAGGGCTGTTGTTATCCGCTGACGTGCTCATGATTGGGGCGTACCGCGGGACGACCGAGGCGGGACTGTATTCGGTCGCGGCTCAGCTTGTCACGGTGATTACGCTTGCCATCAACGCCGCCAACGCTATTGTTGCGCCGCTCCTGGCTGAGCTCTACGCGAAGCGGGATCTGCAAGGCATGCGCGACGTCCTTCGTATTTCCGCACGGAGCGTGCTCGCGTATGCGATCCCCGTGCTGCTGGTGCTCATTGTCTTCGGCGAACGATTGCTTGCGTTGTATGGCGCGGAGTTTCGCGATAGCTGGCTGCCGATGATGATCCTCGCCGTGGGTCAGATTTCCATCGTCGCGTTTGGCTCGGTCGGATTCCTGCTCACGATGTCGGGCAACGAACGCGTCGCAAGCCGCGCCATCGTCGCGAGCGCGGTCCTGAATGTCGTGTTGAACGCCGTGTTCATTCCACTGTGGGGTGTTGTGGGCGCGGCGGTTGCTACGGGAGTCAGTACGTTCGCGCGCAGCGCTATTCTTACGGTCGCGTCGCGTCGGTTGCTTGGCATTACTGCCACCGCACTATAAAGCGAATCAGTCGTGACATTCCTTGGCGCAGTCAAACAATTCGCACGAACACGATTTCCTCGCGCGTTTACGCTGGCGCGAGACGCCAAGGATCGCCTCGTCATTGAATGGCGGGTGATTCGCCACCTGCGGCCGCGAGACTTCGGCCGCGCGCTGACGTCGCGTCGTGCATCGCTCGCCGACCTTCCGTCGCAGCGCACGCGACGCTTTGATGTCAGCGTGACGCTCGACGGAGTGCTGAACGCGAGCTCCGAGGTGGTCAGCGGCGGTCACGCAGTGTATTTGACCCCGGGTGCGTGGCGGTCCAGCGCATTGAACCAATTGTGCGCGAAGTATCCGGAAAACAGCGGCATCAAGATTGTTAAGAACCCCGGCACGGTATCCGAAGGCGACTACGTCGCGAAAGGTGTGCATTCGCAGGTGCAGCGGTACATGCTGCACTCACACCCGCACTTGACCTTGGTCGCGAATGCACTGCATACCCAAGGCATAGGACCGCGGTTGTACGACTTGATCGAAATTGGTTTTGCCGACGGCGTGCGCGTTGCGTATGTGTCTGAGCATCTCGAAGGGCGCACGCCGAATGACGCACAATGGACCGAGGGCATGCGAGCGTTGCGTGCGTTGCGCGACAACGATGTGCTTGCGGTCGTGGCTCCAAGCGGATTCGATCACGACGACTTCCGCCGTCCCGACTGCAACGGCAACGCGTTCGTCGACGGGGCTGGACACTTCGGCTACGTCGACTTTCAGAACTTCGTGCTCGGCGATTACTCGAATTATCTGCTCCGAGTCGCTCGGGAGGCATCGGCGTCAACCCACTACGGCCAGTCGAGTTGGCTGCGCGGCGGCCGCTACCTCTACCAGTCTGTCCCGGGGTTGAACGTCGCCGCGAAGCGTGATGTCGGACGCCGCGCAGATGTGCTGGTTGAGATGGTTCGCGCTGCGGGCGCGACCATTGACGGCGCGATTGTTTTGGATGTGGGCTGTAATCTCGGCATGATGATGGCAGCGTATCTCCGCGCCGGCGCCGCGTGGTGCCACGGCTGGGACCGCGCTGAAGTTGTGCCGCACACGCAACGCCAAATGTTGGCGATTGGGTGCACGCGCTTCTCCCTCACGGGCGGCGACATCACAACGGAGCGCAGCCTCGAGAACGACCTCCCTCGTTTCCTGGCGGGCCGCGCGCCATTGATCGTGTCCTATCTCGCGGTCCGACGGCACCTTGGGTGGCTCCGCTCGGTGACCTCGCTGCCGTGGCAGGCGCTGATTTACGAGGGTCACGAGGGGGAAAGCCGCGAGGAGACTGCGGGGTACCTGGCCGACATTTGTGCCGCGGCCGGTGCGTCGGTGGCCCAGGTCAGCTCGTACCGGGACGGAGACTCAGAGCCCAGGGAGCTGGCGGTCCTACTCAGGGCCCAATAACCGCCCCGCTAGCGCCGAGGCGTGCGCGCGTGCAGGCTATTGGGCCCCTGACTGTCCGGCAAAGTGAGCCCCGTCACGCCTCACGTCGTCGGAAAAGCGCTAGATCGTCCTATCTGGGTAATGCGTCCACCGATGCCGGTATCGCCAACCCCCGAATGCAACACCGAAGTGGGCCGCGAGAGCTTCATCAACTCGCGGCCCACGCGAGTCTGCGCGCTGGTCATAGCAATCGCAGCGGGAGCATGCAGCTCGAGCGATCGAGCGGTTGAACCAGCTGTTCCTGTATCGACAGAAACGCTGCCGGAATTGGTGGCGAGCGAAGGGCACCTCGACTCGATCGCTCTCCCGCGTGCGACGCAATTCCTCGCGCTCGACGGCAGCCAGGTTGTCGCGCACCGAGGCGAAATCGACATCACGGCTGCGCAGGATTACGTCCGCATCAGGCCGGTGCGTGCCTGGTCCGGACTGGACACGATCGTTGTCCATCGCCGTCTTGCGCCAAACGGCGAAAAGTTCGCTGAATTCCGCATTCCGATTCGCGTTGCGGCTGGCCCGTACGGCGTTCGAAACAATCCGTACGCGGGCATCACTTGGGGATCGATGCCGGTGTGGAAGGTGCAATTGCACGATCACCCGGGCGTAAGCAGCGCGGAATACCGGGCGTACGATGACGCGGGCTATCACGCGGTCGCGCTCATGGACTACAGCGGCGTGCAATCGCTGTCATACACGTGGAAGGCGCGGCACTGGCCGCCAGAGAACTGGTTGCCGGCGGCGCTGCTCAGCGGGTTCAAGAACATCAAGACACTGATTCCGTCAGGCGAAGAAGTCGGCTACACGCATTTGGCGTCGCCGTTCATGACGGAATACATCGAAAAGTGGGAGCCCTCGGGACCAGACGCCGAGCGCGAGGCGTGGCAATACACGTCGGCGCAAGAGGCGATCGATCTGATTCGTGAGAGAGGCGGCTTTCCGATCGTCGCCCATCCATGGGGCGACTACGACGAGTATTCGCCGCTCGGCGCGTACGCGGCTATTGAGGTCTACTCCGCGTTCGCGGCGTTCAAGCGTGAAGACGCACGGGATCCGTACTTCATGGTGCGAGACCGTAACGAGGTCATGCGACGCCGATGGGACCGGTTGCTGCTGGCGAATCCCGATGTGATTGGCGTCGCGGTGAACGATCATTTTGGTCCCGGGAGCCGGCAGACTGCGCTGAGCCCGCGCAACCGCGACAGTGGGAAAACGCTGGTGTTCGCTCCAACCGCGACTCTTGGCGATCTGTTCAGCGCACTCCGCGCGGGGCGCGTGTTTGCGATCGAAGACCGCGGCGATCCCAAGGGCCAATATCCAGTTGTCGATTCAGTCTGGGCGGACGCAGCCGGACTGCACGTTTCGGCGAGTGCATCGATTAGCTGGATTGTGAACGGCGCGACCATCGCGACCGGGAACGACCTCCTGTTTGCTTCACTGCCTGCCGGTTCGCGCTACGCACGATTCGAGGTGCGTGACGGCACCGGAAGCGCCGTCTACTCGCAGGCATTTGCGCTCGCGCTGATTGGCGATCGCGACAACGACGGCCTCGTTGATGAACGCGATCGTTTCATGCCGTCGAACTTGGTGGGCCAGCGACACTCTCCTTAGCTTCGAGTCTGCGTAAGAAAGGCGATTCGTGCGCTGCCGGACCTGCTGCGAAGCGCGCGTGCCCGCGACTCAGGAGCAATGGCGAGACCCGACCACACCACGATCGACTCGCATTACGAGTTCGGAGCGAACTGGGAGAAATTCGCCCAAGGGATCTCCGAGAAATCGGTTGCGGAGGCGCAGGCAGGACTCGCGCGACTCTTTCCGGATGGTGAACTCGCCGGAAAACGTGTCATCGACATTGGTTGTGGATCAGGCTTGCATAGTCTTGCCGCGTTGAAGCTCGGTGCCTCGGAACTCCTTTCGATCGACATCGATCCAAAGTCCGTCGCGACCACGGACGCCGTGCTGCGGCGGTTCTTTCCAGGTGGACCGTGGCGCACGAGTGTGCAGAGCGTGTTCGACATGCCGCCGGATCCTCAGTTTGACGTCGTGTATTCGTGGGGCGTGCTGCACCACACCGGAGATATGGCGCGCGCGATCGCGAAGGCCGTCGCGAAGGTCGCTCCCGGCGGGCTGATATGTCTGGCGTTGTACCGCAAGACGCCGATGTGCTGGGCATGGAAGATCGAGAAGCGCCTGTACACAGGTTCGCCCCGCGCCGTGCGCTCACTGCTGGACAGCGCATACACCATGGCTGCTCGACTGTCCTACGCGGTCAGGGGTTGGGACTTTGACGCGTACGTGCGCGATTACGTCGGATATCGCGGCATGGATTTCATGACGGACGTGCGTGATTGGCTCGGCGGGTTTCCTTACGAATCAATCAGTGAGCGCGAAATGCTGGCCCTTGCGGCGAGCATGAAGCTCGAGCCTGTGCGTCGCTTTTGTCGTGCGCCGGGTTGGGGATTTTCGGGAACCGGGTGCGACGAATACGTCTTTCGGCGCGCTCGTAACTAGTCTGGATGCACACTCAACCTGAGCCCGTCGCCCATTGGCCTTGTCGAGCGTAATTCGCAGTGTGGCTCGTACTGTACTGCCGCGCAGCGCGATGAAAATGCTTCGGCACGCGCGCGATTGGGCGCGCCTCAGACGCGTCGCACCGCTCGCATTCGAACCAGGCGCTCTCGCGCGTTTGAGCGACGTCGACATGGACGCCGCGTTTCGCAATGAACAAATCGCAGCGGGATGGCGCGCGGACGCTGCGCGGATCATTGCGCTCTTCGGAAACGAGGACTTGCTCGGCGGCGTGAATCCAGGTGATCGACGCGCGCTATACTCGCTCGTGCGGGCGGCGAAACCGCGAAACGTGCTCGAAGTTGGGACGCACATCGGCGCGTCGACGCTGTTCATCGCCCTCGCGCTTGAAGCGAACAGCAACGGTGGCCGCGTCACGACCGTGGACGTCGCCGATGTGAACGATCCGGTGCGCGGCGCGTGGCGAAGCGTCGGTACGCGCATGCCGCCGCGCGCATTTGCGGAAGAACTAAAGTGTGCGCATTGCATTCAGTTCGTTACGCGCGACTCCGTGCAGTTCCTTGCGACTACGACCGAGGAGTTCGATTTCATTTTTCTCGACGGCGACCACTCCGCCGATACTGTGTACCGCGAAGTCGCTGCGTCGCTCAAACGTCTCCGACCGGGCGGACTGGTGCTGCTGCACGATTTTTATCCCGATGCGCTTCCGCTCTTTCCGGACGATGTCATTGTTCCTGGGCCTGCACTCGCGTGCGCCCGCATTTTGCGCGAAGGCGTCAACATGTTGGTGAAGCCGCTTGGGAACTTGCCGTGGCCGACCAAGCAAGGCACGTCAGCGACGAGCCTCGCGTTGGTTGCGCGGCCCGAGTCAGGCACCGCGGGGTCTGCGGCACGCCCGAGATAAGCGCGCGATCTTGACCCGATGCCTGCAGTGCTGACGCTCGTGGTCGGCTCGGGTGGACAACTCGGCGCGCGACTTGTGGCGGCGCTCCGAGCCGGCGGTGCAAGTGTCGCAACGGCGAGTCGCTCGAGCGCTGCCGATTGGAAACTGGACGTGAACGACCGTTTGGCAGCCCGCGAGCTATTGCTGCGGCTGCGGCCCGCTGTCGTCGTTCACCTCGCGGGCGTGGCAACAAGTCCGGGATTGCTTGGCGGCGGCGATGACGCGTTCCTGGTCAACTCTGTTGGATTCGCAAACGCGTTCGGTGCGGCGACGGACGCAGGGTGCGCGCGAGTCGTGCTCGCGAGTTCCGCCTCCGTGTACGGTCAACCATCGACGCGCCGCGCCCTCACCGAGCTGGATTCGCTTGTGCCGGAATCTGCATACGGGAGAAGTAAAGTCGCGGCCGAACGCGTTTGCGCGGACGCGCCCGCGGGAGCTCCGCAGTCCATCGTGTTCCGGTTTCCGCCCGTGTACGCCCCGGACTGGATTCGGAATCTGCGCGTGCGCGCGTACGTGCCCGGACTCGAGCGGCGCGTCCTGTTGAATTTCGTCGGCGACCAACCGGCTTATAGTCTTTGCGACGTGAGCAACGCAGTCGACGCAATTCGCGCCGCAGTCGATGATCGGTTGGCGTCCGGCGTTTATAACGTGGCGGACGCGCGCGCATACGCGCACGACGAGGTACGTGGCGTCGTGAGTGCGCTCGACGGAGTTACGAGAGCGGTCAGCATTCCCGTCGGCGCGGCTCGCGGTGCTGGCGAGATGTTCGGCCGGCTGCTACCAGGTGCGCTTGGTCGGGCGCTCCGCGAAAACGTTCGCAAGCTGGCCTCGGGGCTGGTGCTCGACACCTCGAAACTCGCGGCTGCGGGGGTCAGTCCGAGTCGCGCACTCGGCGACCTCCTGGCCGGTAAGTCATGACGGCGCCCGTACTCGGAATCGCATCGCTTCTCGTCACCGCAATTCTGTGCGGTGTTGTCCGTCGGCACGCCAGCGCGACCGCCTTACTCGACAAGCCAAACGAGCGCAGCTCGCACACAGTTCCCACACCGCGCGGAGGCGGCGCTGCGGTTGCCGCGGCACTTGTCGGCAGCGCGACCGTGTTGTGGTTGCAGCGGAGCCTTCAGTTGGAGGTTTTTGTCGCGCTGCTCGGCGTGATCCCCGTGGCCGTGGTTGGGTGGCGCGACGATCGTCAGGGCGTTCCCGTGCGTGTGCGCATCACTGTTCACGCGATGAGCGCGGTGTGGGCGGTTGCTTGGCTTGGCGGTTTCCCCTCGGTCATGGTGGGCACCGATGTGCACACACTGGGGATTGTCGGCGCGCTGCTCGCCGTCCTCGCCGTAGTGTGGAGCATCAACCTCTTCAACTTCATGGACGGCATCGACGGTATCAGCGGAGTCGAGGCAGCAACGACATCGATTGCTGCGGCCGTTATGCTGAACGCTGTCGGCGCGACGGGGCTCGGCGCGCTCTCGGTCGCGACGGCCGGCGCAGCAATTGGATTCCTCATCTGGAATTGGCCGCCCGCAAAGCTGTTCATGGGCGACGTCGGCAGTGGCGCGCTCGGCTTTTGGTTCGCCGTGCTCGCACTTGCGTCCGATCAGGCTCGTGCTGTGCCTGCAATCGTGTGGGCGTTGCTCGGCTCGATGTTTCTGGTCGATGCGACCGCCACGTTGGTGCGAAGGGTTGTCGCTGGAGAGCGCTGGCACGAGGCGCATCGATCGCACGCGTACCAGCGCCTCGCCCGCACATCGCTCGGGCACCGTGGCGTGACTGCATCTGTACTGCTTCTTAACACAGCGCTTGGAATCCTGGCGTGGTTTTCACTACAGAAACCGAGTGCGCAGAGCGTCGTTGTCGCGACTGTTTTTGCGGCGCTCACCGTGCTGTACGTCGCGATCGTCCGACGCTTCCCGGTCGACGCGCAGCCCGGCGCCTCGCGCACCTAACGCACAACGCTCGCGCATTCGGCGCGTAGCTAGCCGTATGCCCGGTGTGCCGCGTGATGCGCGCTATGGCGAAGCCGCCCATTACCGGGTGAGTTTGCGCAGAAATCTCACGTGCCGTGTCCCGCAGCGTGACGGCGTTGCTGTGACGCAGGTCTCTCGGCGCGCGTCATCCACTCGGGACGCTCTTAACGAGCCGGTACTCACAACACTCACACGTGCGGTAACGGGGCCGTACGACTCGCCCGCATTTACGCGCACTGGCGGAATGAACGCGCTGCAATAATGCTCGCACTCCGAAACCGACACCTGTTTCTCCTCGACGCGCTGTTGTTAAGCGTCGCCACGGTGCTCGCGTTCGTCCTGCGGTTCGAAGGGCTCAATTGGTCCCCCGCCGTCCAGCGAATGGTGCTCTTCTCGCTGCTCATCGGCGTCCCGCTCAAACTCTTCATCTTCTGGCTCTTCGGCCTCTATCGGGCTCTCTGGCGATACGCGTCCGTCGCTGAAGTCGAACGCATCTTCGTCGCCGGCGGTGTCGCCGCCATCGTCTCGCTCATCCGCGGCGGTGTGCTCTTTCCCGCGCTCGGACTGACCGAAGGCCGCGTCCCGCTCTCGATCCTCGCCTTCAACGCGCTCGCCACCGTCTGCATCGCCGCGGCACCCCGCCTCGCCATTCGCGTGGCCGCGACGTATCAGCGACGCCCCGTGAGCTCGCGAAAGCGCGCGGTCGTCGCCGGCGCCGGCACCGCCGGTCAGGCCATCCTCAAAGAATCCGAAACCGCACCAAACAGCGAGATCGAAGTCGTCGCGTTCGTCGACGACGATCCGGTCAAGCGCGGACTCATGCTCGGCGGCGTCAGCGTCGCCGGCACGGTCGACGAACTCGGCCGTGTCGTGAAAGAAACCGACGCCGACGAAGTCATCATCGCCATTCCTGCCGCGCGCGGCGCCATCGTTCGCCGCGTCGTCGAATTGGCCAAAGCTGGCGGCGCCCGTACGCGCATCATCCCGACGATGCGCGATATCCTGTCGGGCAAATTCTCAGTCTCCAAGCTCCGTCAGGTCGAAATCGAAGACTTGCTCCGCCGCGATCCAATTCGCACGGATCTGGCTCAAGTTCGTACACTGGCTGAAAACAAGTCAGTTGTCGTCACCGGCGGCGGCGGATCCATCGGCTCCGAACTTTGCCGCCAAATCGCCGAGCTCGGCCCCGAGAAGCTCGTCGTACTTGAGCACTCCGAGAACGCGATGTTCAACATCGTCCGCGAACTGCGCGCGCGTTTCTCGGATGTGCTCATCGTGCCGGTCATCTGCGACATCCGCAACGCGGTTCGCGTGCGCAGCGCATTCGAAGCGCATCGTCCGCACGCCGTCTTCCACGCCGCGGCACACAAGCACGTGCCGCTCATGGAAGAGAACGTCTACGAAGCCATCACCAACAACGTGCTCGGCACACGCAACGTCGTTGAAGCGGCGCTCGATAACGACGTCTCGCATTTCGTGCTGATCTCGTCGGACAAAGCGGTGCGCCCAACGTCGGTCATGGGCGTGACCAAGCGGCTCGCGGAGCAACTCGTGTATCGCGCCGCGCGCATGGAGAATCGCAATTTCGTGAGCGTTCGATTCGGCAATGTGCTCGCGTCGAACGGATCGGTCGTGCCGATTTTCCTCGAACAGATTCGCAACGGCGGTCCTGTCACAATCACGCATCCGGAAATGCGCCGCTACTTCATGACGATTCCGGAAGCGGTGCAACTCGTGTTGCAGGCGGGCGCGATCGGCAAAGGCGGCAACGTGTTCGTGCTCGACATGGGCGAAGCCGTCAAAGTCGCCGATCTCGCGCGCGACTTGATTCGCCTCTCGGGCCTCGAAGAGGACGAGATCGAAATCGTGTACACGGGCATTCGGCCCGGCGAGAAACTCTACGAAGAATTGTTCATGCCCGGCGAAGTCTTCGCGGGCAGCGAACATCCAAAGATTCTTCGCGCGCGTCCGGATGACGTCACGGATTCGACCGTCGATCTCATCAGCACGCTCGTCCAGTCGACGCTCTCTGGTGAAAACGACGCGCACTTGCGCGAAATTCTGCACTCCATTGTGCCGGATTACTCGCGCCAGGACGCGCGCACGCAGCGCACGTCGCGTCCCACGCCGACTGTGTCGGAACCGGCCATAGCCCCTTCCGCGCGCTAGTAAGCAGTCGTTAGCGTCAGCGGTGCCCCGCGTACTCGTTACCGGCGCCGCCGGATACATCGGCTCGGTCGCCACGGAACTCCTGCTCTCGCACGGCTTCGATGTTCTCGCCGTCGACGACCTCTCGAACGGCCATCGCGCGGCGGTCGCGGATGGCGCCGAGTTCGTTCAACAAGACATTCTCGATCAGGCGGCGCTCACGACGCTGCTGAAATCACGCCGGTGCGACGCCGCGTTTCATTTTGCCGCCGAAGCGGTGATTCCCGTGACGGTCAAAGATCCGGGACGCGCGTGGCGCCAGAACGTCGAAGCGACGCGGTCGCTGTGCGATGCGATGGCCGCCGCGGGCGTGGGCAAGCTCGTGATGTCGTCGACGTGCGCCGTGTACGGAACGCCGGAAACGGTTCCGATTTCTGAAATGACACCGCGCGCACCCATCAATCCATACGGCGCGTCGAAGCTCGCAGCGGAGTCGATGCTCACCGGTTTCGCGGAACGGTACGGATTGCAATACGTGGCACTCCGCTACTTCAACGTGTGCGGCGCGACGCGGAAGTACGGCGAGGACCGTCCGGTTGAAACGCACATCATTCCGATTGCCGCCGACGTTGCGCTAGGCCGCAAACCCGAGCTGACGATCTACGGGAACGATTATCCAACGCCCGACGGCACGTGCGTGCGCGACTATGTGCACGTGAGCGATATCGCGGGCGCGCACCTCGCCGCGCTGAAAAAGCTCGGCTCGCTCCCGCTGCGCGCGTATAACGTCGGAATCGGAACCGGCTTCTCGGTGCTCGACGTGGTGCGCGCAGTCGAGAAAGCGTGTGGCAAGCAGATCAAATCGGCGATGGGCCCGCGCCGCGAAGGCGATCCAGCAACGCTCGTCGCCGATGCGAATGCATTTGCGCGGGATGCGGGGTTCAGGCCGGCCATCACGTCGCTCGATCAAATGGTGGAAGACGCGTTGATGTGGCGCCAAGCGCACCCGAAGGGGTACAAATAGCTGTCCATGCACCTTCGCGTCCTCATCGCCTGCGTTGGCGTCGTCGCGGTCTCTGCTCCAGCTGCGGCGCAGCGCGCCCGCTCGCGTCCCCAGTTCGGTGGCGCTATCGAGTGGCGCTCGCAAATCGGAACCATTCCGGATTCCACCGACCGCCGCACTGGACTCGCTGTGCGCATCATCGCCGACGGACGCTGGAAGCCCTACGTGGGATGGCGTTTCGAAGGCGCGTACATCCAGGCACAGTACGATCGCGCCGGCGCTGCCGGAACGACGTTTGGTGTGAACGAAGACGGCTACGAACTCGGTGGCTTCCTGCGCACCACGCGGCCGGATTCGTCGAGCGCGAAATGGATTCCGTACGCCATTGGCGGGCCCATTCTCTCGCTCCGGGGTGCGTGCTCGCTGGATAACGGATTCGGCTCTGACAACGAGATTCGCTGCACCGATGCAAACACGGTGCGCTTCGGCTGGGCTGCAGGCGCCGGCATCCGCATGCGTGGCGGGCTCGGCGGCTGGGACTGGTTCCTCGAGGGCCGCTTGCTGGGCAACGTCACGTCCGCGAGCGGCGGGAAACTCGTAGCGCTTGCGTTTGGGGCGAGCTATTGAAACGACACCCATGAGCTGTGAGCCCTGAGCTAAAAACAAAGCCCCGAGTGTTTGCTCGGGGCTTCGACGTTCCAGGCTCAGGGCTCTCAGCTCAGCGCTAGTTCCCGATAATCCCTGCCAACGCCCCGCGCACGGCCATCAATGCTGGCGGAATAGCGCCCGTGGACGCATTCACGGCGTCGTTGAACGCGTTAACCGCCGCGCGCAGCGACGTGAGGCTTGGGGCTGCGCCGAGGCCCGTGAGTGCCTGTACGAGCGCGCTCGCCTGGTCTGCGCTAATGCCGCCCGCCGTCAGTGCCGTCGACAATGCGCCGGTGCCCTGACCGTTGCCGCTCAGCGCGGCGCCAAGCGCCTGCGCGACGTTCTGCGGAACGGTCATGGTCGTTCCCGTCGCCGGGTTCGATGACGAGACGCCGCGGGTAGTGGAGTTCATGAACATCGCGGCCTGCCCAGACACGCCGTCGATGATGCTCACGCGCGTGAAGGAGCCCGGTCCGGCCGGCAGGCCCACACCGAGCGAGCCCGGGAGTCCGCTGCCGCCACCGCCGACGCCTGACATGTCGGAGCCGTTCTGCGCCGACGCCGGCGCCGCGAATGCCAAGGCAATCGCAACTGCGATGGCGATACCGCTCTTCGAAAGGAATGAGGTCTTCATAGTCTCAGTCTCCGTGTGGACGGCTTAGAAGCGCCACGTCAGGCCAAACCCGGCAGTGAACCGGGCGCCGTCGCCGGCGGTCTCGGTGACGTCCGAGAGCGCGGGGGTGAGGATCAGGCTGAAGCGTTCAATCGGCAGTGCGAGCGACGCGCCAAGGTTCAAATCCTGGCCCGTCCAATCCGCAATTGCGCCGAGGTATTGCATGACGCGAATCCCGCCGCTCGCGAAGAATCCAATGCCATCTTCGCCCGCGAGCATGTTGTCTTCGCTCTGAAAGCGGCCGTTACCCGCTCCGGCATTCAACGTGACTGCGTTGAAGTACTTCCCGGAGTGGATGGTCATGTACTTCGAAATGGCGCCATACCAGCTCTGCTCAGAGTCGGTGAAGCCGCGGACTTTCACGCCTTCAACGCCAACGGCAACCGCCATTTGGTTCGCGAGCACTTTGTGAACTTTGAAGCCCGCCGCCATGCGTGTGCCGAGTCCACCGTTCACCGTCGACAGCGAGGTGAGTACCACTTCGACGCCGACTTTATCGACCGGGTTCAGGAAACCCATCCCAATTGATGCAGTGCCGTCTTCAGCGTCGGTGTAGCGCGCATCGGCTTGGTACGACGCACCGACGAACATGTCACCCCAGCTCGGACCAAACGCCAACGGCGACGACGTCGTGACGCCAGGTTGGGCGCGACCAATGACCGTCGAGCCAACCGACCCCATGGAGGTGGGAACGGGAAGAAGGAGCTTCGCGCGATCCTGCGCGAAAAGGATTCCAGGTGCGACGGCTGCCGCGAGTGCGCCGCACAGCGCGAAACGCGTCCAACCAGTAGATCGGATCATTCTGGCTCCCTGCATGGGAAGGGTGACGACGAACACCGGGGCCACCCCACTTTCTGGGCAGTTATCCCGGACTCCGACCTACTAGACGCGCAAGGTCACCCGCGTGGCACAGGTGTCAGATGCCGAGCGCGGACGTGCCGTAGCTCACTGCGCTGCGTCCGTCACGTAGCAGGACGGTTATACTCAGGCCTACCCGATGACTTTCGCCGACCGACTCGTCGACTCGCTTCGCCAGCTCTGGGAGTTCATTCCGGGGTTGGTTGGCGCGGCCGTCCTGCTGGTATTCGGCTTCGTATTCGGGCGCCTGGCGCAACGCGCGACCGCGCGTCTGCTCCGCCGTTTGAAGCTCAACGAGGTGCTGAGCTCCGGCACCGTTCTCGGTCTCGATCACGGCACCGCCCACGTCAATCCGACGCGCATCGTCGCGAGCCTCGCGTTCTGGCTCGTGATGTTCGCGGCGATGCTCGTTGCGGCGGACGTGCTCGGCGTCGATTCGCTCGCGCAAGTGTTCTCGCAGATGGTGAGCTATTTGCCGAGCGTGATTGCGGCGATCGTTGTCGTGATCATTTCGATCGTGCTTGGCGATTTCGTGCAAGGGCTGATCATGGCATCAGCCGGATCGCTGCACGGCGGCGCACTGCTGGCGCGCGTGGGCAAAGGTGGCGTGGTATTGCTCGGCGTGTTCATGGCGCTGCAGGAAATCGGCGTCGGCACTGACATCGTTACGACGGCATTTGCAATCGTCTTTGGCGCGGTGGCGCTCGCGGCCGCGCTGTCGTTTGGTCTTGGTACGCGCGAGCTCGCAGGACAAATCACACGCAACTGGTACGAACGCTGGAGAGCCGAGCGCGAAACGATCGAGCGCGAAGTGGAAGCCGAAGAGCGCGCGGAAGGCATCTCCCCACACGATCCACCGCGAACACCCGTGCACACGCCAATTGACGTGCGCATTCAGCGGTAGAGGTCGTTGGTAGTCGAGTCTTTACCGCATCAACACCAATGAGATTGCAGCATCGCTCTGTCACCGCGTTCGCGGTGTTTCTCACGTTGACCTTCGGCGCGCCGCGCGGCGCGCGTGCGCAAACCGGGACGGGCGGCGCTGCGTCGACTGGACGCGGATCGGCTGCTGCCGCAGGACAGAGCCGGCCGGACACCACGTGGTCGAGCACACGCGCCGATCGCGCGATGCGTTTGCGCGCGGATTCGTTGCGGAATCTCGTGCTGAGCTACTCGGCGTGGGTCGGATTTGCGCAGGGGCCCTGCGCGACCGGCGACGTCCGCACGTTTGATCGCGACTCGACGGGCGTCGTGCAGCGCGCGCTCGGTAATCTCGAATTCCTGGTGTTGACGTACGGCGCGTACACGTCGCTCAACAACGTGACGGGGCGCGCACTCATGCGCGCGGTTGTTCGCCTCGAAACGCTCGGCGGACCCGCGCCTCGGTGGGACGTCGCGTCTGGCCGGCCGCCACGCGCGTTGAATCCGGTGCTCCCCGCGTCGCTCTACAATCCCGAGTCGAAGCGATGTGTGCCGGTGCCTGGTGCCACGCCGGACGGGCTGGTGCTTCCGGAGATGACCAACTTCACGCCGCCGCGGGACAGCGGAGCGGTCGATTTCGCGGTGTCGTATGGTCCGGGGGGGCTCAATCGTCTGCGCGATTTCTTCGCGACGAAGCAGCGCGCGGGTGACTCGGTGCGCGTGTTTCGAAACACACGCGTCATCGCGCATGCGGTGTGGCAGGACTACGCGATCGTCGCGGTACAGCGTGACGCCGAGAGACTTGGAGCGATTCCGTTGCCGCAGGAGAGCACGGGGGCGACGTACGCTTGGAGGCGTGTCGGTGCCGAGTGGAGACTGCTTGCCGTGGTGCGGACCTGGTAGGAGACGGCTCAAAGGGAAAGGGAAAACTGAAGTGAGAAGTGGGAAGACGGCGCCGCTTGAGGCCGCCCTCTCACTTCTCACTTTTTATTTCCCTTTCCCGTTGGCACAGCAAGTTAGTTTTGAGGGTGCGATTCTACCCCCGAAACGGCTAGGTCCCAGGGCATGGAATGACCGCTCCCAACAACCGCGAACGCATCCTTCCGCGCCTGATCGAAGACGAGATCCGCGAGTCGTTCATCAACTATTCGATGAGCGTCATCGTGTCGCGCGCGCTGCCCGATGTGCGCGACGGACTCAAGCCGGTGCACCGGCGCGTGCTGTACTGCATGAGCGAACTCGGGCTCATTCCCACGCGCGCGTTCCGCAAATCCGCTACCGTCGTCGGTGACGTACTCGGCAAATACCACCCGCACGGTGACTCGTCGGTCTATGACGCGCTCGTGCGCATGGTGCAGGATTTCTCGCTGCGGTACCCGCTGGTCGACGGTCAGGGAAACTTTGGCTCCGTCGACGGCGACGGTGCAGCGGCGTACCGGTACACCGAAGCGCGCCTCACGCATATCGCGACCGAGTTGCTGGCGGACATCGACAAGGAAACCGTCGAGTTCGTTCCCAACTTCGATGATCGTTTGCAGGAACCGACGGTGCTTCCGTCGGCATTCCCGAATCTGCTCATCAATGGTTCGAGCGGCATCGCGGTCGGCATGGCGACGAACATTCCGCCGCACAACCTGAAAGAAGTCATCGACGGTTGCATCGCGATGATCGACAATCCGGAAATCACGCCGGCGGAATTGCGCGCCATCGTGAAGGGGCCGGATTTCCCGACGGGCGGATTCATCTACGGCCGCCAGGGCGTCACGGATTATCAGGACACGGGGCGCGGCAAGATCGTGATGCGCGCGCGCGCGGGCATTGAAGAAAAAGAATCGAACAACCGCACGCAGATCGTGGTGACCGAGATCCCGTACATGGTCAACCGGTCGAATCTGGTTGCGTCGATCGCCGACCTCGTGCGCGACAAGAAAATCGAAGGCGTCGCGGATTTGCGCGATGAGTCGGACACGGGGACGCGCATTGTCATCGAACTCAAGCGCGACGCGATTCCGAAGGTCGTGCTGAATCAGTTGTACAAGCACACCGCGATGCAGTCGACGTTCGGTGTGATCATGCTTGCGCTTGCGCCCGACGCGAACAGCGGGCGGCTCGTGCCGCGCGTGATGCCGCTCAAGGAAGTGCTCGAGCGCTATATCGCTCATCGTCACTCGGTGATCGTGAAGCGCGCGGAGTTTGAGCAGAAGAAAGCGCGCGAACGCGAACACGTACTCGAAGGGTTGAAAATCGCGGTCGATCATATCGACGCGGTGATCAAGCTGATTCGCGCCGCGGCGGATACGGAAGTCGCGCAAACGCAGTTGATGGAGCGCTACAAGCTGAGCGAGATCCAGGCGAAGGCGATTCTCGACATGCGCCTCGCGAAGCTCACAGGACTCGAACGCGAGAAGCTCGAAGCGGAACTCGCGGAAGTGCGCGCGTCGCTGGCCGATCTCGCGGATTTGCTCGCATCACGCCCGCGCCGCATGAAGTTGATGAAGACGGAACTCTCGCGCGTCTCGAAGGATTACGCCGACGACCGCCGCACCGAGATTCGGTCCGACGACGGCGAATTCTCCGTCGAAGATCTGATTGCGAACGAAGAGATGGTCGTCACCATCTCGCACGGTGGCTACATCAAGCGCACCGCGGTGTCGACGTACCGCCGTCAGCGGCGCGGTGGCCGCGGTCTTACAGGCACCGATCTCAAAGACGCAGATTTCGTACAGCACCTCTTCATTGGTGCCACGCACGACTACCTGCTCGTGTTCACGCACGACGGGCGCGTGTACTGGCTCAAGGTGCACGAGATTCCGCAGGCGGGTCGCGCGGCAAAAGGCAAACCGATCGTCAACCTGATCAACGTCAGCGCCGACACGCGTGTCGCCGCTGTGCTGCCGGTGAAGCAGTTCAGTGAGAACGAGTATCTGCTGTTCTCGACGAAGGGCGGCACCATCAAAAAGACGCCGCTGTCGGATTACTCGAACGTGCGCACCACCGGCATCAAGGCAATCAAGATCGAAGACAACGACCAGCTGAACGACGTGCAGATCACCTCAGGTACGAACGACGTGATTCTTGCGACGAAGTTCGGCATGTCGATTCGCTTCCACGAATCCGACGCGCGCGCAATGGGCCGCGACACGACCGGCGTGAAAGGCATCGAACTCGATGAAGGCGACGCCGTCGTCGGCATGGTCGTCGTGAAGCGCGAAGCCGATTTGCTGGTCGTCACCGAAAAAGGACTCGGCAAACGCACCGCTATCGACGAATACCGCGTGCAGAAGCGCGGCGGCAAAGGCATCATCACGCTCAAGCGCACCGAGCGCACGGGCGACGTCGTCGGATTGCTCGAGGTGATCGCGAAAGATGAGATCATGCTTATCACGCGCGGCGGCATCATGCTGCGCGCGAGCACGGACCAGGTGCGCGAGACGGGCCGCAATGCGCAGGGTGTGAAGCTCGTCGCGCTGGACTTCGGCGATGCCGTGACCGCCGTTGCGCGGGTCGTGCCCGATGACGAACGCGTCGACGGGGCCGAAGGCGAGGATGCAGGCGACGACGCCGGTGGCGAAGAACAAATCGAAATCAGCCCCGAGTCGTAAGGCATCTTCGCGGCGCCAGGGAACTGCAAACGCAACGCAGAGGGGCAGAGCAGAGTTACGCAGAGAACTGATTGTTGGTGACAGCTCTCGCCGAGCAATGTCTGCTTGGCGAATGCTGTTACAACAAGTCCTTCTCTGCGAACCTCCGCGTTCTCTGCGGCTCTGCGTTGCGTTTGTTGTTGAATTGCTGTACGCGAATGCCGGCTAGGCGCGCGGGACCGAAGCGGCCCAGCGCATCGCTTCGACGGCGAGACCGGGTTCGACCTGGTGCCCGCCAACGAATTCCTTGTACGTGACCGCGTAGCCCTCACTGCGCAGCGCGGGCACTATGCGGCGGCTGCAGCGTTCGATCGGAAGAATTCGGTCGTCGGTGCCGTGCGTGATGAAGAACTCGGGTTTGCCCGCCGGCGTCCCGTCGATCACGAAGCCCGGTGAAAACGCGACGACTTTCCGGAATGCATCACCGTTGATGCGGCCGAGTGAGAGCGCGTAGGTCGCGCCGTCGGAGAAACCGCCAAGCGTAATGCGCGCGGGATCGACCGCGATGGTGCTGAACGTTTTCTCGAGTGCACGGTCGATGAACGCAACATCGACGCCATAGTCACCGCGAATTGCGTCCCACGAGCTCGAGCGCGAGTACGGCGCGAGTACCGCGACGCCGGCTGCGGTGGCGTGCAGCGCGATCGCGTTGAGCATCCATTCCGCCGACTGGCCGGCGCCGTGAAACGCGACCAGGAGCGGTAACGGCTTCGAGAGATCCTGCGGGACTTTCAGTAGTGCGTCGCGTTCGGTGTCGAGACCGAGCGCCAGCGATCGCTCGCTCGAAATGGACGTGCGAACGCCGGGACGAACGCGCGCGCGCAGCCGGCCGGTACCGGACTGCGCGTTGAGGAGCTCACACGCGAGTGACGGTGCGAGCAGCGACGTGGCGAGGAAGGAGCGGCGGGATAAGAGCAAAGTCAGAAGTAAGAAGGCAGAAGTAAGAATTAAGAAGGAAGAAGTGCGAAGGAAGAAGTGCGAAGGAAGAAGTGCAAGGAAGAAGTGCGACGTAAGCAACGACCATTTCGCGGAAACAGGAAGTACGCCAGCATCCGGTTGTTTCGCGCTTCGCATCCGGCTCTTTCGTAGTTCAATGGCAACCTCTGGCGAGCCGCTGCGTGACCAAATCGGGGTCACTCCATACAACCACCATCATGCGTTTACTGCTCGTCCTCCCAGTTGCGGTCGCGACGGCGTCGGCTCAGCAAGCTGTCCCGACGCGGACGCTCGCAAAACCCGATATCGAATACAGCGAGCCGTTCTCCCAACTCGTTGGTATTCGCGAACTCAAAGACGGCCGTGTCATCGTTGGCGACACGCGCGACCGCACACTGCAGGTCATCGATCTCGCGGCTGGGCGCGCCACGCCGATTGGTCGCGAAGGATCGGGTCCAGACGAATGGCTTTCGCCCCAGCGCGTGCTCGCGTGGCCGGGCGATTCGACGGTCATTTTCGATCCGCAGAACAACCGCATGCTCGTCGTCGGTCCGAACGCGCGCCCGGCGCGCTCATTCGACCCTTCGGGCGCTCCGCCTGGAGCACCGGGAGCGGGACGCGGCGGAGTTGCCGGTGCGGGTGCGGGTGCCGGTGCGGGCGGGCGAAACGTGCAATTCCGCGGCGCGCTCATTCCGCGCGGTACCGATTCACGCGGCCGCATCTACTCCCAGGGCGCCGGCGTCTCCATCGGACCCGACTTTTCCATTGTGCAGTCGGATACCGCGCCGATCGTTCGTTTCGATCCGTCGAGCAACACGCACGACACAGTCGCGTACGTGCACCTCGCTCCGCGACCGACAGCGCCTGCGCGCCCGATCGATGCGGGAGGCGGTCGTCAGATGATGGTGTTCGGCACCGCACTGACGCCCTTCGCGCCGGCCGACGATTGGAACGTGACGTCTGACGGCCAGGTCGTGATTGCGCGCGTCGCGGACTATCGCATCGATGTCGTTGGCGTCGACGGCAAAACCGCGCGCGGGACACCGACGCGATTCACGCCGGTGCCCGTGACCGAACAGGACAAAGAGAACTGGCGTCGTGCGCAACAAGCCGCGCGCGCCGGCGGCAGCGGCGGTGTGCGCGTGAACATCGGTGGCGAGACGCGCACTGTGCCGCTCCCGCCGACGCCCGAGCCGACGGAGTGGCCGGCGACAAAACCGCCGTTCCAGAATTCGTCCGTGTGGTCCGCACCGAATGGCGAGGTGTGGGTGCTTCGCACTGGCGCAGCGTCGGACAAAACCACCTCGGCCGACGTGTTTAACGCGCAGGGCCGCCACGTTTCGCGCGTGGTTTTTCCTGAGCGCACGCGACTCGTTGGGTTTGGTACAAATGCCGTTTACCTCGTCCGCACGGACGACGATGATTTGTTGTACTTGCAGCGACACGCACTGACTTCACTCCGGTAATTCACATCATGCGACTCCTTCTTGCTCTTCCACTGTTGACCGCGACGGCGGCCGCGCAACAAGCCGTGCCGACGCGTACACTCTCCAAACCCGACGTCGAGTTCAGCGAACCGTTCTCCATGCTGGTCGGTCTCCGCGAACTCAGAGACGGCCGCGTCGTCGCGGCCGATTTCCGCGAGAAGTCGCTGCAGGTGGTGGATCTCGGCGCCGGACGCGCGTCAACTATTGGGCGCGAAGGATCAGGGCCCGGCGAGTTTCTGATGCCGATGGGGCTGTTCTCCTTCCCCGGCGACTCGACGCTGCTTTACGACGTCGGCAATACGAGGTTCCTCGTTGTTGGTCCCGACGCGAAACCGGGACGGACGTTCACGACGGTTGGCGTCGATCCTGGCAGCGCACGCGGCGCGCCACGCGGCGACGGTGCAGGTCGCGGAGGTGATGGCGGTGGTCGCGCTGGCGATGCGGCCGCTCGCGGGGGCGGCCGAGCCGCAGGCGGGACGCCCGGCGGCGGCGGACGAGCGCTCCTTGGCGGAGCGCGTTTCGAGGCTCCGCGCGCTATTGATGCGCAGGGCCGTTTCTACTCACTCGGTCCGCAGTTCACGCTGACCGAAGCCGGAACCGTGGTGAGCGCGGACTCGGCGCCGATTCACCGCCTCGATCCGCTCACGAACAAGACCGATACCGTTGCCTACTTGCTGCTCCCGAAGAACAACGTGTCGGGCGGTGCGTCGGGATCAGGAGGCAACACTAGCGTGAGTATCCGGATTGGCGGCGCCGGCCCGTTCGCCGCCGGGAACGAGTGGACCGCGACGCCGGACGGTCGCATCGTCATTGCGTACGCGTCGGATTATCACATCGAGATCGTTCAGCCAGGTCGTCAACGCGTCGTCGGTCCGCCGGTGCGCTACACGCCGGTTCGCGTTGGCGATAGCGAAAAAGACGAATGGCGCACCGCGCAACGCACTGGCAATCTCGGAATCAGCATGTCCGTTCAGAACGGCGTGCGGACCGTGTCCGCCGCACCGCCTCCGCAACAGATCCCCGAGCCCGAGTCATGGCCGGCCACCAAGCCGCCGTTCCCATCGGGCGCGCGGGGCGGTGCAATCGTTGTTGCGCCAAACGGCGAGATCTGGGTGACGCGCACGCGCGCCGCGAGCGACAAAGTCCCAACTGCTGACGTCTTCGATGCCCGCGGTCGCTTGGTTGGCCGCGTCGCGTTTCCGCCGAGCACGCGGTTGATCGGCCTCGGTGCGCGCGGCGCGTATGTCGTGCGCATTGACGCTGACGACCTCCAATACTTGCAACGGCATCCGATTACTTGGACCGGATGTGCTCCAGAGATCAAAGAGGTGTGCCGATAAGAGCAGGGGACGACTAACTAGGAGTACGACTAACTACGAGTACGACCAACTACGAGTACGACTAACTACGAGTACGACTAGCTACGAGTACGACTAACGACGAGCACGACTAACGACGATTACGGCGAGACGCTGGGGGCCGCGGAGAGCACGTCCTTCTCTGCGGTCCTCTGCGTTCTCTGCCCCTCTGCTTTGCGTTTGCTTTTCGGTAGCCGAGCCACGGGAGCAAGCGGTTCGTCCCTGCTGCCTTCATACTTCTGCTGTCTCACTTCACACTTCTACCCGTTCCGTCGGCGTTCTCACTTCATCCGCTCGGTGACCGCTATGAAGCGTTTCATTCGACTCGCGCTGGTGCTCGTGCCCATTGTCGGCACCGCACAAGCGCCGACGCTGCCGCTGCGTCAGAGCAAGCTCGACGCTACCGCTGCAGACGCCAAATACCGGATTCCACTCGACTCCACCGCTGATTTCCGCTGGCTCGGCGGCGGCGCGACGGTGCCGCGGTGGTCCGTCGACGGAGAGTGGATCTACTTCCAGTTCGCGCTCGATCCGAAGCCAATCGAAGGCGCGAACGCGCCCGACGATCCGTGGTGGCGCGTGTCGAAGGATGGACGCCGCGTAGAGTCGGTGACGCGCACGGATGTAGCGCGCGTTCCCGCAGGTGTGCAGTACACGCGCGATCTCAGCCGCGCCGTCTGGTTCTCACGCAACGAACTCGTGTACTGGAAGCGCGGAGGCGCCACCAAAGTTCTGCTCGCGCGCGACACGCCAATCGGCGTGCGATGGACCGGCGACGAACGCGCGATCCGATGGGTTGAAGGCAACAATCTGTTCGAAATCGATCCCGAAGCCGGCGCGTTCCGCCAGCTCACCAAGGCGGTGATTCAAACCGAAGCGCCCAAGCCCGACAAAGCAAAAGACGAACTGAAAAAAGAGCAGCAGGCGCTCTTTGACTTCGTGCGGCGTCAGGTAGCGATTCGCGATTCCGCAGCGAAACTCGCGTTGGTCGACATGCCGTGGAAACCGATCACGACCCCGTTCAAACTCAACGACAACCTCTCGTACCTCGACGTCGTACCCGGCGGGAAGTACGTGACCTACATGGTCACGCCGCGCGTGACCCCTGAACAAACGACGTATTCGGATTATGTGAACGAAAGCGGCATCGTCACGACATCGACATCGCGCCCGAAAGTCGGTGCCGCCATCGCATACAATCGCATCGCGATTGTGCCGGCCGACGCGCAAATCCACCCGGACAGCGTGAAGATCACGTGGGTCGACACCGCGGGATTCGGCAAAGCGACAATGCCGGTGTCGATGGCATGGAATCGTCAGGGCACGCGCATGGTCGTCGAATTCCAATCGATCGACTACAAGGACCGCTGGATTTCGCTCGTCGATCCTGCGACTGGTAAACGCACGAAAGAGCTTCACCACATTCACGACGACGCATGGTTTGGTGGTGCTGGACAAGCGCAGGGTTGGCTCGGTGCGTCGTGGATGCAGTGGTTGCCCGACGGTGAAACACTCGCGATTACGAGTGAAGAAACCGGTTGGGCGCATTTGTATCTCGTGTCGATGGACGGCACGAAGACCGCAATCACGAAGGGTGACTGGGAAGTGCGGAGTGTGTCGCTCTCGCGCGACGAAACGAAGTGGTGGATTGGTGCCGGTGTCGAGCACCCCGCCGAGTTGCACCTCTACGAAGTTTCCGTCCGCGGTGGATCCATGCGTCGCGTCGATCAACTCGGCGAAGGCGAAGTCACGCCGGTGTTGTCGCCTGACCAGAGTCGTGTAGCGGCGCGCTGGACATCGCCGACGCGCATGCCGGATCTCTACATGATCCAGGTCGATGGTGATGCACCAGCGGTTGAACTCACGCGCGGCGGTACCGATTCGTTCTGGAAGATTTCGTGGTTGCCAAGTGATTTCGTGCAGTTCCCCGATGACAAGGGCAAGCCGGTGTTTGCGCGCATTTACAAACCGCGCACGCAGAATCCCACGCGCGCCGCGGTGCTCGAAGTACACGGCGCCGGATACGCGCAGGGCGTGCACAAATCATTCGGCGGTGGCAGCGCGCACGGCGGCCGTTTGTACGCGCAACATCTCGCCGAGCGCGGCGTCACGTACATGGTGATCGACTATCGCGGCAGCGCTGGTTATGGCCGCGACATGCGCACCGACATCTACCGCTCGATGGGCGATCGCGACGTCAAATCAGCTGTTGCGGCGGTGCCATATCTCGAGAAGAATTACAAAGTCAGTCCGAAGAACATCGGGTTGTACGGCTGTTCGTACGGCGGCTTCTACACGCTGATGGCCTTGTTCAAACATCCGGGTGTGTTCCGCGCCGGCGCCGCGCAGTGTTCGGTGACGGACTGGGCGCATTACAACCACGGGTACACCGCGCGCATTCTGAACGGCGCACCGGCGGACGACACCACCGCGTACAAAGTCAGCTCACCGATTTGGCATGCAGCGGGATTGCAGGACAAGCTCCTGCTCCAGCACGGATTGGTGGACGGCAACGTCGAGTATCAGGATGCCGTTCGGCTCGTGCAGCGCCTCATCGAACTCGGGAAAGATTTCGAGTTCGTGACCTACCCGATCGAAGCACACGGCTGGATCACGCGGTGGAGCAAGATCGACTCGCAGCGACGGGTCACGAAGCTTTGGGAAGAGACCATTCTGAAACGATAGGTCATAAAGGCCACTGATCGAGGACGGAAGACGGATTGAGAAGTGAGAAGTGCGAGGAAAGCCAAGGCGTCGGCCTCGCACTTCTCACTTCCTTTTCCCTTCCGTCTTTCGTCTGTGGCCCTTTGAGCCGTAGTTTGAGAGAGCGTTTCGGAAACCCCGTAAACCGTTGCGCCGTAGCTCCGGTCAAACGGTAGGCCTATCGCCTCCGAAACTGCGTCCTCTATCCCACGACTCGTGCAGCGCTTTTCGCTTTTTGCGGCCTCGGTCGCACTCGCAACACTCGCGGCTTGCAAGGGCGGCGATGGTGCCGATGGTGCAGGTGACTCGACGTCGACGTCGGGCACCAGTGCCGATACCGCCGCGGCGGGATCGAGCTCGTCGATGGTTCTGCCCGTGACCGCCGAAGCGGCAATCGACGGCGACCTCATCATTTCGCTCGTCACGCGCGGCCTCGTGCGCTCCGAATCGGAAACCAGACTCAAGGCCGAAGTCGGTGGTACGGTCGAGGCGATTCTCGCGCGGCCGGGAGATCGCGTAAAAAAGGGTCAGCCGATTATTCGCCTCGCGCAATACGAATTCGATTTCGCTGTGCGCCAGGCCGAAGCTCAGGTCGCTGAAGCGACGGGACGTTTTCGCGAAGAATGGGTTCCGGACTCGGCCGTGACCGGCAACGCGCCGACACCGGAACGGCTCGAGCGCGCGCGCGTGAGGTCCGGCCTGAAGACGGCCGAGCTCTCGCTGGAACGTGCGAAATGGGAACGCGAACGCTCCACGGTGAAAGCGCCATTCGACGGCATCATCGACCAGATCGACGTGTCAATGGGCGAGCGCATCGGCGCGAGTCAACAAGTCACGATGATCGTCGATGCGACGAATCTGCGCATCGAAGCCGCGGTGCTCGAACACGACATTCAACTCGTGCGTGTCGGCGGTGACGCCGCAGTCAGCACAGCCGCGGCACCGAACAGAGTCTCCGAAGGCAAAATCGTCGCCGTGCTCCCCATCATCGATAGCGTATCGCGTTCCGGCCGTGCGTACGTGCGTGTGCGCGGCACCGATGTGTTGCGACCGGGCATGTACGCCGACGTGAAGCTCGAAGCACAACGTTTGACCAAGCGTCGTCTCGTGCCCGCAACGGCCGTCATTCAGCGCGACGGACGTCCGCTCGTGTTCGTGGTGAAAAACGGGCGCGCGCAGTGGGTGTACATCGTACCCGGCCGCTCGAACGGATTGTGGACGGAAGTATTACCGGACACGTCCGGACAGAACGTCGGACAAATCCCTGTGCAACCCGGCGATCAGATCGTCGTGCAGGGACAGCTCACGCTGACACACGACGCGCCTGTGCGCGTGGTCGCGCGGCGAGAGACCGAAGCTCGCCAATAACACTCCGCGCATGTCGCTGACTTCCGCCAGCGTTCGCCGCCCGGTCTCGACCATCGCGGCGACGCTCGCCGTCGTACTGCTCGGCAGCGTGTCGTTGACGCGCCTGCCTGTGTCGCTGCTGCCCGACGTGAGTTTGCCCGTGCTCACCGTGCGCACGACGTACGATGGCGCCGCCGCGACTGAAGTTTCGCGCTTCATCGCAGAGCCAATCGAGCAGGCACTCGCGGCGACGCCGGGACTCGTCGAGCTGCGCACGGTGAGCCGCAACAACGAAGCCGTCACGACGGCACGCTTCGCGTGGGGCACCGATATGCGCGCCACGGTGCTCGTGGTGCGCGAAAAGCTCGACGCGATTGCGGGACTCCCGCAGACCGCTGGGCGTCCGACGTTGCTGACGAGCGATCCCGGCGAACGTCCGATTGCTGTGCTCGGCATGACGGGGCGTCACGATTTGCGCGAACTCGCGCATACCGCCGATGACATTCACGCGCGGCGCTTCGAACAAATCGAAGGCGTTGCATCGGTCGCCGTGGTTGGTGCGCTCACGGACGAAATTCGCGTTGACGCAGACGCAGACAAGATGCGTCAACTCGGCCTCACACCCAACGACGTCGCGAACGCGATTCGCGCGGCGAACATCACGGGCCAGTCGGGTACGGTGCGTCGCGGGCAATTCCGGTTCAGCGTTCGCGCAATCACGGAATTCCAGTCGGCGGACGAGGTCGGTGCAGTGCCTGTTGGGCAGGCCGGCGTCAAACTGCGCGACATCGCGAAAATCACCGTCGGTCTCGCCGATCCGCTGACGCTCACGCGACTCGACGGTGGTCCGGCGGTTGGTCTCGTCATTTACAAAGACGCCGGCTCGAATACGGTGAAGGTGACCAGCGAGTTGTACAAGACAGTCGAAGCACTGCAGCAGGAATTCCCCGCGATTCGGCTTTCGATTGTTGCGGCGCAAGCCGAGTTCGTCACGGACGCGCTGAACAATTTGTGGCAGGAGATCGTGATCGGCGGTCTGCTGTCGCTGTTGCTGATTCTGGTGTTCATCAAAGACGTGCGACTCTCGCTCGTCATCGGATTGTTCATTCCGCTGTCGGTGATGGTGTCGCTCGTGCTGCTGCAGCTCGCGGATGTGTCGATCAACGTGTTGTCGCTCGGCGGGCTTGCGCTCGCGGTCGGTATTCTCGTCGACCAGGCGATTGTTGTCGCAGAAGCAGTCGGCGCGCAGGTGGAACGTGGCGTTCCATTGCGCGAAGCGGTGATCAGCGGAACGGAGGAAATCGGCGGACCACTCATCGCGGGCACGCTCACGACGCTGCTCGTGTTTGGTCCGATCATTTTCGTGCGCGGTCTTGCGGCGGCGTTGTTCCGCGATCTGTCGCTGTCGGTGGTGACGTCGATTGCGGCGTCGCTCGTGCTCGCACTCACGCTCATGCCCGTGATGATGGCGGGACGACGGGCACGAGACGACGAGAAGACGAGACGACGAGCAGAGGCACAGGCGCAGTCCGCGTTTGTGCGCGGGCTCGACGCAATTGGCTTGCGGCTCGCGCACATGTATGAGCGCGGCGTCGACTGGTCGCTGAATAACCCGGCAATTGTGTTCAGCGTGGCGATTCTTGCGGTTATCGGCACGGTTCGCGTCGCGATGATTCTGCCGCGCGAGATTTTGCCGCAGGTCGACGAAGGACTTGTCGTTGCGCAGCTCAAACTGCCTGAAGGAACCGCGATCGAAGAAACGGCGCGTCAGGCGGCGCGTATCGAAGCGGCGGCGCGCGCGATGGATGCGCGCGGGGTGTACACGCGCATTGGTGCGGCAACCGACGAAGAAATTCTCGCGGGTTCCGATCCCGGTTCGTCGGCCGTTGCGCAGCTCATCATCCCCGTTCCCGAGCACGAGGACGCGGCGCGCTTCGCGGATCGTTTGCGCGCCGCAACGCCCGATCTTGCGCAAGGACATCTCGCGCTGGATCTCGCGGGCCAATCGGAATTCGGATCGCTCATTGGACGCGAAGGGCGGCTTGTGCGCGTGGAAGTCAGCGCGCGCACACTCGACGTCGCGAATCAGTGGGCCGATTCCGCGCGCGCGGCGCTCACCAAGCTCTCCACGTTGTCCGATGTGCGCGCGGCGTTCGCCGCGACCCAGCCGATCATCGAAGTGCAGCTCGAACGCGAACGGCTCGTGGAGCGCAACATCAACCCCACCGCAGTCATCGACGCGTTGCGCGGCGGACTCGGCGGCGTCTCTGCGTCGGAGTTTCGCGAGACCGATCGCCGCACGCCGATCAAGGTGCGCTACTCGGGATTGTCGAACGAAGATCTGGCGACGGCGATGAACACACTCGTCGCCGGGATTCCTGTCGGCAATCTGGTGACGTCGAAGGAAACGTCTGCGCCGCTCGAGGTCGTGCGCGTCGGGCAACGGCCGGTCGCAATCGTCGAGGGACAGATCGAACGCGGCGGTACCGCAAAGGCGACCGACGATGTGCGCGCGGCGATGGAATCCCTGCGCGCCCCACCCGGTGTCACATGGGAGATCACCGGTGCGGACATCGAACAACGCCGCACCACCAGCGAGCTCGCACTCGTTGGATTGTTGTCGGTTGCGTTGGTGTTTCTCGTACTCGCGGGTGAATTCGCGTCGTTCACGATGCCGTTTGTCGTGATTCTCACCGTACCACTCGCTGCGGCCGGCGGTATCCTGCTCCTGTGGATCACCGGTCAAAGCATTAACGCTGTTTCGCTCATCGGTATCGTCGTCATGATTGGACTCGCGGACAACGAAGCGATTGTGAAACTCGCCGCGATCGAACAACTGCGCGCCGAAGGCGTGCCGTTGCGCGACGCGATTCTGCAGGGCGGTCGCCGGCGGTTGCGCGCCATTGCGATGACGTCGCTGACGACGGTCACCGGTGTTCTTCCGCTCGTGTTTGGCCTCGGTAGCGGTGGCGCGCTGTATCAGCCGCTCGCCGCGGGAATCATCGGTGGTACGTTCTCTGCACTCGCCGTTGCGTTCTACTTACTGCCGACGACGTACTACACGTTCGAACGAATCAAAGAGAGGCGCGCCGCATGATTGCATGGTCTGTTCGGCGCCCCGCCGTGGTGTGGGCGGCGTGCGCAACGTTTTTGACCGCAGGCGCAGTGGCGTTTTCGCGTCTCGCACTCGCGACGAAAACGACTGTCGAACTGCCGCGGCTCAATCTGTCGGCGAGTTGGCCGGGTGCCTCGCCGGAATTGATGGAGATGTACGTGACGGCGCCGCTCGAGTCTGCAGTCCAGGGTGTGCGCGACGTGAAGCGCGTCGAGAGCACATCGTCGGATTTCTCGTCGCGATTGACGATTTATCTCGAGCCACAAGCGCATGTGCAGTATACGCGGCTCGCCATCATGGAGCGGCTCGAAGTTCTCAAACGCGAACTGGAGCCGGGCATTCGCGTGAGCGCGGTGCAGAACTATGTGCCCGATGCACTGCGCGAATCATCGCTCCTCACGGTGCGCGTCACCGGCCCGTACACTCCCGGCGCTCTGCTCAAAGCCGTAGAAGACATTGTTGCACCGCGACTGTCGGCGGTTCCCGGAGTGGGCGCCGTCGGAACGGGAGGCGGCACTGATTTCAGCATCAGCGTCAACTACAACCCGAGCTTGCTGCGGCAACTCAATATCCCGCCGGAGCTGATCACCGACGCCGTCAGCAACATGAGGACGCGCATCGAGACCGTTGGCGAGCAGCGGCGCGGGCCCACAACGCAAGCCGTTATTTTCCGTGAAGAACTCGAGCGCGTCGAAGATATCGGCAACATTCCCGTTCGATCGCCGAGCGGCCGGGTCTTCAGGATCAGCGACCTCGCGTCCGTTCGTGCGGAGGAAGATGCGGGTGGACGATTCTTTCGCATCGACGGACAGCCCGCGCTCGCGCTGACGATTACGCGCGAAGCGAAAGCCGACGCGATCCGCACTGCGCGCGACGTGCGCGCGGCGATGCAAGAGCTCAAGCCGCAACTGCCGCCTGGGTTGCAGCTGAGTGTGTACAGCGACGAAAGCGTCAATCTCAAGAAAGAACTCAACGATCTGCAAAAGCGTGGCGCTATCGCGTTCGGTGCGGTGCTCGTAGTGCTCGCATTTCTGTTGTTCGATGCGTACGCCGTGCTGCTGGTCATGGGCTCCACCGCGGTCGCACTCGGCGGTACCGCGCTGAGTCTCTACATCCTGAAAATTCCCGCGAACATGCTGACGCTTGCGGGACTTGGCATGGGCGTCGGCATTCTCGTGCAGGACGCACTGATCGTTGCGAATCGATTGCGCGGTGCACCGACGACGCCGGAAGGACGCATCGCGGCGACTGGACGCATTGCACCCGCAGTCGTCGGCTCGACGCTGACGACAGCTGTGGTGTTGTTCCCGTTCATGTATCTGCAGGGCAACGCACGCGCGGCGTTCATGCCGTTCGCGTCTGCATTTTTGCTTGCCCTGGCGTGGTCGGTCATCACGGCGATTACGGTTGTGCCTGCGCTCGCGTCATCGCACCGGTTCCGTCGCTGGCGCTGGCGCATGGGTGAGCGCGTGTACGCGTGGTTGGTCGGTTGGACATTGCGCCTCCGTCCGCTCACGCTGCTGCTGACGGTCGCTGCGCTTTCCGGACTGACCTGGGTGTTCGTCAAGAAGATTCCACGATTCGCGTGGGGCGGTGGATTCGGTCAGCAACAGACGGCAATCCGAGTCAGCATGACGTTCCCGCGCGGTTCGGATCCAGAAGCACTCGATGCCGGCATGAAGGAATTCGAAGCGATCGTCGGCAAGCGGCCTGAGATCGAGCAGGTCATCACGCAGGGCACCGGCATGGGCGCGTTCATGCAGGTGGTGTTTACGACCGACGGCGCGCTCACCGCGGTGCCGCTGCAACTGCAGGAAGAACTCACGCAGCGCGCGGTGTTCATCGGCGGCGCGACGATCTCGGTTCAGGGGCAGGGACCCGGTTTCTCCGCGGGCATGGGTGGCAGCATGTCGTCCACGTTCAGGCTCCGCGTGCTTGGGTACTCGTACACGGGCGTCGAGAATCTCGCGAACGATCTCAAGGCGCGACTCGAACAGATCCCGCGCGTGCGCGATGTGAACACGAATCTCGCGTCGATGGGCTGGGGCGGGCAGAAAGGTTACGCGATTACGCTCGAACCTGACCGGGAAGCGCTCGCGCGCTTTGGGTTGACGTCGCAGAACTTCGGCCGTGCGGCATCGCGCGAAATGCGCAGCATGAGTAATTCCATTCCTACCGAAATCGGTGGTGAAGAACTCCCGATCATGGTGAAGGCGGAAGGCTCGATTCTGCGCACGCTCGATGATTTGAAGGCGTCGTTAGTGGGCAACGCTCGCGGCGCGCCAGTGCGCATCGAAGATCTCGCGCGCGTTTCCGAACGTGAGGCACTCGCCAACATCGAACGGCGCGATCAGCAGTATGTGCGCATCGTGAGCTACGATTTCCGCGGTCCGGCGAAGCTTGCGCAGCGCACACACAATGCGTTCATGGCCAACATTCAGGTTCCTGCTGGCTACTCGGTTGCGGAGGCGACGTACTCGTGGGGCGCCGAAGACGAGAGCACGAAAGGACTGTGGCTCGTGTTTGGCATCGGCATCGCGCTGGTGATTCTCTCCGTTGCGCTCGTGTTCGACTCCGCGTGGGCTGCGGCAATGGTGTTCCTGAGCCTCCCGCTTCCACTGAGCGGAGTTATCGCGGCGTTCTGGGCGTTCGGCGCTGCGTTCACCCGCGAAGCGGCGGTGGGCGTCATTCTTGTCATAGGCATTGCCGTGCACCAGGCGATTCTGTTTACGGACGCCGCGTTGCAAACACGGCGCAGGCACGCTGCGGCCGGTATACGGAAGAGTCTCGATGCAGGAGCCGTACTACGCGCAGCGCTCGACCGGTCCGGGATGATTCTCATCGTTACGATCACTGCGCTCGCGAGCCTGCTTCCACTGTCGATCAACACCCCGACGACGAGCCTGTTTGGCGCGATCGCCCTGGCGACCGCGGGCGGCACAATCGCCGGCACGATCGGCACGATGTTCATCATGCCTGCACTGATTTTCGGGCGGCGTGGATCTCCTCGACCACGCGGTGGCTGGCGCCGATGGTTCAGGTGGCTGCGATTCCTCGCGTTCTGGAAGCTGTTCCGACGCAGAGGACCGGAGGCTCCGGCGGCGGCGTGACGGCCCTCACCCACCCCTCGTGCGCGAGGGGCGGATCACTGATCGCAAACGCTTCCCGCTCAGAGCGGCGAGTCGTAGCTTAGCCAGCCATCGCCGCGCCGGAGTGTCGCGCGGCCCTACCCTGGACAACGTGTCCCTCGTTGCGCTGAAAGATTTGCAGGCCGCAGCCGGTCTGCTCCGTGGTGTCGCTGTGCGCACGCCGCTGCTTCCCGTCGCCGGTTTGAGCGACGCGACCGGCGTCGACGCCTATGTAAAACCTGAAATGCTGCAGCGCTGCGGTGCGTTCAAGTTCCGTGGCGCGTACAACTACGTCGCAAACATGGACGCCAAGGTTCGCGCGAACGGCGTCATCGCGCCGTCATCGGGCAATCACGCGCAAGCGGTCGCGCTCGCGGCGAAGCTGTTCAGCGTTCCGTGTACTGTCGTCATGCCGACCAACGTCACCGCGCCCAAGCGCGCAGGGTGCGAGCGGCTCGGTGCAAAAGTCGAACTCGCGGGCACAACGACCGCGGAGCGCATGGATCGCGCGATCGAGATTTCAAAAGCGACGGGTGGCACGCTCGTTCCTCCGTACGACGACCCGCTCATCATCGCGGGCCAGGGTACGGCCGGTCTCGAGATCGCGGATGATCTCGCAGATATCGGCACCGTGTTGGTTCCCGTTGGTGGCGGTGGACTTTCCGCCGGTGTTGCGACCGCGATCAAGTTGCGCGCCCCCAACGCGCGCACGGTCGGCGTGGAACCCGCACACGCTCCCAAGTTGACCGAAGCGCGCAAAGCGGGGAAACCCGTGCGCATTTCGAAAGCCGACAGCATCGCCGACGGATTGCTCGCGGTGCAGATCGGCACGCTGAACTTCGAGCATCACGCGAAGTATCTGGACGACGTCGTGACGGTGAGCGACGACAGCATCCGGCGCGGCATGCGTTTTTTGCTGGATCGTGCCAAATTGGTGGCGGAGCCGAGCGGAGCGATCACGATTGCCGCACTGCTCGATGGCACGGTGAAAGCGAAAGGACGCACGGTTGCGGTGCTGAGCGGCGGCAACGTCGAGTGGGCCGGCATCCGCGAACACCTTTCTGGTGATGCTGCTTAGCACAATGCCCAACTCCCGCATTCTGGTTGCAGACGACGATCCCAACGTGCTGCACTCGATTTCGTGGGTGCTGCGCGAGCAGGGCTACGATGTCTCGACCGCCGCGGGTGGAGATGAATTGTTCGAGGAGATGGCGTCGCGCGCGCCTGATCTCTTGTTGCTCGACATCATGATGCCCGAGCAGGACGGCTACGCGGTGCTCGCGCGCATCAAGGGCGACGATCGCTGGCGCGACATTCCGGTGTTGATGGTCTCATCGCAGTCACCGGAGGAAGCGACGGAAAAAACGCTGGGGCTTGGCGCCGCCGATTACATCAAGAAACCGTTCAAGCCACGGGAACTGATTGCGCGCGTGCAGGCGCAGTTGCGATTGCGCGCGGTGATTCGGTCAACGCGCGACGCGCTGCGCAGCGCGGAAGAAGAACTGCAACGCGCGCGCGAAGACGCCGAGACACGGCGCAAGCTTGTCGACATCCTGCACGAAGTCACCGGCGAATTGTCGGCGGACGAGATCTACCACATTCTCGCGGGCCGTGTCGCGCGCGCGCTGTCGTTGTCACGGTGTTCGGTGATTCTCGCGAAAGCGGGTGATGAAATGGGCGTGGTCGCAACTGCGTTCGACGATCCGTCGCTGAAGAATGTACCGATCAACCTCCATCTCTATCCCGAAGTGCGCAGCGCGCTCGAGCTCGGCACCGCGGTGTTGATCGAAGATCTGCAGACGAGCCCGCTGTACGCGGAGATTCGCAAGGAGTGGATCGAGAAGGGCACGAAGGTTCCGGTGCGTTCGGTGATCGCGTTGCCGTTCACGTTGGACCGCGAACAAGCCGGCGTGTTTTTCCTGCGGCGCATGCTGAACGAACCGCCGCTGACGAAAGAAGACGTCGAGTTTGCGGACGCCGTGATTAAGGCTGCAGTGTCGGCGATTCACCGCGCGCGCGTGATGGAAACTACGAAGTCAGAGAATGCACGGCTCGAAGTGCTCGCGCACACCGATCCGCTGACACAGGTATTGAACCGGCGGGCGCTCACCACGCGCCTCGCCGCGGAAATCGATCGTGCGCACCGTTATCAATCGGTGCTGACGCTGTTGATGCTCGACCTCGATCACTTCAAGGTCGTCAACGACACGTACGGTCACCTGGTCGGTGACGATGTATTGCGCGAAGTCGCCGCGTTTCTGCAGGATCAGATTCGTAGCGTCGACGTCGTGGCACGGTACGGCGGTGAGGAATTTGTGATCGTGTTGCCCGAAACTCCCCTCGCCGGTGCCATCGCATTTGCCGAACGTGTTCGCGCGCAGATCGAGAAGCGCGCGTTTTGCGAAACGCAGGGACCGTTGTCGGTCACGGTGAGCGTGGGTGTATCCGTGTGCCCCGGCGATGGCGTCGAGAGCGCGGAAGACCTGTTCGCGCGTGCAGACGACGCGCTGTATCGCGCGAAAGCGGAAGGGCGTAACCGAGTGGCAGTGTAGCCGCCGACTGAAACAGCGAGCAGATTTGCGAGCGATGACCGACAACAACAGCAACGACAACGCAACGCAGAGGGGCAGAGGACGCGGAGGACCGCAGAGAAAGACTTGTGGTAACAGCGCTCGCCCAGCCGGCGTCTGCTCGGCGAACGCTGTTGCCAACAATCAGTTCTCTGCGAACCTCTGCGTCCTCTGCGGCTCTGCGTTGCGTTTGCCGTTGATCGCGTCATGAAATGCCCGAGTTGCGGGACTGAGTTCGGCCCCGAGGCCCGTTTCTGCACCAAATGCGGAACGCGCCTCGCCGTCGGCGCACCAAAGCCAGCGGCTGCGCCGCCGCCGGTCTCGCCGCCGGCTGCATCCATTTCGGGTCCACGCGCGACATCTGCACGCGTCGGATCAACCGGACCGAGTCGCACGTCGCTCAATCATTCGAACATGGTTGGGCAGGTGCTCGAAGGACGCTACCGCATCGTCAAGAAACTCGGCGAAGGCGGAATGTCGTTCGTGTACCTCGGTCACGATGTCGCGACCGATACGCGCTATGCGATCAAAGTTTTGTCGCCGGCGTTGTCAAAGGATGCGAATGCCATGGCGCGTTTGCGTCGAGAGGCCGCGCTCGGCATGCGCCTCGAGCATCCGAACATCTGTCACATCGTTCGGCTTGGTGAAACAGAGGATGGACTCGTGTACGTCGTCATGCCGTTCGTCGACGGCGAGATTCTCGCCGATCGCACGCATCGCTCAGGGCACATTTCATTGCCCGACGTTGTGCGGTGGGTGAACGACATTGCGAGCGGACTACAGGTCGCGCATGAACTGAAGATCATTCACCGCGATCTCAAGCCCGAAAACATCATGGTGTGCAAGCGGCCCGACGGCAGTGAGTACGCCGTCGTGATGGATTTCGGTTTGGCGAAGGAGCGCAAAGCGGGCGGCGAACTCGAAAAACTCACGGCAACGGGAATCATTCTCGGCACACCGGAGTTCATGTCGCCGGAACAGTTGCGTGGCAAACCGCTCGATGGCCGCACCGACGTGTATTCGCTCGCGTTGATGACGTACGAGATGCTGACGGGCAAGCTGCCGTTCGAAGGGCGCACGCAACAGGAAATGATGATCGCACGATTGCGCGCGGAGCCGACGCCGCTGCGGCAGAAGAAACCGGATCTCAATTACTCCGAAGCGCTGGAGAAAGTGCTCTTGAAAGGCATGGCGCGAAACGCCGACGAGCGCCATCAAACGGCGCCGGAGTTTTCGCGCGCGCTCGCAGCCGCGGTGTCCGGTGGTGGTGGCGGCGACGGTGGAAGCGCGAGCGTGCTGGGAAAGATCTTCGGACGTTAGCGGGTACTGGGTTCGGCGCGCGGGGTACCGAGAAACAGTACGTTGAATCGCTCCCCGTCCCCGGTCCCCCGTACCCGCAGTCTCATGCGCATTCTCCTCGCAGCGGCCTCCCTCTCGGCGCTCGTCACGTGCTCCGACGGATCGACGCCGCTCCCGAACGACGGGCAAGACGATTTCGTGCTGCCCGATCAAGCCGCGATGGCTCCGACGTATGACGGCCGGTTGCGCGCACCATCCGACGTGCAAGTCACGAAGTTCGCGTCCGTTGGCGACGCACGCGGAATTGCGATTGGCCCTGATGGTTCCGTGTACGTCAGTCGCCCAAATCAGAATCAGATTGTGCGACTCACCGACGCGAACAACGACGGCGTTGGTGAACAGCAGGCGCTGACGCTGTCAGGGCTCGATCGCCCGCACGGCATGGCGTTCGCGAACGGCGCGATGTACGTCGCGAACACCGGCGCGGTGATTCGCTACACGCTCAACGCGAGCCAGATCCCGAGCGGCACGCCGCAGACCATAGGTACGTATTCGAGCGGCGGCGGACATTGGACGCGGAGCGTTGTGATTGGCGCAGACGGTGGCGTGTACGTCTCGATCGGCTCGTCGTGCAACATCTGCGAAGAGCGCGAGGAAGATCGCGCTGCTGTTGTTCGCTTCAACGCAGCCGGTGGCGGAGGACGCGTCTTTGCGCGCGGATTGCGCAACGCCGTCGGCATCGCACTTCACCCAACGACCGGGAAGATCTGGGTATCCCAGAACGAACGCGACAACATCCGGCCAAACTACGAGAACCTGCCGCCCGAAGAGATCAACATTCTCGACGACGGTGCGCACTACGGTTGGCCGTATTGCCACAGCAATCGCGTACCGAATCCCGAGTACGGTGACGCGAGCCGCTGCGCAACGACGACCCCACCCGCGCTCGCGATTCAGGCACACTCGGCGCCACTCGGAATGTCGTTTCTCAATAACGCGACCAAGTTACCGGCGATGTATCGTGGCGATCTGCTCGTGGCGCTGCATGGTAGCTGGAACCGCGACGTGCCAACCGGCGCCAAAGTCGTGCGCGTCAAAGTCGAGAACGGTTTGCCAACCGCGTACGGCGACTTCATTGTTGGCTGGCAACGCGACGATGGTGCGCGCTGGGGAAGGCCGGTCGACGTTGCCGTTGCAAGCGATGGTGCGGTGCTGATTACGGATGATATGGGCGATGCCGTTTGGAGAGTGACGGCTAGATAGGAACGACTGACGACGAGTACGACTGACGACGAGCACGACTGACGACGAGTACGACTGACGACGAGTACGACTGACTACGATCACGACGAACAACGATTACGACTGACCACGATGACGACACTACAGCGACGCAGGGGTAGGCACTCATTGGTTTTGCGCGGTTGCGCACACGTTTGCTTGTTTGCGCTCGTCGTCGCCGAAGGCCAAGGGCAGACGATTTCGCAGCTGCGCGACTATCAGCGCGGGATCGACGCGCAGCACTACGTATTTCACGTCAGCATTCCCGACTCCGGCAACACGATCGGGGTGGTCGGTACGGTGTACGTGCGGCGCACACAAGCCGTCGACACGCTGCGACTCGATCTCGATAGCGCGATGAAAGTGCGCCGCGTGCAAGCGAACGGCGCTGACGTGACGTTCACGCGCGACGCGAACAGCGTGCGCGTCGCGCTGCCCAAATGGGATGCATCGTGCGCGAACCAACGACCCAGCACGATCGATCGCCCGGATCCGTGCGTCGCATGGGTGTCGGTCGATGCCTCAGGCGTGCCGTCCGACGGATTGATCATCACGCAAGACGATCGCAAACGATGGAATTATTTCGCGGATCATTGGCCGAATCGCGCGCGGCATTGGCTGCCGTCGATCGATCATCCATCCGACAAGGCTACGGTTGAATGGCGCGTCAATGCACCGTCGTCGCTGCGTGTCGTCGCGAACGGCACGTTGACAGAAGAAAGTCCTTTACCGAACGAACGCGGGCGCACACTGACCGCGTGGCGCACGAACAAACCGATTCCCGTCTACGTGATGGTCATCGCGGTCGCGCCCATGGCCAAAGTCGCGCTCGGCGAATCCGCATGCGGGCTCACCGAATCAGGCGGTTGTGTGCAGCAGGATGTGTACGAAGCGCCGGAACTCGCGCCGACAACTCCGCCGGGATTCGCCGCGGCGGGCCGCATCATGGATTGGTTATCGAAATACGTCGCGCCGTTCCCGTACGAAAAACTCTCGCACCTGCAATCGAGTACGCGGTTCGGCGGTATGGAGAACGCGAGCGCGATTTTCTACGCCGACGGCGGGTTCAAACGCATGTCGCACGGCGAAGGCATCGTCGCGCACGAAACGGCACACCAGTGGTTCGGTGACGCGGCGACGCCCGCACGATGGGCCGATCTGTGGCTGTCAGAAGGATTCGCGACGTATTTCGCTGCGTTATGGGAGCGCGAGGCGCGCGGTGCGCAGGGATTCCGCACGGCGATGGCCAACATTCGACAGGCGATTCTCGGCGCCGACGTCGTGCGCACGCGTCCCGTGGTCGACACGATCGAAACGGTGTTACTCGATTTGCTGAATCAGAACTCGTACCAGAAAGGTGGGTTCGTGCTGCACATGTTGCGCGGCCAGGTTGGTGACAGCGCGTGGATTCGTGGTGTGCGCACGTATTACAACGCGCACAAACACGGCAACGCGACCACCGATGATTTGCGACGCGCAATGGAATCCGTATCGCGGTCAGACTTGAAATGGTTCTTCGATCAATGGCTCACGCGCCCTGGCTACGCCGAACTGACAACGTCGTGGACACACAGCGCCGGCGTTGTCACCGCCGAGATCACGCAGGCCGCGCGATTCGGTGTATATCGCTTACGCGTTCCGGTTGAAGTCGAAGATGCGACCGGGGCCGTGACTCGCCGCGTCATCGAAGTTCCAGCGCAGGCGAACGCGAAGATTGCACTGCCGGGCAACTATAGCGCCCCGCCGAGGCGCGTCACGTTCGACCCGGACGGCGACGTGCTCGCCGTGATTACCGCGCGCTGAACGCTGCGCGTCATTCCGCGCGCATCACCTCGACCGGATTGACGCGCGTCGCGCGACGCGCAGGAACGAGCGTTGCGACGACGACGGCGAGCACCAATGCGAAGGGTGCCGCGATAAACGTCGCGGCATCGTGCGTCGTTACACCGTATAACAGCCCCGACATCACTTTCGACAGCGACCACGCGAGTCCAGCGCCCGCCGCGACACCGACAATCGTTACCCACGTCATGTTACCGCCAATGTGCCGCAGTAAATCGCGCCGCGTGGCGCCGAGCGCGGCGCGGATACCAAGTTCGCGCGCGCGCTGAGCCACCGCGTACGACGTCACAGCGTACACGCCCAGCACCGACACGACGAGCCCAAGCGCACCGAACAACACGATCAGCGTTGTATTTGCCCGGCGCGAGGCCACGGACGCGCCGATGACGTCGCGCATCATGCGCACGTTGTGCACCGCCTGCGATGGATCCACCGCCCCGACCGCGGTGGTCAGTTGCGCGAGAAGCGCGCTGGGCGAAAGCGTTCCGCGCGCGACAATCGCGACGTTCATCGGATTGTTCGCACGAATCGGAAAGAACATCTGCGTCGGTGCTTCGTGCTCGAGTCCAGACTCGCGCACGCTCGCCACGACGCCGACGATGCGAATCGGGAGACTGTCGCCGCCCCACGTGAACGTGCGGTCGACGGGATTCAGGCCGGGCCAGAATGCGTGGGCCATGGCCTCGTTGATAATCGCGACGTTCGCTCCCGGCGCGTTGTCAGCGCGTGTGAAGAAACGGCCGCGCTTCAGCGCGATGCCCATCGCAGTGAAGTAATCCTCGGATGCTGCGAGCATCCTGACGAACGGATCTTTGACCGTGACCGCCGGATTGTCCGACTTGACGCTGATCGCAATACCGCCGTCTGCGCGCAGCGGGAGATCGGTGGTGACACCGGCTGCTGAAATCCCCGCGACGTCGTTAAGCCGGTCGACAATCGCCTCGAGTCTCGTGCCGCGCTCAGCGGGCGTCGCGCTTCCACGCGAAAAACTGAATTCGAGCGTCGCCGTCTGACGTGCATCGAAGCCTGAGTCAGTGCGTGCGAGCTGGTCGAACGATCGCAGCATGAGTCCCGCGCCGACCAGGAGCATCGTCGTGAGTGCAATCTCTGCGGCGACAAGGAAATGCTGCGCACGCCGCGTACCCGCCGCCGTCGCGCCGTGTCCGCCGCCCGCCTTGATTGCCGTCGCCGACACGTCGCGCGTCGCGCCAAACGCAGGCCACAAGCCAAACGCCAGACCCGTGAGCACGCCGAGCACCGTCGCGAATGCGAGCACGCGCACATCGATATGTGGCGGCGCGAGGCCCGCCAACGCGGGCGGCATCAACGCGGTCAGTATTCGCAGGAGTAGCGGCGCCAGCGCGATGCCGATGATCGCTCCGGTCGCCGACAGCAACACACTTTCCGAGAGGAGCTGACGCACCACGCGGCCACGTGTGGCGCCAAGTACGGCACGCACCGCGAGTTCACGACGCCGCGACGCACCGTGCGAAAGGAGCAAACTGGTCACATTCACCGACGCGATCAGCAGCAACAGCCCCGTTGCGCCCAGGAGCACGAGGAGCCCTCGCTTGCGATCACCAATCAAAGTCGCTTGCAAGGCGGGCGCGGCGCCGCGTGTGCGCACGTCATCGAACGTGGCTTCCATGCTGTGGCGTTTCCCCGGTTCGCGCGGGAGGCTCGCGATGTACTGCTCCCACTTTGCGAACAGACGTGCATCCGCCGCCGCGGTGCTCACACCCGGCGCGACGCGAGCGATGACAGTCGCCGGCAGCCATCCGCGGAATGACGCGAATGTCTCAAACGTCGTCGGAATCGACATCGGAATCCACAAATCACTCTCCTTCGGAAAGGAGAATCCCCGCGGCATCACGCCGACGATTTCGTATTTGCGTGCGCTGAGCGGAATCGATTTTCCGACGACGTCTGCGCCGCCGAACTGCCGCTGCCACAGTCCCCATGAAATCACGACAACACTGGGAGCACCTGGAACGCCGTCTTCCGGACGGAATGTGCGACCCTTCAATGGAGAAACGCCGAGCGTCTTGAAAAAATCCGCGGTGACCACACCTGCGCTCACGCGCAGCGGTTGTTCTTCGTCGGCAAGGTTCAGCCCGCCGGCCGCGTACGCGGCAACGCTCGCGAACGTCTCGGGCATGGCCTGCAGATTCTTGATATCGAACGTCGCGAGCGCTGGTCCATCGCCACGCCACTTCTGTCCTGGCCCCGGATCGAACGGAATGTTGATCCCGACCGGCGCAACCAACTCGGACGCGCGCTCGAACGGAAGCGGCTTCAACATTGCCGCGTCGACCGCGCTGAACATCGCGGTCGTCGCGCCGATTCCCAGCGCGAGAATGCCAACGACCGACAGTGTGAATCCGGGCCGCTGTACGAGCCGGCGCGTCGCGTATCGCAGATCCTGCAGGAGGTCGTTCATGGATGCGAATCCCCATTCGTCGCGCGCGCGTTCGGTTGTCGTGGTGGCATTGCCGAAGCGGCGCGCCGCCGCCGCGTTTGCCTCGCGTGCGTCCACACCAGCGTCGCGCAGAGACTCGGCGCGCAGTTCCCGGTGGAGGCGCATTTCTTCTTCCAGTTCGCGCGACGCGGCGTCCCGGCGCACCAGGAGCCAAACACGCCGGAGCAACGTGGCGATGCGATTCATGCGCCCGCCGGCGCGGCGCGCAGTACGCGTGAGATAGCGTTGGCCGCGCGCTCATACTCGCGAATCTCCTGCTCGAGCTGCCGCTTGCCCGCGGCAGTCGCGCGGTAGTATCGCGCACGCCGATTGTCGCTCGTGCGACCCCACTCGCCCGAGAGCCAGCCTTTCACGAGCATGCGCTGGAGCGCGGGATAGAGGGAACCTTCCTCGACCAGAAACACTCCAACCGACGTGCGCTCGATCGCCTGCGCGATCTCGAATCCGTGCAGCTCGCCGTCACGGGCAAGCGTCTTGAGGATGAGCATGTCGAGCGTGCCGGGCGGAATCTCGGTCCGCGAAGTCGGTGTATTCATTGCATAGATAGACTATGTCACGGCGAAAATGGTTGCCATGGATGGGGGCCAAGTCGTCTTTCATGACCGCCATGCGCCTGTCCACAAACGGCCTCGTAGCCCCGAAGTGCGCGCCCCTGCTGGTCGTCGCCTATGTGATGGCGTCCGCGTTCCCGTGCGACGTGGGAGCACAGACCAAGCGGCTGGTCGCGCGGGCCGACACGCTGTTGGCGGCGGGCAAGGTCGCGCGCGCGGAATCGCTCTACTACGTCGCGTCGCGCCGCTCAACGCAGGACCCGGTCGGACGCGCAGCGCTCGGCAAATACCTTGGGGCGCGAGGTGCATTCAAAGTCGGGGCTGTGTTGCTCGAAGAAGCGATTTCGTTTGGCGGTGATACGGCTGAGCTCGCGCGTCGTCGCGCACCGTTGCTGCAGGCCGCCGACGACTGGATGCAACTCGCACAACTGGCGCGTTCACCGCTGACGCCCGCAGAAAAACAGCGCGCCGAATGGCTCGCAACGCATTTGCCTGCGGTTACCGGCGCCGATTCAGTCACCGTCGCATTCGAGCCGTCGTCGGCACAGAACCTCGGTCGCGTCGATCTTGTTGTTGGCGGCGTGACGCTTGCCGCGGACATAGATCCCACAATCGACGAACTCGTGATCGGCGATTTCGAACCGTACAAATCAGTGGTCCGCGTGTTTTCGAAGAGTCAGCGCGATCGCGTGGCGATCGTGGACAGTGCAATGATTGGTGATCTCAGACTCGAACGCATTCCTGCGCGCATCGACCATGCACTCGGGCCGGCGCGTGCGCGCATTGGTTTGACGTTACTCGCGAAGCTTGCACCAACAGTCGACGCGGGTGCGCACGTTCTCACGTTGCGACGCACCGGAGTTGTGAACGCGTCACTCGGCCGCCGCCGCGTTCCCGTGATGTTTCAGTTTCCGGGCATTCGCGTTGCGCGCGCCGATCGTTTGGTGCCAATCGAAAGCGCCGCTGGCCGCGCGGTACTCAACGAGGCGCGGTGGACGCTGGACATCAAGCGTGGTGAGCTGGTGCTTGAGGTGGATTGAGGGGTGAGGGGTCGGGGGT
>DATELA010000003.1:0-2312 GCA_035277145.1 Gemmatimonadaceae bacterium | reverse complement strand
AGGTGACGCGACAGTTCCTCGAATACGCGGAGCGCACCCGCACGATTGCCAGAATCCGCGAGCAGGCGCATGAGGCGTCGCGCACCGTGCTCATCGCCGGGATCAAGTTGATACGCCATGCGCACCGCATCGAGTTCTTGTGCGCCCGCACCGCGACGCGTGTCGGCGTGTTTCCACGCGGCAGCGCGCACGACGCGATGCAGCGTCGCACGCTGATCGTCGAGCCAGTGCTCGAACTCGGGAGCGTCCGTCACGTGGAACGCGGGCGCTAATTCACCCGTCCACAGTACGAGCGCTTGTTCAATGCGGCCCGCGGCCAGATGTTCGCGCAACGCGAGCGCGTCGCATTGAATCGCTGTGAAATCGAGCCCGATCCACGCTTCGCCGCGGGTAACGATCGCACCATCGCCGAGCACGCCGCGGAGTGCATGCAGCGCATTGCGCAGTGAGTGGCGCGACGACGCATCGTCTGCACCCGGCCATAACAATCCGAGTAGCCGGTCGCGCGCGTGAAGTCCCGCCGGCTCCGCCAGCGCCAGATACAACAGCAGCGCGAGGCGTTTGGGCTGAACGGCCACGGCGTCCGTGCCGCGTTCATCGCCCGTCCGCACTTCAACAGTGCCAAGCACCCGCAACGAGATCATTGGGGACGGGTCGGTGACAGGTCGGGGACCGCAAGAAAGTATCGTCGCGGCGTCGGCAGCACATCACCCTCTACCCACGCGTCAACAATGCAAACCGCACGCCCCCGCTCACGGTCCCGCACGGCCGTGCCAATCCTCACGTTCGTGCTCGCAGCCTGTTCCGACCAGGGAGCGGAGCTCCCCACCGCCACCGCACGCCTTGCCACGTCAGCGGCCGCCGCCGCGAAGGTGGCGATTTGTCACGTCGCCGGCGCGAATCCCCTCGTGCTCGACGTTGCGTCGCCCGCACTCGCCGATCACTTCGATCACGGCGATTACGCCGTAACGCTGTTCGTGAACCGCGAGTCGAATCAAGCCAACGATGGAATTCATTTCACCCGAATCACCGATGCGCTGAACGCTGCGCGCACCGGACGCGTGGCGCGCGGCGAGCTGACGTCCGCTGCGTGTCGAGTCACCATTCTGGTTTCTTCGGGCGTGTATCCCGGCGCGACCGGTACCGCGGCACCAGACATCGAACGATTCCCGCTGATGGTGGACGTTCCAGACATCACGCTACAAGGCGCATTCGCGATGGACATTGATGCGAACGGACGCGCCACAGGAGCGAACACCGCCAGCGGTGCGACGACGCTTTCGCCAATCGCGCCGCTTCCAGTGGTGGCGGGCGCGTCCACACCTATCATCGCCGCGAACGGACATCCCGATGGTTCCGCAGGACACGGATTGATCGTGCAAGGATTCGTGTTTCTGTCAGGACACACGCCACCGACAAGTCTTGGCGGACAAGGTGTGTTCACGGTTCGCGTCGACGGAGTCACGATTCGCGGTAACCGTTTCGAAGCCGGGTTCAGTGACAAGGTCGACGTTCGCGCCGGTAGCGCAGACGTCTCGCAGAACTATCTCACCGGTGCAGTGACTGCATGCGACATCTGCGTGGCCGCACCGGGTCGCTTTCGCGCCACGGGAAACCTCATCGAGGCCGGCGGTATTCCCGGGATTGTCGCATCGGGAACGATTGGACTTCCTGTCGCACCCGGCGTTGAGCCGTACCCGCTGCCGAGCGCGGCGGAGGCGTGGGCGGAGTTCCGCAATAACGAAGTGCGAAACCATTTGCGCGTGCCGGTTGGCGTCGGGCTTCGTGTCGATGCGCAAGGCAACGCCGCACCGAACGTACACAACACGATCCACGCGACCTTTCAGGACAACGTGCTCACGAACAATCGGTTCGGGATCATCGTGCACGGTGCATTTCCGGTCGCGGGATCCGCGTTACGCAGCGACGTCGATGTCACACTCGGCGGCAACGTGTTTGCGCAAACGTGTCAGACGAAGTTGCTCGTCTCGTTATCGCGTCACACAGCAGCGCTCGGATTGTCGACCAATCCGTTTCTCATGAACTCGACGTTCCGGTTGACGTTGAACGGAGACGTGAGCTGGGACGAGGCATGGTACGGACATCCGGCGGGGCTGGGCAATTCACTAATCGTCGACGATCAATTGATCGACAACGGATTCCGTCACTCCTACAGCGCAACAACGTGTCCGGGGCTGTAGGAACAGCTAACTACGATCACGCCTAACGACGATCACGACTAACGACGACTACGACTAACTAGGAGAGCGGCTGACAGCGATGTAAGGAAAGAGAGCCCGGCGCAACTGAGG
>DATELA010000002.1:0-51725 GCA_035277145.1 Gemmatimonadaceae bacterium | reverse complement strand
CGGCGCGTTATGCCGATCGAAGGAATGTCGAGATCGTCCAGGCGGACGTCCTGACGGTCTCGCTGGGATCACTCGCCGGAGAGTCCTTCAAGTTGATCGGCAACGTTCCGTACTACATCACCACGCCAATTCTTTTTCACGCGTTGGTGTCCCCGCTGCCGACACGCGCCGTGTTTCTGGTCCAGCGCGAAGTTGCCGAGCGTTTGCGCGCAACGCCGGGCGGTGGTGACTACGGCGCGCTCAGTGTGAACGTGCAAGCCGTGGCGCGCGTGGAGCAGTTGTTTCGCATCGCACCCGGCTCGTTCTCGCCTCCGCCGACCGTCGAATCCGCGTTGGTGCGCGTGACACCGCGCAAGGATCCCGTTGTGAGTTCCGGAGAGGAAGCGGCGTATCGCAGGTTTGTGCAGGCCGCGTTTGCACAGCGTCGCAAACAACTTCGTGCGATCATTCGCTCGATCTCCCACCTCAACACCGCGGCGGCGGGCGATCTGGTTGCCGCGGCCGGTTTTGATCCTGCTGCGCGTCCGGAGACACTGACACCAGCGGCGTTTGCCGCGTTGTATCGCGCGCTTACGCGTGTCGGCGGGGGCCGTTAGCCGTCGTCGCGCGTGTGCACGAGCGCGTACGACAGCACTTCAAGTTCGAGCGCCATGTTCACGTTGCGCACGGTGACATCATCCCGGGATGTGACGCCGGTCGGTGCGAAGTTGAGGATTGCGCGAATGCCATTCTTCGTGAGCCGGTCGACGATATCCTGCGCGGCGTCGGCAGGAACTGTCAGGATGGCGATATGCGGTTTCATCTTTCGCAGATCCGCGTCGAAGTGCGCCATCGGACGCACGGTGACGCCGTCGACTTTCTTGCCGACGCGCGCCGGGTCGCGATCAAAAATGCCGACCAGCGTAAACCCATGCTGCCGGAATCCTTTGTACTGTGCGAGGGCAGATCCGATCTTGCCGGCGCCCACGATCACAATGCGCCAATCGCGCCCAATGCCGAGGATTTTGCGCAACTCCACCGCGAGGGCGGGGACCGGATAGCCAAGGCCGCGCTTACCGAACGAACCGAAAAACGAGAGGTCTTTGCGAACCTGGGCGGACGTCGTGCCGCCGCAGCGGGCGAGCGCTTCGCTCGAGATCGTTTTATGGCCGCGCTGCTCGAAATCCTCCAGGTACCGCAAGTACAGCGACAGACGTCGGACGGAGGATTCGGCTATGCGCTTCACGATAAGAGCGTGCGTCGGTCGAGGCTTGTGAAATCCTTCACAAGGTAGACCCACTGCTAGGTTACAGCAATGCCGCCTGCACCGCGTTCGCGCCTGGTTCCGGCCGACACACCGATCCACGAACTCGAGTACGCCGTGGTTGACGTTGAAACCACGGGGCGCGCGAACGAAGGCATCGATCGAATGATTGAAGTGGCCGCTGTCATAGTACGCGGCGGCAAGGTCGGTGAGACGTACAGTTCGCTGGTGAATCCCGGACGCCCGGTCCCGCCGATCATCACGCGGCTCACGGGGATTACCAACGCGATGGTGTCGACTGCGCCGCGCTTTGCCGACATCGCTACGACCTTCGCGGGTCACCTGCGCAATCGCGTTTTCGTGGCGCAGAACGTGGGCTTCGATTGGGCGTTTGTTGGCTCGGAGCTGTGGCGGGCAACAGGTGAAACGCTGGTAGCCGAGCGATTGTGCACAGTCCGGCTGAGTCGTCGCCTGCTTCCGCATCTGCGACGACGCAACCTCGACGCGCTTGCGGCGCACTATGAGTTGCCGATCGTTGCGCGTCACCGCGCATTCGGCGACGCACGCGCGACCGCCGAGATTTTTGTTCGGCTGCTCGACGAGCTCGGCCGCCAGGGCGTGCACACATGGAAAGATCTGACGCGCGTGCTCTCCGGACGGCGGCGTGCGCGCGCGCGTCGTAGTGCGTTGCCAACGTTCATGACTGACTGGCGCATCGCATGACGGCGCCAACTCCGTTGCACCAGCGCCGAACCGTTGGCCGGTTCGTCGTGCACGCGCTGCAAGCCGGCGGTCAACGACTCGATGGCGGTGCAATGTTCGGCGTCGTCCCGAAGCCGTTATGGGAAAAACGTATTCCGTCGGATGAACGCAATCGCATCCAACTCGGAATGCGCTGTTTGTTGATCGAACACGACGACGGACTCGTGCTGATCGACAACGGCGCCGGTAATAAAGAGATCGAGAAGTTCCGCGACATCTACGGCATCGAGAACGCCGGCAGTGGCGGACGCACCATGCTCGAAGATGCGCTGAAGAAAGCCGGCTTCTCGCCGAATGACGTGCGCGTTGTGATCGACACGCACCTGCATTTTGACCACGCCGGTGGAAACACGTTTCTCGATGAGGGCGGGGCCCTGCAAATCGCGTTTCCGAATGCGCGTTACTACGTGCAGCGCGGCGAGTTCGAATGGGCGACGCACACCAACGAGCGCACCGCCGCGAGTTATTTCGGTAAGAACTGGGACCCGATTGTGGCGGCCGGACGATTCGAATTCATTGACGGGAACCGCGAAGTCGTCCCGGGGATTTCAGTCCGCCGCACGCCGGGGCACACGCCGCACCATCAAAGCGTGCTCATCAGCGGGAATGGCGAGACCGCGTGTTTTCTCGGGGACCTCATTCCGACGCACGCGCACGTCCCGTTGCCATGGATCATGGGCTACGACGTCGAACCGCTGGTGACGCTGGAAACCAAGCGGACCGTCCTGGCGGAGGCGGTGGCAAACGACTGGCTCCTGGTCTTCGAACATGATGCGACGACACCATGGGGGCGTCCCGTGCGCGACGGAAAGTCGTACGCGCTGGCGCCTGACGTTTGATCGGGCTGATCTCGCGTAACTGTGTTGACTTCTGGTACTTAGCCCGTCAGGTTTCACGCACAATTTGAGAAGCGACGGACCTGTTGTCCGTCCACCCACCGGCCTCGACGAATCATATGAGTGCTTGTGGTGTCCACATGAAAAGTTGTCGGCGCAAATCGTGCGTCGGCACATCACGCGGACGCCCGGTGGGTGCCGCGTTTTTCTTTGTCTTTCGCCGGAGCGTCGCCCATTCAGGAACAAGCAAAACGAATTCGCGTCAATCGACAAATTCGCATTAGCCCGCTGCGCGTAATCGGTGCCGACGGCGCGCAACTCGGGATCCTCGAACTCGAGGCTGCGCTTGCCGAGGCCGATGCGGCTGGTCTGGACCTCGTCGAAGTGGCGCCGTTGGCTCGGCCCCCCGTGGTCCGCATCATGGACTTCGGAAAGTTCAAGTTCGAGCAAGCGAAGATGGCGCGGCAGGCGCGCAAAAAGCAGCACGTCATTCACCTCAAGGAGGTCAAGTTCCGCCCGAACATCGACGAGCATGACTTCGAGACGAAGATCCGTCATGCGCGGCGGTTTCTGGGTGAAGGCAACAAGGTGAAAGTGACGCTGATGTTCCGGGGCAGACAGATCACGCACCCGGAGCTCGGTCACCAAGTAGTCGCGCGCGTGGCCGAAACGCTCGCGGATGTCGCAAAGATCGAGACGTCGGCAAAACTGGAAGGCAAACAACTCACGATGATTCTCACGCCGAAGTAGGCGTGGCTATTGCAGAGAGCAGATAATGCCAAAAAAGAAACGACACAGCGGGGCGACGAAGCGCTTCAGCCTGACCGGGAAGGGCAAGGTTCGCCACTTGAAGGCCAACAAGAGTCACATCCTCACGCACAAGGACGGCAAGCGACTGCGCCGTCTGCGTCGCGCCTCGATCGTGCAGACGCCGGGCGAGACGAAGTTCCTGAAGCGTCTCCTCGACGGCTAAGGAGAGCGAACAATGCCTCGTGTAAAAAACACTCCCGCGCGCATCAAGCGCCGTAAGCGAATTCTCAAAGCCGCGCGCGGCGCATTCGGCGCGCGCAGCAAACTCTGGCGCCCGGCGAAAGAGACCGTCGAGCGCGGCTGGCGCTACGCGTACCGCGACCGCAAGAACAAGAAGCGCGACTTCCGCCGCTTGTGGATCACGCGTATCAACGCTGGCGCGCACATGGGCGACATGACGTACAGCTCGTTCATGAACGGCCTCAAGAAGGCCGGCATCGAAGTGAATCGCAAAGTGCTCGCCGATCTTGCGGTGCATGATCCGGACGCGTTTGCGAAGCTGGTCGATGCGGCGCGAGGGGCGTTGGAAAAGAAGTCGGCTTGACGGCAGCCCTGTGCCGTGAACCTGAGCTCTGAGCCGTTTGCTGGGCTCACGGCTCGGGGCTCACGGCTCGGGGCTCGCGGCCAACCATGTCCCAACTCGACGCATTTCTTGCACGCGCAGACGAAGTCGCGACCGCCGCGACCGAGCATTTCGCGACGGTTGCTGATGCGCACGCGCTAACCGAGGCTCACAACAAGTTCCTCGGTCGCACGAACAGCGAGCGTGCGCGCTTGCTCAGCGAGCTCGCCGCATTGCCCGGGCCCGACAAGCCCGTCGCGGGACGGCGGTACAACGACGTGAATAAGGCGCTCGAGCATTTGCACGCCGAGGCATCCGCGCGCGTCGCAGTTGCGCGATCGGCCGCTGCGCCGGTGCTCGATGGGACGATGCCGGGTCGAGAGCGGTGGCGCGGCAGCCTGCACCCGGTCACACAGGTCATCGAAGAAATCGGGGACGTGTTCCGCGAACTCGGGTTCACCGTGCAACTCGGTCCCGAGGTTGAGCACGAGTGGTACAACTTTGGCGCGCTGAATTTCCCCGCCGATCACCCGGCGATGGATTTGCACGACACGCTGTACGTCGATCGTCCAGGGCTGCTGTTGCGCACGCACACGTCCCCGGTGCAGATGCGTACGCTGCAACGCTACGCGCCGCCCATTCGCGTGCTTGCGCCAGGCAGCGTGTTCCGTCGCGACTTTTTTGACGCCACCCACGCGCCGATGTTCAGCCAGCTCGAAGGACTCGCCATCGACGAAGGCATTTCGTTCGCCGATCTGAAAGCCACGCTCATGCACTTCGTGAAGCGGATCTACGATCCGGGCGTTCGCGTCCGGTTCGGCCCGTCGTATTTCCCGTTCACGGAACCGTCCGCGCAAATGGACGTGGAGTTCGACGCAGGCGATGGACGCGGTAAGCGGTGGATGGAGATCATGGGCTGCGGACTCGTCCATCCTGCCGTGCTGGAGAACGCCGGCATCGACAGCGAGAAGTACTCGGGATGGGCGTTCGGCATGGGTCCGGCGCGAATCGCGATGACACGTCACGCAATCCCCGACATTCGCTTGTTCTACGATTCGGACGTTCGCTTTCTGGAGCAGTTCCGCTAATGCGCGCGTCGCACGAATGGTTGCGCGCGTTCGTACCGCACACGTTGTCTGCGACGCAACTTGCGCAGTTGTTGTCGACGCACGTTGCCACGGTCGATTCGATCGAGCCGTTGCGAGCCGACCTCGCACCGATTGTTGTTGGCCGTGTGATCACCGCGGAACGACACCCTGATAGCGATCACTTGTGGGTCACCACAGTCGATGACGGCAGCGGCGTGCCACTCGAGGTGGTGTGCGGCGCGAGCAATGTGAGTGCCGGCACGTTGTATCCGTTCGCGCGCAGCGGCACGACGATGCCGAACGGCATGAAGATCGAGAAACGGAAAATCCGTGGCGCGGTCTCCAACGGCATGCTGTGTTCTGCGAAAGAACTCGGACTCGGCGACGACCACTCGGGCATTCTCGCGCTCGACGTGAACGTTGCGCCCGGCACGCCGTTCCTTCAGGCGATGCCGATCGGCGACTCGGCGCTCGAAATCGATGTGCTTCCGAATCGGCCGGATCTCCTGTGTCACGTTGGAATCGCGCGCGAAGTGAGCGCGCTGACCGGAGTGAAAATGCGGACGCCGGCGGAACTGGCCGCCCTGAAACCGCTCAAGAAAGCCGTGACCGCGGCGACGAAGGGCAAGGCAGGTGGCGTCAGCGTGCAAATCGACGACCTCGCCGCATGCCCGCGATACGTCGCCATCGTGATTCGCGGTGTGAAAGTCGGCCCAAGCCCCGATTGGTTGCGTACGCGCGTGGAGTGCATGGGCGGACGCTCGATTTCGAACGTCGTCGATGTGACGAATTACTTCTTGCACGCGTATGGGCAGCCGATGCACGCGTTCGACCTCGCGAAGCTCGCGCGCAGTACGATCGTAGTTCGGCGCGCGCGGAGCGGGGAGAAACTGACGACACTCGATGGTGTCGCGCGTACACTGACGCCGGAAATGCTCGTGATTGCTGACGCCGACCGCGCGCAGGGCGTCGCGGGCGTCATCGGCGGACGGGATTCTGAAGTCACCGAAGCGACGACGGACATCGTGCTCGAAGTCGCCAACTTCGATGCGCGCTCTATTCGCACCACGCGCCGCGCCTTGGGCATCACGACGGACGCGAGCCACCGGTTTGAGCGCGGAACAGATCCCGACGAGCCAGCGCATGCAGGCGCACTCGCAGCCGCGCTGATCGCGTCAGTCGCCGGCGGTTCGGTGGACGGCGCGCCGCTCTACGTCGGCGCTGCGCCAAGATCGCGCGCCTCTGTGACCGTAAGTCCAACGCGCGTCTCGCGTCTGCTGGGGGCGAAGGTGGCACCGAGTGAAGTGCGCTCCCGCCTGCAGAGCATCGGGTTCGTGGTGCGCCCCGGGGGAAAGACCGGTGCGTTGAAGGTGACACCTCCATCGTGGCGCCACGACGTGTCGCGCGATGTCGACCTAGTGGAAGAGATCGCGCGCTTGCGTGGCTACGACACGTTGTCGGACGATCTGTCTCCGTTCAAGCCAAGCGCTGCGCCCGATCATCCTTTGCAAGTCGTCGCACGACGCGTGCGCAGCCTGATGGTGGCATCAGGTTTCGCAGAGGTGCGGCCGCTGCCGTTTGTTCGCGGTGATGATGCGACACACATTCGCGTGACGAATCCGCTTGCTGACGACGAACCGCATCTACGCACATCGCTGCTTGACACTCTTGCGCGACGTGCGGAATACAACCTGTCGCGCCGCGAAGGGAACATTCGTCTCTTCGAGATCGGCTCCGCGTTCGTACCGCTCCCCGGTGGCGTTCGCGAAGAACTGCACGTCGCGGCGCTCATGATGGGCGCGCGCACACCGCCGCATTTCTCGGCTGCGGAACCGCCCGCGTTCGATGCGTGGGACGCCAAGGCGCTCGGCACGGAGATCGTCTCGACCGTTCTACCCGGCGCGAACTTGGCGGTGGGCGCGCAGGGCGAGTCGGTGTTGTGGCGGATCGTGTCCGCGGACCGCGACGTCGGTGAGGTCCGCGCCATCAAACTCGACGCTCCGCCCTGGGCGAGTCCTGCGTTCGGCATCGAGGTTTCGCTGGGCGTGCTGCCCGTCGCGGCGGTCGCACCGCCGCAGCAGCACGCGTACGCGGGCGCCGATGGTGATCTGCGCGTGGCGCCGGTGCGGTACCGCGCGCTGCCGGTGATGCCACCGGCCGAGTTCGACCTCGCATTTGTTTCGCCCGGTGGTGTGGCGGCAGCCCAGATTGAGTCCGTGATTCGCGGCGCGGCGGGCGAACTCCTGGAGCGATTGACGTTGTTCGACGAATTCCGCGGCGCGGGTGTACCAGAGGGCCACCGGAGCCTCGCGTGGCGATTGACGTTCCGGCATCCGGAACGCACTCTGAACGACAAGGAAATCGCCGGTCGTCGGCAGAAGATCCTTGCAACCGTTGAGAAGGAGCTACCCGGTGTCGTCGCCCGTGCGGGTTGATGTAACCGCGTTCGAAGAGTTGGAGCAGCTCGTCCGGTCGATGGGCGAGGAACTCGCGCGATTCCGCAAGCGTGCAATGCAGGCCGAGGCGCGTTTGAAGTCGCTCGAAACGTCAGGCGAGCCGGGCGACCTGTTTTCGGGCGACCGGATCGCGTCGCTGCAGGAAGAGAATCGCGACCTGCGTGGACGATTGGAGCAAGCGGCCGGCCGCACGCGTGAGATGCTCGATCGTGTGCGCTTCCTTCGGCAGCAATCCGTGAACGGGAGCGACGCGTGAGCGCCAAGCATTCCGTGCGCGTGCAGATCTATGGTGAGGAGTACACGATCCGCACCGACGCTGCGCCGGAGCACACACGCGCGGTGGCGGAGCACGTCGACAAGGCGATCAGGGCGGTGGTCCAAGGAGGCGCTGTGGTGGAGCCTCATAAAGCAGCAATTCTGGCTGCGCTCCAGATCACAGATGAACTGTTTCGCATGCGCGGAACAGACGAAGAGCTGGCGTCACGATTGCGGTCGTTGAGCGGCGAGATCCGACGCTGGTTGCCGCCGGCCAAGCGCGCGAGCCGCAGCGACCAGCCGACGCTGGAAGGGTAGTCCGAGCAGGCTGGCTTAAGCCGGCCGCCCCAGGTGCCGATACTCGGTGAGACCACATACACCGAGTCCCCGCACCAATGTCCGACGCGTTTTCAAATACAGCTCGTACGCTCAGCGCCAGTAGCGCGCCGGGCGGGACCGCGCCGGCGGTGCTTCAACCGCAGTCCGGCGCGCGCCGCGGGCTTGTGCCGTCATCGACGCTCCCTGCGCCCAGCCCTGTCGTTCGCTTCGCCAGCTCCGCCGCAACCGCGGTGGTGCCGCGCGACGGCACCTCGAGCGACGATCGCAATTCGTCGCGCGACGCTCATCCGCGGTACCGCGTCCTCCTCGTCGAGGACGAAGCCAACGTGCGCCAGGTCGCCCGCCGCGTCCTCGTGTTCGCTGGGTTCCAGGTCGTTGCGGCGCCGAACGGCCACGAAGCGCTCGACATTTTGCGCCGCGAACACGGCTTGTTCGACGTCGTGCTCTCGGATGTGATGATGCCCGAGATGGATGGGATCGAATTCGCGTCTCGCGCCAAGGCAGAATTCCCGTCGCTGCGATTTGTTTTCATGACGGGCTACAGTGATCTATCGAACGAGCGCGATCGCGCAGCGGGACTATGCGAAGCCGTGGTGTCCAAGCCGTTCGATATGGATCAACTCGCGCTCGCACTTCTTCAGGCTGCGTCGAAGCCACGTTAGCAAAAGGCTTGCGCAGGTCGTCCCAGCCGCCGTACCTTCTCCACATCGCAGCGAGCTAGGTCCGCTCAATTATTGCAGTTAGCTCGCGCTGACGACCCTATCGCCCGACGTCGGGGCGTGCTGGAGATAGATATGAACCCGTTCGCTATCATCGCCGCGGTTGCGTTGGTCATTATTGCGCCTGCGGCGCTTTTTATTGGCAAACGCCTCGGCCGGAAAGCGGAACAGACCGCTCGCGAGAACGCTCGCGAGACGGCCGAAGCCATGGCAAAGCGCATCGTGTCCGACGCCGAGCGCGACGCCGAGGCGACGCGAATGCGGGCGACGATCTCCGGCAAAGAAGAAGTGCTGCGCGTGCGCGGGAAGGTCGAAGAAGAACTGCGCCAGCGCCGCGACGAATTGCAGCGCGACGAAAAACGGTTCCAGGATCGCGAGACCGCGCTCGACCGGAAATACGATTTGCTTGAACAGCGCGACCGCGAAATCGGTACGCGCGCCGCGGATGTGGTCCGTCGTGAAAAAGACACCGACGACCGCCAAATTGAACTCGAGAGATTACTCGGCGAAGAGAAGCGCCGGCTCGAACAACTCGCCGGGATGAGCGCGGCCGACGCGAAGGCCGAGCTGATTCGGCGCGTCGAAGACGAAGCGATGGCGGACGCTGCGAATCGCTTGCGCGAAATCCGCGAATCGGCAAAGCGCGATGCTGACCGCGAGGCGCGTAAAATCGTGAGCCTGGCGGTGCAACGCATCGCCGCCGAACACACGGCGGAAATCACGAATGCCGCTGTGTCGCTGCCCAGCGACGAGATGAAGGGCCGCATCATCGGACGCGAAGGCCGCAACATTCGCGCGTTCGAACTGGCGACGGGTGTCGATGTGATCATCGACGACACACCGGACACGGTCGTGGTGTCATGCTTCGACCCGGTTCGTCGCGAAGTGGCGCGTCTCGCACTCGAGAAGCTCGTCGCTGACGGACGTATTCATCCGGGAAGGATCGAGGAAGTCGTCGCGAAGTCGCAGAAGGAGGTGGATACCTCGATTGCTGAAGCGGGTGAGCAGGCGGCGTATGAAGCTGGCGTTCACGGTATGCACAAGGAATTGATCCAGCTCGTGGGACGCATGCGCTATCGCACGAGCTATGGACAAAACATTCTGCAGCATTCGAAGGAATGCGCATGGCTCGCGGGAATCATGGCCACCGAGCTGGGCCTCGACGCGGTGATGGCGCGCCGAGCGGCTCTGTTGCATGACATCGGCAAGATTCAGACGCACGACCACGAAGGGACGCACGTGCAGCTCGGCGTCGAGATCGCGAAGAAGTACGGCGAGCATCCGCTCATCATCAACGCGATCGGTGCGCATCACGACGACATTCCGCACGAAAGCGAAATGTCGGTGCTCGTGCAGGCAGCAGACGCGATTTCGGGTTCGCGTCCCGGCGCGCGGCGGGAGGCGTTCGAGACGTACGTCAAGCGGCTCGAGGCGATCGAGAAAATTGCGGCGAGCTACAAGGGCGTCGATCGTGTGTTCGCGATTCAGGCAGGCCGCGAAGTGCGCGTGATCGTCAGCCCCGAAGTCGTCGACGATCCGCGCATGATTACCATGGCCGATGAAGTCGCACGACGTATTGAGACGGAGTTGCAATACCCGGGACAGATTCGTGTTGTGCTGATTCGCGAAACACGGGCGGTCGACGTTGCCCGCTGAGTTAATCGACGGAAACGCGATCGCGCAGCGAGTGCGCGGTGAGATCGTGCGCGATGTGGCTTCGCTGCGCCAGAAGGGAGTTGTGCCCGGGCTGAGCGTGATTCTCGTCGGCGACGACCCGGCGAGCAAAGTGTACGTGGATCGCAAGGAGCGGGCGAGCGTCGAAGTCGGCATGAAGGGTGACACGATTCGCATGCCCGCGTCGACACCGCAAGCGGAGTTGCTTGCGCGTATCGACGCGTTGAACGCTGACGCGAACGTCCATGGGATACTCGTTCAAGCGCCGCAACCGCCGCATATCGACGCACGCGCGGTCATCCGGCGGATCAGTCCACAGAAAGACGTTGACGCGTTTCATCCGGTGAACGTCGGCAAGGTGTTGATCGGTGATACCGATGGATTCGCGCCGTGCACACCGGCGGGTGTGATGGTGTTGCTGCGTGAGTCCGGCGTCGAGCTCGCGGGCAAGGACGTCGTCGTGGTTGGGCGGAGCAACATCGTCGGCAAACCGATGGCGGCATTGCTCATGCAGGCCGGTGCCGACGCGACGGTGACCGTGTGCCACAGCAAGACACGCGATCTTCGTGCGCATGTTCGCGCGGCCGATGTACTCATCGCCGCAATTGGTCGCGCCGAAATGATTCGCGGAGACTGGATCAAACCGGGCGCTGTGGTGATCGACGTCGGCATGAACCGTGTGCCCGATCCATCGACGCGGAGCGGCACGCGCTTGTGCGGCGACGTGCATTTCGCGAGCGCGCGTGAGGTTGCGTCTCTCATCACGCCTGTGCCGGGCGGCGTCGGTCCGATGACAATCGCGATGTTGTTGCGCAACACGGTTCGCGCCGCCGCGGCGGCGTCCGGTATCTCGACGTGACCGAGCGTCGGCGGGATCGCGGCGCGCCACACGGCGCCGGTGATTCGCCGGACCTCTTTGCCGCGACGCCACCGCGTGCGCGGAAACCGTCAGCCGATCCTGGTGAAGCGCCGGACACTGCGCTGACGGTTTCGACGCTCGCCGGTTATCTGGCCGCAATCGTCGAAGGAAGCACGGCGCCATTGTGGGTGCGTGGCGAAGTCACGGGGTTCAAGGCGCATCGCAACGGTCACTGGTACTTCGCGTTGCGCGATGCACACGCACAACTGCGCTGCGTCGTCTGGGCGCGCGACACGCAGCGTGTGCCCGCGCCACCCGACGAGGGCATGCAGATCACGGCGTTCGGCCGGTTCAGCGTGTACGCGGCGCGCACCGATGTTCGATTTGCCATTACGCGCCTCGACGCGGCGGGCGATGGGTTGTGGCGCAAAGCGTTCGAGCGCGCGCGGGCGAATCTCGAGAAGGACGGTCTGCTCGATCCGGCCGGGAAGCGGCCATTGCCGTCGTACCCGCGCGTGATTGCGGTGGTGACGTCGCCGGATGGCGCAGCGCTGCACGACATCGTCTCCGTCGCCACGCGCCGCGATCCGAAGATTCGGATCGTGGTGATTCCCGCCGCTGTCCAAGGCGAGTCGGCACCCGCGCAGATCGTCGCGGCGTTGCGCCGGTTGTCACGGTGGGGCGGTGCAGACGTTGCGATCGTTGCGCGCGGAGGCGGGTCGCGAGAAGAGCTCTGGGCGTTTAACGATGAGCGCGTTGCGCGCGCCGTCGCCGCGAGTGACGTACCGACGATTTCCGCGATCGGGCATGAAGTCGATGTGTCGCTGTGCGACCTGGTCGCTGACGTTCGCGCGGCGACGCCGTCGGCGGCCGCCGAGGCCGCGGTCCCGGTGCGCGCGGACATCGAGGCGGGACTCTCGCGAACCGCGCGCCGGCTGCGATCCGCGCTCACGTATCGTGCCGAGCGCGCGCGAAGCGATCTGACGCGCAATGCACGCGAGCTATCGCTGCGTGCGCGCCGCGTTGTCGAGTTGCGCCGCGCGTGGCTCACAGCCGTCGGATCCACGATCGACGCGCTGAGTCCGATGAAAACGCTGCAGCGCGGGTACGCGGTTGCGCGCAGCGACGATGGCAGCACATTGTCGAGCGTGGGCGAGTTTATCGCAGGCCGCGAGTTCACGTTGACCGTGCGCGACGGTGACGTGCGCGCGCGATCCGTTGAACGCAAGGACGACGCGTCGTGAGCTTCGAAGACGATCTTGCACGCCTCGACGCGATTGCGCGTGCGCTGGAAAACGACCGGCTTCCGCTCGACGATGCGCTGAAGCTGTTCGAGGAAGGCGTCGCACGACTTCGCTCAGCAACGCAATCACTCGCCGCGGCGGAAGGTCGTGTGCAGCAACTGGTCGAGCAGGCCGACGGTACGCTGACGGTCAAAGACCGGCCGAAGTGAATCTGACCGCCACGACGCGCTTTTCCGCAGAGCGGCGTATGATCGACGGTGCGCTCGGCGGAATCGCGGCACAGTATTTGTCCGGCGTCGATCGTGATACGCGCGAGGCAATTGGGTACGCGCTGGCAGGTGGCGGCAAACGACTCCGCGCACTGCTGCTCCTGAGCGCATATCGCGCGGCTGGTGGCACACGCGACGCAACGCTGCTCGCGGTCGCCGTGGAAGTCGTGCATGCGTATTCGCTCGTGCACGACGACTTGCCATGCATGGACGACGATGACGTTCGGCGCGGACGCCCAACGGTACACAAAGCGTTCGGGGTTCGCGTGGCGTCTGCCGCCGGGTTGGCAATGGTTCCGCTCGCAGCGCGCGTCGCGTTCGATGGTGCGCTGGAACTGGGACTCGACGCGAATGCGTCGGCGTCGATTGTGCGCGAACTCATGCACGCCTCGGGTGCCAGCGGAATGATTGGTGGACAACTACTCGACCTTGAAGGCGAGAATCGCGCGTTGTCGTTGCCCGAACTCGAGCGCGTGCATTCACTGAAAACCGGCGCGCTGATCACTGCCGCTGTCCGCCTCGGTGGTCTCGCAGCGGCGGGAACGCCGTCGGTGCTCGACGCGCTATCGCGCTTCGGGCGAGCGGTTGGACTCGCGTTTCAGATCGCCGACGACGTGCTCGACGCCACGAGTACGACGGATCGACTCGGTAAGACCGCTCAAAAGGATGCCTCGCTCCATAAGAGCACATATCCGGCGCTGCTCGGCGTCGATGCAGCGAGGGCGCGCGCGAGCGTGCTCGCGCACGAAGCCTGCGAGGCGCTCGGAAGTGCGGGACTCCTCACTACGGAAATGGAGTATCTCGCGAAGTTCAGTGTAGGGAGAGAATCGTGAGCTGAAGGCAGAACAGCGGAAGGCAGAACAGCGGAAGGCAGAACGGCGGAAGGCAGAACAGCGGAAGGCAGAGCGGCTGAAGGTGGGCTGAGCGTCGCGTTTTGGTTATGCGCGCGAGATTTCGGTGACGCTTGGTGCAGGCCACGCTGCTATTGTGGCGACTACAAGTCCCAGTCACCCAATGGCACCCCGAGAACACCCACGTCCCCTACAACCTCGCATCGAGCGGTTCGGAACCGACGTGTGTCAGTGGGTCATGCGCTTCCGATGGAATACCGCGAGTAGCGTAATCGCTCGGCAGTTGATTAGCGCTGCGCTCTCACCAAGCGCGAACTATGCAGAGGCGCAAGGAGCGGAATCGCGGAAAGATTTCATTCATAAGCTGCACATTTTGCCTGAAGGAGCTGCGCGAGGCGCATGCATGGTTGCGCCTGGCGGCTTCGCTCAATTGCGCTCGTGAGGATGGAACAGCGCTCGAGCGCGAGTGCAACGAACTGATCGCCATTCTTGTGACGTGCATCAAGCGCGCGCGACCGCATTAACGCCGTGGACGGGCTGGTACTTCAGCATTCAGAATTCACCATTCTGCCTTCGTACGTAGCGGCCTCTGCCCCCGGTAGGAACCGCTCACTAGGTTTCGCCTCGCATGAGCCTCCTCTCCCGCATTCATTCTCCGGCCGATCTCAAACGCCTGGAACGCCGTGATCTGCCGGCGCTGGCTGAGGAGATGCGCGCGTTTCTTATCGACGTATGCTCGCGCACCGGCGGACACATCGGAGCCGGACTTGGCGTCGTCGAACTGACGATTGCACTGCACTATGTGCTCGACACGCCGAACGACCAACTGGTGTGGGACGTCGGACACCAGGGTTATCCGCACAAGGTGCTGACGGGACGGTGGGATCGATTTGAAACGCTGCGCCAGGAAAACGGCGTCTCAGGATTTCTGAAACGAACAGAAAGCAAATACGACTCGTTTGGCGCCGGGCATGCGGCCACCGCGATTTCTGCCGCGCTCGGCATGGCCGCGGGTCGCGACGTCAAAGGCGAGCAATTCAAAGTCTGCGCAGTGCTTGGCGATGGTGCGTTGACTTCCGGACTGAGCTACGAAGGACTGAACAACGCTGGTGCGTCAGGGCGCGACATCATGATCGTGCTCAATGACAACGAGATGTCGATCGCGCCAAACGTGGGCGCGATGAACAAGTACCTCGTGTCGGTGCAACGCAATCCGTTGTACAACCGCGTGCGCTCCAAGCTCGGCGAGTTGATCGATCACGCTCCAGGCCCGCTGCACGGCGTCGGTCAGATCGTGAAGAAGTGGGAAGAATCAATGAAGAGCTTCCTCACACCTGGTGTGCTGTTCGAGGAACTCGGATTCCGGTACTTCGGTCCGATCGACGGTCACGACCTCGATCAGATGGTCGACACGTTGCGCGCGGTGCGCGATCTCGACGGCCCGCGCTTTGTGCACGTGATTACGCAGAAAGGAAAAGGATTTCCCGCCGGAGAGCATCAAGAGAAGTGGCATGCGCTTCCGCCTGGACATGACCCCGCGACCGGCAAGCAGAAAAAAGCCGCGAGCGGTAACGCGAATTACACAACGATCTTCGGGAATGGCCTCGCCGATTTGATGGACGAGAATCGAAACGTCGTCGCGATCACGGCGGCGATGCCGAGCGGGACGGGTACGGTCATCGTGCAAAAGCGGCATCCCGACCGGTTTTTCGACGTCGGCATTGCAGAAGGACACGGCGTCACGTTCGCGGCTGGACTCGCGACGCGCGGCGTGCGACCGGTTGCGGCGATCTACTCGACGTTTTTGCAGCGCGGTTATGACAACATCGTGCACGATGTTGCGATTCAGCATTTACCGGTGGTGTTCGCGATGGATCGCGCCGGTTTGGTGGGCGAAGACGGCGAGACGCACATGGGTTTGTACGACATCGCGTATATGCTGGCGGTGCCCGGAATGACCGTCGCGGCTCCCAGGGATGCGACCGAAATGCTCGCCTTGATGCGCACGGCAACCGCGCACAACGATGGTCCGTTCGCGCTGCGCTATCCTCGCGATACGGCGCCGGACACGCCGCCGGCCTTCAAAGACATCAAAGCAGTTCCGTTCGGAACCTGGGATGTGCTGCGGCGCGGCAATGATGGGGTCGCCGTTCTCGCCGTGGGCACGATGGTGAATCACTCACTTGCGGCTGCGGAGACGCTGCAGGGCGAGGGCCTGGATGTCACCGTTGTCAACGCGCGCTTCCTCAAGCCGTTCGACGATGTCGCGCTAACGGCGTTGCTCGCGCAACATCGTCAGTTCCTCGTTGTCGAAGAGGGAACGGTGATCAACGGATTTGGCGCGTACATGGCCGCCGAAATCGCACGACGTGATCCGCATGCACGCGTGTACGCGCACGGCGTGCCCGACCGTGTGATCTACGCCGCGCCGCGCGCGCGCCAGCTCGCTGCGTGCGGGCTGGACGCAGCAGGAATCGCCGAACGCATTCGAGCGCTGCACCGCACGGAGGCTTTCACGAGCTAATGCGCATCGGCGTCGTTGGACACCGCGGTTATGATGGGTTCGGTGACTTGCTGCGCACGGTGCAGGGAATCGCGAAGACGGTGGGCGCGACGCTCGTCATAGAGCGCGAGCTGCAAAACGCATTGCCCAATGGCGCGACGCTCGACGGACCCGAAGGCCTTGATCTCCTTCTGACGCTCGGCGGCGACGGCACACTCCTGCGCGGCGCGCGGTTCCTCGACGGACACAACACACCCATTCTCGGTGTGAATCTTGGCCGGTTGGGTTTTCTGACCGAGTGCAGTGTCGCAGACCTCGAGCGCGCGTTGCAGCGAATTGCCGCGGGTCAATTCGAATCGGAGAAACGACTCGTACTGAGTGTTGCATTCGCCGATCAGGACGGCGTTGAGCAACGGTTTCGAGCGCTGAACGACGTCGTGCTGCATTCGCGCGGCAAGGCGCGCGCGCTGCGACTCGACGTCGATGTCGATGGACATTCAGTCGGGCGCTACGAAGCCGACGGTGTGATCATCGCGACGCCGACCGGATCGACCGCGTACTCGCTTTCCGCGGGCGGACCAATCGTTGTCCCGACGTCGGCGTCCATTGTCGTTACGCCTGTCGCACCGCACACGCTCGGCATGCGCCCGCTGGTGGTTGATTCAACCGTGGCCATTCGCGTGCAGGCGGAGGACGACGGCGCTGAACATTGGGTGACGGTGGACGGTCAGGTTGAAGCGAGCCTTGGCGTGGGGAAAGCGATCGCCGCGCGCGCTGCGACAGCGGGTGTGCGATTGGTGCGGCTCGGCGGCTCGTCATTCTACGGACGGTTACGCGCGAAGCTCGGGTGGGGTGGACTGCCCGGCCGTGACGGAGACTAGCGGAGCGATTCGTCGTCCGCGGATTGGCGTGATGCTATCAGAACTGCGCATACGCGACTTTGCGATCATCGATTCACTCGTGCTGCCGTTCGCACCGGGCTTCAACGTGCTGTCCGGCGAAACGGGCGCGGGCAAATCCATCATCGTGGGGGCGCTCTCGGTGCTCGTTGGCGAACGCGCGAGCACGGACTTGATCCGTTCCGGTGCCACGAAGGCAACGGTTGAAGGCGTGTTCGCCATTGATGGTCGTCCGGAATTGCGCGAGTTCTTTGATGCGCGCGGCGTTGATGTCGACGACGCCACCGTTGTTCTGAAACGCGAAATCAGCACGACACGCACGCGCGCGTGGGCGAACGGAACATCGGTCACGGCGTCCGTGCTGGCGGAGCTCGGTCGCGCGCTGGTGAACATTCACGGCCAGCACGAGGCGCAATCGCTGATGAGCGGCGATGCGCAGCGACGAATCCTTGATGCGTTTGCCGGTGCGACGACAAAGGCCGATGCGTTGCGCACGCTGTACGAACGCGCTGCGGCATTGCGCCGCGAGCGTGAAGGTCGCGACAAGCAACGCGCCGATGCGCGAAAGCGCGAAGATTGGTTGCGCCACGTCGTTCGTGAACTCGAGGACGCGAAGCTCAAACCAGGCGAAGACGCTTCGCTCTCGGACGAACTACGCCGGCTGAGCCACGCGGAGGAATTGCGCCGGTTGAGCGCGGATGCGTCGCGCATTCTCGACGGCGACGGTGACGCAGTCGTCGCGCGACTGAGTGAGGTTCGGCGTGCACTCGCCGCGCTCATTCGCATCGACCCGTCGCTTTCCCGCATGCAGGAAGCATTCGATGCTGCGTTCTATCAATCACAAGAACTTGGACGCGATCTTGCCGCGTACGCCGAGTCCGCTGAGTCAGATCCGGAACGGTTGGCGTCCGTCGAGCGCCGCCGCGACACGATTTATCGTCTGATCAAGAAATACGGCGGCACTGAGGAGACCGCGCTGGAGCAATTGAGCGACGCACGTCGTGAACTGGCGCTCGTCGACGATGAGTCAGGCAGCGACGATGCGTTGAAACGCGACGTCGCTGCTGCAGACGCGGCGCTCACCGCGGCCGCAACCGCGCTGACCGCGGAACGGACGCGCGCCGCGGAGAAACTGGGTCGTGAAGTCGAGCGTGTACTTCCGTCGCTCGGTTTGGCCGAAGGACGGTTCACCGTGACCGTGCGCCCGCTTTCGGAGATTGGCCCCGAGGGCGCGGAAGAAATCGAACTCGGCGCTGCGCTGAACGTTGGACATGCGTCGCGACCGCTCGCGCGGATCGCATCGGGTGGCGAATTGTCGCGCGTGATGCTCGCGCTCAAAACAATCCTCGCGCGGCTCGATCGCGTGCCAACACTGGTGTTCGACGAAGTCGATGCCGGTATCGGTGGTGCCGTTGCTTTGCGCGTCGGTGACGCAATGCGGGCCGTCGCGGATCATCATCAGGTGTTTGCGATTACACACCTCGCGCAAATCGCTGCGCGCGCACACCATCACATCGTAGTGGAGAAGGGTGCGAAGGGCGGGGTTGCGACAGCGGATACGCGGAACGTCGTGCATGCTGACCGCGAGCACGAAATTGCGCGCATGCTGGGCGGCGATCCGGAATCGAGTGTGAGCCGCGAGCACGCGCGCGAACTGATTGCGTCGGCGGCGGAAACAGAGACCACTGCGTCGGCTACTTCCCCCAAAGCCGCGCGTACGCGCGCAGCGAAACCTGGTCGGAGATAACGCGCTCGACGCCCGCGCTTCCGTCGATCACGAGGCTGCGCGTCCAGTGAATCTCGATCGGCCATCGTGCTTTGCCGCGATGCCATGCTCCAACGGATGACCAACTGAATCCAACCGCTCCCTCGTGTGCAGTGAGCGTTGGACCTTCGTACGCCATCGCCGCGGTTCCGGCGAACGGTGGTAACTCGGTGACCTTGAATCCGTCTTGACGCACCCAACGCCAGCGTCCACCAAAACTCAGGTAGTCGTTGAGCACCCATCGAGGTGCGACCGCAATCTCGAGACGATTGCCAAGTTCGGTTCGTGCCTGTCGGCGACGCGCGAGCGGAACGAGACGTGAACCGGAGGCATCCGGAATGCGCGCAATGCCATCGAGCGCGTACTGGGCAGTGAATCGCGCGACGATGGTTGTCCACGCGTGCCTTCCGGTGATGATATCGGTAAGTGATGTGATCTCGACATCGTTCTGACCGTCGCCTGTAGGAATCCGAAATGGGTCGTCGGGATCCACACCACTTCCGGTACCGAAACGATACGTCAGTCCAACTGACTGGCGGAGCGCGACGCTGCCCGACGAATCGCGGCCCCACGGATCGCGCTTCGCGAATCCGTTGTACAGCTGGACCATCATGCCGACATCGACGTCGCCAAATCCCTGCGCGTAGCGGCGCGAAATTGGCGCGAGCGCATATCCGTATGCGCTGTCAGCGAGCAACGCGCGTAACTCGGTGATCGTCGGTGGTGCAGACGCGGCAACAGGTTGCGCACCTGAAGCGACGCTCGTTGTACCGTAACGCTCGTACCCGGTGCGCAACGTCTCGATTTGCCCTGCGACTCCCGTTTGCGCGGCGGTGCCTGCGCGGGGTACGAACAACGACGATGGTGTGCTCGTGCGTCCGCCGTATGTCGAAGCGATGCCATCGGTCACCGTTCGCGACTGTGTAACAAGCGCGCGTACTTGCGCAATTTCCGCGAGCACCAGCGTGCATCGCGGATCGCTCAGAGCGTTGACCTCACACCCATCGGCGAGTCGTTCGAGTTGCGCGGCGGCCGTATCGAGATTCGAGACCAGCGCCGAATTGAGCAACGTCGGTCCGGCCGCGAGTTGTTCGGGATTGATGCCCACGGTCGCACCGGTCGTGTCGAGCAACCATTGCGCTTCGAACTCTCCCGTGTGAAACGGAACACTCACGCGAAGCGTGACGTTCGAGCTCATCCCGATCGCGATCTCGAGCGGAATTAACGCGCGCGATTGCCTGAAATTCCCTCGGCCCGTGCCAAGTGCGACGCTGAACGCAGTCTCGCCGCTCAGCGACCGAATTGTCGTTTCGAGTCCTTGAAGCAACGACAGCGACGACGTGCCAAGCACACCGGAGAGTCCGGCGGCGAGCGGACCGCGGCCCGATGCGGTGAACATCTCGCTCGCGCCGAGGAATCGTGTGTCGAGACCGATCCGGATTATTCCGCTCGGGAGCGTCCACGCGTCTTCGCCCGGGCCGAGCACGCGTTGCGCTTGTGCTGGCGGCGGGGAAACGGAGAGCAGGAGGGCGGTCGCCAGCACCGCGAGTCGGAAGTGCATCGCCACTACATTAATAGCCCTCACGCGAATGTACTCGTGACACCCACTGAACTCGCGCGCGTTCCCTGGCAGGTAACCGGCAATCACTGGATCGCGCTGCCCTGCGTGCATCCGGCCGACGGTGCTGTTCACGCCGTTGGCGTGCTGCACCGCGGCGCCCGCAGCGCGGTCGAGTTCGCCGGCGGTCCGGACTTTCTTTCCGGGAATGCACCGCCACTGCTGCGCCCCGTCATCACGGTCAATGGGACACCGCGCGCGCTTGTCTCTGAAGGCGTGGTGTGGGAACGTGCGCTGCATTGGCTGCCGACATTCACCGCAAAAATCGATCAACTGATTGTGCGCGGTACGGTGTTCGCACCGTACGGTCGCGACGCCGACATCGCGGGGTTCGCGTATGCGATTGCGATCGAGAATCGGAGCGGTGAGGCGGCGGGTGTCACGCTCGCGCTCGACGGTACGCTGGGGCACCGGCAGGTACGTGTGCGCACCGCGGCGCCGTTCGACGATGCGCACCGCGCCGTCGAGGTCGAACCGGGTGTCGTGATTCTCGAAGGAAGCGCGTTGCCAGGCTTGATCTCGCTCGCCGTCGCAAGCGACGAGATCGCCGACGTAAAGCTCGGCGAACCCGGTAGCGGGCGGTTTACGCTTTCGCGCCGCTTGGAGGTCCCCGCGGGTGGTCGCGTGGATGTCGCGTTCTACGTCGCCGCGGGACCTGAGCGCGATGGTGCGCGCGCAACCGTCGCCGTGATGCGCCGACGCGGTTGGCGCGACTTGCTGGCGGTGACGCGCGCGGCACTGCAATCGCTCGAGCTGTCGTCGGGACACGAGCCAATCGATTCACTGATCAACCGGCACGTGCTGTTTTCGTACTTCTACTCTGTTGGACGCGCGCTCGATGATGCGCATTACTATCTCGTGCGGAGTCGCGTTCCGTGGTCGCCGATCGGCGTGACCGTGCGCGACTGGGAAGCGCTGTGTTGGACGCTGCCGGTCATTCAGCTCGCAGACATCGGACTCGCGCGTGAATTGTTGCTCCGCATGTGCGAGGTACACGGGTACGCGCCGGGGCGCGGCGTGCACTACTTCGACGGCACGTTGTTCGAACCTGGTTTTACGCTCGAGGGTGCGGCGGCGTATGCGGTTGCAGTGGATCGGTACATTCGCGACAGCGAAGACGATCAAATCGTCGAAGAGCACGCCATCGCGGACGCGTTGTACGCGTCGTCGGACGACATTGCACAGCGTCGCGACGCAGCGCATCCGTTGTACACGACCGAGGTGACGCCGTCAGGCCGACCCGCGGCGCTTCCGTTCACTCTGCATGGCAACGCCATGGTTGCCGCGGCGCTCGATGTTTTGCGCCGCACGCTCGACGAGGAGACGGCCAAGAACGTCGAGGATCCCGCCGCAGTCCGCGCGGCGCTGCGCCGGCACTTCGTGACGGACGCGGATGGGAAGGGGACGTTCGCGCACGCGGTCGATCTCAAAGGCCGGACGATTCTCGAAGACGAAGCGGAAGCGTCGGCGTTGTGGCTGCCGATGTGGGACGCCGTGGAGCGTACGGACTCCGTGTATCGGCGAACGGCAAAGCGCATTGGTGCACCGCGCGCGCACCTCGCTCAGGAAACCGCGCGCGTGATCGGGCCGGACGGGATCAGTGCACTCGATTGGTTGCGCCGGGCGCCCCTCGATCTTGGTTTCGCGGCGAGCGCAGTGGACACCGACGGGCGCGGCGTCGGTGGCGGCGGTGACGCGGCGCTCAGCGGGTTGGTAGCATATGCGGCATGGTACGCGGTGCATGTCGCGGGCGTGCGGTAACGCACGTATTTCGGCTTGCGGGCGTGCAGCGCCGCGCGCTAGCATCCACCATTCTGCGGGAATAGCTCAGTTGGTAGAGCACAACCTTGCCAAGGTTGGGGTCGCGGGTTCGAGTCCCGTTTCCCGCTCTAGTCGGCGTAAGCACCTGAAGACGAACGCAGTCACGCCTGTTCGCACTGATGCGCGCCCGAGTGCGCGGGGATGGCGAAACTGGTAGACGCAAGGGACTTAAAATCCCTTGGGGGTAACCCCATCCGGGTTCGAGTCCCGGTCCCCGCATCTGGTCGGCGCGTTCGAAGCACTTGAGCAACCGTACGCATCACGGATCATCTCGAGGGTGGGAGCATGCGTGTTCAGGGCTTCGGTTGGATAGCGCGGATTGCGGCGTCGTTTGCGTTCGTGGCTGCGTCGGCGTGCGGGGGCGGTGGCGGAACCGACGTCGTGCGGGTCACGGGCGTTCGATTCGGAACGGTTCCGAGCACGCTTGGTGCCGGCGTCCAGTTCACGGTAACTGTCGAACTCACTCGCTCTAACGGCGATGTCGCCTCGGGCGCGACGAATCAAGTCACGCTCACGTTGCTCAACCCGGGCACCGCGGTCCTCAACGGCACGACAACCGTTGATGCGATCGACGGCGTAGCCACGTTCACAGGGTTGTCGATCAATCAATCAGGCACAGGTCGTCAGTTCCACGCTGCGACGGCGGAACTCGCTGTGGTGAGTGCGAACGTTAGTGTTGCGCGGGGTCCAGCAGCGCAAAGTCAGTCGTCGCTGACGCCGCCGCCTGGCAACGTGCCGCCGAACGCCGGGGCGGTGCTCACGTTCACGTTCAAGGATACGTACGGCAATCTCGTCAGCAACACCGCGGTGTCCACCAGCACTGACCTCCCTGGATCGTTTCTCACGCCGTCGTCCGGAACCACAAACGCGAACGGCGAATTCGTGACGACGTTCTTTTCGCCAGGGACGGGGTCTGCCATGGTTGGTGCTGTTGTGGATGGCGTGCCGATCACCGGCTCTGGGGCGTACACGGTCGTGAACCTCTGCACAACCCAACCGGCAGCGGCGGCGTTCCCCGGTACTGTGAATGGCACGCAGCCGTGCGGTGCTTACATCTCCACGGCGCTCGCGCCGTCGACGTACTCGTTCACAGCGCCGGGCGGTGGCGCGGCATTCACGCTCAACGCGACGTATGCAACGCGGTTTGAGGTAACGCCGGATCTCACGGTGCCGAGCGTTACTGCGATCGCCAGCCAGTTTCCGTCTACCGGGGAATGGCTGTTGCCAGCCGGCAACTACTTTTTTCGCGTCGGTGCTGTAAGCGGCGCCGGCGCCTTCTCAGTCACAACTGCGTCCGTGTCGGCCAACACGGGCAACGTGCTGCGATTCCTCGTTGCTCCAGGCACGTTCACCGGACAAGGCTTGGCGGCAGGAGACGAGAATCAGTTTTTTGGTGACGGATCGTTCAGCGATCTGTACGTGTTGCTCTCGTCTCGTCCGTGTACGCTGACGGTGCAAACGACGGCGTACGACAACTTTTTCGTTGTGTTCGACGCAATCGATGAAAACGCGCCGGCGCTCGGGATCAGCCACCCACCGCTTGGGCAGGATGCCGTGCTTTCGTTGCCGGCGTGTCGCTCCGGGAATAACCCGCTCTTGCTTGTCGTGAACTCCTTCCAGCCAACTGGAACCGGCGCTTACACGCTGAGCGTCGCGTTCACCGGAGGGGGTGCCATGCGCGCGAGTCATGACGCGACGTCGAGCGTTGCTCCGATTCGAATAAGCGGCGCGCTACGGGCGGCGCTTTTGAGTCGGATGAAATCGGTTCGGCGTTAGCCGTCGGCGTCATGCGCTGGGCGCCGACCGCGCGTACATGTGTGACGCTTTCCGCAGTCGCGTTTACAGTCGTCGCGTGCGGGACAACCGATCCTGTTCGCGCGGCGGTGAAGTCGACCCTGACACCGTCGGTGTCCAGCGTAGCGTCCGGCGAAGCGGTTGAGTTGTCCTTCACCTTTCGGGACGCCGATGGGAATCTGCTAGGCTCAGCGCCTGTGAATTTGTCGACCCCACTCGCGGGCGCGACGTTCACACCGCCGACCGGCATTACCACGGAAGGTGGTGGCTTCACCACCGTCTTCGCGGCCACGGCACCGGGAAGCGCGCCGGTCACTGCCTCCGTTGGCGGACGGACAGCCGTTGTGCTGCCACAGTTCTTCGTGTGCGCCCCAGTCGAAATCGCGATTCCGGCTAGCGCAGGCAGCACGCTTCGCTCGGGTCAGTGCTTTTCGGATACTCGGTCAAACGCGATCTATCGCTTTACGCTGGACGCGACCACGGTCGTGTCCCTGTCTGTTGCATCGGCGTTTCCCGCGTCGCTCTCGGTCACGCCGCTGACACCAGAGGAGCACATCGTTGTCGATGCCGACCAAGGCGAGCCCGTCGATTGGATGCTCCCAGTTGGGTCCTATCAGGCGCGGGTCGGTGCCACGTCGAGCTTCGGCGCGTTTTCGCTCACCTCGCAAGCGGTCGCGGGGAATGCTGGGTGCGCGCAACGTTACCTCGCGACGAGTGCCACCATCACCGGCCAGTCGCTTGGCGTAGGCGACTGCAACTTTGGCGATGGAACGAAGTTCGATTCCTACGGGATATACTCGTCACGCTCCTGCAGCATTCGCCTTCAAAGCACGGCGTTTACGCCGTACTTGTGGCTCTATGACGTCGACACGTTTCAGATCAACGGAACTACCGGTATGGCGCCGGGCAACGACGCCGTGTTTGGACTAACGGGCTGCCGGTATGCGAACGGCCCGATTTTCATTTGGGTCAACACCGAAGAGGGCGAAAGCGGCGGGGACTACACGTTGGTCGTGACATTGACCGGTCCTCCGGCCGGCGGTGCGAGCGATACGGTGCGCATTGTGCGCGCGACGACGACGCGTCCGACGATTACGCGCGCGGCGATGCGCGAGATGCGCGCGCGCGCCCGGTTCCAGGCTGCCGGATCTCGACGATGACACCGATGCTTTTTCGTAGCGCAAGAGTTTGCGTGCTCACCGCCGCGCTGTTGGCGATGACCGGCTGCGAGGCGACGAACGTGCAGCGCGTCGCGCGTCTGCGCTTCGAACTTTCGCCAACTGCCGTTGTTGCCGGAGAGCCATTTACGGTGACGGTGGAGCTTGTCGGCCCTGACGGCGCGCGCGCGGTGGGTGAAACGCGTACGGTGAGGCTGGCGCTGTTCGATCCCGACACCATCACGCTCGTCGGCGAGACATCGGTAACAACCGTCGACGGGCTCGCGACGTTCACAGACATGTCGATCTTCGCGCTCGCTCCGGAGTTGCGATTCATCGCGACGTCTGGAACGATGAGGCTGGCGGGTGCGCCGTTCCTTGTGCGGTCAGGGCCGGCGTCACCGGGCGAGTCTTCGATCTCGCCAGTACCGGGCAACATTCCGCCCAATCGCGATGTGCCGTTCACGTTCACGTTCAAAGACTCGCGCGGGTTTCCTGTCGCGAACGTTCCCGTGAGCGTCTCGACAACAGTTCCGTCGGGCACGTTCACGCCGCCCGCGGGCACAACGTCAGAGACCGGAGAGTTCGTGTCCGTGTTCCGCGCGGCGGACGAGAGTACCGGCGACGTGTCTGCACTCGTCGAGGACGTGCCGATTCCGGGCGGCGCGACGTACACGGTTGTTGAGCTATGTCCCGGCCCGGTACCGCTCACGTTCCCGGGTAGCGCCGACGGGACTCAGCCATGCGGAGCGTACGCGCAAGGTGTGGTTGCGTCGACCGTGTACGAATTCACAACTGCCGGCGGTGGCGCGGCATTTACGATCACGTCCGCGTTCGAGCCGCTATTTCAGGTGAAGCTCAACCCGAGTTCGAACGACGTGCTCTTCACCGTCGAGCAAACGCCGTCGACGGTTGAGTGGTTGCTTCCCGCCGGGACGTATCTGTTCCGCGTCGCCGCGTCGAGTGGTACCGGCGCATTTAACCTCGTCGGCGCGTCGGTCCCGGGGAACACTGGCGACGATTACCGCACACTTGTCGCGGAAGGTACGTACACGGGTCAGCAGCTCGCGGCAGGTGACGCGGTCATCACCGATGACGGCTCGTACTACGATGGGTTCTACTTCCGTTCTGCATCGGCGTGCACGATCACGCATCAATCGGCCGCATTCCCGCCGTATCTGATGGTTGTGGATGCCGCGACGGGACAGCGCGTTGCGAATGACGTTACGGCACCAATTGGTGGTACCGCGACGATTCAGTTGCCGGCGTGCCGCGCGGGCACCAACAACGCCGTACTCATCGTCGCCAATTCTTTATCCGCCGGACAGACTGGCGCGTACACGCTTGGGCTCGATGTCGGCGTGAACCCGCCGCTACGCGCGCAGCGCGCGACTAGCGACGCAGTTCGTGCCGTCGTGCGCCAGCGAGATGCAGCGCTTGGTCGTCTGCCGCTGCGAAAGCAAAAACGTCCCTAGTCGCCTGGCCGTCGCGCCACGACTTAAGGCTTTCGCGTTTGCCCGGTGGTCCTGTACGGAACGTCCGATGGCGCACCGCCGCCGGGCCAATCGTTTTCCTTGCCGCGCAGATCGCGCCGCGGTCGTGAATTGATGTACGCCGCGACATCGAGGGCGTCTTGCTCGCTCAGCGTGCTGGGCGTATCGAACGGCATGTTCGCACGAATGAATCCGGCCGCCATGCGGAAGCGCGCCATGCCCGCAGCGATCGTATAGGACTTCTCTCCCCAGAGCGGCGTCGCAAGTGTGGTACCTGCGCCATCGGCACCATGACAACGCGCGCATGAACTCGCGAACACCGCTTCGCCGTTGGAAACGTTCGGCGTCGTCGCGTCCACCGAATCGATCCCTTGGCCGGGCGTTCGCGACCCGACAGCTATCCCGCTCGAGATGAACGCAAAATAGGCCTCAATCGAGCGCAACCGTTCGTCGTCGTGCGGCAAGGCTTTACCGCCAAGGCTCCTCTCGAGGCATTCGTTGATGCGATCAGCAACGGTGAGGACGCGGTCTTTGCGCGACCGGTATTGCGGATACCGCGCATGCACGCCGATCCACGTCATCGCAAACGGGCGCCGGCCTTCGTCGAGATGGCACGACGTGCAGCGCAATGAGTTCCCCACGTAGCCCGGAAGCGAATCGCGCGTTGCGGTAACGATCGCACGGCCGCGCAATGCGGCGCGTCCGAGTGGCGTCGCGGGAAATGCGGAGTCTGGCAGCGGCGAGACGGCGACGCCCGGGACAGGGGGAGTCACCGCCGCGTCGGGTGTGTCGCGACCCGCGCCGCTGCACGCGGCAAGCATCATGGCCAGCATGGCCAGTGTTGATCGACGCATCGCAGCGTACGCTAGTGCATCGCCGCCCGCAGCGCGACTACTTTGTGAGGCCATGACCGACGTTGTCGCGCTCGCCGCGGAGTTGCTCGCCATCCCGTCGTCCACCTACGACGAAGGACCCATCGTCAATTTCGTTTCGCGCCGCCTGATCGCGCGCGGATGGAACGTGTCGCTGCAGGAAGTCACGCCGGGCCGCGCGAACATCTGGGCGACGCGCGGCGGCGGTGTAGTCACGATGTCGACGCATCTCGATACCGTGCCTCCGTATTTCGGACCGCGTCTCGAGCGTGACACGCTTTACGGACGGGGTTCGTGCGACGCAAAAGGCATTGCCGCCGCGATGCTGGCGGCCGCGGATACGCTCGTTGAAAGTGGGGAAGAGCGAATCGATTTGTTGTTCGTCGTCGGCGAAGAAAAGGGTTCCGACGGTGCCCGGCTCGCGAATCAGCTCCCGGCGACGAGCAAGTTTCTCATCAACGGTGAACCGACCGAGAGCGTGCTCGCGAGCGGCGCGAAAGGCTCGCTGCGCGTGGTGTTCCGCACGCACGGCCGCGCAGCGCACTCCGCGTATCCGCAGCTCGGGCAATCGGCGCTCGCGCCAATGCTGCAACTCCTGCCGAAGCTCGATGCGCTCCCGTTGCCGTCGGATCCCGTCCTGGGCAACACGACGATCAACGTCGGTGTATTTCGTGCGGGCATTGAAGCGAACATCATTCCCGCCGAAGCCGAAGGCGAGATGATGATCCGGTTGGTCGGCGACAAGGAACCAATTCAGAAAATGATCGAGCAGTGGGCCGCCGGCGTCGCCGAGTTGGAGTACGGCTCCCACATTCCGCCGCAGCGATTTCACACGTTGCCCGGTTTCAAAACCGCGCCGGTCGCTTACACCACCGACATCCCGCTGCTTTCACGCTGGGGAACGCCGCTGTTGTTCGGCCCAGGCAGCATCCACGTTGCGCACACACCCGACGAGCACATCGCCGTGCAGGAATTGCGCGAGAGCGTCGACACCTACGTTCGACTTGTTCGCACACTGATCGAATCATGAACCGCACATCGCCCGGCCGCTGGCCGGTAGCAATTCTTGGCGCCACGGGCGCAGTCGGCCAGACGTTCATCCGGCTTCTTGCGAAGCATCCGTGGTTTACCGTCGCAGAGGTAGCAGCGTCGGAACGTTCTGTCGGGAAGACGTACGCCGAAGCCACGCGTTGGATTGAAGGCGAGATGCCCGCCGACATCGCTACGCGGCGCGTTGTGGCGTGTGATCCCGCTGCCGTTACTGCGCCGATTGTGTTCTCCGCGCTCGATAGCAGTGCGGCGGGAACGATCGAGCCCGCGTTCGCGAACGCAGGGCGGCTCGTGTTCTCGAACGCGAAGAACTTCCGCATGGCGGATGATGTTCCGCTCGTCATTCCCGAAGTGAACGGCGATCACCTGCGGTTGCTCGATTCGCAACGCACTGCACGTGGATGGAAAGGCGGCATCGTGACCAATGCGAATTGCGCCGCGACAGTCGCCGCGGTCGCGCTCGCGCCGCTGCATCAGGCGTTTGGCGTGAAGTCCGTCTTCATCGCGACAATGCAAGCCGTGTCGGGCGCGGGTTATCCCGGTGTCGCATCGCTCGATATTCTTGGCAACGTCATTCCGTACATCTCCGACGAAGAAGGCAAGATCGAATCGGAGCTGCCCAAGATGCTCGGTGCGTTGAACGGCAGTCGCATTGTGCCTGCGCAGTTCACGGTGAGTGCGCACGCGAATCGTGTCGCGGCCGAGCACGGGCACACCGCCGTGATGTCCATTGCATTCGAGAAGCGTCCAACGCCGGAAGAAGCAACGGCAGCGATGCGCAGTTGGCGCGGGCTCGCCGATGTGCGCGGTTTGCCGAGCGCACCGGAGACCCCGCTATTCGTGGATGATGCGCCCGATCGTCCACAACCACGGCGCGATGTGAATCGTGGCGGCGGAATGACGGTGAGCGTCGGTCGTGTGCGCGCGGATACGCTGTTCGACATTCGTCTCGTTGCACTCGGTCATAACACGGTCCGCGGTGCGGCAGGTGGATCAATTCTGAATGCGGAACTGCTGGCGGTGCGCGGGGCAATCCCGGCCACATGATCGTCTGCAAGTTCGGCGGCACGTCGGTCGCCGATGCGAATGCGATTCGCCGTGCGGCGGACATCGTCAAAGGCAAAGCAGTTCGTCAGCCCGTTGTCGTGGTGTCGGCACTCGCGGGAGTCACCAACGCACTGCTCGCGATCGCTGAGCAAGCGAGCACGGGTCAGATCATTCTTGCGCGGCGCGGCGTCGACGCGTTGCGCGAACGTCATTTGCACGAATGCAGTGAACTACTCGGCGCGCGTGCAGATGATGTTGTGCACGATGTTGGTCAATTGTTCGACGAACTTGGAGCGCTCGCTGATGCGCTCAACACGCTCGGCCACATCACGCCGCGCTCGCAGGACGCAATTGCCGCCATCGGTGAACGGTGCTCATCGCTCATCGTTGTCGCGGCGTTTACAAAGCTTGGGCTCGGTGCGGTGCACATTGATGCGCGCGACGTGATGAAGACGTCCGCGCAGTTCACGCGCGCGGAACCGCGAACGGATCTGATTGCGGCCGCGGCGCGCGAGCATCTCGTGCCCAAACTGCGGTCGGGCCTGATTCCGGTGATGGGCGGTTACGTGGGCGCGACGGAGCAGGGGATCACGACGACGCTTGGACGCGGTGGCAGTGATTATTCGGCGGCGCTTATCGGTGCGGCAATTCACGCGGAAGCGATCGAGATCTGGACGGACGTCGATGGCATGCTTACGGCCGACCCACGCCAGGTCCCGCGCGCGAAACTGATCGATGCAATTCGGTTCGAGGAAGCGTCCGAGCTTGCATCGTTCGGTGCGAAAGTGCTGCACCCGAGCACGATTGCGCCCGCGGTAAAGCTTGGCATTCCGGTCTACATCTACAACACAATGCGCCCCGAAGGCACGGGCACGCGCATCATGTTCGACGCGCCGCGCCGTGCGGTGACAGCGATTGCAGGAAAGACGGGCGTGACGATTCTTCGCGTTCGATCAACGCGCATGCTGCTCGCGCACGGATTCCTGCGCGAGATCTTCGAAGTATTCGCACGGCACCGCACGTCCGTCGACGTCGTCGCGACATCCGAGGTGTCCGTGTCGCTGACGGTCGACGATGTGTCGCATCTCGACGATCTCGTGCAGGACCTATCAGCGCTTGGCGACGTCTCGGCCGAACGCAACCGCGGCATTGTCGCGCTGGTTGGTGCAGATCTGGGCGCATCGAGTCCCGCGATGGCGCGCGCGCTCACCGCGCTTGGCAGCTGCCGCGTGCACATGCTTTCGCTTTCAGCAACCGCAATCAATTTGACGATCATTGTCGATGGCGATGCCGTTGGCGAAGCGATGCGCCGGTTGCATGCTGCGTTCTTCGAGGAGGCTGCGTGAGCCTGCGTGTGCTCGTCATCGGCGACGGCAAGATGGGAAAGGCCGTTGCATCCGTCGCGACCGAGCGCGGATGCACCGTCGTGGGCGTGTTCGGTCCGGCGGACATGGAGGGCGGAATCGCGAACGGTGTTGCAGACGTCGCGATCGAGTTCACCGAACCGAAGGCAGCGGCCGCAAATGTTCGCGCATGTCTTGCTGCGCGCATTCCGGTCGTCTCGGGGACAACGGGATGGGACGTCGAACTTGAACGCGTCCGTGATGAGGCGCGCGCCGGCGACGGGACAATGCTGCACGCGCCGAACTTCTCCGTCGGCGTGCAATTGATGAAGCAACTCGTCGAGCTGAGCGCGCGTTTCAGCTCCGGGCTCAAGGCTCAGGGTTTCGGGCTGCACTTGATCGAAACGCACCACGCTGAAAAACTCGACGCGCCATCAGGCACGGCGAAAATGTTCGCGCGAGTGGCGGCAACTGCGCTCGGTCGCGAGCTTCCGGTCACGAGCGTGCGCGTCGGACGCGTTCCGGGCACGCACGAACTCGTACTCGACGCACCATTCGAGCAGGTACGCGTCACACACGAAGCGCGCGACCGCCGCGTGTTTGCCGATGGCGCCGTCGCCGCGGCAAAGTGGCTCGTCGGTCGGCGTGGCGTGTTCACGTTCGAAGATTTCGTCAATGACCAGCTCCGCGCGAAGTAAGAGTACGCTGACACCGCGTGTGGTCACGCTCCGCATTTCGGGGTGTTGGACCGCGCTCGTGACGCCATTCACGGCTGACGGTGCCGTCGACGAACAAGCGCTTCGTTTGCTCGTCGACTGGCAGATCACCGAGGGAATTCACGGACTGGTTCCAATCGGTTCGACCGGCGAAGCGGTCACGCTGACCGCGCAGGAGCGCGATCGCGTGGTACGCATCGTCGTCGAGGCCGCGGCCGGGCGCGTGCCCATCATGGCGGGTGCCGGATCGAACGACACCAAGCAAGCGGTCGAAAATTCAAAGGCGATGCGCGCAGCCGGCGCCACGCATTTGTTGCACGTGTCCCCGATGTACAACAAGCCGCCGCAGCGCGGATTGATCGCGCACTTCAAAGCGATTGCGGAGTCCGCGGGATTGCCGGTGTGTGTGTACAATGTTCCAGGACGCACCGCGAGCAACATCGAACCCGCGACAACGCTCGCGCTCGCCGATGTGCCGAGTATCGTCGCGGTAAAGGAAGCATCAGGGAATCTTGCGCAGATCGACGAGATCATTCGGCACCGGCCTCCGCATTTTGCCGTGCTGTCGGGAGACGACAGTTTCACGCTCGCTGTGATGGGCGCCGGAGGCGACGGCGTGGTATCGGTGATTTCAAACGCTGTGCCGCGCGCGATGGCGCAGCTGTGTGAGCGCGCGGCGAAGGGCGATCTCACGGGTGCACGCAGCGCGCACGCGAAGCTTGCGCCGTTCATGAGCGCGGCGTTCGTTGAGTCAAATCCGATTCCGGTCAAAGCGGCGATGGCAATGCTCGGCCGCATGCAGAACGTGCTGCGCCTTCCGCTCGTGCCGTTGCGCGCGGAGTTGTCGTCGACGGTCCGGCGCGCACTGGTCGACGCCGGCGCGCTGTCGTCGTGAACGACCGCATGAGCGACACGTACGCGTGGCTGCCCGAGTGGGTGGATGAGACCGACGCGCTTCCACGCGACGCACACGCGCCGCTCTACTTCGATTCGAGGTTCGACCGGTTTCTGGCGGCACTCGAGGAAGCGGAGATTCGCGCGGCTTCCAAGGGCGAGGATGGTGTGTGGCGCGCGGTCTCGTGGGTGAAGCGCGGGATCCTGCTCGGGTTTCGCTTTGGCAGACTCGTCGAGATGTCGACCGGCACGCCGCGCTTTGAGCGCGCGTCGCGCGTGGGCACCGCGAGTGGGCCGGACGCATCGCCGCAGTATTTCGACAAACACACGTATCCAACGCAGCGGTTTCTCGCGACGGACAACGTGCGCATCGTCCCCGGTGGATCCGCCATACGACGTGGCGCGTACATCGCTGCCGGTGTGGTCTGTATGCCACCCATGTACATCAACGTCGGCGCGCATGTCGGCACGGGCACGATGGTGGACTCGCATGCGCTCGTCGGTTCGTGCGCGCAGATCGGCATGCGCGTGCACCTCAGCGCAGCGGCGCAAATTGGCGGTGTCCTGGAGCCGGTCAACGCGACACCGGTGATTATCGAAGACGACGTGATTGTCGGGGGGAATTGCGGCGTGTACGAGGGCACGGTGGTGCGTTCGGGCGCGGTGCTCGCCGCGGGCGTCGTGCTCACGCGCGGCACGCCTGTGTATGATCTCGTGACCGAGAAGGTGCACCGCGCCGCGCCGGATGCGACGCTCGAGATTCCGTCGCGCGCGGTGGTCGTTCCCGGCGCGAGAATCGTTCGCGGCGCGTGGGGAGTGGAGCGGGGGCTCTCGCTGCAAACGCCGGTGATCGTGAAGTACCGCGATGAGAAGACCGATCTCGCGACGGCGCTCGAAGGCTGGCTGAGGTGACACCGCGCGAGCCTATCGACATCGCGGTACCTGGTGACAAATCGCTGTCGCATCGCGCGTTGATTTTTGCGGCGCTCGCGCAGGGCGAGTCTCACATCTCCGGCATACTCGACAGCGCGGACGTTCGCTCAACAGCGGAGTGCCTGCGCCGGCTCGGCGTTGCGGTGCCGCCGCTCGCGGCACGCATGACGATCGGCGGAAACACGGCGCGCGCCTTTACGAATCCGCGTCGCGACCTCGATTGCGGAAACTCGGGAACGACCACGCGGTTGCTCGCGGGAGTCGTTGCGGGCGCAGGACGAACGGCGCGATTCATTGGCGACGCATCGCTCAGTAAACGTCCCATGAAGCGCGTTTCTGATCTGTTGACGCAAATGGGTGCGTCGGTGTCCTTCGAGGCGGGCGACGGTTTGCCCATGCGAATCGTCGGCGCGCCGCTCCGTGGCATCGAGTACGAGTCCACCAAGTCGAGTGCGCAAATCAAGAGCGCCGTGCTCCTCGCAGGTTTGACGGCCGGTGTTCGCGTGCGATATGCGGAACCGATTGCGTCGCGCGATCACACCGAACGCATGCTCGGCGCACTGGGCGCGCCCGTGCGCACGTCCGCAAATGCGACAACGCTCGAAGCGAGCGACGGAACACTGCGCGCGTTCACGTTCGATGTGCCGGGCGACCCGTCATCCGCCGCGTTCTTTGCGGCGTGGGGTGCGCTACGCGGTGTGCCGATTCGCACGAACACGATATCGGTGAACGCGACCCGTGTTGGATTCTTCGACGCGCTCCACCGCATGGGCGCCGAGGTCGAAACCACCGCCGGCGAAATGCGGTGCGGGGAGCCGGTGGGACGATTCGTGGTGACCGGAACGGTGAAACGTGCGATTGCTCTCGAATCGCGCTACGTTCCGGGCATGATCGACGAACTTCCGCTGCTCGCATGCGTCGGCGCGTACGCTTCAGGCGAAACGCGTGTACATGGTGCTGCGGAATTGCGTGTGAAAGAGAGCGACCGTATTACCACCGTCGTGAACAATCTCAACGCGATCGGTGTGCACGCGGAAGAATTACCCGATGGCTTTGTCGTGCGTGGAGAACGTCGCGCGCTGCGTGGCCGCGTCGTGACGCACGGCGATCATCGTATTGCCATGGCGTTCGGCATCCTCGGTGCGCTTCCGGGAAACGCAATCGAGATCGATGAACCCGGGTGCGTGGATGTTTCGTTCCCCACGTTCTGGTCCGAATTGAAGCGCGTCGGCAGCGACGCACGCGCGGCGTAATTATGGTCGTCATCGCGATCGACGGCCCGGCCGCGTCGGGCAAGAGTTCAACCGCGCGCGCCGTTGCGAATACACTCGGGTTTCACCACGTCGATTCTGGATCGTTGTACCGCGCGGTGACTGCTGCACGCGCGCGCAGTGACGGCGCCCCTGCACGTTGGACGGAGGACGATGTACTCGACGCGGCGCAGCTCGTTACGCTCGAAGCGACGCCCGCCGGTTTCGCGCCGCGGCTCGATGGCGCGGTGCTCGATGACGAACTCACGAGCGCCGCCGTGACTGCGGCGGTGTCGCGCGTGGCGCAAATGCCCGCGGTGCGCGCGTGGGTCAACGCGCGATTACGCGAGGTAGCGACAAATCGGAATGTGGTGGTCGACGGCCGCGATATGGGACGGACGGTTTTCCCGGACGCCAAGCTCAAGGTGTATCTCGACGCGGATCCTTGGGAGCGCGCGCGCCGCCGACTGATTCAGCGCGACGGCCGATCGCCGTCTGACGACGAAATCACGGCCGAATCCACCATGTTGACCGAGCGGGATTCGCGTGACTCGGCGCAGTCTGCGCCCGCGAACGACGCGGTGCACATCGACACGACGTCAATGTCACAGCAGGAGCAAATCGACCGCATCGTCTCGCTCGCGCGCACGCCGCGATACTAAGTCCTGCGCCGCGCGCTCATTCCGCGCGCAACGCGATAACGGGATCGACGGTTGCCGCGCGACGCGCGGGCAGCCAGCTCGCGGTCAGCACGACGATGAGTAACACGCCGAGCGCCACTATTGCCGCTGACACGTTCAATGCAAGGTGAGGCGCGTAAAAGAATTTCAGCGCGATGAACAAGATCAGCGCCGACAGTGGCGCGCCGATCGCGAAGCCGAGCAGTGATGTGCGGAGTCCCTGGTTGACGAACAGTCCAATGATCTGAGACCGTCGCGCGCCGAGCGCGACGCGGACGCCGATTTCTCGCGTACGCTGCGCGATTGCAAACATCACAATGCCAGCGAGGCCGATCGATGCGAGGACGAGCGCGAATAACGCGAACGCCGACGCTGCAACCCCCATTTTGCCCGCCGCAGTGGCATTGGCGCGGATGGCGCGCTTCGCGGTTGTCAGTTCGACGATCGGGATCTGCGGATCCAACCCGGTAATCACCGCGCGAATCTGCGCGAGGGCGGAATCGCCCGGTACGCGCGTGCGGATAATGAGCGCCGCGCTGAAAAAGTTCACAGAACCTGGCAGGTACACGCCCGGACGCTCGTCCGGGAGTACTGTGCGGGGATTCTTCACGACGCCGACGACCTGGTACGTCACCGGCGCCGAGCCGCGGGGGAGCGTCCGCGCGCCGCCACCCGGTTCGGGGATTGCGCCCGCGATAAGCGTTCTGCCAACAGCGTCCTCGGTTGGCCAGTAGAGTTTCGCGACGCCTTCCGAGACGATCACCGGGATTTGCGCAGCGCCCAGAGTATCGGAAGCAGTAAACCCGCGGCCGCGCACAATCGGAAGTCCGGCGGTCTCAAAGAACGTCGGGCCCACGCGAGTGATCTCGGCGTATCCGCCGCGCCAGTTCTTCTCCCACGCGGGAGCATTGGGATCGAGTCGGACAGGAGCGAGCGAGATCATCGTCGTGCCGTTTGACGCGGCTTCGAAAACGCCGTCGACGCGTTCGGCAACTTCCGTTTGCGCGACGACCGGAAGTTCTGCAAGCCGCGCGCGCAGTGTCGACATGAACGGTTGAATTGTTTCCCGCGTACGCCCGCGCGATGAAAAGTCGAGACCCACACCAACGACGCGATCTGCGTCCGCAAACGACGAAGTCCACGGACGTTGTGCGGCAATCAATCCGAGCACGATCATGGCCGTAAGCACGAGTGGCTGGCTCAATGCCATCTGCGCGACGATCATTCCGCGCTGCGCGCGCGTGCGCCGCCACTCACTCGATTCGCGCCCCTGCTTGACGGTCTCGGCGATGCTGGCGCGGCTTGCGTGCAACGCAGGGCTCAGTCCGAAGAGCACGCCGATGGTCGCCGCAACGCCGAGTGCTGCGAGGATCGTGAGCCAATCGAGCGGGAAGAGCAGAACGCCGGAGTCGATTGAGAGCGCGAACACCAGTTTGCGCAGCGCAAAGATCGCGAACAATCCGGCGATGGCGGAGCATGATGCGAGTACGACACTCTCAGTCAGCAATTGACGGACGACGCGTCGGCGGTCGGCGCCAAGCGAGAACCGAACGGCGATCTCCTGACGGCGCGATGCTGCGCGACCGAGTAGCAGCGCGCTCACGTTTGTACATGCGATGATGAGAATCACCAGCGCGAAAACGCCAATCGTCAGCGCGGACAGCGTCACGTCGGAGTCTCGGCCTCGCGGGGACTCACCAAATCGAAGCCGCTCTGTACGGGCAGCGAGTCGCCCCTGCGTTGTGTCCGCTGTGCGCATCACGCCGACGACAGCGCGACCAATCGCTGCGCGTGCTTCGGTCAGCGATACGCCCGGTGCAAGCCGTGCAATGATCATCGACACCGTCATGGAGTCCCGCGACTGCGCGTCGCCGCCGCGCGTCGCTCGCGCGACTCGCGACGTACCCATCGGGATCCAAACTCCAGCGGGCTGGCTGTGAAAGTCGGGATGCAGCCCGCCGAACTGTTCTGGCGCAACGCCGACGATCGTAAACGGCGCGTTGCCGATGCGAATCTGCTGGCCGACTGCGCTCGGGCTGCGCCCGAACTGCGATTTCCAGATTGCGTCACTGATCACGGCTTGCTGACTTGCAGTGACACTGGAGTTGTCGGGTTCGCGAAAGAACGCGCCGAGCGCCGGTCGGATTTCGAGCAGATCGAAGTACTCGCTCGTCACGAGGTTGACGGATGTGACGCGCGGGCCAGTCCCGAAATCAACCGGGAATCGGTCGCGTGTTTCGCCGGAAAGCGCCCGCACGAGTCGCAGCGTGTCGCGGAGGCGAATGAGATTCGCGTACGACATCTCCACGGGCTCCGGCCGCCGACCGCGCGATTGCTGCGTTGCCGCGATCTGCACGAGGTCCGGATTCGGCGCGACTCCCGGCGCCGGGATCGTCGCGATTCCACGGAGATACGAAACCGCTGTCGAACTCGCTCCAATGCCAAGCGCGAGCACGAGAACGATGATCGCGGTGAACCACGGGGCGCGCCGCATTTGACGGAACGCGTAGCGGAGATCCTGCGCGAATGAATCCATCGGCGAAGGCAGTGTGCGAGACGTAGGAATTACGCGGGGAACGACGCATGGTTGAAGTGCCGCCCTCACCGCTCACCCCCCACCCCTCACCCCTGTCTTTGAGGGTTGACCGCTCCAATCGCCCCCGTCATCTTTCGGCGTTCCTCCGCGGCTTTTTCCTGCGCGGCCCAACCCACCACCCTTTGCCTCGTGCGCGGCGAGCCTCAAGCTCCGCGCCTAGTCGGGGTGACCCGACTTTTTTATTGCCCATGCCTGAACTCGACAACGACACCGCAGTCCTGACCGCCAAGGAAAAGCGCGCTGCGCAGCGCGCTGTCTTGCGCCCCCTCGTGAACCGCCGCCCCGAGCTCTACGAAGAGGACGAATACGACGCGTCCGAGTTCGAGGCGATGATGGACATGTACAACGGCACGCTCGCGTCGATCGACGAAGGCGAGATCGTCAAGTCCAAAGTCCTGGAGATTCGCGACAACCTCGTCGTGCTCGACATCGGATTCAAATCCGAAGGCACGATTCCGCTCGAAGAATTCAAGGACATGCCCGATCTCAAGCCGGGCGACGAGATCGACGTCCTGCTCGAGCACCTCGAAGACCAGGAAGGCTCGGTCGTGCTTTCGAAGAAGAAAGCCGACTTCATGCGCGTGTGGGAAAAAATCCGCGTTGCGTACGAGAGCGATCAGGCTGTCGAAGGCACGCTCGTCAAGAAAATCAAAGGCGGCGTGGTCGTCGACCTCATGGGTGTCGACGCGTTCTTGCCCGGCTCACAAATCGCGCTCCGCCGCGTACCGAACGTGGACGAGCTGCTCGGTCAGAAGTACGAGTTCAAGATCATCAAGCTCAACAAGCGCCGTCGCAACATCGTGGTCTCGCGCCGCGTGATCCTCGAGCAGGAGCGCGCAGGCAAGCGAGAGAAACTCATGAAGGACCTCGCGAAGGATCAGGTCCGCATGGGTGTCGTCAAGAACATCACCGACTTCGGCGCATTCATCGATCTCGGCGGCGTCGACGGCTTGCTACACATCACCGACATGTCGTGGGGCCGCATCCAGCACCCGAGTGAAATGGTGCAGATCGGCATGGAAATGGAAGTCAAGATTCTCGACATCGATTGGGAGCGCGAGCGCATTTCGCTCGGTCTCAAGCAGTTGCAGCCGTATCCGTGGAAAGACGTCATCGAGAAATATCCGGTCGGTACGCGCGTCGCCGGCAAAGTTGTTTCCATCACGAACTACGGCGCGTTCGTCGAACTCGAGCCGGGCATCGAAGGGCTCGTGCATATCAGCGAAATGAGCTGGACGCGCAACGTGCGCCATCCGTCGAAGCTCGTGTCCATCGGCGAAACGATCGAAGCGGTGGTGCTCAAAGTCGATCCGACGGAAGAAAAGATCTCGCTCGGCATGAAGCAGACCGAGCAGGATCCGTGGATGGTGCTGCCGTACAAGTATCCGGTCGGCACGCGTATTCAGGGCAAGGTGCGCAACCTGACGAGCTTCGGCGCGTTCGTCGAAATCGAACCGGGCATCGACGGACTCATTCACATTTCCGACATGTCATGGACGAAGCGCGTTCAGCATCCGTCGGATGTCGTGAAGAAGGGTGACACGGTCGACGTGGTGATCCTCAACATCGACGCCGAGAACAAGCGCATTTCGCTTGGACTCAAGCAGGCCGAAGAAGATCCGTGGCTCAAGATCGGCGAGACGTACACCGTTGGATCAGAAGTCCGCGGAAAAGTCGTGCGCTTGATGGAGAAGGGCGTGGTCGTTGATATCGGTAACGACATCGAAGGCTTCGTTCCGCTCTCGCATCTCAACCTCACGGACAAAGCAGACGCTGGTCCGGCGGATCTGACGTACGAGGGAATGTTGTACGACCTTCGCGTTGTCGAAGTCGATCCGATTCACCGCAGGATCATTCTCGCGGTGACGAACGTTCCCACGGAACAGCCGCCGCGTCCTGATACGCCGCCGGTGATTCACCGGGATGACGAAGGTGAAGTCGCAGGGATGATGTAGCACACGCCTGACTCGGAGTTCGTGAATGGCCGAATGGGCGATGGCAGCGTTGGTGCTGTTGGGTGCATACGCGCTGGGATGCGCGAACGGGGCGTATTACCTCGTTCGACTCCGCACGCGACAGGATTTGCGCGCGCTGGGCAGCGGTAATGCCGGCGCGCGCAACGCCGGTCGTGTGTTGGGGCGAGCCGGATTCACCAGCGCGCTGGTGTTGGACGCGCTCAAGGGCATCGTCGTCGTCCTCGGGAGTCGCGCACTCGGTGCGAACGACGCAGTGACTGCGTTCGCGGCGTCCTCCGTGGTCATTGGACACATCTGGCCTGCGCAACTTGGATTTCGCGGCGGAAAAGGCGCCGCAACCGCCATTGGAGTGCTCGCGGTCTACGATGTGCGCGTGGCGGCAGTTGTGCTCGTCGCAGGGTTGCTCTTGCTGGCGCTTACGCGTCGTTTGATGGTCGGTGGATTCGTCGCGTTGGTCTCGGCACCAGTTGTCGCGTCGCTGTTCGGACACGAAATTGGCGCGGTTGCGGGAATCGGGACCATGACGCTCGCGGTAGTCGTCGCGCACCGAGCCGACGTCGCTGTGAGTGTTGCACAGGCCGACGCGGCACTGAACGACGTACCTGACCCTACCGGAACGTACGCTTCTCGATGAGTCAACAGTCCCAGACGCTGTCCGACGAAACGTTCACGTTCAAGGTTGCCACCGAACCTTCCGAGTTCGAGCAGATCTACCGGCTCAACTACCGGACGTTCGTGGAAGAGATCCCGCAGCACGCGCCAAACGGCGACGGATTACTCGTCGACAAGTTCGATCGCGAGAACACGTATTTCATTTGCCGCCGCGGTGATCGTGTTGTCGGCATGATGGCGTTGCGGACCAAGCGACCATTCTCGCTGGATTCGAAACTCGAAAACCTCGATAGCTATCTCCCGAAGGGTCGCCGGCCCTGCGAAGTGCGTTTGCTCGCCGTGGAGCCCGAGCACAGAACGGGTGTGGTGATGACGGGACTGTTGCGCGCGCTGGGCGAGTACGGCATCAAAGCCGGTTACGACACCGGCGTGATTTCCGCGACGGTCCGCCAGATCAAGTTGTATCGCCACATGGGATTCGTTCCGTTCGGACCACTGGTCGGCACGCCGGACGCGCCGTACCAGCCGATGTATGTCACGCGCGAATCGTTTGCGTTTGTTGTGCGCATCGGCCAGGAGCGTGGGCTCGGCGAGCTCAACGGGTCCGCGTCGGTCGCGAAGAATGGTGGCACAACCACGCGCGAAGGGAACAATCACGTTGTCGCAAAGCGTGGTGCAGCGGAGCAGGAGAGTTTTCTGCCGGGCCCGGTGCCGTCGCATCCAGACGTGTGGGCCGCATTTACGCGTCCGCCGGTTTCACATCGTCATCCTGATTTCGCGTCGGATCTTTCGACGACGCAACGCATGCTCACGTCGCTCGTGCATGCGGAGCGCGTCCAGTTGCTCGTCGGTTCGGGAACACTCGCGAACGACGCGATCGCCGCACAACTCACGCTGCTTGACGAACCCGGCGTCGTGCTCACGAATGGCGAGTTTGGCGACCGCCTGGTGGATCATGCGATGCGTGCCGGCCTCAAGCACACGGTCGTGCGCGCGGAATGGGGTGACGTGTTGCCGATGGACGCGGTTGCACGCGCGCTCGCGCAGTTGCCGCCCGGCGCGTGGTGCTGGATGGTGCATTGCGAAACATCGTCCGGGATTCTCAACGATCTGCAAGGCGTCGCTGATCTTTGCAAGAAGCATTCGGTGCGACTCGCGGCCGATTGCGTGAGTTCCCTTGCAACAGTACCGCTGAATCTTCGCGACGTGTATCTCGCCTCAGGCGTCAGCGGAAAAGCGGTCGCGGCATTGCCCGGTCTGTCGATGGTTTTTCACCACCACGAGATCAAGCCGTCGGATCGCTTGCCACGCTACCTCGATCTTGGCTATTACGCCGAAAAGCACAGCGTGCCGTTCACGCACTCGTCGAATCTGCTCGCAGCGCTGCGCGTTGCCACGGAACGGACAACGCGCCGCGCGCCGTTCTCTGACGTTGCGGATCTCGGTCAGTGGCTGCGTCGCCGTTTGCGTGATTTGAGTTTCAATGTGGTTGCGCCCGATGCGCACGCCGCGCCCGCGGTTGTTTCGCTCGCGATCCCCGGCACTGGCAAGGGCACCGCGTTCGGCGATCGAATGGCCGACGCGGGTTACGAACTGAGTTACCGCAGTGAGTATTTGCGGCGTCGCGACTGGGTGCAAATCGCGCTGATGGGAGACTGCAACAAAGAGCGGCTCGAACGCCTGCTTGGCGTTTTGAAGCGCGTGTACGGCGAAATCGTCGCCTAGGGTGCAGCCGGGCCGGTTCAGGGTGTAGCGTTACAGCTACTCCAACCGTAGACATCGCTCGCAACCAATGTCGCTCCGCGAAAAGCTGGACCTCCTCGACCGCCGCCGGGCCGAATCAGAGGAAGGCGGAGGTGCCGAGCGAGTCAAAGCACAGCACGCGAAAGGCAAGCTCTCCGCGCGCGAACGTCTCGACGCGCTGCTCGACGAAGGATCATTTGTCGAGCTCGATCGGTTCGTGACGCACCGGAGCACGGACTTCGGTCTCGACAAACAGCAGTACTACGGCGACGGCGTGGTCACGGGACACGGACGCATCGACGGACGCCTTGTCTACGTTTTTTCACAGGACTTCACCGTCTTCGGTGGTTCGCTGTCTGAATCACATGCTGAAAAGATCTGCAAGGTGATGGACCTTGCGGTGCGCGGCGGTGCGCCGGTGATTGGTCTCAACGATTCCGGTGGTGCGCGCATTCAAGAGGGCGTTGTCTCCCTCGGCGGTTACGCTGATGTGTTCTTGCGAAACACGCTGGCATCCGGCGTGGTTCCGCAGATCTCGGCGATTCTCGGTCCGTGCGCCGGTGGCGCCGTGTACTCGCCGGCGATCACGGATTTCATCTACATGGTGCGCGGAACGTCGTACATGTTCGTGACCGGACCGAACGTCGTGAAGACCGTTACGCATGAAGACGTCACGATGGAACAGCTCGGCGGCGCGGATGTGCACTCATCGACATCTGGTGTTTCGCATTTCGCATTCGATTCCGAGCTCGAATGCATTCAGGCGATTCGCGATCTGTTCCGATTCATTCCGTCGAACAACATCGATGCCGCGCCGCGCGGCGCATCGACCGATCCGCGTGACCGGCGCGAGGAGTCGCTGCTCGATCTCGTTCCCGATACGCCGAACAAGCCGTATGACATGCACGAGGTCATCAAGCGCGTTGTTGACGACGGCGAGTTCTACGAGGTGCAGCGCGACTACGCAGCGAACATCATTTGCGGATTCGCGCATCTCGGACAGTTCTCTGTGGGAATCATTGCGAATCAACCCGCGGTGCTCGCCGGCGTTCTGGATATCGGCGCATCGATCAAGGCCGCGCGCTTCATTCGCTTTTGCGATGCGTTCAACATTCCGCTCGTGACGTTCGAAGATGTGCCGGGCTTCTTGCCGGGTGTTGGCCAGGAGCACGGTGGCATCATCAAGCACGGCGCAAAACTTTTGTTCGCGTACTGCGAGGCCACCGTGCCGAAGCTGACGGTCATTACGCGAAAAGCGTACGGTGGCGCGTACGATGTCATGAGTTCAAAGCACATTCGCGGCGATTACAACGTGGCGTGGCCGACGGCCGAGATTGCCGTGATGGGGCCGAAGGGTGCCGTCGAGATTCTTTTCAAAAAAGAGATTGCTGACTCGAAGGATCCCGCGAAGGCGATGGACGCGAAGGTCGCCGAATACACTGAGAAGTTCGCGAATCCGTACGTCGCAGCGGGACGTGGATATGTGGACGACATTATCGATCCGCGCGACACGCGTCCGCGGTTGATCGATGCGCTCGAAGCGCTGCAGAGCAAGCGCGATAACAATCCGCGTAAGAAGCACGGCAATATTCCCCTGTGACGTTGTTCACAAACTGAGGGGCGAGCGGAACCCATTCTGTCGCCGGGGTATTGTCGTCGTCCGCTTGGGAGTGGCGTGTTGTGAACCGCCTTGCAAAAGCATCGCTCACAATCGTAGGTCTTGCGGCTGCGTCTCCTGTTGTCGCGCAGACGACGGGTTCGCTGACGATCGTCGGCGGTAGCTCCACGGACGCGCGCGGACTTCGTTCCAACGCCGTTACTGCGGCACCGAGCGTCATGATCGCATCAGGAGCACGCTCAACCGTGTGGTTTGGTGCCGCCGCGACGGCGTTCCAAAACAATGCATGGTCCCTGGGCGCGAACGCTTCGCTCTCAACGCGCGAGCCATTCAACCGGTTCGCCGGTCTTGCGTTTAGCGCGAGCGGTACGGCGACGCGGACGTCCTACGAAATGACGCTGGCCCGTGCAGACGCAACGCCGGCAATCGAGTTGACGTGGGCTGGGCTGACGGCGTACGGCGGCGCGCGGGCAATCGTGGGCGCGACGACGGTCCCCGGACAAATCGGCGGTGGGCCGTTCCCGGTCATAACGCCGTCGTCGACGGCAACACGAACGTCGGTGGCGCCGCTCTATGGCGGACAGTTTCGTGCGCTCAGTGCGAATGGCGGGGCGTCGTTGACGCTATGGGCGCGGGAGGAGCGGGCGCGCGTCGAGCGCGTCGGGATCGTCGATCGCACCGCGGGAGCCATTGTGCGATCCGGGCAGGTCGCAGTGAGCGGCGCGCTCGGCCAGCGCCGAGCCGACGACGAGCGCCGCGACTTCGGGAATGCAGCGCTATCGGTGGTGTTGTCGCCCGCGGTGGTGCTCGAAGTTGCCGGCGGCAGGTACGCCTCGGATCGATTCACGGGCGCGGCGGCTGGCCGCTTTCTGAATGCGGGTCTGCAATTCCGCTTCGGTGCCGGCGCCGCATACAGATCAATGCCCTCGCCGCGGGGCGTGCCCGCGGCAAGAGCGGGACTAACGCGGTTTGTGCTTCGCGCGCCCGACGCAACACGCGTGGAGTTGATGGGCGACTGGAATGGTTGGAAACCGGTGGCGACTCGACAAAGCGCCAACGGTGTTTGGTACGCCGACATTCGTCTCGCGCCCGGAGAGTATCGATACGCGTTCCGGGTTGACGGTTCGGAGTGGCGCGTACCGGATGGTGCGCCGGCAGTCGATGATGGCTTTGGCGCGAAGTCGGCTTACATCGCCGTTCGCGATGCGAACGTAGCGAAGTAGCGTTTCTTCAGAGGAGAGGTACCTACATGCGCAGCACAATCACGAAGTCGCTGTTCCTGGCTCTGGCACTCGTACCGGCCAGCGCGATCGCGCAGGGCGGCCAGGGATCCGGTACACCGCAAAGCAAAACGCCGGATGAACTCAGTGTGCAGGCGCGCGCGCAACTCGAGCTGTTCTTTGAGCGCGCCGCGTCGCGCAGCCTTCCAACGCAAGCGATCGAGAATCGTGTAGCCGAGGGTGTCGCGAAAGGCGCATCCGAAACGGCGATTATTGCATCGGCGGGTCGAGTACTCGCGCATCTGGAAGCGTCGAGCACCGCACTCGTTGCCGCTGGCCGCAGGCCGTCAAGCGAAGAGACCACGCGCGGCGCGAATGCAATGGAGCGCGGTGTCACATCGGCGCAGATCGAAGCGTTGGCAGAAGCGACGCCGAACGAACGTTCACTGGTGACGGCGCTCGAAGTGTTGACGGATCTCGCGGCGCGTGGTGTACCGGTGGACAAAGCGCTCGCGCGAATTCAGGCGATTATTGACGCGCGCGGAACGGACGCGGGCCTTGTCGCGCTAACGAATCCTGGCGCCATTGGCATCGACATTGCGGCGCAGGCCAAGATCGACGGACAGGCGCGCGGTGCCGTTGCAAGTGATGGTCGAGGGAACGTTGGCGGCACGGTCACCGGAACGGTGACGGTGGGTCGCGGCGGACACTGAGCAAAGAGAAGGGAATAACTGAAGGGAAAGGGAAGGAAAGGGCACGAACGCCGTCGGGAAATCCGGCGGCGTTCGCGTTTGTGCGTCTCGGCTGGGGTCGACGCATACCGTGCAGTACCTTTTTGCGTCGATGCCACGCGCAACCCCAGCCGCACCCTTCAAGAAGCTCCTCATCGCAAACCGCGGCGAGATTGCATTGCGCGTGATCCGCGCGTGCCGCGAGCTCGGAATCAATACGGTTGCCGTGTATTCGGATGCCGACGCTCGCGCGCCGTTCGTGCTCGGGGCTGACGAAGCCGTTCGCCTCGGCCCGGCACCCGCTAACGAGAGCTATTTGCGCAGCGACCTCATCATTGAGGCTGCGAAGCGCACCGGCGCGCAGGCCGTCCATCCTGGGTACGGGTTTCTCTCAGAGCGCGCGCATTTTGCGCGAGCCGTACGCGACGCCGGACTGGTCTGGGTGGGCCCGCCGGCTGAAGCGATCGAGGCGATGGGGAGCAAGACAGCCGCTCGTCAACTCGCCATCAAGCACAAAGTGCCCGTCGTGCCAGGTACGACTGAGGCCGTGCGCGACGCAAAAGACGCAGCGACAATCGCCGAGAAGTTTGGTTATCCGGTGTTGTTGAAAGCAGCAGCAGGTGGGGGCGGCAAGGGTATGCGGGTTGTTCGCGGCGCTGCCGAGATCGAGAGCGCGCTGGGAGCTGCACAGCGCGAGGCCAAGAACGCGTTCGGCGACGACGCGGTCTACGTCGAGAAGTACATCGAAGGTCCGCGGCATGTGGAGATTCAGATTCTCGCCGACCAGCATGGCAATGTGGTCTCACTCGGCGAGCGCGAATGCTCGATTCAGCGCCGCCATCAGAAAATGATCGAGGAGGCACCGTCCGCTGCGCTAACGCCGGAATTGCGTCGCAAAATGGGAGATGCGGCGATCGCGGCTGCACGCGCTGCCGGATATCAAAACGCCGGCACGTGCGAGTTTCTGCTCGATCGCAGCGGCGCGTTCTACTTCCTCGAAATGAACACGCGCATCCAGGTCGAGCATCCCGTGACAGAGCTGGTCACGGGTATCGACCTGGTGCAGTGGCAGCTGCGCGTTGCCGCGGGCGAAAAGCTCACGCTGCCCACCCACGTTGAACCGCAGGGATGGGCGATCGAGTGTCGCATAACGTCGGAGGATCCCGCGAATTCATTCCTGCCGTCAACGGGTCAGATCAAATACCTGCGATTGCCGGCGGGGCCGGGTGTGCGATGGGATAGCGGCATCGCCGTCGGCACGCAGGTCGGTTTGCACTACGACCCGATGCTTGCAAAGCTCATCGTGCGCGGTGATACGCGCGCCATGGCGATTGCGCGCATGAGAAACGCACTGCGTGAACTCGCGATCGTCGGCGTTGAGACGTCGCGCGAATTTCATTTGCGCGTGATGGATGACCAGGACTATCAGAGCGGCGCGTTCGACATCCAGTGGCTTGAGCGCCGCTTGCCGTCGATCGTTGGCGCGCAAGCGCCGGATGACACGGTGCGCGTGGCTGCGATTGCTGCCGCACTCATCGCGGATCGCGATCGCGGGCGGCGACACAATGGCAATTCGACTGCGCGCGCGACGCCCGCCGTTGAAAGCGCGTGGACCGTCGCCGCGCGGCGCGACGCACTGCGCGATACATGACACCGCCGATGGATGCGGCGCTCGACGTCGAGTGCGTGGTGGCAGGTGGTGACGGCCTCGCGCGTCACGACTCGCTGGTCGTGCTCGTACCACGAACGCTGGGTGGTGAGCGCGTGAACGCGCGCGTCACCGTGAAGGGCCGGCTCGGTCGCGGCGCACTGCTTGGTGTGGAACGCGCGTCAGACGCACGCGTTGTGCCTGAATGCGCGCACTATGAAGGCGACGGATGCGGCGGCTGCCAGCTCCAGCACGCCGCGTATGCTGAGCAGCTGCGTATCAAGAGCGAAATTGTGGTTGACGCGCTCCGCCGCATCGCGCATCGCGAGGTGGCGCCGCCGAATGTTCGCGCCGCTGACGCGCCGTGGCGATACCGCCGGAAACTCACGTTGGCGTTGCGACGCGACCCGCGCGGATGGTTCGCAGGCTTGCGTCGGTACGACGACCCCGACGCAGTCTTCCGCCTCGACGACTGCCGCATTACGCGGCCTGAGGTGCTCGCTGTGTGGCGCGAGGTGATGGGCGCCGCAGACTGTTTGCCGAGCGCGCGCGATTTGCGCGGCGCGGTGCGCGTCGACGATGACGGCAGCGCGAGCTTCGCACTCGAGGGCGGCCGGGCGTGGCCGCGCGCGAACGAGTTCTTCTCACGCACAACGTCGCTGCGCTCGTTGTGGTGGACACCTGAGCGCGGCACGCGCAGGCGACTCGCGGTGCGTGAGAATGTCGCGCAAACGCCGGACGGGAGCTTCGTGCAGGTCAACGCGGAAATCGCCCGCGCGCTTCGCGATCACGTCGTCACGCGCGTGCGCGCGCACGCACCGCAGCACGTCGTTGATGGGTATGCCGGCGACGGCGAGGGCGCGGAACTCCTGGCCGCGCATGGCGTGCGTGTAACCGCGATTGAAGTCGACGCGGACGCGGCTGCGTGGGCCTCGCGCAGGCTCACCGCGCCGTCCCGCGTCATCCGCGGAACCGTCGAAGGTGCGCTACAGTCCGCGTTGCCTGCGGATGTGGTCGTGCTGAACCCGCCGCGACGCGGCGTTCATGCGCGCGTCTGCGAAATCGTCGATGCGGCGGTCGCGCGCGCGGTCGTGTACGTGAGTTGCGATCCGGCAACGCTCGCGCGCGACTTGTCGCGCATGCCGCACTGGCGAATCGCGTCGCTGCGCTGTTTCGACATGTTTCCGCAAACGGCGCACGTTGAAACGGTGTGCGAACTCGTGTCGGACCGGGCCGCCGCATGAAGTACCTCGTCGACGTGCAGGGCAAGCGAATCGAAGTCGTCCTCGACGAGAAAGGCGTGCGTGTCGGGGGCGAACACGTGGCCGCGCATCTTGCCGACATCGAAGGCACGCCGGAGCAGCTTGTCAGCCTCGGCGACACGGTCCATCGTGTGGTTGCTCAACGGGGGTCGGCCAAAGGGACCTACGTGCTGTGGATCGACGGATGGCGATTCGACGTCGAAGCGCTCGACGAGCGCACCCGGACCATCCGCGACCTCACCGCTGCATCGACAGCGTCCAAGGGTCCGGCTCCTCTTGTGGCGCCGATGCCGGGGCTTGTGGTCCGCGTTCTTGCCGCCGAGGGCGCCGAAGTCCGCGCTGGACAGCCGCTGGTGGTCATGGAAGCGATGAAGATGGAGAACGAATTGCGCGCTCCCGCCGACGGCACTGTGAAGGCGATTCGGGTGAAGCCGGGCGCGGCGGTGGAGAAGGGAGCCGTCCTGATCGACTTGGCCTGACCCCGACGCGCCTTACCCGTTGAATCAGAACGTTTTATGTGCCTTGTCCCCGGTTGACGATCCTCTCCGGCGCGGCTAGCCTTCGGGTCTCCCAATTCCAGCCTTTTTCGACAGTTCCCTGATGAAGACGTTTTCCGCCAAGGCAGCCGACGTTACGCAGAAGTGGTTTATCGTCGACGCCGAAGGCCAAGTGCTCGGACGCCTCGCGTCGAACGTCGCGAAGATTCTCCGCGGCAAGCACAAACCGATTTTCACTCCGCACGTCGACACTGGTGACAACGTCATCATCGTCAACGCTGCGAAGGTGCGCTTGACCGGCCGCAAAGCGGAGCAGAAGGAGTATTTCCGCTATACGGGCTACATGGGCAACGACAAGATGATTCCCGTTGCGACGGCGCTGAGCAAGAAGCCCGAGTGGGTCATCGAGCGCGCGATCTTCGGCATGCTGCCGAAGTCGACGCTGGCACGGCAGAAACTGCGCCGCAAGCTGCGCGTTTATCCCGGCGCCGAGCATCCGCACGCGGCCCAGCAGCCCACGACACTCACCTTCAGCAAGAGCGAGACGAAGTAAATGGACGGTGGCAAGATCAACGCCATTGGGCGCAGAAAAGAAGCACGCTGCCGTGTGTACCTCCAAGCGGGTTCCGGCAAATGGGACGTGAACGGCCGCACGCTTGGTGACTACTTCCCGCGTCCAACGCTCGTTTCCTCGATTCAACAGCCGTTCACCGCGACCGACACACTCGGCCGCTTTGATATTCGCGCGAAAGTCGAAGGTGGCGGACTCAGCGGCCAGGCCGGCGCGCTGCGTCTTGCCGTTGCACGCGCGCTTGTTCGCATCGACGAAGTGCACAAGCGCAAGCTGCGCGATCTTGGACTTCTGACTCGCGATGCGCGCGCGGTCGAGCGCAAAAAGCCGGGTCGTCCGAAGGCCCGCAAGCGGTTCCAGTTCTCGAAGCGTTAGTCCGAGTTCATTCGCTCTTACTCAGGTTCCGGGAGTTTTGCGCGGGTGCCGACGCTGGTCGGTTGCGCGAAACGCTGAACGGAACCGACGCCTAACCATCTCAATCGCATGTCGCTCACAATCGATTCATTGTTGCAGGCCGGTGTTCACTTCGGACACCAAACACGCCGGTGGAATCCCAAAATGCGCCGCTTCATTTTTGCGGAGCGCAACGGGATCCACATCATCGATCTCCAAAAGACGCTGCGTCAGATCGAGCTCGCGCAGAAGCTCGTGCGCGACGTCGTCATGCGCGGCGATCAAGTGCTCTTCGTGTGCACCAAGCGTCAGCTCGCGTCGATCGTTCGATCAGAGGCGGAGCGCTCGGGCGCGATGTACGTGACCGAGCGGTGGCTCGGTGGGTTGCTCACGAACTTCGCCACGGTCAAGAAACAGATCAAACGCCTCAAGGAGCTCGAAGCGGGTTCTGAGGCGGGCGGCGAATTCGAGAACTACACCAAGAAAGAACAGCTGATGTTCGCGCGTCAGAAGCAGAAGCTCGAGAAGAACTTGTCGGGCATCAAGAACATGACGCGTTTGCCTGGCATTCTCTTCGTCATCGACGCGAAGAAAGAGCGCATTGCCGTGACGGAAGCGAACAAGCTCGCACTTCCGATCGCCGCGATTTGCGATACGAACTCCGATCCGGACCTCATTACCGTTCCGATCGCGGGCAACGACGACGCCATTCGTTCCGTCGAGCTCATCACCAAGCTCATCGCCGACACGATCATCGAATCGCGTCGCGAAGCCCCGGTGCGTCAAGAAGTCGAGGAAGCCGAGTCGTACGTGTACTCGTCCGACCGCGGCACTGAGCCGGCCGGTGATGACGACAAACGGCGCCGTCGGCGGCCGCGCCGTCGCCGTGCAAGCCCGGCGGCAGTGGCGGCGCGTCTCAAGTCTGCTGGCGGCGACGCAGGTGGCGGCGAGTCGAGCGGCGGCGAATCGGGCGGCGAGTAGCGACGGCTCCGCTCAACAAACGGTGGCGACGGCCACCCCGCACGTCACGAGTTAGATTCTGCTTACGCCGCCGGA
>DATELA010000001.1:0-59360 GCA_035277145.1 Gemmatimonadaceae bacterium | reverse complement strand
CCTCACCCCTCACCCCTGACCCCTCAACCCCCGGTACTCACTCGAATCACCACGTCCCGGCCCGGATTCAGCGCAAAACTCTTATATCGACTCAGAAACGCGCGGTAATCCTCGTCCAGCGCGTTATGCACGCGAATGTCGATTTGCAGCGTGCGTCCAAACACGCGCGACTCGAACCCCGCGCCGATATCGAGCAAGGTGTACGCGTCCGTTGCAAAGTCGCGTGTGTCGAGATGCTTCTGCTCGCGCTCGATCTCCACGCCAAGGCGCACGAACGAGCGGCCCAGACCGTGAAAGTTTGGTGAGTGCAACTCCACATCGAAATCGACGCGCGGCGGCGGCATGAGTGGGAGCGGCGTGTTCGCCTCATCGTTCGTGCCGCGCACAAAGTCATACCGCCCGCGCAACGTCAGCGCCGACGTCGCATCGAATTCCGCGCCAAGCTCCGCGCCGTATAGCACTGCGTCAGCGGACTCGAAGCGATACACATCCAGCGTGTCAGGCGAGCCCGGCACTTTGGCTTTGCGCTCACCAGTTGGCGCGAGGAAGATGTAATTCGAAACGAGATTGTCGTACACAGACGCTTCGACGCGCGCCCGCGCACCGGACCAACGCACGCCGAGATCCACGTTCGTTGAACGCTCGGGCACGAGATCGTTCCGCCCGCTCAGATAAATCCCTTCCGACAACAGTGGGCCGTTTGCGAACAATTCCAGCAAGTTCGGCGCACGCCACGCTCGGCCAACGTTCATGGTAATCGCGGTGCCACGCGCGACCGACAACACCGCACCAACGTTGCCGCTGAATGCATCGTCTGTGATCTCGCGCGCACCCAGTTCGAGTTGCGTCGACGAATCAGACGACAAGCGTCGGTGATCGACGCGCACACCGCCAAGCAACGACATGCGGCCGAGCGCCAGCTGACTCACCGCGAATCCCGCGATGGTGTTGATCTTCGCGTTGGGCACGAATTCAAACCCAGCGTCCGGTGGCCGGCTCTCATTGCGTTGCACAATGCCGCTCACGCCAAACGTGGTGCGCACGCGATTCGCAATGTCGGTGTGCGCGAGTAAGTCAGCAGTGATTGTCGAGAGTGTGAGGTCAAAACTCTTGTCTTCGATGAATCCGCCACCCGACAGGGGAATGTCCTCGAGTTCTGCGAGCCAGTGCCGCTGCCATTGCACTTTCGGCTCGAGACGGATTTTGCCGAGCGGCAGGTTCACTTCGACTTGCACGCGATCGTCGGACGTTTTGCGCTCGGGGCCTGCGTCGGCACCGCCGCCAGGCAACACGACCGCGTTGGCTTCGAGCAAATGGAACTCGCCGCCGAAGTGATCGTAGCGAACCGCGGCGCTTCCCCATTCACCGTGCCAGCCCGTCGCGATTTGTCCGTTCGCCGCACCGTACTTGGTGTTCTTGAGCGCACCATCGGGCGTGTGCAAATCCTGCGAGCCGCGGCCAATCGCAGTGGCGCGCCAGCCAAACCCGCCGTGCGCGCCTTCGCCGCGTAACACGAGGTTTACTTCTTTCGCGTTCGTACCAAACGTCGCATCCGCACCGCCGCGCACTGCGCGGGAACCCGGGACCGCTTCGGGAATCGGTGCGGGAATCACGTTCACCACGCCACCGATCGCGTCGGATCCGTAGAGCAAACTCGCGGGACCGCGAATGACGTCGACGCGACTCGCGAGACGCGCATCGACAGACGGTCCGTCTTCGTCACTCCAGCTGTAGTCCTCGAGCCGCAATCCATTTTGCAACACGAGCACGCGCGATCCACCGAATCCGCGAATGACGGGTTTTCCCGTTTGTTGGCCCGTCGTCATCGAACGAACTCCGGGCAACCCGTCGATTGTGTGTGCGAGTGAAATCGATTGCTCACGTCGCAGTTGTTCGGGTGTCGGCGACGACACTGGTAACGGTGATGACAACGCGTCGAGCGGACTGCGCGTCGCGGTGACGGTCACGTCGGCGAGTCGCAGCGCGCTTTCGGTGAGCGTCGGATCGAGATTCGCGTTGCCGTGCAACGACACGTGCGCAACGAACGACTGGAATCCGATGCGGCGCACGACGACCGTGTATTCGCCGTCGGGAAGGTCCGCGACCGAAAAGTTTCCGTCGCGGCTCGCGATCACGGTGCGATCGAGTTCCGTGATCGTCACGGTCGCGCCGGGAATGGCGTGGCCCGTTGCGTCGACGACGCGTCCACGGAGCGTATCTCCGCCGATTGGCGCAGCAAATGCATGCGCCGTGAGAAGCACCAACGTGAGCATCAATTGTCCTCAATGAGTGAATTGCGATCGCTGTCAGCCTTTATCGCTGTCAGCGGTTAATCGCTGTCTGCGGTTATCGTGGTCAGTCGTTATCGCTGTCAGTCGTTATCGCTGTCAGCTGTTGACTGCTATTCAGCGATCACGCACTGTGCCGGAGGGGGCCGCGCCGGCGCAGGTCCGCTCGTAATCGTTCGCACGTAAAACGTGGCTTCCGGATGTGCGGCAATGAATCGTGCGCGCGCAGAATCCCGCAGCACGGTGACGGCCGTCGACCAACCGTCTGCTTCGACTCCTGTCGGAGCGAGCACCGTCGCCGCAACGCGCGACGTGAGCGGCACACCCGTGCGCGGATCGATAACGTGCGAGTAACGCACGCCTCCGCTATCGACGTGTTGTTCTGTGTCGCCCGACGTCGACACCGCCTGGTTCGCGATGACCATCGTCGCGTGCGCCGTGTCCGCATTCGCGACTTCAATCCGCCAACCATCCGCGTCAGGTGGCGCGCGCCCCGCGACGAGATCTCCTCCGATCGAAACCAGCGCGCGATCAACCTTGTGCGCGCGCAACACCTCGAGTGCTTCGTCGGCCGCATAACCTTTCGCGATGCCGCCGAGGTCGATCCGCATGCCACCTTGCTTGAAGGTGACGGTGCGCGCGGTGGTATCGAGCTCGACGCTTTTCCATCCGACGCGCCGTAAGACAGCGCAACCGGGCATCTCCCTGACGACGCCGGTGCGCGGATCGCGCGTGTACCTCGCGTTAACCGTGTGCCCCGTGAGCACACCCACGGTGACGTCGAACGCTCCCTTTGTTTCTTCCGATAGTGCGAGGGACGCGCGCAACACCGTGAACAGGTCGTCACTCAGTGGGAGGGGTACCTCCTTGCCCTTGAGCAACGCCGTGACCAGTTCGCTTTCATTGCGATAGTCGCTCAGCACTGCATCGAGCGCGGCAATGCGGGCGAAGGCGGCTCGCGCGGCGTCTTCGGCGCGTTCGCGCGATTGTGCGTACAGCACGATTCGCGCTTCCGTCCCCATTTGGCGCTCTCTAAATTCGAAGCGCTCGAGCGGCGCAGCACAGCCCACCGCCATTACCGCGAACAGGAGCCCTGCGATTCTCAGTCGGCCGCGCAGAATACTCGCAATCGGCGCGATGTCCGCGATGAGCGCGGACCCAATCGCAGCACAAAACGCGGAGCTTCGTCCGTACACCGAGAAGATTGCGGGAACGCTGGTCACGTTCGAAATGTTGCCGGTCGCAGGTGGAACCGTCCAGCTACAATCGCCAAGTGGTGTACGCGCGGTCACGGTCGCACCGCTGTGGGTCGCAAAGACCGAAGTCACGTGGGACTTATACGACGTGTACCTCTTCGGACTCGATGGCCTTGCTGCGACAACATCGACTGGCCCCGACGCGATTTCGCATCCGTCAAAACCGTACGTGCTCCCCGGCGACTCATTCGGACACGACGGCTACCCCGCACTCGGCATGAGCCTCTACGCGGCGAAAGAATTCGCGCGCTGGGTCTCCGCGAAAACGGGACACAATTACCGATTGCCGACTGAGGCCGAGTGGATTCACATCTGCCGCGCGGGACAGTCTGAACCCGCGGCCGGCGCACGCCTCGCATCGCAGAGCTGGTTTGCCGCGAACGCGAAAAACCAGACGCATCCCGTCGGTGCCCTTACGCCCAACCGGCTTGGCGTGCACGATATGCTGGGCAACGCGGCGGAGTGGACCGTGTCGCCTGATTCCGTGGTGATGGGTGGCGGCTTCGACGCTGATTCTGCGTCGGTCCGCTGCACATCGCGAAATCCGCAGGTGCCGGCGTGGAATGTCACCGATCCGCAACTTCCAAAAAGCCGATGGTGGCTTACGGATGCATTCTTTGTTGGGATGCGGTTAGTCAGGCAACCGTAACTGCTGAGGAGCGAGGAGCGAGTATGAGGAGGAGTAGAAGGGAGAGGTGAAGAATGCGAGTGATCAGAAGGAGCGTTCTCCTCCTCCTAGCTCAGTTTTCTTCCAACTCGCTTCTCCATTCCTCATACTCGATTCTCGATCCTCATACTCGATCCTCGATCCTTTCACTTTCATCTCCATGTCAAACGATTCGTTCTCTCGCCGCGATTTCATCAAGACGTCTGCCGCTGCCGCTGCAGCAACCGCCGCGTTCGGCGCACCCGCCGGTGCATGGGCCGCTCCGCGCGCAACGATTCGCATCGGTCTGATCGGGTGTGGCGGGCGCGGCAAGGGCGCTGCGAACGATGCCGTGAAAGGCTCCGAAGGTATCGAACTCGTCGCCATGGGCGATCTGCAGCCTGACCGCCTCTCGAGCGCGCGCACCGATCTCGCGAAAGCGCTTGGTCCTGCGTACAAGGTCACCGACGCGCACGCGTTCTCCGGATTTGACGCGTACCAAAAAGTCATTGCGAGTGATGTCGATCTCGTCATCCTCGCGACGCCACCGGGTTTCCGGCCGACGCACATCAAGGCGGTCATCGAAGCGGGGAAACATCTCTTCACCGAAAAACCGGTCGCGGTCGATCCCGTCGGCGTTCGCTCCGTGCTCGCGTCGGCAGAACTCGCGGCGCAGAAAAACCTCGCGGTTGTCGCGGGGACGCAGCGCCGTCACCAGATCCACTACCTCGAAACCATCAAACGCGTACACGACGGCGCGATCGGCGACATCGTCGGTGGACAGGTTTACTGGAATCAGGGCCCGCTCTGGAGTGTGGACCGCACACCCGAGATGTCGGACATGGAATGGCAGATCCGCAACTGGCTGTATTTCACGTGGCTCTCGGGCGATCACATCGTCGAGCAACACGTGCACAACATCGACGTCGCCAACTGGGTCATGAAGGGACATCCGGTGCGCGCGTACGGAGTCGGTGGACGTCAGACGCGCGTCGAGCAGCCGAAGTGGGGACACATTTTCGATCACTTCTGCGTGGAACTCGAATACGCGAACGGCGCGAAGGTCACGAGCATGTGTCGCCAGCAGGTCGGCACACGCGGCGCGAACGAAGAGAACTTCGTCGGCACAAAAGGCTTCGTGAACCTCGGCGACAACAATCAGGGCGGTCGCATTCGCGGCGGCATGGAATTCCAGCGCCAGAAACTCGCGAGCGACACGTCACCATACGTACTCGAGCACACCGATCTCGTTGCGAGCATTCGCGCAGGCAAACCGCTGAACGAGTTGAAGCAAGTCGCGGAGAGCGTGCTCACCGCAATCATGGCGCGCGAAGCTGCGTACACGGGCCAGCCGATTACGTGGGAACAGATCTCGACGTCTGATCAGGATCTCACACCCGGTCCGATGGTAATGGGCCCGATTGCGATGCCGCCGATCCCGATGCCGGGAGTGACGAAGCTTTCGCGCGGTGCCTTCACCCACGCGAAGCCGTAGTTCACTACCGCCTACCGCCTACACCCTACCGTCTACATGGACCGTCGCGACTTTCTCAGCGCCACTGTTGCCGCGGGCGCGGCAGCGGCGGCATCGCCGCAACTGACGCCGGCGCAATCGGCGGCACGCGCATCATTCAAGCATCGCTACGCGCCGCACTTCGGCATGTTCCGCGAGCATGCGGGCGGCAACGATCTCGTCGCGCAATTGCAATTCATGGCGTCCGAGGGCTTCACGGCGCTCGAAGACAACAGCATGAAGACGCGTCCCGTCGCCGATCAGGAAAAGGTCGGCGCGGAAATGGCGCGCCTCAACATGAAGATGGGCGTGTTCGTTGCACACACGATTTCATGGAACGCGGCCGACCTCGTGCTCGCCGACACCGCAAAGCGCGACAACTTCCTCAAGGAAATCCGCGAATCGGTCGACGTTGCAAAACGTGTGAACGCGAAATGGATGACGGTCGTTCCGGGCCACATCGATTTGCGTTTGCACATGGAGTACCAGACGGCGAACGTCGTCGAAGTACTCAAGCGCGCCGCCGCGATTCTCGAGCCACATGGACTCGTGATGGTGCTCGAACCGCTCAACACGCTGCGCAATCATCCAGGGCAATTCCTGAATCGCATTCCGCAGGCGTACCTCATTTGCAAAGCGGTGGGCAGTCCGTCGTGCAAGATTCTCTTCGACATTTATCACCAGCAAATCACCGAAGGGAATCTCATTCCGAATTTCAACGCGGCGTGGGATGAGATTGCGTACGTGCAAGCAGGCGACAATCCTGGACGCAACGAACCCGGCACCGGTGAAATCGATTTCCGCAACGTGTTCAAGCACCTGAAGTCGAAGAACTACGACGGCGTCATCGGCATGGAGCACGGCAACTCGCGTCCTGGGAAAGACGGCGAGCGCGCGGTGATCGACGCGTACCATGCAGCGGATTCCTTCTAGCGCGACCGCGTGATCAAGGACTGGCCGCTTCGCGTCAAAGTTCCGCTGTTCATCGGCGGCGGGCTGCTCGTCGTCATCGCGACGTGGACGTGGGTGTCGTACAACAACGTGCGTCACGCGATGATGGAAACGGGAGAAGCGCGCCTCGCCACCGTCACCACGCAATTCGCGGACGTATACCGCACGCAGATACGCGGGGTCGGCACCAGCCTCCGCACGGGCACATCGCGCGGCGCCATCGCCGACTATGTCCGCGGCACCGGTACGCGCGACTCCGCTGCGGCTGCGTTGCGTCGCGCCATTACGGGATCCACGCGCCGCGCCGCGTTGTTCGCACTCGACGGCACGCCGATGGTTACTGTTCCCGACACGCAGGCTGCGAGTATCGGTGAGCGACACGAAGAACTCGCTGAGACATTCAAGGCTGCTATTGCGGACACCACAATGAGTGCGGTGGCACCGCTCCGCTTACTCAGCGACAGCGTCGCGTTGCCGTTCGTAACCGCAGTGCTGAAGGACGGCCAACCGGCCGCGTACCTCGTCCTGTGGCGTGGACTGACGTCGAGTCAGACCGCCAGACAGCAATTGGCGCAGCTCGTCGGTGCCGACGCGCATACGTACATCGGCAATGAACGCGGCGATTTGTGGAGCGACTTCGGCAGCGTGATCAAGTCATTTCCCGTCGCGCTTCCGCTCGACAGCGGTCACGTACGCTACGTCCGAGAAGACGGGGTGCCGGTACTTGCAGCGGGGCGCCGAATTGCGGGAACACCGTGGACTATCGCCGTAGAGTTCGCCGAAGCCGAGGTCATGCAGCCTGCCGATGATTTTCTGCGGACGTCGATCATACTCGGTCTCGTTGTTCTCGCGGCGTCAACGTTCGCGGCGTGGCGGCTCAGCCGGCGCGTGACGATACCGCTGCACGAGCTGACCAACGCCGCCGCGGCGATTGCGCAGGGTGAAGCCACGCGAAACGTCACCAGCGACCGCCGCGATGAAATCGGCGTACTCGCGGATTCATTCAACCGCATGGTGAACCACGTCGCGGCCGCGCACTCCGCGCTCGAGGTCAAGGTCGAAGAGCGCACGCAGGAGTTGCAGGAGCGCAACGAAGAACTCGAGGCGTTCGCGCATTCGGTGTCGCACGATTTGCGCGCACCGCTCCGCGCGATGCACGGATTCAGCCAGGCACTCGTCGAGGACTGCGCCGATCAATTAGGGCCCGATGGGCTCGAATACGTGAAGCGCATCGCCGCTGCATCGCAACGCATGGACGTGCTGACCCAGGACCTCCTCGCGTACAGTCGCGTGAGTCGCACGGAAATGGCGCTGACGGTAGTGGAACTCGCGACGGTCGTCGCCAATGCAATGGGGCAACTCGAGGCCGACATGAGCGCGCGCGGGGCGCGCGTCGCCGTCGATGACGGGCTGCCGCGGGCCATCGCACACAAGCCCGTGCTCGAGCAGGTGGTCGCGAACCTCCTCTCCAACGGACTCAAGTTTGTTCCGAGCGGGCGTAACCCGGAGATCCGCATCAGCGCCGAACGCGTGAACGGACGCGTGCGCTTGTGGGTACAGGACAACGGGATCGGGATCGACCCCTCGCATCATCAGCGTATTTTCAGCGTGTTCGAACGGCTGCACGCGAACGAGCAGTACGCGGGAACCGGCATTGGACTCGCGATCGTTCGTAAGGGCGTGGAGCGTATGGGTGGCCACGTCGGAGTCGAATCGGCGCTCGGTGCCGGGAGCCGGTTCTGGGTTGAACTCAAAGCAGCGGAGGCGGTGGCGTGAACGTGGCAAGTCAACCCGTCTTGCTCGTTGAGGATGACGAGAACGACGTCCTATTCGTACAGCGTGCGTTCAAGCACGCGGGCATTCTGAACCCATTGCACATCGCCCGGCACGGCGATGAGGCGATCGAATACCTCGACGGCAAAGGCGCTTTCGCCGATCGCGAGCGCTACCCGCTCCCGGTGTTCGTGTTGCTCGACCTCAAGATGCCGCGGCGCTCGGGACTCGAAGTGCTCGAGTGGGTAAAAGATCGCGCCGGACTGAAACGCATTCCGATCGTGGTGCTCACGTCATCGAAGAACGATGCCGACGTGAACAAAGCCTACGAGCTCGGCGTGAATTCCTATCTCGTGAAGCCCGTGTCGTTCGAAGGGCTCATCGAGCTGGTGAAGTCGCTGCAGTTGTACTGGCTGGTGCTCAACGAACGCCCGGTAGTCCCGACGTAACTCAGGCGCTGCGGAGCGTATCACGCACCTTCCGCGCGAGCGCTTCCGGCGTGAACGGCTTCTGGATGTACGGCATCCCGAGCTCGAGCACGCCGTGGTGCAGAATCGCGTCGTCGGTGTAACCGGACGCGAACAACACCTTTGCGTTGGGACGCGCGGCACGGAACTGTTCGGCAAGCAACCGTCCGCTCATGCCCGGCATCACCACATCGGTGAGCAATAAATCGATCGCGCCGTGCACTTTCGCGGCAAGACGCAGCGCCGTGGGTCCGTCGGGCGCTTCGATGACCGCGTAGCCGAATCGTTCGAGCACTTGCCGCGTCACCGCGCGCACGGCGGCCGCATCTTCGACAATCAAAACGCACTCCGTTCCATGCAGCGCTTCGGGTGAATCCTGCGGCTGCGGCGGAGCGGGCACGGGCGAATCGATGCGCGGCAAATGAATCTTGAACGTTGTGCCGACGCCGGGCTCGCTGTACACGTGGATCGTGCCGTCGTACTGGTTCACAATGCTGTACACAGTCGCGAGACCGAGCCCCGTGCCTTTCCCGGGATCTTTCGTGGTGAAGAACGGTTCGAAGATCCTCGCTTGCGTCGATGCGTCCATGCCGACGCCGTTGTCGCTCACGGCAAGCGTCACGCACGGGCTGTTGGTCGTCGCGTCGAACGTGTTGCGCGTTTCAACTACGACCTTTCCGCCCGACGGCATCGCATCGCGCGCATTGATGGACAGGTTCATCACAACCTGTTCGACCTGGCCTGGGTCGGCTTCGACGAGACCGAGTTCCTTGTCGAGTGACAATACCAACTCGATGTCCGCGCCTATCAAACGCTTGAGCAGCTTGTGCGATCCGCTCACGATGTCGTTGAGCGAAACGACCTGCGGCTGCAACACCTGGTTGCGGCTGAACACCAACAGCTGTCTGCTCAGCGCCGTGGCGGCGTCGGCGGCCGAACGAATCTGCGTGACTTCTTCGCGCTTGGGATCTTCGTGCGGCAAATCGGCCAGCAGAAAATCGCTGTAGCTCGTGATGACCGTGAGCAGGTTGTTGAAATCGTGCGCGATGCCGCCGGCAAGTTGCCCGACCGCTTCCATTTTTTGCGCTTGCAGGAATTGCGCTTCGAGCCGCTTGCGGTCGCGAATATCCTGTACGAGCACGAGTACGCGATTCGGCGATCCAGCGCCGTCGCGAATCACCGCGGCCGACACGTTCACATCGATCAGAAACCCATCGCGCCGACGGCGCTTTACGTCGCGCCCGCCGACAGGACCCGGCTGCAATCGCTGCGCGCGCAATTCGATCGCTTCCTCGCTCGCGTCGTCTGGAATCGTGGGCAGCGGAACGCCGAGCACTTCCTGTTCGCTCCAACCAAACAGTCGCTGCGCAGCGGGATTCCATAACTGCACGTGTCCGTCGAGACCCGTGATGATGATCGCCAGTGGCGACGCGGTGAACATTGCGTGCAGTACTTCTGTAGTCGCACGCAAGCGTTGTTCGGCGACGTGACTGTCGCGGCGCAATTTCGAGTCGGTGAGTTCGCGCTCGATCGCCGGCGCGAGCCGCTGCATGTTGTTCTTCATGACGTAGTCCTGTGCGCCCGCGCGCATCGCGGCGACGGCTACGTCTTCACCAATCGAGCCAGACACGAACACGAACGGCACATCGCGATCGTGCGCGCGCACAATCGCGAGCGCATCCAGGCCGCCGAAGCCCGGCATGTTGTAATCGCTGATCACCAGGTCCCAATGTTCTCGCGTGATGGCATCACGCAGCGCCGCAGGTGCGGCCACGCGCTCAAACGACACCGCGTAGTCAGCTTGGCGCAGATTGCGCACCAAGAGCAACGCGTCGTCCTCGGAATCTTCGGCAATGAGCAGCCGAAGCGGCTTCGGCATGCGCGCCCTCCCGAGCGAACGAAAAAGTGAGCGGCTAAGCGGCCATGATATCAACTATCCACATTGCGGAAAAGAGGTCAAAACCAGCTCGCGTGCATGTCAATCATTTGAACACCGCATCGTTATTTGACGGGTGTGATCTGCATCGCTCAACGTACGGCGCCACAACCGCTTTCGCTGACTCAGCGCAACACTGACCCAGGATTTCCCCCGAACCGCGGGTTCACAACTGAGTTGAAAATCGAACCAAACTCGTAGTTAAACCCGATTGACGCGCCGAACCGGAAATCGGTCTGTCGTTCGCGAATTCCCAACAGGATTTCCTCCGGCGTCTGGTCCCCTTTCGCGAGTGACAACTGGTCACTGATTTGTGACCGGTTGATTTCGAACTCCAGACTCAGACCGCGCGTGATACGCAGATCGATGCTCGCGTTGAACTCGAGCCGCCGCTGACTCGGCTTATCGGGATACGCCGAATACTGGAACTCCGCATCGGCTGATCCCCACTGCTGCTCGACGTCATACCCAATGACGAACGCCTGCGTCGGCCGCGTTTCGCGCACGCGATTGAAAATCGTGGTGTCGCGATACCGGAATGACGAAAGACCAAACGAGTATTGAAACGTGAGTTGCCTGCTCGACGCCTGCGCATAGGGCCAGAGGCTGTATTCGATCGCGGGCGCAGCGCGCAGATCGAACCGCGTATTGGAAAAGCTCGACGATCCCACAGCGATTTCGGCGCCGGCGCCCCAGTGCGGTCCGAAGCTCCGAATCAGCACGGCGCCTGAATTCGTGTTTTCGCGCAGCCGCACCACGGTCGTGTCGTACTCTTCGCCGAGTGGATCTTCGAGCTGAATGATGATGCGGTCTTCGTCGCGATTGATGCCGAACTCCGCGCCGAACTTCCAGCGCGGCGTCACGCGCGTCGCGTCGAACGATCCGCCGTAGCTGTAACTCTTCTCGTTCGTTTCGCGGTTCATCGAACCCCCGACGCCGAGCTCGAACACCCACGCCTTCCATGGATCAGCGGAAGACGCGGGTCGCTCGTCGTCTTCGCGATCGCGGCCTTCCATGCTGATCGACAAGCGCGGCGCGAGCGGTGTGCGCGCAACGAATTGCGCGAGGCCAAGGTGAATCGCGCGCGTCAGCGACTGCCGTCGTTCTGCATCCGTATCGGTCGAGAGTGTTACGGCGCGCAACGTGTCGGTCCGCGAGGCGAGCGCGCGCTGGCCGATGAACGCAAGCGTGTACTCGCTGCCACCACCACCGGTGCCGATCGACGTCACGAGCACGTGCACGTCAGCCACCGTACGGTCGCGCACGAACTCGGCCCATCGTGTTTCGGTGCGCACGTAATCGTCGTCGCACGGCCCGCAATCAAGAAAAACCCGCAGGCTGGCGGCGGAATTTGCTTGCGTCGTGGTTTGTTGCGCCTCGAGCGGCACAGCGGTCGCGAGCGCGACCGGCGTCAGCAGCGCTGACAGTCGTTTGAATAGCATGGAGGTTAGACGCGAGACGAAGTGCGACCGTTTCAATGCGCATCAAACAAAACGCGCGCGATGCCAGGCGGCACCGCGCGCGCGTCGGTCAGAACGACCGTTTGGCTTATCGCCGCGTGAGCTTCTTGTTGCGGTCGAGCATGTGCGTGTACGGCCGCTCCGCGATGCCGGTGTAGATCTGCCGCGGCCGCGCGATTTTCTGTTCTTTGTCGAGCAGCATTTCTTCCCACTGCGCCGCCCAGCCCGCAACGCGCGGAATGGCGAACAACACTGTGAAGTAATCCGTCGGAAACTTCAGCGCGCGGTAAATGAGTCCCGTGTAGAAGTCGACGTTGGGATAGAGCTTTCGTTCCTTGAAGTAGTCGTCTTCGAGCGCGCGCCGTTCGAGTTCCAGCGCGATCTCGAGATCCTTGTCCATGCCGGCAACTTCGAACACATCGTACGCGAGCTTCTTCACGATCTTCGCGCGCGGATCGTAGCTCTTGTACACGCGGTGTCCGAATCCCATCAGGCGCGAGCCCTTGCCGCTCTTCACCTCTTCGACGAACGCCGGCACGTTCTTGATGTCGCCGATCTGATTGATCATGCGCAGCACGGCTTCGTTTGCGCCGCCGTGCAACGGACCATAGAGCGCTGCGATGCCCGCCGCGACCGCCGAGAATGGATCGACGTGCGATGAACCAACCGCGCGCACCGCGTTCGTCGAACAATTCTGCTCGTGATCCGCATGCAGGATGAACAGAATGTCGATCGCTTTCGAATACACCGGGTGCGCTTCGTACTTCGTCTCCGACATTCGTGCGATCATCGAGAGGAAGTTCTCGGAGTACGACAGATCGTTGTCGGGATAGACGTACGGCAATCCCTTCACGTGGCGGTACGCGAACGCGGCGATCGTCGGCGTTTTCGCGAGCAGACGAATGATCGACACGTCGCGCTGCCGCGCATCGTGAATGTCTTTCGCTTCCGGATAGAACGATGAGAGCGCGGCGACGCCGGCGCACAACATCGCCATTGGATGCGCGTCGTAGCGGAACCCTTCGAGAAACCGCTTCAGGTTCTCGTGGACATACGTGTGAAACGTGATGTCCTGCACGAACTGGTCGTACTGCTTTTGCGCGGGGAGCTCACCGTGACGCAGGAGATACGCGACCTCGAGGAACGACGCTTTTTCCGCGAGTTGTTCGATCGGATATCCGCGGTACCGCAGAATTCCCTTGTCGCCGTCGATGAACGTGATGGCCGACCGGCACGACGCCGTGTTCATGAACGCGGGATCGTAGCCCATGAGCCCGAAGTCTTCGGGGTCGGTTACGATCTGTTTGAGGTCAGGCGTCCGGATCGCGCCGTCGACGATTGGAATCTTGTACTGCTTCCCTGTGCGCGAGTCCGTGACATCGAGGTAGCCGTCGGCGGCCGGTGCCGCGGACTGGCTGGTCTTCGCCATCTGGTCAAACGCTCCTGCGCGTCGTCTCGGACGAGCGCGCCTCTAGGATCGATTCGTGTATCTCAACCGCGTGGAAAGCTACGCAAAGTGCCGTGCGGGTGCGACGCGCACGCGCACCAATGTGAAGCGAACGACGTTGCCGAAGCATTACCCAGACGTCGTTTCGGTGTTACCCTCGACGCTGTGAGCGTCGACCCCATCCACACGCCGCGCCTCGTCTTGCGATCGTGGCGTCCCGAGGACGCTCCGGTGCTCAAAGACGCGATCGACTCGAGCCTGGCCGAACTCCGCGAATGGATGCCGTGGGCGGTCAATGAGCCGTCTCCGGTTGGACTGATGTCGGACCGGCTGACGACGATGCAGTCCAAGTTCGCAAACGGCGAAGATTGGACGTACGCGGTGCTCAGCAAGGAATCAAAGCGACTCGTCGGAGGCGCGGGGCTGCATCCCCGGATTGGAGCCGGCGGTCTCGAAATCGGCTACTGGATACGCACGGATTCGACCGGCGCGGGACTCGCGACGGAAACAGCGGCCGCGCTCACCGCCGCCGCATTCGAGTGGCCGGGAATCGATCGCGTCGAAATCCGCTGCGATCCGCGCAACCTGAAGAGCGCAGCGATTCCGCGGCATCTTGGCTACAGCCACACGACGACGCTGAAAGCCAACACCGTTACGCCACAAGGCGCGCCGCGCGACACGATGGTGTGGACGCTGACGCGTGCGGAACTCGATGCGGGTCTGCCGCACGTCCGCCGCTACGGCACATGATCGGGGATTCATTGACATCGGGGTCCAACGTCTCTTGGAACTGCGATTCTGCGGAAGGGACATGCGGAAGCAACCGGATAGAACAAAATGAAGCTGCCGTATCCGGCAGTTTTCGCCGTTGCTTCCGCCAAATCGTAGTTTCCAAAGTGCGTTTGACTCAACTTTCGAGGTCTCTTATGCGACTCGCTGCTTTTCGATTGATCGGCGCCCTCGCGCTCGTGCTCACCGCCGATATCGTGCCGGCGCAAACGGTGATGAAGTACGTGCGCTACTCGGCCGACGGCACCACGTCGTTCGGAATACTCGACGGTGAAATCATTCGCGAATTGTCGGGTGATCTGTTCGCGTCACCGCGCGCGACCGGGAAAACGGTGCGCCTCGATCACGCCAAACTCCTGGCGCCGGTCACGCCGCGCAAAGTCATTGCCGTCGGGCTCAACTACAAATCACACCTCGGCCAGCAAGCACCCGCGACGTACCCCGGCCTGTTCGCAAAGATGCCGACGTCGATCATCGGACCCGACGACAACATCATCTATCCGACCGACGCGACGAACTTGCACTACGAAGGCGAGATGGTGCTCGTGATGGGCAAACGCGCGTCGAACGTCAGCGTGAACGATGCTGCGCAGTACATCTTCGGAATCACCGCCGGCAACGACGTCAGCGAACGCGCGTGGCAAGCAGCCGACTTGCAATGGTTCCGCGCTAAAGCGTCCGACACCTTCGGTCCACTCGGGCCCATCATCGTAACGGGACTGAATTACAACGACTTGTTGTTGCAAACCAAACTCAACGGCGCAGTCGTTCAGTCGCAGCGCACGAAGGATCTCATTTTCGATGTCGCGACGATCGTGAGTTATGTGAGCCGCTACGTCACGCTCGAACCTGGCGACGTGATTTACACCGGAACGCCGGGCACAACGAAAGCGATGAACCCCGGCGACACGGTTGAGATTGAACTCGAAGGCGTCGGCGTACTGCGGAATCGAGTGGTGCGCGGACGATAGACGAGGGGCAAAGGGAAAGGGGAAGTCAGAAACACAAGGACAACAACACCTGCTTTCCTTGCGCTTCTGACTTCCCCCTCTCCTTTGCCCTTCGGTCGTTACTTGACTCTCAGCAGCAGATTGTGCCTCAGCAGCGCCGTACTAATCGTTGTCGCGCGCGTGAGTACGCCGTTCGCCTGAGTGATCGCCGCAGGCATCGCTGCTTTCACATCCGTGTACTGCTTCAGCATCGCGTCGCTCGGCATTTCCCAGATTCCGCCGATCGCGCCTTTGATCGTTCCGGCGCGACCGAGCAAATCAGGATCGGGACCACCACCGCCGCCTCGACCGCCGCGGCCTCCACCACCACCGCGACCGCCACCGCCGCCACGTCCACCGAATCCGCCGCCACCGCCGCCGCCCGCGAGTGCCTGCGTCGCTGAATCGCGTTGCGCTTGCGTCATGTTCATCACGGCAACGACATCGAGTCCCGCGGAAACCAATCCCGTTCCGCCCGCACCACCGCCGAGTGGTACGCCGAATTTCACGCGCGCCGCGTCGTAATCACGCGCGAACGTTTCGAATTGCGTTTTCGTCGCGGCTGGAACGTCAGACTTGTCTTTGATCTTCGACGCGACGTCGATCATGTCAGCATAGATCGCGTTCAAGCGACCCGCGACCTCCGTGCCGCGGCGCTGCATGTCGTGCAGGTCGAGCAGGATTTCGTTGTATCGGCGCCGGCTCGCGTCGGTGAATTGCACCGCGGGATCCATAACGATTCGCATCGGTTTGGTATCCACGACGTTATTGTCGACGACGAGCGAAACGTTGTACGTGCCCGGCATGACGTACGGACCAGCGCCGCCGCCACCACCGCCACCGCCGCGTCCACCACCACCGCCTCCGCCGCCACCACCGCACGGATTCGCAGCCATGTAACCGACCGGCGGCAACTGCGCAGGAACGCCCGGCACGGCCGCGCCACCACCACCGCGTCCCCCCGGACCACCGCCACCAGCCGCACCACCGCCGGCGCCGCCGCGTCCTGCACCACCGCCGCCCGCGCGTCCACCACCACCACCCGCCGCAGCGGAATCCGCTGTTGGCGCAGGGATGGATTCGTAGCGCTGATCCCAACACACGGTTTGAATGCCCGCCGCGTTGCGATTGCCTGCAATTGGGAGATCGCGAACACGCGCGCCCGTCGCATCTGCAATGCGAATCACTGGATTCGTTACTGCGCGCTTCAGGTGGAACTGAATCACCGCATCCGTCGGCGGGTTTTCACCCGTGAAGAAGTGGTGACCCCAGAACTCGTCGTTGCGGTTGTCGAGCGACTTCCACTGCAGCGCGGACGGCACCGAGAACAGTTTCGCGTCGGATGCCTGTGCTGCCGTGTACTCCTGAATCGGTTCGAGGTGATCGAGAATCCACAGCGCGCGTCCGTGCGATGCAACGAGCAGTGCATTCTCACGCGGATGAATGGTGAGCTCGTCCACGCGCACGTTCGGGAAATTCGCCTTTAATCGGCGCCACGATCCACCACGATCCAGCGACAGGAAGATTCCCGTCTCTGTGCCGATGTAAAGCACGTTCGGATTCTTGAGGTCTTCGGTGAGCGTGCGCGCAACTTCGCCGCGCAGGTTGCCGTTCAGGTTACGGAACGTCGCGCCGAAATCTTCGCTCACCCAAATGTGCGGCTCGTAATCGTTCTCACGATGATTCTCGACCGTCACGTACACGCGGCCCGCTTCGAATCGCGACGGCACCACTTCGGAGATGAACACATAGCCCGGTGGCAAACCCGGGAGATTCTTCGTGATGTTCGTCCACGTGCGTCCACCGTCGCGCGTCACCTGCACTGTGCCGTCGTCAGTGCCGGTGTAAATCACGCCCGGCTGCTTCGGCGACTCGGCCAGCGCAACAATTGCGGGCCACTGCGAAATGCCATCGTTGCACGACGTCGCACCTGCGCAGCCCGTGACACCCATCGTCACTGCGTTGTTGCGGTTTTCGTTCTTGGTGAGATCGGGGCTGATCACCGTCCATGAGTCACCGCGATCCGTCGACTTGAACACGCGATTCGCCGCCACGAACAGCACGCCCGCGTCGTTCGGCGAAATGATGATCGGCGTGTCCCAGTGGAATCGATATCCCGGTTCGCCGGCCACTGCGTTCATGACGTTCTGCGGACTCGGACGAATGTTCTTCGATTCGCCCGTGATCTTGTTGCGACGGATGATGTTGCCGTCCTGCGACTCCGTATAGATGATGCGCGAGTCGCGCAGATCCGGTTGCGCAACGAATCCGTCGCCGCCCTGAATCTGGAACCAGTCGTAGTTCATGATGCCGCGTCCCATGCGCGCCGCGCTCGGACCGCACCAGTTGTAATTGTCCTGCATACCGCCGCACACGTTGTACGGATACTCCATGTCGTATCCGACGTGATAGAACAATCCGACCGGCAGGTTCTGCATGAACGTCCACGACTTGCTCATGTCGCGCGTCTCGTACACACCACCATCGTTGCCAATGATGATGTGATCGGCGTTGCGCGGATTCACCCAGATCGCGTGGACGTCGTCGTGTGCGACGAGTGCTGCGTCCGTTTCGATGGTGCGTCCGCCGTCAATGGTCATGTGCATGCCGACGCCGCCGAGGTACACACGGTCGGGGCTGTTCGCGTCGATGCGCACCTGGCTGAAGTACATCGGACGCGGATTGGTCGCGTTCGCCAACCGCCACGTCGCGCCACCATCATCCGAGCGATAGAGACCCGTGCCTCCACCACCGCCACCGCCGCCACCACCTCCGCCGGCGCGTCCACCTCCGCCACCTGCGGCACCACCGCCGCCCGCGCGTCCGCCACCAGCCGCAGCTGCGTCACCGGCGCTTTCATCCTGTGCCGCGCCGCCGCGTCCACCGCGACCGCCGCCCGGCGCTTCGATGAGCGCGTACAACAAGTTCGCGCTGCCGCGATACACGTCGATCGCAATGCGGCCAAGTGATCCAGCCGGAATCCCGTTGCCCGTGAGTCGTGTCCACGTTTCGCCGGCGTCCGTCGACTTCCAAAGTCCGCTGCCCGGCCCGTTGCCAATGAAGCAGCACGTCGAACGGCGCCGCTGATACGTCGACGCGTACATGATGCGCGGATCGGCGTGCGAGATCACGAGATCATTCGCGCCCGTGTTCTCGTCGACGTTCAACACTTTGCGCCACGTGCGTCCGCCGTCGGTTGTCTTGTACACACCGCGCTCGCCGCCCGCGCCGTACAGCGGGCCCGTCGCCGCAACGAACGCGATGTCGTTGTTGTTCGGATCGATGACGATGCGGTTGATGTGCTTCGAATCGCGAAGGCCGACATGTTGCCACGTGCGTCCACCGTCCGTCGACTTGTAAACTCCGTCACCCCACGACGTGCTCTGCCGATTGTTGGACTCGCCGCCGCCCGCGTACACGATGTCGGGATTTCGCTGCGACACAGCCACGGCGCCGAACGACATCAGGCCCTGGTCCTGGAGTTGCGGCGTGAACGTCGTCCCGCCGTTGGTTGTTTTCCAAACGCCACCGTGCGCTGTCGCGACGTAGTAGATCGAGGGGTTCGCCTCGTACACCGCCAGGTCGGCGATGCGGCCCGACATGGTCGCCGGTCCAATGGACCGGAAGTGCAGCCTGTCGAACTCTTGCGCAACCGGGATCGCGGCCCCACCCTGTCCGGCGGCGGGCTGGGCGAGAACGGCGATGGTCAGGACGCCGCCGAAAGCGACGGCACGAAAGTGGCTGTACATTGAGCCTCCAGAAAGCGGGCCTACTGGGACTGCGACGAGGTACGGGCTATGACGCGGACAGATGATAACGTCGTCAACATTCGACGGCGAGCGCTGGCGGCGATGGTCGTGGTTCTCTCGGCAGGCGGATGCAACAGCCCGACCGGTGTGTACGAAGCGGACATCGAAGTTCGCTTCGAGAACACCATCCCATCGTACTACTGGATGGAGACCGGCCCGAGCAGAAGCTCCGCGCGTACAGACTGGTTCACGATTTATCCGAACGGCGTGAAGTTCGACACGCTCGAAGCAATCGCGCCCGGCCGGCGGTTGTACGTCGAAATGAGTGAGCCGGCGCCACAGGCGCCCGCGCGCTGGGAAGTGTCGTGCACATTGGGATCGACGGGCTTTGCAGCGCGCAAAGTCACCGTGCGGGTGGGAGTAGAGAACAACATCCCCGCCCTGCAGTGCATCGGCTGGTAGGCTGACCGCACGACCGGCGGTGATGTCCGCCCCGCCGCAAAACGAGCGCGAACTCGACGCGCTCCTCTCCGAGCCCCGCGCCGAAACAGCCGCCGCGCTCGCACGAGTGCCCGGCGACATCGTCATCCTGGGCGCCGGTGGCAAAATGGGCCCGACGCTCGCGCACATGGCCGCGCGCGCTGCACGTGACGCGGGCACGGCGCGCCGCGTAATCGCGGTTTCGCGTTTTTCGTCCGCGCGCGCCGCGCACGCGCTGAGTGTCGCGGGCATCGAAACGCTCACGTGCGATCTGCTTGACCGCGAAGCCGTGCGCGCGCTGCCTGATGCACCGAACGTCGTGTTCATGGCGGGGCAGAAGTTCGGGACATCCGACGCGCCGTCGCGCACGTGGATGATGAACGTCGTTGTGCCCGCACATTGCGCCGAGCGCTACGCGGACTCGCGCATCGTCGCGTTTTCGACCGGCAACGTGTACCCGCTCGTGAAGGTGTCGAACGGCGGCGCGCGCGAAACCGACGCGACCGCACCGGTGGGAGAGTACGCGGAGTCGTGCCTGGGCCGTGAACGCGTGTTCGAACATTTCGCGGCGACGCGCGGCACGCGCGTCGCGATCGTGCGACTCAACTACGCGATCGATTTGCGGTATGGGGTGCTCGCTGATATCGCGATGAACGTGATGGCGGGTGCACCGGTGTCGCTCACGATGGGATACGTGAACGTGATTTGGCAGCGCGATGCGTCGCGCGCCGCGCTCGAGTTGCTTCCGCATGCAGCGTCGCCGCCGCTCGTGCTGAACGTCACGGGCAGCGCGACGCTATCGGTTCGCGAACTCGCGAGCGCAATTGGTGAACGACTTGGCAAAACACCGAAGTTCACGGGCACGGAAGCGAACGACGCGCTGCTGAGCAACACATCGAGAATGCAGCAACTACTTTCGCCGTTCGACTTCCGGCTTGGCATGATGCTCGACTGGGTTGCGGACTGGGTACGCAACAAGCGGCCGATGCTCGGCCGGCCGACGCATTTCGAAACGCGCGACGGAGCGTTCTGATCGTGGACACGCGCGCACATCTGCAATCGGGCGTCGTGATTCCCGCGCACCCGCTCGCGCTGACACAAGAGCGCGCGTTCGACGAAACGCGTCAGCGTGTTTTGACGCGGTATTACGTGGACGCCGGAGCAGGGGGAATTGCGGTAGGCGTGCACACCACGCAATTCGCGATTCGCGAGCACGGCATGTACGCGCCTGTACTCGCGCTCGCTGCGGAAACTGCGCGGGCATGGATCGCGCGTGCACCGCGTCCGTTCGTGCTCGTAGCGGGACTCGCAGGCGCGACTGCGCACGCATGTGCCGAGGCGTCGACGGCGCGTTCACTCGGCTATGACGTTGGATTGCTGAGTCTCGGCGCGATGGCGAAAGCGAGTGACGCGGAATTGATCGCGCATTGTCGCGCGGTTGCGGATGTGATGCCGTTGTTTGGGTTTTACCTGCAGCCTGCGGTTGGTGGCCGCGTGCTGAGCTACGCGTTCTGGCGCGCGTTCGCGGAGATCGACAACGTGTGGGCGATCAAGATCGCGCCGTTCAATCGCTACGCGACGAGCGATGTCGTGCGCGCGGTTGCGGATGCGGGGCGAACGGATATTGCGCTGTATACGGGGAACGACGACAACATTGTCGGCGATCTCGTGACGCCGTTTCCAACAGTGAACGGCGTGCGCTACATCGACGGTGGATTGTTGGGTCAGTGGGCGGTGTGGACGCAGCGCGCGGTAGCAATGCTGGCGAAGTGCAAATCGGCGCGTGCAACAGGCGCGTCCGCCGATTTGCTGCGCGAAGGTGCGGCGCTCACGGATGCGAACAGTGCAGTGTTCGATGCGGCGAATGGATTTGCGGGGTGCATCGCGGGCATTCACGAGATTCTGCGCCGACAAGGATTGTTCGCGGGAACGTGGTGTCTCGATCCGAAGGAATCGCTGTCACCGGGGCAAGCGGACGAGATCGAGCGGGTGTGCAGAGCGTATCCGCAGCTCGTGGACGACGAATTTGTTTCGGCAAATCGAGACCGCTGGTTTGCCTAGCGAACTGGTCCGATGTAAGCGCGCCGCGAACTTTTACCGCCGAGTATCCCGCAATAGTTCGCTGGTTTCGCCTCTGGCGCGTTCGTACAGCGTGACCAACATTGCCTTGCGCATCGCGCGCATCATGCCTTCACTCTCCTCGAATTACATCGCGGTGGTTGGTGCGCTCGTGTTGAGCGCCACCCACGTGCGTGCGCAAGCGCCGTCGGGAGCTGACAGGCTCGAGCCGTCCGCTGCCGCCGAATCGCTGAAAGTGCTCAAGGAACTGGATCGCGCAGTCATGCGAAATGGTGACAGCGCTGCGCTCTGGCATCGCCGCGGGATGATTGCGTGGACTCTCTGGGAGCGATCGCGCCACAACCCGAAAGTACGCGGCCTCGACTGGACGTCCCTTTCGCCGAAAGCCGACGAGTCGTTACGACGCGCACTGGATCTGGAGCCGAGCAACGACGACTACTTCGTCGACCTTGCCCGGCTGCTGCTTTCAAAGGGCGTTTCGTTTCTGCCGCATCGCGGTGGATACGGTGTTTTCACAGAGCAAGTAGAGAAGGCGCGCGAATCCGGCGATCCCGCTCGCCTCGCGAAAACCGCCAACGAAGCCGCGCGCTTTTATTGGCTGCGCTGGGATCAGCACAGTTGTTTGTCGCGAAAAGACAGTCGCGCCAACGCCACCACGCTTCCGTCTCGTGCGACGGAATTGAGCGGCGGTCCGTTCACCGTCACGCGTGACTACGCTGGAGAGATCGACTACCTGAGGTCCGAGATGCTGATCCGCGAAGCGCGCGAGGCAGCTCCAACCGACACACTGATCTTTCGACGATTCGTAACGCTGCTCGCGGATCATCAGCGCTGGATGGAAGTCGCCGCACTCTCGCGATCGCAAATCGATCGCGTGCCTGGCGATCCGTGGGCGTGGATGTCGCTTGGCATGGCGACGCATCGACTTGGCGACAATCGCATGGCAATCGCCGCATTCGACACGGCGCTTATGCGGTTCGAGCCCAGCGAACGCCGGCGGCTCGATCGCTTCGAGCGCGTGCTCGGCACAGGAGACCGGCGGCGGTGGGATTCGCTCGCGGCGCAACAGCGCGGAGAGACCGAATTGTTTTATTGGCGCAACAGCGATCCGGTCTGGTCAGTGCAGGGCAACGAACCGCGCATCGAATTCCTCGCGCGCCTGACGTTCGCCGAGCTTCGCTGGACGGCCGAAGAACTCAGTCTCAACGGCGTGAATTCCGACCTCGGCAACACGTTCATTCGCACACACGGAGTGGATCCCTCAGCCGGGTGCGTGCCGATGCGCGCAGCGTGGTACTACGCGGGCGACACGACCGTGCTCAACGGTGTCCCCGCGCGATGGACCAATGTGCTCCGTGGGCTTCGGCTGGACACGATTCCCACCCAGATCGCGCGCTTCCGGGCATCGCGCGATTCGACTGACGTGTTCCTCGCGTCGCTCGCGCCTATCGAAGCGATTCGTGGCGCAACCGACGTGCGCGGTCCCGCGCGCGTCGACCTCTGGGTGCTCGCCGGCGGCACGTCGGAGGTCCTGCACGACTCCGCAACGGTCGAGCGTTCGGCGCTCCGCGCAGCTACGCATCGCGTCGCACCGGGGAACTATGTGTATCGCGCCGAAGCTAGCGCGGCCGGTTCCCGCGTCGCCGGCCGATCCACGGCTGGGTTCGTCGCGGGGAACGATCCGAGAACTGGATTCAGCACCAGCGGTTTCGGAATGAGCGACGTGCTCGTCGCCACGCAGATCGAGTCACGCGCTGCTGCTCCGTCGCGATGGCGCGACTTCAACATGCAAGCACTCGCAGGGCCGATTCGACGCGGCGGATCGTTGTCGCTTCTGTGGGAGAACTATGAGTTCGCAAACGACAGTGGCGCTGCGCACTACGGCGTCACGATCACCTTGCGCCGTGTCGCTGCACCGCCACGCGCGGTGGCGCGCGGCGGCCGCATCGTGAACATTGCTGAACCGACTATCTCGGCGAACATCCTCACGCGGATCACCAACGCGATTGGTATTACACGAACGACGGAGCACGTGCAGTTTGAGTTCGAACGCACTGTGCCGCACGCACCGATTCTTGTCGACAACATCGAGCTCGGACTTCGCGATACGCCGGCGGGAACGTACCTGCTCTCACTTCAAGTCACGGATCGCGCTACCGGCCGAACACTCGGCCGCTCTCAGCGCATCGTGATCGCCGAGCCGCCGCGCCGCTAGCAGAGCGTCAACCCGTCCGAATCGACGGCGAACTCCAAGACTGTTCCGAGATCTTCCACCGCGCGCCGAACGCTGTCGACATTCTCCGCACCCGCGATCACCAACACGCAGCCACCGCCTGACGCACCAAGCGCTTTCGATCCATGCGCTCCCGCTTTCGCGGCGCGCGCAATGATCTCGTCGATCAACGGCGTAGGAATCGCCGAATTGAGTGCGCGCTGCGACGACCAGTGTTCTTCGACAAGCGCGCCGAGATGGTCGAGATCGCCACGTGCCAGCACCGTCGCCATTTCACTCGCGAGACGTTTCATCTCGCGCAGCGCGTTGCATACGCGCCGATCGCGCTCGAGGTATGCACCAAGCACGGCGGTGATCGTGTCGCCTGAGATGCGCGATTGTCCGGTGTAAACCACGAGTGCGCGCCGCTCGAGTTCCGTGCGCGTATTCGCGCTCATCGCAATCGGCTGCGCGTCGACGGTATCAGTGAACGTGAGCGCCAACGCGCCACCGTGCGTCGCCGCGTAATGGTCCTGTCGTCCACCCGCCACGCCAAGATCTTCGACCTCGATCACACGACCGAGTTCCGCGATGTCGCGACGATTCCATGGTTCGTCTTTCCACGCTGCAAGCGCGCCAAGTACCGCAGCGCTCGCCGCGGATGATCCGCCGAGTCCGGCACCGACAGGAAAATCGTTGCTCACCGTCAGCCGAACATTACTCAGCCCCGAGCGCCGCACGGCCGCTTTCACCAGCAGGTCATCGCGATCCGTCGGCACCGGCGACCCCTGAGTTATCGTCGCCATCGCATACCGAGTGATCGCGACGTTGCACACGAACCCGCCTTCGCGTTCACAATACGGCGGCACGTCGGTCCACCCGCCACCGAAGTCGATGCGAGTGGGAGCGCGGGTCGTTACTGTCCGTGGCGGCGGCGACATGGACTACTATGATAGACGCGCGACCATGGCCATGCTCAGACCTTTGCAATGCCCGTAACCGTTCACCTCGTCAGCCACACCCACTGGGATCGCGAGTGGTATCTACCCGCGTCCCGCTTTCGCCAGCATCTCGTCGCGCTCGTCGACGAGCTGCTCGACGATCCGCCGTCGAACGGCGCAAGCTTTCTGCTCGACGGCCAAACGGTTGTCATTGACGACTACCTCGACGTTCGCCCCGAGCGCGCACCTGAATTAAGCGCGTTGCTGCGGAGCGGTCGCATCGAAGCGGGTCCGTGGTTTGTTCTCGCCGACGAACTCATTCCGTGCGCGGAATCGCTCATTCGCAATCTCCTCGCCGGCCAGCGCCGCCTCCGCGCACTCGGCGCGTCGTCACCGCCTGTGCTGTATTTGCCCGATTCGTTCGGACATCCCGCCGCGATGCCAGCGCTCGCCGCGGGATTCGGGCTCACACTCGCGATTGCGCTGCGCGGATACGGAAGCATGCGCTGGCCCGAGGGCGACAGCGCACGCTGGATCGCGCCGAGTGGTGAGCGCGTGTTGTTTTACCACTTCTCGAAAGGCGGATACGAGTCCGGCGCGCGACTCCCAAGTGACACTGACGCGGCCGCGAAAAGTTGGACGGCGATTCGCGACGAACTGATTCCGCGCAGCACGCTCGGCGCCGTGTTGTTGATGAACGGTGCCGATCATCACGCGCGACAACTGCGCTTGAACGAAGCAGTCGTCGCGCACGCGGCCGTTGCGGCGCCGGACGAATTGCGCGCGAGTTCGTTGTCCGCATTCGCAAGCGATTTCACGCAACGAGCGAGTCGCGCGATTCTGCCCGACGTTCGCGGCGAGTTTCGCGATTCGTACGGGTTCGTGTGGACGTTGCAGGGCACGCTCGGAACGCGCGCGCATCAAAAACGTCGCAATGCGCAGATGGAACGCTTGTTGTTGCGCGACGCGGAACCGTGGGCTGCGTTTGCATCGCGACGCGGACTCGCGACTCGGCGTCCGTTACTGAATGCAGCGTGGCGATCGCTACTGCTCTGCCATCCGCATGACACGCTGTGTGGTTGCTCGACGGACGAAGTCGCGCGTGCGATGGACGCGCGCCTCGACGAAACGCACGCACAGGGTGAAGGCATTCGCGACGACGCGACGTTCGACCTGCTCGGTCATGACCGCGCGCTGGCGCGCGAGCGGCGCGATGATTGGCGGCCCATCGCAATCGTTCGCAATCGCGCACCGCGCGCGCGTGGAGGTGTCGCGCTCATCCGCCTCTCGAGTTTTCTCGCCGATGTGAAAGTCGGGCTGCATCCTGACGCGGTGCCGCAAACGCCCGCAAAGCAAGTCACGCCAGGATTGTCAGGCGTCGACGCCGTACAAGTGCTCTCGCGAAGCACGGAAACAGAATTGACGCAATCGCCGCGCAACTATCCCGACGCCGACTTGGTGTCGGTCACCGAGGTCGCGGCGTGGGTTCCTGAAGTCCCTGCGTACGGCATCGCGTCGTTTGCGCACACGTCGCGCCCGCGGAAGTCGGCGATTCCAAACCCGGTTCGCGTCGACGGAGGCGCACTCACGAACGATCGCGTGTCCGTACTCGTGCACGACGACGGACGCGTCGAGTTTCGCGACGTCCAACGCAACCGCGCGATTGCTGACGTGATGCGCTGGGAAAGTCTTGTCGATCTCGGCGATGAATACACACCGTCGCCGCGTGGGCAGAAGTTCGCGCCTGCGTTTGGCGGCGCACGAGTCGTTCACAAAGGCCCCGTGCGCGGAACCATCGAAACGAAGTGGACGTTCCGCGCGGCGGGTGAGCGTGTGAGCGCGCGCGTGCAATTCATCGTCGACGCCGACGCGCGCTTTGTTCGAGTGCACGTCGACGGAGACAACGCCGCGAGCGATCACCGCCTGCGCGTTGCGTTCAACACCGACGTCGCGGACGCGCGCGTGTTCGCCGACGCAATGTTCGGTGCAATCGAGCGCGTACCGCTGATCGTGTGCGCGAACGACATGCGCATGGAGTACCCGCTCCCAACCGCGCCGCTGCATCGATACGTGTCGCTGTTCGACGACGTACATGGTGCAACACTCTACTCCGACGGGCTCGCCGAATACGAAGCATCGAGCGATGGTCGCGTGCTCGTGACACTCGTGCGAGCGATCGGTGAGTTGTCGCGCATCGACTTACCTGAACGTCCCGGTAACGCCGGTTGGCCAACGCCAACACCCGAAGCGCAATGCCAGGGCGCGTTCGGCGCAGAATTCGCGTTGACGCTGCACGACGCACGAACGCCGGCCACGATCGATCTCATCGAGCGCACAGCAGACGATGTCCTGCTGCCGCTCACCGGTGCGACGCTTCGATCGTCCCTCGCAAAACCCGATGCAATCCACGGCGTTGCGCTACGCGGCGAAGGACTCGCGTTCTCGTGCGTCAAGGAAGCCGAAGACGGCGCGGGCATCATCTTGCGCTGCGTCAACCTTGTCGACGAAGAGCGCGCCGGCAGCTGGGAGCTCGGCGCGCCCGTGAAGGAGGCGCACCTCGCGCGCCTCGACGAGACACCCACCGCTCCGCTGCAGACCAGCGGCGCAACGATTCAGTTCATTGCGCCGCCGCGCGGTGTGGTGACTGTGCTGGTGCGCTAACGCTTAGTCACGCAGCGCGGTCACCGGATCCACGGCGGCGGCGCGCCGCGCCGGAATCCAGCACGCGATGATCGCAGCGGCAAAGAGCAGCGTGAGCGAGGCGACGAACGTGAGCGGATCGAACGGCGTCACCTCGAACAACATGCTCTTCAGGAACCGCGTGAGCGCGGCGGCGCCGGCAAGCCCAATCGCGATGCCAACCGCCGCAAGCATTGCACCTTGGCGCACCACCATCATCAACACCTGACCCGCAGTCGCACCAATCGCGACTCGCACACCAATTTCTTGCGTGCGCTCACTCGTTGTTTGGCTCAACACGCCGTAGATCCCGATTGCGGAGAGCAGCAGCGCGACAACCGAGAACGCGCCGAGCAGCGCAAGCTGAAATCGCCGGTCGCGCAGCGATGTATCGAACAACTCATCGAGTGTCGTCATCGCGGACACCGGCATGGATCCGTTCATGCTCGCGAGCGTCACGCGCACCGGCTTTTCGAGCGCGCGCGGATCGCCGTTCGTGCGCAGGACCAGGTTCATCGCACCCGTGGGACCTTGTGAGTGCGGAATGAACACACTCGGCTCCGCTGCACGGTCCAATCCTTCGTGGCGAACGTCTGCCACAACACCGACGACTTCGCGTACGCCCGACACCCGCTGGAATCCCATACCGATGCGCTTGCCGAGCGGTTTCTCGTTGGGCCAATACCGCCGCACGAACGCTTCGTTGACGAGCGCAACAGCGGTGCTCGAGTCGCGGTCGGACGTTGCAAGGGTTCGCCCTGCGCGCAATGGAATGCGCAACGCGTCGAAGTAACCCGGAGTGACTGCTTCGATGTGAGCAACGGGCGGCCTGCCGTCTCCGGTTGGCTGCCCCTCTATGGAAAGCGGCGCAAACTCCGCGCCGATTGGATCACTCAACGGCAGCGATGACGACATTCCCGCCGCTTCAACACCTGGCAGCGCACGCAAGCGTTCGATCGCCTCGCGCGCAAACGCGATGCGTTCGCCTGGTGTGCGATAGAAACTCCACGCCTGCACCGTCGTGACGAGCACGTTCGACGGTTCGAAGCCACGGTCGATCGTCACCAGTGATCGCAGGCTTCTCACGAGCAATCCCGCGCCGACCATCAACACGAGTGCGAGCGCGATCTCGGTAATCACGAGTGCGTTCTGGACGCGGCGTCGCGTGCGCGTTCCCGCGACGGTGCGGCCACCAGATGAAATCACTTCCGAAAGGTGCATGCGACGCGCTTCGAGCACGGGCGCGAGTCCGAATACGAGCGCGGTCAACACGGTGATTCCGAACGCAAACGCGATGACGACCGGCTGTAACTGCAGGTCTTCAACGCGCGGCAAGTCGACTGGCGCGATCGCACGAATGCCCGCGAGTCCGCCGTACGCGAGCGCGAGCCCGAGCACACCACCAACCGCCGCAAGCACGAAACACTCGGTGAACAATTGGCGCGCGAGCCGTCCGCTCCCGGCACCGAGCGTTGCGCGCGTCGCGAGCTCGCGGCGGCGGCGAACCGCTTGTGCGAGTTGCAGACTCGCAACGTTCACGCATGCAATCAGCAGCACGAACCCCATCGCGCCAAACAGCGTGTACATGCGGCTTCGTGCCGCACCGAGCAACGCATCGGCGACGGGCACAACAGACGCACCTGTCGTCGCGTTCGTCGGCGCATACTCGCGCGCAAGGTCTGACGCGACCGAGCTGAGATCGCGTTGTGCCGCCTCGATGCTCACGCCATCACGCAAACGCGCAACGACGCTGTAGTACGCGGAGGTCCGCGCTTGCAACTCATCGGGTCTGATGATCTTCGGCGCCCACGTTGGACTGCCCCACGGCACGTCGACGCTGCGCGGCATGACGCCGACCAGCACCATCGGCGCGCCATCGAGCACGATCGGACGATTGAGGAGCGATGAATCCGCGCCGAAACGTGTTCGCCACAACGATTCTGAAATGATGACGACCTGATTCTTGCCGGCGACGAATTCTTCGGACAGAAACGTGCGGCCAAGTATCGGGCGAACGCCGAGCGCTTCGAAGAATCCTTCGGTGACGAGCGCCGTGTTGAAGACTTCGGGGCCGTCGGGTCCGATGTAATCGAGGCTGAATGGTTCCGCGATCGCCATGTGCGAGAACGAACGGCTGCGCTCGCGCCAATCGAGAAAGTTCGGCACCGACACTTCGTTCCGCGCAGTGCCGTCCTTGGTGTCGGTTTGCCACAGCGTCATCACGCGGTCGGCGTCGCGATATGGCAATGGAGCAAGCAGCGACGCATACACGGCACCAAATACGGCCGTTGTTCCGCCGATGCCTATGGCGAGCGTGAGAATTGCCACGGTCGCAAACGTGCGCTGGCGCAAAAGTCCGCGCACGCCGATGCGTACGTCGTGAATGAAATCCTCGATGGCACGAACACCGTGTGCGTCACGCGTTTCATCGCGGAATCGAGCAACGCCGCCGAAATCACGCAGGGCGCGCACATGTGCCTCCGCTTCCGACATTCCTGCTCGCACGTGCTTTGCGGTTTCCATCTCGATGTGCGACTGCATTTCTTCGTCCAGTTCTTCGTTGCGCTGGCCACCGGCGAACAATCGCTGAACGCGGCGCAGTATGCGTTGTAGGCTGAGCATGAATGCAGTTCCGTGGCTATGCGGTGCGAAGCACGCGCGTCACCGCGAGCACGAACTCTTCCCAGCTCGCGGTTTCCTGCTCCAGTTGGCGGCGGCCCAGCGCCGTGAGTTTGTAATAGCGCGCCCGGCGGTTGTTCTCCGAGCTTCCCCATTCCGCGGCGATCCAGCCGCGCTCTTCCAGTCGATGGAGGGCGGGATACAGGGAACCCTGATTGATCTGCAGCACGTCACGCGAACTCTGCTGGATTTGCTGCGCGATGCCCCAGCCATGCATGGGCTCGCGGCGCAACAGCTTGAGGATCAGGAGGTCGAGCGTTCCCTGCAGGCGGTCGTTCGGTTGCGGTGGCACGTGGCTCCCCTCGATTGGCTACAAGTAGGCTGTTCTTGTAGACAATCGAGGGGGCGGAAAGGTTGTAACCCCCTTTCCTCGAACTTCTCACTTCAACGTCCGTCCTCCGTCTTGCTACACACGATCCCCAAGCCCACGCGCAATTCCGGCCCGTTCCCCCGAAAGCCTGTCCCGCAGCGCATCACCCAGCAGCGTCACGGCGAGAACCGTCAGGATCAGCGCGATGCCCGGCGCGAGTGCCACCCACGGCGCCGTCACAATGAGATCGCGCCCGCCCGCGATCATGTTCCCCCAGCTCGGACGCGGCGGTTGAATGCCGAGGCCGAGAAACGACAGGCCGCTCTCGAGCAACACGGCGTTACCGACACCGAGCGTTGCGGCCACGATCGCGGGACCGATCGCGTTGGGCAACACATGAATCCACAGCAACCGGCTGCCCGATGCACCGATCGACGCCGCCGCATCGACGTACGTGTTCGCGCGCACGCCCTGCACTTCGCCGCGAATGATGCGCGCGACACCCATCCAACCCGTTGCCGCTAGCACGACGAGTACCGTGATCAGGCCCGGCTGCCACAACGCGACGCACAACAACAACAGCACCATGCGCGGAATCGCGAGAAACGCATCGGTGATCGCCATGGCAACCCGGTCTATCATGCCGCCTCTCCAACCGGCAACGGCGCCAATGAGCGTACCAGCGACGACGGCTAACAACGATCCTGCAACACCGATGAACAACGACACGCGTGCGGCGAGCATCATGCGCGCGAACAAGTCGCGCCCGAATCGATCGGTGCCAAGCACATGAAACACACCATCGGGTCCCGTGCTCAAAGGCGGAACCAGTCGTGATGCAAGCACATCGCCGATGGCAACGGGATCGTGTCGCGTCATCATCGGAACGAACACCGCACCAATCGTCAGCAGGCCGAGCACCACCAGCGATGCTTTCGTTGTGCGATCCCATCGACTCGTCGCGTTCATCGCGTGCGCTCCCGTCGCCGCGGATCCAACAACGGCAACGCGATATCAGCGGCAAGATTTGCAACAATGACGACCGCCGCGTACGCAACGCTCGCGCCCATCACGACCGGATAGTCACGCGAGAGAATCGCCGTGAGCGTCGCGCGTCCCAATCCCGGCCACGCAAACACCGATTCGACGAACACCGAACCCGCGACGATTCCCGGCAGCGACAACGCAAACAGAACCACGAGCTGCGGCAGCAAATTGCGCAGCACGTGCACACCATGCACGCGAAGCGGTGACGCGCCTTTCGCGCGCGCAGTGCGCACGAATTCCTGCGGCAGAATATCGGCTGCACCGCTGCGCGCGTACCGCGCGATACCCGCCGCGCCGACCACGGCGAGTGTGAACACGGGCAGTAGTGAATGGCGCAGCAAATCGATCGCGGCCGCGAAGCCCGACAAATCCGCGCCCGGCGTTCGCAATCCGAACGCGGGCACGCGCATCCATGCCGGCAATCCGAGCGTCGCCGCGCCGTAGGTGAACACAGCGACCAATGCGAGGGCAATCCAGAACGACGGTGCCGCGTACGCCGTCGTCGTCATCACGGTCAGCACGCGGTCGGTCACGCTGCCCCGGCGTGCCGCCTGCACCATCCCGATCGGTACTCCCACCAAAAACGTCAGCAGCAGCGATGCGAGACCAAGCCCAATCGAGACGGGCGCGGCCTCGAGCAATACATCTATTACAGGGCGCCTGGAGGCGAAGCTCTCGCCCAGATCGCCCGTGAGCAGTGCTCCGCCCCACCGTGCATATTGGACGGCCAGCGGGCGATCGAGTCCCAGCTCGGCGCGAAGCCGCGTGGCGTCGTCCGCTGTTGCCGTCGGCGATACGAGGAACGCGGCCGGATCGCCCGGCGCGAGACGAACCAGCGCGAAAATGAGCGTGACGACCAGCCAGAACAGCACGACCGCCTGCGCCACGCGACGCACTATCGCCGAGATCAGCACGCGTTGATGATGCGCGGCTGCACGCGAACGTCAATCCTCGCGATCGTTCGGGCGATGGTTCGGGCGATCGTTTGCGCGGTCGCGATCGCGGGCTGCGGGGACAGTCCGCCCGCATCGGTTGTGGTCTTTGCGTCCGGCGCCGATCTCGAATCGGCGAACCCGCTCGTCACCACGCACCCACTGGCGCGACAGGTGCAGCGCCATGTGTTGTTCACGACGCTCGCCCGTTACGACAGTTCGCTCGCGCCTGCGCCATACCTGGCGCGCGCATGGTCGTGGTCCGCGGACCGGCGAACGCTCACGTTCACATTGAACGGTGGTGTGCGGTGGCAGGACAGCACGGTCACCACAGCACGCGACGTCGCATTCACAGTACTCGCTGCGCGTGACCCGGTCACCGGCTACGCGCGCGGTGGAGACCTGGGCGCACTCGACACAGCGATTGCGGTGAACGACTCGACCGTCACACTGCGATTCAACTCGTCGCAGCCCACGTTTCCACTCGTGCTGTGCGAGCTCGCGATTCTGCCGGAACACGCACTGCGTGATGTACCGCGCAAAGACATGCGTCGCGCCGCATTCAGTTTCGCACCGATTGGTAACGGTCCATTCACGTTCGCACAACGCGTGGCGGGGCAACGGTGGACGTTCAACCGCAACGATGCATTCCCGGCTTCACTTGGCGGACCGCCGGTGATCGAGCGATTGGTCGTCGCCGTCGTAGACGAACCCACGACGAAGTTTGCGGGACTCGCGAGTGGTGATCTGGATTTCGCGGGCATCGCGCCCACGATGGCGTCGCTCGTAGATAATGACCCGACGTTGCGTGTACTCGACTATCCGATTCTGTTCTCGACTGCGCTCGTGTTCAACGTGCGGCGTGCGCCGTTTGACGACGCACGCGTTCGTCGCGCGATTTCGCTGTCGCTCGACCGCGAACGCATCGTGTCAGCCGCACTCTCGGGCTTCGGTACGCCGGCGTCGGGGCCGGTGGTTCCGGAGAGCCCGTACGCACTGGAAGCGGGTGTACTGCGCGACAAAGCCGTTGCCGATTCACTGCTCGACGCCGCCGGATGGCGACGCGACGCGTCCGGCGCACGCACACGCAACGGCACACGATTCTCCGTTCAGCTCCTCACTGTTGGCAGTGGTGATCACGCCATCGAGCAACTCGTGCAGGCCGATCTCGCAGCGCGCGGTGTGCACGCAGACATTCGTGACATGGAGATGGGTGCGTTTCTCACGGTGGCGCGCGGCGAAACAAAGAACTTCGATTTCCTCGTGACTGGCGTGACGGGCGACGTATCGCTCGCGTACATCAGCGCGATGTATGAATCGCGCCAACACCGCGGCGCACTGGATTACTCCGACTTTCACACACCTGAACTCGACGCGCTGTTTGCACGCGCACGGTCGGTGACTTCCGATTCGGCGCGCGTAGCCGTGTGGCGCGATGTGCAACGCGTGCTGGCGCGCGAAATGCCGGCAGCGTGGATTTACCATGCGCGCGGACTGCAGGGCATTTCGCGCCGTATGGACGGCGTCGTGATGGATTTGCGCGGCGAACTCACGTCGGTCGCGCGCTGGACCGCGAACACCACCGCGCGCTGATGCTGCTGTTATCTCCGGAGGATCTCGAAGCGCGCCGCATCGTCGCTGCCGAACCGCTGCGTCCGCTCGCGGATTCGCTCGCGGCTGATCTCGCCCCGGTATTGGCACGCGAGGTCTACGTACCGGAACACAAAGCATTGCTGTCGCGCGCGGGCGGGCGCTGCGAACGCGACGGCACCATGCTCGAGTTCGATCCGTTCTCACCGCGCGAACACCGGTGTGCGCAATGCGGCGCGGTCTACACCGCGGAGATCCACCACCGGTGGTGGATATACCCGTATCAGCTCTGGCTCGCGGAGCGCGCGGTCCACGCTTCGGTGTTGCACGCAATGCGCGGCGAAGCGCCGTATGCATCACTCGCGCGCGACATTCTTCGCAAGTATTGCGACGTCTACCACACGTACGCGAATCGCGACAACGCGCTCGGCCCGACGCGCCCGTTCTTCAGCACGTATCTCGAGTCGATCTGGCTGCTGCAAGTGTGCGTTGCGACAAGCCTTCTCGAGCACGCTGGTGAGCAAGCGCTCGCGGACGACGTGCGCGCACGCGTCGTGCAACCGAGCGTTGCGCTGATCACGGGGTTCGACGAAGGCTTGTCGAACCGGCAAGTGTGGAACAACGCGGCAATGATGGCGGCGGCGCTGCTGCTCGACGATCGCCGTGGTATTGAACGCGTCGTTCGCGCGAGCTCCGGTGTGGAGACGCACCTACGTGAGTGTCTGCTCGCCGATGGGACGTGGTATGAGGGCGACAACTATCATCAGTTCGCACATCGCGGACTGTGGTATTGCGTGACGCTCGCGCAACAAGCTGGCGTGACGTTTGCGCCCGATCTTTTGCGCCGCTTCGACGATGGATTCGCTGCGTCGTTCGCGACCGCGCTTCCTGATTTCACGTTTCCCGCGCGCAAAGATTCGCAGTACGCGGTCTCGCTGCGGCAATGGCGATTCGCAGAGTCGTGTGAGCTTGGCCTCGCCCGGCGCGACGATCCTCGGCTTCGCGCGGCGCTCGCACGCCTGTACGCCGACGACATTCCTCGCGGCGATACGGGTCGCGCGCGCTCGAGCGCGGAAGCGGAGCGCAACGTTGCAGCGTCGCGTTTATCGCGCGCGGACCTCGGCTGGCGCTCGCTGTTGTTCGCGAGCGCGCAGCTGCCCGAGCTCGCGAACGACACGCCGCGCTCGGTGCATCTGCCCGCGCAGGGCTACACGGTGTTTCGCCGCGACAGCGGCCGCGTGTACGTCGCGCTCGACTGGGGACAGTCGGGCGGCGGCCACGGGCATCCGGATCGCCTGAACGTGTTGTTCGCCGATGGCGCGACACGTTGGCTCGACGATCTCGGCACAGGGTCGTACGTCGAGCAATCGTTGCACTGGTATCGCAGCACGTTGGCGCACAACGCGCCGCTCGTGAACGGACGTTCGCAGGCGCGCGTCAACGGAAAGGTTCTCGCGTATGACGAACGCGGCGGTGTGGGCTGGATTCTCGCGAGTGCTGATGAAATCGCTCCTGGTGTCGCGATGACGCGCGCGATCGTTGTCACGCCGGACTACTTCGTCGACGAATTGCGCTGGAGTGCACCAGGGAACGTGCGCGTCGAATTGCCGATTCACCTCGACGGCGACGTGCAGAACCTTCACTTCGCGTCGCAGTTGCTCGATGGTGGCGACGGAACCGAAGATGGGTTCGGGTTTGTTCGCGACGCGGAATGTGCGGAGGTGAAAGCCGGCGCGCCGCTGGAAGTCAGCGCAGCGCGCAACGGCAAGACATTGCGCGCCGTGTCACACGTCGACTGCAGTGCGCAACTGTTTCGCGCACACGCGCCCGGGCAGCCGTCGAGCGTTGATGCGCGCTTTCACCTGATCCGATGTCACGCAGCGAGTGGTGCGATTCGCTCCGTTTGGGCGTGGAACGATCGCGTGAACGATGTGCAGTTCGTCGACGACACCATCGCCGTTACGATGGGCAACGAGCGGCATGTCCATCGCCAAACACCGGAGTATTGGCAAGTCGAAATGACGGCCGGCGCGGCGCATAGCGGTATCGAACTGTATGGCTGGACGGAAGACGAGACGACGAGAGGACGGGAAGACGAGACACGCGCCACTGCTCAGCCCACCCCGGAGCGCACTCGCGTGCTGCAGCGCGGCTCACCTCTCGACTGGCAACTCGGTGAGGCGCACTACCGGCGCTCCGAATCGTCGTGGGGCGAGGCCGGCAAACCGACAGCGCACGTCCGTGTACACGCGATGAATGACGAATTGATCATCGATGTTACTGCAACGGTCGGTCCGCTCGTTCGGCTGACAAAAGACGCAGTCAACACGCTCGACAACGAAAATGCCGACATCAACGTGCACGGCGTCCAGCTCTACGTGCACACCCGTGGGAAGAGCGGCGGCTGGGTGATTGCGGTGAGTGAAACTGAAAACGCACACGTGCGCCAGCTCACCGAATGGGGTGCGCTCGAACTGCGGTCAGTGGATTTCACGCCGCGCGACCGAGGCTTCGGCATGCAGTTCCGCGTGCCCATCCCGCGCGGGCGACAACCGGTTGCGTTTGACGTGATCGTGAATGACACGACATCGATTCGGGCACGGCGGCGCGGGCAATTGGTGCTGAGCGGGGCGCACGGCGAGTTCGTCTATTTGCGGGGCGACCGCCACGATCCGGCCCGGCTCATTCCGTTGTTGGTGGACGACTGACCAAGTTTCACGCATGACGCCGACCCGCCCCTGGCACGAACGCGCCGAGCGCGTCCTTCCAACCGGTGCATCAACGGGGAGCAAACGCGCGGACGCATTGTACGGAATTGCGGACGTCGACGAAGCCATCGGCCCGACGCATTTCGTGCGCGCGTCAGGCTGTCGCCTGGAAACAAGCGATGGTGCAATGCTTGTCGACTGTACGATGGCGCTTGGCTCCGTCGCGCTTGGCTACGCGCACGATCGCGTTGTGCGCGCGGTGAGCGAAGCAGCGCAGCATGGCAATGTCGGCGGAGTTTCGCATACGCTCGAAGTCGAACTGGCGGAGCGTTTGTGCACCGTGATTCCCTGCGCTGAGAAAGTGCAGTTCCTCAAGAGCGGTGCGGAAGCGATCGCAGCGGCGGTACGCATTGCGCGCACGTACACCGTGCGTGATGTCGTCATTGGCTGCGGCTATTTCGGGTGGCTCGATTGGTCGTCGACGTCCTCAGGCGTGCCGGCTGGTGTGCAGGACGATTTCCGCAGCATTCCATTCGATGACGTGGGCGCACTGGAGCGCGCGGTGCACGCCGCGGGAAACCGGTTGGCCGCGATTGTGCTCGAGCCGATCGTCGAACGACTCCCGTCGCCGGCGTGGCTCGCGGCCGCACGCGCCGCATGTGACGCAAACAACGCGGTACTGATCTTTGACGAAATCAAAACAGGATTTCGCGTTGCGCCCGGCGGTTATCAGCAGGTGTGCGGCGTAACGCCCGACCTGGCTGCGTTCGGCAAAGCGATGGCGAACGGGTTTCCGCTCTCGGTCGTGTGCGGACGCGCGTCGTTGATGGATGCGGCGCGTCGCACGTGGATTTCGTCAACCCTCGCAAGTGAGACGACTGCTTTGGCTGCGGCGCGCGCCGTACTCGATGTGCACGCAGAGTCAGATGCGTGTGCCTCGCTTGCGGCGACGGGCGCGAAGATGCGCGCCGCGGTTCAGCGCGGCCTCACGAACGCCGGCGCGGACGACGTGCGCATCGACGGCATCGATCCGATGTGGTTCTTGCGATTCGATTCCGCGGATTCGGAATCACGCTTCGTACGTGTTGCTGCCCGGAACGGTGTGCTCTTCAAGCGCGGCGCATACAACTTTGCGTCGCTGGCCCACGACGATGATGCCATGAAGGCGATCGAACGCGCCGCCACTCTCTGTGCATCCCATGTCTGATTTGCTGATCGACTGTCACGCCCATTTTCTGCACGCGAAGTGCGGGCGCGCGGATTGGGAAGCGGTGAACGCCGCGCGATTCCGCGCCGGCGAAACAATGGGCATCGCCTGCCACGTCGCGTCCATACTCGGCACCTGGGGTTTCACGTCTCCGACATATTTCCCGTCGCCGCCTGATGTCACCCTTGGGAATGACGCGATGCTCGACTTGTGCGCGCGCGAGGGCGACCGCGTGCGCATGATGGTGACCGTGAATCCGAACCACACGGAGCACGCGCTGCACGAGATCGAACGTTGCGTTGCGCGCGGCGCGATTGGCGTGAAGTTGCTCGCGAGCCGCCGATGCGACGATCCGCTGCTCGATCCCGTCTGTACACTTGCAGCGAAGCACGGCTTGCCGGTGCTTCACCACATCTGGCAGCACCGCACGCGCGAATGGCCGTCGCAGGAGATCTCGGATGGAGCAGATCTCGCGAAACTTGCGAAGCGCCATCCAAAGGTGACGTTCATCCTCGCGCACATCGGCGGTGGCGGCGACTATATGCACACGTTTCACGCCGTGCGTAACGTGCCGAACATCTATCCCGACCTGTCGGGCAGCGGCGTCGACCGTGGTATGCTCGACAACGCGATTGTGCACCTCGGCGCTCAGCGATTGTTGTGGGGCAGCGATCTCACCATGGAAACGGGATTGGCAAAGCTGCGCGCGCTCGAATTGACGGGGCTCGTTTCGGAGGATGACATTCGCGACATCCGCTGGCGCAACGCAGTGCGGGTTTTCCCCGAAGACGCATTTGCTTCTCTGGTGAAGCGCCGCGCAGCATGATCGACGTCAACACTCTCATCGGCCCGTATCCGTTTCGGTACGTACCGCACCCGGACCCCGACGTGCTCGTACGCGTCATGGATCGCGAAGGGATTGCGACTGCGTGGGTCGGACATCTGCCGTCGGCGTTTTTTCGCGATCCATCCACGGGTAATTCACAGTTGTACACGGCGATTGAGCCGTACCGTGAACGGCTCCGCGCTGCGCCGGCGATTCGGCCGGACTGGCCCGACTGGCAACACGGGTTGCGTATTGCGGTCGATGCGGGCGCCGCGGCCGTGCGCATTTATCCAGCACAATGGCAACTCGGCCCAAGCGATGCCCGGGTGGTTGAATTCGCACTTGCGTGCGGCGAAGCGCGATTGCCGCTGTTGCTGACCGTGCGGTTCGAAGATTTGCGTCAGCGTTCACCGCTCGATAATGCCGGTGATTTGCAAGCGGCGGCGATTCGCGCAATCGCGCGCGCTGGTTCCGCAGTGCGCGTTGTCGTTACGGCCGCGGGAAAAGAGATGATCGAAGAAGTCCACTGGGGACTCACGCCCGACGAACAACAGCGCGTGTTGTGGGACATTTCGTGGATCTGGGGTCCGCCGGAAGACCATTTCGCGAAACTGCTGCGAGCCATCGGACCAGAGCGCTTTGTATTTGGCACACACTGGCCGCTGCGTCTGACGCAGAATCCGCGCGCAAATCTCGAACTGCTCCCGGCGGATCTCGCGGGGGTCACGCTCGCAAACCCCGATCGCCTGTACGCGCATGCTGCTCGAGGTTGAGAACCTCGAGGTTTCGTTCGACACGCCTGATGGAGTCGTGCAGGCTGTGCGCGGTGTGTCGTTTGCCGTGGATGCCGGCAAGACGTTCGCGATCGTCGGAGAATCTGGTTCAGGTAAATCCGTCACCGCACAGACGATCCTTGGATTGACCGATCGCGCGCGCATTCGCGGCCATGCAGTGTTTGACGGGCGCGATCTGCTCACGACGTCCGAACGGGAACTGCGAACGCTGCGCGGCGCGCAGATCGCGATGGTGTTTCAGAATCCGCATTCGAGTCTGCATCCGCAGATGCGTGTCGGCGCGCAGATCGCCGAAGTCATTCGCATTCACACGTTGGCAACGCGTGCAGACGTCAATGCGAAGGCGGTCGCGTTGTTGAATCGCGTCGGCATCAGGGACGCGGAGCGACGCGCAGACGATTACCCGCACGAATTCTCCGGCGGCATGTTGCAGCGCGCCATGATTGCGATGGCGATCGCGCTCTCACCGAAGCTGCTCATCGCGGACGAGCCAACGACTGCGCTCGACGTCACCGTGCAGGCGCAGATCATCGCGCTGTTGCGCGAACTGCAACGCGAAACAGGCATGGCACTCGTGCTCATCACGCACGACCTGGGCGTTGTCGCCGAAATTGCCGACGACGTGATGGTGATGTACGCGGGACGCGCACTCGAGTGCGCGTCGCGACGCGCACTGTTCTATGAAACACACCATCCGTACACGCGCGGGCTCATGGCATCGCTCCCGCGCGCTGATCGCACAGCGGCGCGTCTCACCCCGATTCGCGGACAGCCGCCCAACCTGATCGTGCCGCCACCGGGCTGCCCGTTTCATCCGCGGTGCGATTCGGCTCAGGCGCGCTGCCACGATGAACAGCCGCTCGTGACCATTGGCAACGATTCCGCGCATCGTTCGGCGTGCTGGTTACCCACGGGACCGCGCTGACATGCTCCGCGTCGAGAACGTCGTCAAACACTTCATCGCGCGCGGCGGCGTCGTGCGCGCCGTGAATGGTGTGAACCTCGACGTGTCGCGCGGCGAAGCGCTCAGCCTCGTCGGTGAAACCGGATCGGGCAAGACAACGCTCGCGCGATGCATCACAATGCTCACGAGTGTCACGTCCGGCCGGATCATGTTCGACGATATCGACGTCACGCGCGTGTCGCAGCAGGACGCGCGCGCATTGCGACGACGGATGCAGATCATTTTCCAGGATCCGTACGGCTCGCTCAATCCGCGCCACACGGTTGGCTACATCATCGGCGAACCGTTCGAGATCCACGGACTCGCAACGGGCGACGAACGCACGCGCCGAGTGCGCGAGTTGATGGAGTTGGTTGGACTGAATCCGGATGACGCGCGCCGGTATCCGCACGAGTTTTCCGGCGGCCAACGCCAGCGCATCAACATTGCACGCGCCATCGCATTGCGACCCGAGTTCATCGTGTGCGACGAACCCGTCTCCGCACTCGACGTTTCCATTCGCGCGCAGATTCTCAACCTGCTCGCCGATCTGCGTCAGCAGTTTGGCTTGACCTATCTGTTTATTTCACATGACCTCGCAGTCGTTCGTCACGTGAGCGATCGGGTGGCAGTCATGCGCAACGGTGAGATCGTGGAAACGGCGGCTACGGAAACCCTGTTCACGGCACCGCAGCACGAATACACACGCGCACTCATCGACGCGATTCCAATTCCCGACCCCGATGCCGCGGATGCGCGCGCAAAAGCCGCGATTCTTCAAGTCGCCCGCTGAGTTTCGCGCGTGGCTCGCGAAGAATCATGCCAAGGCGACGGAGTTGCTCGTCGGCTATCACAAGAAGCACACTGGCAAACCCAGCCTGACGTGGGAGCAGTCGGTCGACGAAGCGCTGTGCTTCGGATGGATCGACGGGATTCGCCGCAGCGGCGGCGCTGACACGTACACAATTCGCTTCACGCCGCGCACCGCGACAAGTAAATGGAGCGCGGTCAACATCAAACGCGTGGGCGAGCTGACCAGGCTGCAGTTGATGACACCGGCAGGGCATCGTGCATTCGAGGCGCGCAAGCAACGCGAATCCGGCGAATACTCGTACGAACAACGCACCGTCGAACTTCCGGAACCGTACGCCAGATCATTCCGGAAACATGCAAAAGCGTGGGCATTCTTTCAGCATCAAACCCCGGGCTACCGGAAGATCAGTATGTGGTGGATCGTGAGTGCCAAGCGGGAAGACACGCGCATGAAGCGCCTCACAGAACTCATCGCGTTGTCGGAGCGCCAGCGTTTGATTCCCGGCATCAACCTCAAGCCGCGCAAACTCACGTGACATGACGTCTGCCGTCGAGACGCTCCCACCATCGCGCTCAGCCGCGCGTGACCCGGCGTGGCCGATCTACGCCGTGCTCATCGCGTCGGCGTTCATCGTCATCGGTTTGATCTGGGACATCTCGTGGCACCGCTCGATCGGACGCGACACGTTCTGGTCACCGCCGCACATGCTCGAGCAAGCCGCGGCAATCATCGCCGGTTTGAGCTGCGGCTGGATCGTGTTACACACCACCTTCGCCGGCACGCCCGACGAACGTGCGCGCAGCGTGCGCTTCTGGGGTTTCTACGGCCCACTCGGCGCATTCGTGTGCATCTGGGGCACGCTGATGATGATCACATCGGCGCCGTTCGATAACTGGTGGCACAACGCGTACGGACTCGACGTGAAGATCATCAGTCCGCCGCACATGGTGCTCGCGTGGGGCATGCTTGCCATTCAGGTCGGTGCGGTGATCACAGCGCTGGGTCGACAGAATCGCGCACCCGAAGCACACGTGAGCCACTTCGGACATTTGTACGTTGCGACCGCTGCCTTGCTCATGACGATGCACGCGACGGTGTTGCTCGAAGAAGCGGCGTTTGCCAATCACATGCGCGCGTCGCGGTTCTACATGATCGTGTCGATTCTGTTCCCCGCGATTCTCACCGCAACGGCGCGATTGTCGCGCGTGCGATGGGGCGCAACGAAAGCTGCGGCGATTTACATCGCGCTCGAGCTGTGCATCATGTGGGCGTTGCAGCTCTCACCCGCCACGCCCAAACTCGCGCCGATTTTCAATGCGGTGACGAACATGATTCCGCAGCCGTTCCCGCTGCTGCTCATCGTGCCCGCGTTCGCGATCGATTTGCTGCATGCCCGTCCGGTGCGGAGCGATTGGATGCGCGCGGCGTCGATCGGCGCAACGTACGTCGTGCTGATGGTTGCGGTGCACTGGTACTTCTCCGGATTCCTGCTGTCGCCGGGCGCGCGCAACTTCTTCTTCGGCGTCGATCAGTGGGACTACAACATCCAGCTGGGCAATTGGCGCTATGAGTTCTGGGGCTACGAACTCGGTCCGTCAGGGCAATGGAGTCCGCTCCGATTCTTCGGCGGCTGCGCAATCGCGATGGGGATCGCGACACTCTCGTCGCGCATCGGACTTGGTCTCGGTGCTGCACTGGCGAAGGTGCGCCGATGAAACGCACGCGTCGCTCGTTGCTCGTCGCGATTATCGCGCTCGTGTGTACCGCGCACGTCGGCAGTCCCGACGTGTGGTACGATGGCGCAGCGGGACCGTACTCCGTGCGCGTGCATGTTCAGGCGCCCGGTGTGATTCCCGGCATTGCGGTCGTGAACGTGCGCGCGAGCGACACCGGTGTTGAACGTGTTACGGCGACAGCGAACCGATTCGATGCAACCGGCGGCGCACCACCGCCCGAAATCGCGACGCGAGTCGACGGACGCGACGGATGGTTCCGCACGAAACTCTGGATCATGACGAGTGGTTCGTACAGCATCACCGTCGCCGTATCCGGTACTCGCGGAACCGGCGACGTCGTCGTGCCGCTTGGTGCCGTGCCGAATCGAAGGCTTGGATTCGCGCGGCCGCTTGGTATCGCGCTCGGTGTCATGGGTGTCGTGCTGTTCCTCGGCGCAGTGAGCATTATCGGTGCCGGTGTGCGCGAGGCGACGCTCTCGCCCGGCGCCGTCCCCGACGACGCACAACGAAAGCGCGCGCGGCGTATCATGCTGCGCGCAGCAGCTGCGTTCACACTTGTGCTGCTGGGCGCGTGGAAATGGTGGGATTCCGAAGACGCGTTCTTTGAACGGACGATGTTTACGCCGCTCACGTCCGCCGCGTCGGTACGCGACGGAGTCCTGACGCTGTCGATCACCGATTCCGCGTGGACGCAACGGAACGAACGCGACTGGCAGCGCATGCACGGCGAAGGCGTTGGCGAATCCCTCGTGCCCGATCACGGCAAGCTGATGCACATGTTCGTGATCGATTCCAGCGGTGGCCGAGCGTTTGCACATTTGCATCCGGTGACGAGCGATTCCAGCACGTTCACATCGCCGTTGCCGCCGCTCCCCACGGGACGCTACACCGTGTTCGGTGACATCGTGCACGCGAGCGGATTCACGCAGACGCTGGTCGCATCTATTGAATTGACGGCGCCTCAAACCGCTGCGGCGCGCGCCGATGGCGACGACTCGTTCACGACGCGCTCCGCATCGGCAACGTTATTGCGAGCGACGCTCGACGACGGATCAACACTGACGTGGCTCGCATCGAGCGAATCGATTGTCGCAGGCCAGGACGCGGATTTGCGATTCGCAATCTCCTCTCTCGCGAACGCGCCACCGCTGGAGCTGTACATGGGCATGCCTGCGCACGCAGTCGTTGTGCGCAACGACGCGCGCGTGTTCATCCATCTGCATCCGCTTGGCACCATTTCGATGGCGGCGCAGGACCGTCTCACGAATCATCCGAACGCCGCGCACATTGCGATGCCCGTGCCCGCGGATACCATCGCGTTTCCGTACGCGTTCCCGACGGCCGGCACATACACAGTTTGGGTGCAGATCAAGCGAGGCGGTCGCGTGCTTACGGGTGCGTTCGATGTGAACGTGGGCGACGCCACGCGCTAGCACACCCCACGACGCAGTTGATACGGCCCAGGACGCCGTCGCGACGGCTCAAGACGCCTTGTCGAAGAACGAACGCAACCATTTAAGCGTTCACGTAGCACCAACGGTGAACACCGTCAGCCAGAGTGACTCATGATCTCGATCGCCCGCGCTGCACTCCTGCTCACACCGTCGCTCTCGTTCGCACTTACCGCGCCACAGGACACTGTCGTGCGCAACGCCGGCGCGCCCAAGTATCCCGGCGTCGCGACGCTCGTTCAGGAAGTCAGTATCGGCGCGCTCGATGGTCCCGACGAGTACGTCTTTGGCGAGGTCGCCGACATCGCGGTCGGAGAGGATGGTGCCATCTATGTACTCGATCGCACCGTCAACGCCATCCGCATGTACGACGCGAACGGAAAGTATCTGCGCACCATCGGTCGTCGCGGTCAGGGCCCGGGCGAGATGATGGCGGCGTCCGGAATTACCACGCTGGGCGACGGACGACTGTTGTTGTGGGAGACGAATTTGTGGCGCGTGAACGTCTACTCTGCGACCGGTGCAGTGCTCACGCATTGGTCACTTGCGACAACGGGCGGCGGAAACGCCATGATGTCGCGCGCGATTACGTCCGACACGGTCGGTGACGTATACGTCATGAAGAACTGGCTGGTGTGACCAACGGACGGATCGCGACCGCGCGTGGAGCGCGCGTGGCTCAAATTGCGCGGCGCGGATGGGTCGATTGCGGACACCATTCGCGAACCCAAGTCTCCGCAAACGCCGCGCGTGCTCGAGGCGCAAAACGGCGGAGCGTTCAAATCAGCGCTCGTGCCGTTCGATCCAGTCTATGTGTGGAAGCTGAGCCCGCACGGCTACGTCGTCAGCGGATTTCCGAATCGATACGCGTTCGAGATTCACACGCGGGCCGGTTCCGTCACGAGCGTCCGGCGCGACATGCAGGCAACACCTGTGACGAACGCAGAGCGCGACAGCGCGCGACGCGCCGTCGAGACGTCGCTGCGCGAAACAGAACCGGCGTGGACCTGGGGCGGCGCCGATGTTCCGAGAACAAAGCCGCTGTATTCCGATCTCGCGATTGGACTTGATGGTCGCATTTGGGTGGCGCGCGTGAAGGAAGTCGCCCCGTCGATCGGCAGCATCAACACGCCGATGGGCGTGGGGCGCGGCGCCCCGCCTCCGCCACGCGGCAACGCGCTAACACAAACGGTCAAACGCCGCGCGGCGCTGTACGATGTATTTGAACCGTCGGGGGCGTTCATCGGCAGCGTCGAAATCCCACCCGGCGTGTCGACGGTCGTACGTCGCGGCGACTATGTGTGGGGAGTGGCATACGATGAGGATGATGTGGCCTTCGTCAAGCGATATCGAATCAATTGGAAATGAGCAACGGGCAGCAACGATAACTACTGACAACGATCACGACTAGGAACGATTACGACTAACAACGATTACGACTACAAACGATCAGTACCGGAAACGAAAACGACCAACCGCGATCGTAGTTGGTCGTTCTCGTAGTTAGTCGTTCTCGTAGTCAGTCGTTCTCGTAGTCAGTCGTTCTCGTGTTCAGTCGTTCTCGTGTTCAGTCGTTCTCGCCGTCAGCATTTCAGCTTCATTTCATGAACATGCTGCGGGCGACAAACCATACATTGGCGGGCCGTTCAGCAAGCCGGCGCATGTACCACGGAAACCATTTTTCCCCGTAGCTGATCAGGCATCGCACCGCGTGCCCTTCCGACGCGAGACGTTTCTGTTCGGCCATGCGAATGCCGTACAGCATGTGGACCTCGTACTGACCCGGCTTCACGCCGAGTGAACCCGCGCGCGAGATCAGATGCGAGATGATCGTCATGTCGTGCGTGCCGAAGATCGGGTGCGCCTGACCTTTCGCGGCAGCTTGCAGCAGCTGTTCTCCGACTGACACGTACTTGAGATCGACGTCTTTCTTCGACGGATACGCGACGTTCGGCGGTTCGGCGTACGCGCCCTTCACCAGGCGGATCATCGGCTTGACGTCGAGCAACTTGCGGACGTCTTCCTCGTTGCGCATCAGGTACGCCTGCATCGCGAGCCCGATCGGATCGTATTTCGCCTTCACTTTGCGATACAGATCGAGCGTGCGATCGACGTAGCTCGAGTCTTCCATGTCGATCCACAACTGACTGTTCGTCGCGACCGCCTTCTGCGCGAGCGTGTTCATGTGCGCGAGACAGGTGTCGAACGAATGATCGAGTCCAAGCTGCGTCGGCTTCACCGACACGACGACGGGCAGCTTGTCTTTCGCGATCTGATCGTACGCCTGCATGTAATGATCGCGCACAGAATCCGCCTGCGATTCACCAGTGAGCGATTCGCCGAGTCGCGTGATGATGGTGCCCATCTTGAATGGGACCAACTCGCGCGAGGCTTGCAGCGCATCGGCGAGTTCTTCGCCGGGCATGAACTTTTTGACGGCGCGCTTGGCGAAAGGCCGGCGCATGAAGCGCTCGGCGAGCCAACGGCTCTTCGACGCGCGGAGGAAAATGGCTCGTCCGAATGGCATAGGGGCACAAATATGCGCGAACGTGCGCGCGCAGAGCAAAGGCGCCAACGCGGTGGTCGCGACAACGAGGCCAGCGCGCGATACGTTTGCGTAGGCTCGGTACCCGGTACCCCGTCCCCGGTCCCCCGCGCACCTGTCCATTGCCCTTCGCCCCGATGACCTCTCCCACTCCCGAAGTCCCCGACGAGTCCCCCGTCTGGTCCGGCACACCGTCGCAGTGGCTCAACTTCGAGAGCTACCTGTATGCGTCGCTGCTCGCAGTCGGGTTGATCGCGGGCACGATCATCTGGTCCAAGCCGGTCATCCTCGGCTTCGTGCTCATTCCCGCGGCGGGCGCATTCTGGAAGTGGCTCTCGCTCCGCTGTACGCGCATTGACGTCACCACGCAACGGATCTCGACGCGCACCGGGGTGTTCTCACGGGAGCGCTCCGACATGGAATTGTACCGCGTCAAAGACACGACACTTCGCGAACCATTTTTCCTCAGAATCGTTGGCTTGGCAAACATCGCATTGGTTTCCTCGGACAAGTCGACGCCGGACATGATGCTCGCCGGCATTCGCAACGCGGAAGAGCTGCGCCAGAAGATCCGCACGCACGTGGAGCGCATGCGCGCAACGCGACGCGTGCGCGAACTGGATTTCGAATGATTTGCGCGCGCGTCATTGCAGTCATGATGTGCGGAGGTGCGCTCGTGGCATGTACGGTCACCAGCGATTCGGCGTCGGGAAGGTCTGAACTGCAAGCGATCGCCGCTGACTATTACAAATGGCGCGACTCGTTGTATCCCGTCGCCTCGAGCGACGCGGGCCTTCACACGTGGGACGACAAGCTCACCGATTACCGCATGTCGGCCGTCAACGAACGGCGTGAGTACGTCGCACGACTGTTGGCGCGCGTTAACGCGTTGCCGGGCGAGCTATGGAAGACGGACGAACGCGTCGATTGGTATCTCTTCCGCGCGCAACTCGAGGGCGTGGATTTCTTCGCGCGCGTGCGCAAGCCCGAGGAATCCGATCCGCAGGTGTACGTGTCGGAAATCGCGAACAGCGTTTTCAGTTTGCTCAAGAAGGACTTCGCGTCGCAACGTCAGCGTGCGCTGAGCGCAACAGCACGCCTCGAACAAGCGCCGGAGTTGCTGCGCACCGCACGCACCAATCTCACGAGTCCGGTCAAACTCTACGCACAACTCGCCATCGCATCCGCGCGCGGCGGAGACGATTTGTACAAGACGAGTTTGATGACGCTCGTCGAAGATGTGTCGATGGCTGAGCGACGGCGAATGGTCGCGGCGCGCGACAGCGCAATCATGGCGCTTCACGAGTTCGCGGATTGGCTCGAAGATCGTCTCGCGTCCATGCCCGATTGGACGCCGATGGGCGAGGCCGAGTACAACTATTTGTTGAAGCACGTCCTGTTGTTGCCGCTCGACGCGACGCAGGTCGAAATGCTCGGCCAATCGGAGCTCGCGCGGTATCGCGGACTCGAAGCAATGCTCAAGGATCCGAGCATGGCGTCGCCCGATCCGTCACGCAGTCCGCACATTCCGCGCGATCAGGCTGCGTTTCTCGCGGCGTACGAATCGCGCCAGAAGGAGATCGTTGATTTCCTGTCGCGCAACCGGCTCGTGACGATCCCGAACTACATGGGACCGTTCCGCATTCGCCAGTTGCCTGAAGCATTCAAGCCGACGAGTCCCGGCGGATTCATGAATCCGCCCGGTGTGTACGACAAGGACAACAGCGGCTTCTATTTCATTCCGACGTACGATCCCAAGAGCGAGAACTTCTACATTCGCGCGGCAATCGAAGACCCGCGCCCGATTCTCGGTCACGAAGGAATTCCGGGACACTTTCTGCAGTTGTCGATCGCGAACCATTTGAGCAACGAGATTCGCCGTCAGCATTTCGACAACACGTTCATCGAAGGTTGGGCGCTTTACGGCGAGGAGATGCTCGCGCGACAAGGCTTGTACAGCGAAACGTCCGCCGCATACGGACAGGTGTTGCGCTTGAGCCGCTATCGCGCCGCACGCATCGGTGTCGACGTCAACCTGCACACAGGCCGCTGGACGTTCGAAGACGCCGTGAACTATTTCATGGAAGCGGGCGGGCTCGATCGCGAAGCTGCACAAGGCGAAGCCGCGGGTGCCGCGGTGAGTCCATCGCAAAAGATTGGCTACATGGTCGGCAAGTGGCAGATCAACCGCTTGCTCGGCAAGTACCGCGACAACCAAAGCAACAAGTTCAAGCTTGGACAGTTTCACGACGAGCTGATCAGTTACGGCAGTCTTCCCGTGTCAATCGTCGAGGCGCTGATGTTCGACGATCCAACAGTTCTGGACTTCATCGCGCGCTAGTTCAGCGCGCGGGGGACACTCGCGTGAGCGTTGTGCGTCGTTGGATTCGATCGCCCGCAATTACCATCGGCATCGTTTTGTCTGCGGCGATTGGTGTCGCGGTTGCAACAGTGGGTGTTTCGTTCCCGCTCAACATTCTGCACCCGCCGGTGCCGTACGAGATGGGCAGTCGACTGCTGGTACTTGCAGAGACGGGCTTGGCGTCGAGTGAGTATGCGCATGTCGAGAACGACGTGCTGCAAGTGTCGCGTGGCGTGATCGACGATTTGCGGATGCATACCGACGTTTTCGAGACCGTCATTGCGTACGCGGAAAACACCAGCATCATGCTGCGCGATGCACCTGGAACGTCGAATGTAGGACACGGCGTTCCGCACGATCTCTTGCCACGACTCGGCATCAAGGCTGCGCTCGGTCGATTGTTCGTCGCTGAAGAAGATCAACCGGGACGCGGTCAGGTCATCGTGCTCGGCAATCGTTGGTGGCGAACGCGGTTCGGCGGCGATCCAGAGATCGTCGGCAAGACAATTCGGACAGACGACGGTGACTATACCGTTGTCGGAGTGCTCGAAGCGGATAAAGTGTTTCCACCGCAGTGGGGCTCGGAGTTCTACCTACCACTCGGCAGCAATTCGATGCGGTACTGGCGTTCGTACAGCACGGTCAGCGCAGTCGCCATCGTGCGGCGCGGCGTGAGCGCGTCTCGTGTGCGTAGTGCAACGGATGCTGCAGCCGCGCGTCATGGCGCTGCGGATCGCGAAGCACTCCGCGCTCGGCTCGAATCGTTCGGACGAACGCACGTTGCACAGAGCACGCCTGTGCGTGTTGTCGCGAGCCCCTTCCGTCGTCCGCCCGTCCGCAACACCGACGAGTGGACGCAAACCGCGTTGATGATGGGGCTCGGGCTCACGATCTTGCTCATTGCGGCGCTCAACATCGCCGGACTCTCCCTCGCTCGCATGGTCGCGCGTCGATCGGAGCTCGCGGTGCGCACAGCGCTCGGCGCACAACGTCGCAGACTGATTGGATCGCTCGTCGCTGAGACGAGTGCGGTCGTGACGCTCGGTGGCGCGATGGGCTTCGCAGCTGCGTCGTCGTTCCTGGGGTGGGTACGGAAATCCGTTGACGCCGGGCTCGCGAGTGCATTTGCGTTCAACGCGCGATTTGCGTTTGTCGCGCTTGGCGTAACGCTGCTCGCGTCGCTGATCGCCGTGTTGTGGCCAGCGGTAAAACTTGGTCGCGCCAATCTCACCGGTATGATCAAGAGTGGACGAGATTCGTGGTCACGCAGCTCGGCGGGCGGGTTCCGTCGCGTGATTGCGATTCAGGTCGCACTCACCTGCGCGCTGTGCGTTGGTGCGGCAGCGTTCATTGGTGCAATTGGCCGCTATCTGCGCGTTGATCGCGGTTTCGATCCCGCGAGTGCGTTCGCCATTCAGGTGTCGACGCCCGAATCCGAAACCGACCGCGTCGCCGCGCTGCAGAGCGCGATGGACGTCGTCGCAGCGATGCCAGGCGTGGAATCGGTTGGCGCGGGCGCGCTGCCCGTCCGCGGTCAATTCACGCTCGACGTCGGCGTCGCCGCGACACCGGGAGCGGCGGCGCGTGGGATGCTCACAGTGCTTCCAGTCGCGGGCGACTATGTCGCAGCAACCGGAATGCGGATCGTGTCAGGCCGAGCAATCACGAACGCGGAGGCGCGCGACGGCGCACACGTCGCGGTGATTGCGTCATCGCTCGCGACACAACTCTGGCGCGATAGCAACGCCGTCGGCAAACGCGTGTACTTGGGCGACGGAGCCGCCGCAGTCGGCTACGACGTGATCGGAGTCGCGCGCGACGTCACGATTCCGTTTCCGCGTCCTTTGTCACAAGTGTACGTGCCATTCGGTAGACGGTTGCCACGCCTCACAAACATCGTTGCACGCGTTCGCGGCGATGCGTCGGCGTTTGTGAATGCCGCTCAGTCGGCGCTCAGCGCCGGCGCGCACAGCGTCGAGGTACGTAGTGCATCGACGTTGGCCGCCGCCGTAAAGCGAGGCGCCGGCACGCAAACCCAGTTCGCCATGATCTTCTCCGTGCTCGCCGTTATCGGACTCGTGATGGCGGGCGCAGGCCTTTACGGCGTCACGCTGTACACGACGGGCCAACGCACGCGCGAATTCGGAATCCGGCTGGCGCTCGGCGCGACGACACGTGCTTTGGTCGCGGCGACATTGCGCGAGGCAATCACGCCGGTTGCGAGTGGCTTGGTGGTGGGGCTGTGTGGTGGCGTCGTGATTGCAATGCTGTTACGCTCGCAATTGTTCGGCGTGAGCCCAGCCGATCCGTTCGTTCTTGGTGCCGTTGCGCTCGTCATTCTGATTGTTGCTGCGGGCGCGGCACTCCATCCCGCGCTCAAGGTTGCACGAACCGATCCTGCCACTCCGCTCCGCGCTGAATGAACACTCGCCTCTGTGTACTCGTCGCGCTTTCGCTCGCCGCATCCAGCGCGGCCAACGCACAAGACTGGACCCCGCTCTTCAATGGCCGCGACCTCGACGGATGGACGCCGAAAATCGCCAAGCACGAACTCGGCGAAAACTTCGCGAACACGTTCCGCGTCGAGAACGGCGTCATCAAAGTCGGTTACGATAAGTACGACGGACAATTCGCGAACCAGTTCGGCCATCTGTTCTACAAGACGCCGTACTCCAGTTACCACCTCGTCGTCGAGTACCGCTTCACAGGACAATGGGCACCGGGCACACCGAGCTGGGCGTATCGCAACAGCGGCGTCATGCTGCACTCGCAGGATCCGAAATCGATGCTGCGCGATCAGGACTTCCCGATTTCGATCGAGTTTCAGTTTCTGGGCGGACTGAGCGACAATCGCGCGCGCTCCACGGGCAACATGTGTTCGCCCGGCACCGAAGTGTTCATCGATGGTGCGATGGCGCGCAGCCACTGCGTCAACTCGACGTCGAAGACGTACGACGGAGACCAGTGGGTGCGCGCCGAAGCGATCGTGCGCGGTGATTCCGCCATGACGTTCGTGATCAACGGCGACACCGTGCTGCGTTTGACGAAGCCGCAAATCGGCGGCGGCACAGTGAACGGATTCGATCCCGCCGCGAAGAAAGACGGCACCGCACTCAGCGCAGGTTACATCGCGCTACAGAGCGAGGGACACCCGATAGAGTTTCGGAAGGTGGAAATTCGGATGATCAAGCCGTAGTTCTCTACCGCCTACAGCCTACCGCCTAGACCCTTTGTCCAAGCGCCTGCAAACATACGAGACCGACGAAATCGTCGTGACGTTCGATCCGAACGTGTGCAAACACACGGGCGTGTGCGTGCGCGGACTGCCGATGGTGTTCGATGTGAAGCGCAAGCGATGGATTCAGCTCGAGCACGCGAGCGCCGCCGATATCGCGGCGCAGGTCGAACGGTGTCCGAGTGGAGCGCTGCAGTGGAAGCCGAAAGCTCAGCGCTAATTCGTACTCACAATCACGCTGTCGTAGCCTTCTTCCGGCAAATACAGAATCTGCACCGTATCGCCGACGCGCCAGCGGTTTGAAATCGCGGGAATCACTGTGTCGGCGTCGCGATGGATTTGGCCGTCGGCTTCGAATTCGTAGCTCACTTTCGCGTACTTCACGCTGAAGCCGCCGTCTTCGTCGGCAAACGCCGTGATCACCGCGACTCCAGGCACACCGTCGCGAAACATGCCGCGAAGCAAACGCTTGCGATTGTGCGCCTGCATGAAGAACACCATCGGCAGAATACCGGCGGTGATCAGCGAGAAAAACGTCACGCTTACGAGGTCCGCGAGACCGAAGTCGTTGCTCTTCGCCGTCGGCTCCATCCAGCGCCACATGCTGTGCGCCAACCGGTTGTAGAGCTGCTTCGTGTCGCCCGTGAGTTCGCGCGGCGCGCGCGGAAGCACCGGCGCGGCCGCGGCGCGCCGTGGTGACACGGCGCGTCCATCAATTCGCGTCGACAGCGTTCCCGACGCGCGCGTCGCCACTGCAGTCGCCGGCGCGGCTAGGAGCGCCTCGCGTGCTGCACGCGCGCTCGCGAATCGCTCCGCCGGCGACGGACGCAGCATGCGCGCAACCACGCCGCGCAGCCGCGCATCGCCAGGCAACTCCTCCGGCACCTCGATGCGCCCTTCCGAATTCATGAAATCCTTCGGCGGACGACCGGTCAACAAATGCAGAACCGTCGCGCCCACTGCGTACAAATCGCTCGACGGTGACGCCTGCCCCATGTACTGCTCGTACGGCATGTAGCCGTACGTCCCCGCAATCGTCGATCCGCTTTCATCGGCGCTGAGAAACACGCGACGCACCGCGCCGAAATCCACGATCGCGGGATACCCGTTCGGACGCACGATGATGTTCGACGGTTTGATATCGCGATGCAGAATCGGCGGCACGCGCCCGTGCAAATACTCGAGAATCGCCAGCAGTTCGAGTACGAGATGCATCAACTGGTTCGGCTCAACGTGCGTTCCTGCGTCGATCATCTGAGCCAGCGACGTGCCTTCGACGTACTCCATCACGAGAAACGCTGCATCGCCGCCGTTCCACGGCGCGCGCAACGAATCGTAGATCTCGGGAACGCCATGATGGCGCAGCGAGCGCAGCACCGCCGCCTCGCGCTCGAACAATTCGTACGCTTTCCAATCCGGCGCGCCGCGCGCATCGAGCAACTTCACCGCCACCATGCGGTCGCCCTGGGTGTCGCGCGCGAGGAACGTCTGACCAAACGCACCTTTGCCGAGTGTGCGCGTGATCTCGTAGCGGTCAGCGATGAGTCCGGAACTCATGAGCAGCGCTGAAGTTATCGCGGGGCTTGTGCGGTCGTCAGAACACCGTATGGTGACCGCAATGACAACGATTCGCACGAAGCCGCTCCGCGCGCGTGTCGTTTACACCCTATTGGCTATTGGCCACACCCTGTTTGCCGCGGCCCCATTGGCCATTGGCCAGACCCAATCTCCGAAGGGTTGGGAGGTCCTCGGCGTTCCCGCGGTCAACTACAACCCTGACGACAAATTCGGCTACGGTGCCGTTCTGCAGATCTTCAATTACGGAACGGCGGGAAAACTTCCGTACTCGCTGACGATCCAGCCGACGATCTACCTGTCGACCGGCGGACGTCGCGACTACACCGTGTTCGTCGACGCACCGAACATCGGCGGCGGTGCATGGCGCGTTGACGCGTATTTCGGACACGAAACTCAGAAGGCCGCGTCGTACTTTGGCGTTGGCAATAAGTCCGTGTACGACGAGTCGCTCGAGGAAGACCCAAACGAGAAGTACTATAAGTTCGGGCGCGAGCGCGTGCAGTTCATGACCAACGTGCAGCGTCGCATTGGCGATACTCGATGGCGCGTGCTCGCCGGACTCGGCGCGTCACGCGGACGCGTCGACGAAACGGCCGATGGCGCGCCGACAACACTCCTGAGTCAGGAACTCGCCGGTGCAGATCCACCGGAAGGTTGGTCGAACTTTGTACGCGCGGGTGCCGTGTATGACAGTCGCGATCGCGAAGTACACACAACGCACGGCACGTGGGCCGACTTTCTGGTGCAACGCGTCGACGAGAAACTCGGCTCCGATTGGAGCTACACGCGCGCGACGCTGACACTGCGCCGCTACACGGCGCTGTCACCCACACTCACGCTCGCGCAGCGCGCCATCCTCCAAGGCGTTTCGGGCGACGTGCCGTTCTACGACATGACTGTCGTGCAAACATCGTTCAAGCCGCAGGAAGGACTCGGCGGCGCACAAACGTTGCGCGGCTTCACGCGCGGGCGCTTCCTGGGAAAAAGTCTCGCCGCGTCGAATACCGAACTGCGATGGCGCGCAAGAGAACTCACCGTGCTCGGCGCGCCGTCATCGATCACGATGGTTGGGTTCTTTGATGCGGGTCGCGTGTGGGCCGGCGATATCGATCTGTCAGACGTGACACGCGGCATTCACGTTGGCTACGGCGGTGGCGTCCGGCTTGGACGCGGCCCGAATTTCGTCGTGTCGATCGACGCGGGGCGCTCTCGCGAATCCACTATGTCCCTGTATTTGGGAATGGGGTTTCTCTTCTGAGGGGCGAAGGGAAATGGAAAGTCAGAAGCACAAGGAACCCGCAAGCACCGCGCGACTTCCTTGCACTTCTGACTTCCCCTTCCCCTTTGCCCTTCGACTATTGCGCCCCAGTCCTCGCCCCGGGACGAATCTCGTAATTAGCGGGCGGCGTGCTTCCCAGAAGATTCAACACGAAGTAATCCCACCGCCGCCGCATCATGTAGTTCCCAAACTCCCCGTATCCGTGCGGCTGATTCGGCAGAATGAGTAAATCGAAATCCTTGTTCGCCTTCATCAACTCTTCGACAACGAGATAGGTGTTGTACGGTGGCACATTGTTGTCCATGCCACCGTGCGCGAGCAGCAGCTTGCCTTTCAGATTCTTCGCGAGACTCTGGTTCGATTCGACGGCGTAGTTGTCGCTGCCGTTCTCGCGCGTGAGCAAACCCTGATAGCGCTCACCCCAGTCATCTTCGTAATTGCGCTGATCGTGGTTGCCCGACTCTGAAATTCCCACCTTGAAGAAGTCGGGATACCGGAACATCGCGCCCGCGGTGATGAATCCGCCGCCCGAGTGTCCCCACATCGCTGCTTTGTCGATGTCGATGTACGGATACTGACGCGCAAGATCTTTCATGCCTGCGACCTGATCGGGAATCGTGTTGTCGCGACCCATCCGGCCGTAGTAGCTGTCGTGGAATGATTTCGAACGGCCCGGCGTTCCGCGTCCGTCGATCGTCACGACCACAAACCCAAGCTCCGCGAGCGCCTGACGATCGCCGCGCGCTTCGGTGAATGCGCGACCGCCGACGCTTCCGCTCTGCGGGCCCGGATACGCGTTGTTGATGATCGGATACTTCTTCGACGGATCGAGATTGGTCGGCACGAACATCATGCCGTACAAATCCGTTGCGCCGTCGTCGGCTTTCACCTTGATCGGAATCGGCGGCTTCCACCCGGTCGCGACGAGACGCGAGATGTCCGCGCGCTCGAGCGGCATCACCAGCTTGCCGGCCGCGTCGCGCAACGTGTGCACCGGGGCGACTTCGGGTTTCGAATACGTGTCAACGAGATAGTTGCCCGACGGCGACAATTGCATCGAGTGCATTCCGTCGTCCGGTGTGAGCGACACGTAGTTCTTACCGTCGAGTCCGATCTTGTAGAAGTGCGAGAAATACGGATCCTGCGCGGCTTCGCGTCCGTTCGCAGCGAACCACAGCGTGCGCGTCTTTTCGTCAATGCGTGTGATCGCCGTAACCGGACCCGCGCCCGACGTGATGCGGTTCTTCAGCTGACCGGTGTTGAGGTCGTACAGGTACAGATGGCCCCAATCGTCGCGCTGCGAATACCAAACCACTTCATTGGTCGCCCATAACACGCGCCATCCTGTGCGCGACTCGAAATGCGTTGCGGCTTTCTCCTCGAAGACGGTACGAACTGCGCCGGTCGACGCATCGGCGACGCGAAGAATTGCGTTCTTGTGGTCGCGGCCCGTGGACACCAATGCGAGCTTGGAGCCATCGGGGCTCCACACATAGTCGTTCATCGACAGGTTGTCGCCGAGTGTCGCGCGATGATAGTCCGGCGCCATTTGCAGACGCACGATGCGGCCAAACTCGACGTCGATGATCACGCGGTGCACCATCGCGACGACGCTGTCACCAGGGAGCGGATATTTCCACGCACGCAACGTCGGATGACCGACGCTCGTGTTCACGAGATACATGTCGCCGACGTTGCGCTCATCCTGCTGCTGTGTCGCGATCTTCTTCGAATCGGGCGACCAGAGCAGCACCGCACGATCGCTTCCAGCCCAGCCCGCGTTGTCGGTCGCGTAACCGAAGTTTTCGACGCCATCGCGCGTTAGTTGCCGCTCGACGCCGGTTGCGACGTCGCGCACCCAGAGATTCCAGCTGCGAATGAACGCGCCGGTGCGCCCATCCGGCGACATCGTCACCGGCGGACCAGCGCCCGCCCCACCGCCGCGACCGCCTCGTCCGCCACCGCCGCCTGCGCGCCCGCCGCGGCCACCATCGCCACCGCGTCCGACACCGCCACCGGCAGCCGGAATCGCGACGCCACCACACGTGGTCACGTTGTTCGCGCACGCGACGCGCGCCTTACGCACCGGATCGATGACCACGATTTGCGTGTCGCCCGCCGCCGCCGCAAACCGATACCACAGCTTGTCATCGGGTTGCCACGCGACGTTGAGATTCGCGCCGCTGACCGTGTTGGTCAGACTGGGGCCGAGGTAGCGCACCGCGCGATCGTAATCGGCGGCGGTGTACTGGCGCGATTGCGCCGGAAGAGAGGTCGCGAGGACGAGTGTGGCGGCAACGAGGAGGCGCATAGCCGGTGGCGAAGTGAGAAGTCAGAAGTGTGAAGGAAAAAGTGCCAAGTGGGAAGTAGGAATACGAAGTAGAAAGTAAGAAGACGGAAGAAACTTCCGACTTCTGCCTTTCCAATTCTCACTTGCCACTTTCCACTTCTTCCTTGTCACTCCTTACTTCTCACTTGCATTACATGTTATAACAGTTATTATTGCTCCCATGGTCAGCCGCATCCAGGCCGAGCTCAAACAGAACAAGCCGTTCCGCAGCCTCAAGGACGAGGCCGCGGTCGCGCTCCTCCGCACAGCGGCTGTGCTCGATCATGCGCTCAACGACGCACTCAGTGCGCACGACCTTACCGTCGCGCAGTACAACGCGCTCCGCATTTTGCGCGGCGCGGGATCGACGGGACTCTGCGGCCGCGAAGTTGGCGAACGCATGATCGCGCCGGTTCCCGACGTCACGCGAATGCTCGATCGACTCGAGGCCGCCGGCCTGATTCGGCGGGAGCGCGACACGGAAGACCGCCGGCACGTGACCGTGCGGATCACAGCGGCAGGACTCCGGTGTGTCGAGGACGTGACACCGACGCTGACGGCACTCGAACGCCGTTTCATGGGCAACCTCGACAACGATCAACTCACGGCGCTCCTCTCGGCGCTGGACGCCATCCGGAGCGGATAATTTTTTTGACTAATATCTGTTATAACAGCGACCGTTGCAACGGCCACTGGTGTACCACATAACGCGACGCCGCGTTCCTCATCCTCACCACGTCAACACACGCAACCACTCACTCCTATGACTACCGCTGCTATTCGTCACGCATCAACGCCGCGCTTCCCCGCGCTGCGAACGTTCTTCACCAATCTTGTGGCCACCAACGATGATCCGGCCGCGCTCGTACTTCGCGTTGCGCTCGGACTCGTCATGTTCCCACACGGAGCACAGAAACTCCTGGGATGGTTCGGCGGATACGGATTCGCCGGTACCGTCGGCGGATTCTCTTCGATGCACATCCCCGCTGCCGTAACCGTGCTGGTGATCGCGATCGAGTTTCTTGGATCGATCGCACTGATCACGGGCCTGTTCGGACGTGCCGCGGCGCTCGGCATCATCGCGGTCATGTCGGGTGCCGTCTTCATGGTGCACCTGCCCAACGGATTCTTCATGAATTGGTCTGGTCAACAGGCCGGCGAAGGTTTTGAGTACCACGCGCTCGTGATCGCGATGGCCATCGCCATCATGATTCGCGGCAGCGGCGCCTTCTCGGTCGATCGTGCACTGAGCCGCAACGCGCGCTAACACCGGCACAAATGGCGACGCGCGCGGCGGACGATTCCGCCGCGCGCGTCGTCGTGTTTCGGCTATCGATCAG